>NZ_JAFBFH010000002.1 GCF_016909185.1 Siminovitchia thermophila | reverse complement strand
AAGACTCCTACTTCAAGACCTGAGTTGACACAAAAGGTCTAAGTGTGAGAAAACGGCACCTAAATGCCCGATCGGTTCAACTAACATTCAGTAGGAGATGGAAGAAAACGCCAACTGAATGAAGTTTCACTGTATTGTTTGTTTTTTCATTAGCTGATTTAGTTGTGTCCCAGCCTCACGGTTTCTTGTAAAAAGGATGCCATTACGTCAGGTGGACTTCATTTTCATCCTTCACTTTAAACTTCAAGGTTGCTTTCTATTTTTTTCAATAGCTCCCTTTTACTTGCTCCGGGATTATTACTTTTGCGATAGGGTCCTATTTTCGGGATTCGTCAACGGCATTGCGTTTTGATTCATCGTCAGCACTAATCACTTCAATGTCCCATTTTGTTTGCTGATAAGGTTCGTGGACCCAGTTGGTGAATAGATTCGTTTTTAAGTTCAGTGAATCCTCTAAAGCTTGGACAATATGATCCTCTCGAATATCCTGTCCCATGTTCGTTTTGTAAAGGGTGTTCAAAAAATAGTTGAACTTTTCCTCGCCAACTTTATCACGCAAAGTCAAAAACATATCTGCAGAACGCGCATACCAGGAATCATAAAACTCTTGTTTATTTTTAAAACCGTACATCCCGGCAGCCATTGCTTGAAGAGGTGAATTTTTCACGAGAAGCTGATTTCTTTGGCGATATTGATCCCTTAGTTGTTTTCCGGCGGATTTGGAATAGCGGTTTTCCAAATATAAGACAACACTGAGTTCTGCCAAACCTTCATCGATCCATCCCTCTTTTATTTCATTTACACCTACAGCGTTATACCACCATAGATGGCCAATTTCGTGGGGCAGCCAGTGTTCAATCTCATTGTTGGCATACATATCTTTGGAGAAGATGGCTACATTTGGATACTCCAGTGCGAAATTGGTGCCATGGCCTGTTTCAACGATGGCGATGTTGGAATAGGGAAGCTGACCGTATAATGATTGAAAAAGCGGGAAGGAAAAGCGCACGATATCAACGACTTCGGAAAATTTTTCCTCGTCTGTCAAGGCGATTGTCACGGTTGTGTTCCCCTTAAATTGTAAAGTTTGTTGTGTGTAATTTTTACTCCCGGCCAAAGCAAAATTGCGGACGTTTTTTACTTTCCAGGTTGTTTTTCTTTTGTTCTCTATGATTGTATCGGATGTTAAGTCCCCTGATGTTACCCACTTAATGGACGGTGAACTGGACCATTCAACGACATAGTCGGCATAGTTGAATAAAAAAGGGTCACCCATGCCGATGGGATCTGGTCTCGTCATCCAATTTTGCTGCTCGTCCAAAACACCGAGCATCGGATACCAAGTGGTGATCAACCATACATCCTCTTTATACCCGAAACGGGTTCCTTCGCGGGGGACAGGTGTGATAAACTCGATGGAAAAGGTAAGTTCTTTTTCTTCTTTAGGGTTTTGTATCAATAATTGTTTTTTGTCATAGGAAAAAGTAACTTCTCTCCCATTTAAAACGACTTTGTTGATTTTCATAGGTGACCACGAATATGAATACGTATAAAAAGTGATGAAGTCGGTACCCGGATTCTCAATCGTAACGTTCATTTGTCCGTCAATTTCATAGCTGTTTTCATTTAAATCAGCCTTGATATAGTATGTGGGTTTGCTTTCTTTTGTTATCTCTTTGTCATTGGAAATGTCGTTTTCTGACGCACTGTTACTCGTTTGCAACCAATTGCCGAGGTTGAATGTGACGGCCAGTTCCTGTCCTAGATCTTCAACAAGTTTTACAGCTCTGTCCAACATAAGAAGCGCCTTCATTTGCGGAAAAAAATAGGTCAGAATGATCGTGTAGGTGATCGTCATCATCGTTACGATAAAAATGTTTTTCATGTGTCGTTTCATTTATATAAACTGCTCCATTTTTTCTTCTCATTAATCTAGTTATTACGGTTTTTTAAGGATCATTTTTCATTAGACGAATGGTATTGTAATCGGAAACATCCAAGTATAGATGGGTCCCATTCGAGATATTAAGCAATTTTCTAAGCTCCATAGGTATCGTAACTTTATCATTGGCAAAGAGGCACTGATTTAACGTATCGTCCTCATGATCTTTTTCAATATAGATGCACTTTTGCGATTCATATATATATAGATAATGTCCTTCCAATAGATTTAACTCGTTTTGGACTTTTTTGGGTATTCGTATTTGACCATTTTTAGTTATTTTGGTGTACATTAGTAACACTAACCCCTTTTTAGCATGTTGTATCATAAAAGCTTTCTGCTGACGCTTAAAAAAATACGAACTTATTAGATGAATCTGCAAGCGGTTTGTAAATCGGGCTTTTCGGTTGGGTATGCCCATTATACAAAAGAATTCTGAAGAAATTTTGCAGATCCCATTTCTTTGAAACTTCGTGAATAAATTGTCTGACCGCAAGTCAAAAATGGACTTTTCTATTTGATTGAATTATATTTTTGTTGAATCTACTCTTCATTGTCATTTGTCGGCAAGAATTTCAATTTTTACACTAGGAATTGATGAAAATATGGAGCATGTGGTGACGGAATGGTTTCCTGAACATCAATGGATGGCAGTGATCATAAGTATCTGCCTTAATATGATTATAGCAATCTCGGGAATTCTTCCAAGTGCCCCGGTGACTGCTGGAAATATCATTTTCTTCGGTTTTAAGACAGGGTTGCTTATTTCCATTATCGGGGAGGCGGCGGGGGCTGTTGTCAGCTTTTTGCTCTACCGCAAAGGTATTCGTACATGGTTTGCGCGAAATAAAGTAAAGAACAGATTTTTGAACAAGCTAAAACATACCCATGGGGTGGAAGCCGCTATTCTCGTCATCATGTTGCGAATATTGCCATTCGTCCCTTCAGGTGCTGTTACGCTAGCCGCCGCCTATAGTCAAATGCGTTTACTTTCTTTCAGCATTGCCAGCACATTGGGAAAAATCCCCTCACTGTACATAGAAGCTTATTCAGTGGATCGTGTACTTACCTTAACAGTTGGATGGCAGATTGGCATTGTTTTCGCCATGATTTTTATCTTCATCGTTTACAGGCATTGGAAACAAAAACGGGCCGACTGAAAGCACGTCATCTGTTTAGTTTTTTTGATGAAAACAAATAGATGAATTGTGCCAGATCATTTTCAAAAACAGCAGTTTTTCCATGTAATTGTGCCAGTATGAAGATCAATAAAAAACCAACATAACAAAACCGAGGTTGTCTGTACCAGGTTCCCTCGAGTAAATCCTATTCAACCGCAATGGAGAGATCAGCAAGCGCACCATGGTTCAACAGTTTCCATCTTTTATGAGCTTGAGCCTGATCCAGCGCTTTGCATAGATTGCGTTGCGGCTATCTTCAATGAGCGCTTGGATTGAGACTTTTGCGGGACCAGCTTAGTCTTATCGATCACCGTCTCACTCTATATGAGTGGGTGAATTAATGGTATTTCTATTTTCTTCTGCTGATCCTACACCATGTCGCACTCTGTACAAGGCTCCTTCCCCAGATTTTATTCGTCACAGCTGTTTTATGAGCAATATGTTTATGGAACATCACTGACTGAAAATGTTTTGTAAAAGTCTATTATCCCAGATTTATAACTGCTTCTTCACAGATTGGCTATGCGTTAGAGCCCCGCAAATGTTCATCAAGCTATTGAACCTTCGATTTTAAGCTTCGGGTTGCGCCCATTTTCCCTTTCAACATTGAATAGTAATTGAAAAAGATGAAGAAATGATGAAGATATCATTTCGAATCACAAAGAAATAACAGCAAATCGTTCAGATGGATGTGAGGATTGTCACACTTTATTGCTCCATTTTCAACTATTTTATGTCTTTTAAGTTAACTGCATAGTTTCTTCACATTCATACCTTATCTTAATGGTGCGTATATCCAAAAAACCTGGGGAGGATGTGTACATTTTTTGGAACAAGTGAACCTGTTTCTGGCATTTGGCGCGGGTTTTTTATCTTTTATATCACCTTGTGCGCTCCCTTTATATCCGGCTTTCCTTTCTTATATTACAGGAATGACAGTGAGCGAATTAAAAAGCGGACAGGCAATTTTAAGAAAAAAAGCGTTTATTCATACGATCCTATTTTTAGTTGGTTTTTCCATTATCTTTTTAGCGCTTGGGCTGTCCACATCTTTTATAGGAGCTTTTTTTGCAAAATATCAAGATCTTTTAAGGGAATTAGGCGCCATACTAATGGTGTTTTTTGGGCTGGTTCTTGCCGGTGTGCTCCGCTTTCAATTTTTGCAAGCGGATAAAAAATTTCAGTTTCGCAATCGTCCTTCGGGTTATTTGGGATCGGTGTTGATCGGAATTGGATTTGCCGCAGGCTGGACTCCCTGTACAGGGCCGATTTTAGCCGGAGTGATCGCTCTTGGTATAGCAAATCCGGGTATGGGACTTCTTTATATGGCGTTTTATGTGCTTGGTTTTTCTATCCCGTTTCTCATCATGGCCTTTTTCATCGATAAAATGACTTTTTTAAAAAAACACGGAAATCGTTTTATGATGTTTGGGGGAATATTAATGGTTTTGATGGGGATTCTCCTATATTTTGATTGGATGACCGTCATTATTTCCTTGTTGGTTCCTTTGTTCGGCGGTTTTACAGGATTTTAGGATTCGTCATAACGAACATGGCTTAAAGAGGAGGTAAAAGATGAAGAAAAAGAAACGGCTCGTCATGCGAAGTATCATACTGGTCATTATGTTGGCGGCTATCGTCTACACACTCTATGCAAATTTCACCAAGGAAACGAGAGGGGAGATGGCAGTAGGGGAGCAAGCGCCGGACTTTATCCTTTCTGATATGGATGGCAATGAACATAGATTATCAGACTATAGAGGCCAGGGAGTGTTTTTGAACTTTTGGGGTACATGGTGCAAGCCGTGTGAAAGAGAGATGCCTTATATGAACAATCAATATGAAGTGTACAAAGATCAAGGGGTAGAAATATTGGCGGTAAACGTGGGTGAGCCCGAGTTTGTCATCAATAAATTTATCCAAAAGCATGGTTTGAACTTTCCCATTTTGAAAGATACGAACAAAGAAGTTTTGAATCTTTACGGTGTCACTCCTTTGCCTACTACCATGCTGATTGATCCTGAAGGCAAGATCACCGCAATAGAAACAGGAGAACTGTCAGAAGCAAAAATTAAAGGAATGATGGAGAGCATTAAGCCTCAATAAGGAGGTGATGAAATTTTGGATAAAATAAAATGTGTGTGCGGGCATGTGAATCCGAACGGAACCTTTTTGTGTGAAGCATGCGGACGGGCTTTGGCCGAAGAAGCTAAAAGTCAAAGGCTCCATGATATGCGCTATGAAGGAAGTGCCCGCAGATCGCAGACTTATAACAGAACCATTGTTGATAAAATCTGGACATTCTTTTCTTCGGTAAAAGTGGGTGTGTGGTTAATCGTCATTACGTTACTGGCTTCGGCTCTTGGAACCATTTTGCCGCAGGCCATGTACATTCCGCCGTTTGCCGATCCCACCGTTTATTATGAAGAGCAATATGGAATGGCTGGAAAGGTTTTTTATCAGTTGGGCTTCCACGATTTATATAGTTCTTGGTGGTATCTGCTTCTGATTGCCTCTATCGGCGTTTCACTGGTGATTTGTAGCCTGGATCGTGTCATTCCGCTATATAGGGCTTTAAACAACCAGCGTGTGAGCCGGCATGAAAGCTTCTTAAAAAGGCAAAGGCTTTTCAACCGTGGAGTTGCGGCCCAGGCTGATCAAGATTTTGAGCTCATGAAACAAAAGCTGAAACAGAAAAAATACCGTATTCGGGAAGAAAACGGGAATATCCTGGCTGAAAAAGGTCGTTTTTCCCGTTGGGGACCTTATGTAAACCATATCGGATTGATTATTTTTTTAATCGGGGGCATGCTTCGCTTTGTTCCCGGCATGTATGTGGATGAAGTGCTGTGGCTTCGGGATGGGGAAAGAAAAACCATTCCGGGCACTGATGAAAAATACGTACTGGAAAGCAAGGGGTTTAAAAGGGAACTATACGATAAGGAAACCGATAGAGAGGAATTTCGGGAAGCGCTCGATCGGGTAGGTGGTGTCATTAAAAATTTCCAAACCGATGTCATTTTATATGAGCGGGATTCAAATAAAACAGTGGGTGCTGATGGAAACCTCACAAAGTTGCAGGAAGCAAAAATTCGTGTGAATGAGCCTTTAAAGTTTGACAAATTTGGCGTTTATCAAGTCGATTATAAACTTGACGAGTTTAAAAGCATGTCATTTAGTTTCCTGGACAAAAAAACGGAGAGTTCCAAAGGCGAATTGGCCATTGATTTGTTTGACCCGAAGGATATATACGATCTAGGCAACGGCTATCAAGTAGAACTGTTGGGCTTTTATCCCGATTTTACAGGTTTTGCCGATAACGGCGAGCCGCAAAATAATTCGCCTGTTCCCAATAATCCCGCTTTTTTATTTAACATGATTTCGCCGGAGCATCCCGATGGAGAAGTTAGTTTTACCGCTATTCGCCAAACCATTGAGCCGCTTGGGGAAACCGACTATAAAATGGCGTTTTCAGGGATTACAACCCGCAATGCCACTGCGCTTGTGATTCGAAAAGATCTCACTCTCTGGGTTGTGGGAGTTGGCGGTTTGATTTTTATGATTGGTGTGATCCAGGGTTCCTATTGGAATCATCGCCGCATCTGGTTGCAAAAGCATGAGGGAGAAGTGCTGATTGCTGCTCACACCAATAAAAATTGGTACGGGCTAAAAAGAGAAATTGCCGGTATTATCAATGGAACGTCAATACCTGAACCACTAGACCAGCACACGGGAGGGAGAAAATAAATGTTAAATTTTATACAAATAAGCAGTAGTTTGTTATATGCCGCATTTGTACTGTATTTAATTGCGGTGCTATTCTTCTCTGGAGCGATTAGGAAAAAAGGAAAAGAAGAGATATCATCTCATAAAAATCGTTGGGGGAAAATAGGGATTGCATTGGCTATTGCCGGTTTCATTTCGCAAATTTTCTCCTTCGTCACGCGCTGGATCGCGGGAGGGCATGCCCCAATCAGTAATATGTTTGAGTTTATTAGTTTTTTTGGAATGATGATTGTAGGGGCTTTTATTCTCATATATTTTATCTATAAAATAAATGTGTTAGGGATTTTTGCTTTATCCGTAGCCGCTATTTTAATAGCCTATGGAAGCATGTTTCCCCGTGAAATCAACCCTCTCATTCCCGCATTGCAAAGCGATTGGCTGTTTATTCATGTATCAACAACCGCAACTGGACAAGCGATACTTGCTATCAGTTTTGTGGCAGGCTTGATTTATTTGCTCAAGGCAATCAACCCCACGGTAAAAGACAAACGATCATTTATGCTGGAAGTGATCATGTTTGGCGTTATTTGTGTGATTGGTTTTATTGCTGTCACATCCTCTTTTGCAATCGCCGACTACAAGGCTGAATTTAACTGGGTAGACAAAGAAGGCAATGAAAAAGTCATGAAATACCAATTGCCTGCACTTGTAGGGCCAAACGAGGGGACTATGTCGACTCCGGACCGCTTCAGCCCGATTGTTGAAATGCCGGCCATCATCCATGCGAGAAAGCTAAATACGGTCATTTGGACCTTGCTTTCAGGGACAGTCTTTTATACGGCCATACGGCTTCTCACTAGAAAGCGAATAAGCCAAATTCTTCATCCGGTGGTCAGAAAGGTAAACTTGGATCTGATGGATGAAATCAGCTATAGATCTGTCTTGATCGGTTTTCCGGTGTTTTCTCTTGGCGGGCTAATATTCGCGATGATCTGGGCCCAGATTGCTTGGACACGTTTTTGGGGATGGGATCCCAAAGAGGTATGGGCGCTTATTACCTTTTTGTTTTATGCGGCATTTCTTCATTTGCGTCTTTCAAGGGGCTGGCACGGGGAGAAAACGGCATGGCTTGCGGTCATTGGGTTTGTCATTATTATTTTTAATCTCATCGTTGTCAATCTAGTGATCGCCGGATTACATTCTTATGCCTGATAAAATGAAGCAACTTTGACAGGAATCATGAAATCCATCAGTAACTGAGGTTGATCCATATGTATCAAGAAATCAGCAAAATAAGCCAATTATTAAGTGAGCCTTTCATGTCACTGTATCACGGAGCAGAAGCACCTATTGTGGCCGCCTTTGTGCTCGGTTTAATAGGCGCTCTGGCTCCTTGCCAACTAACTGGAAATATAGGCGCGATTACACTTTATGGAAATCGGAGCCTGCAACATTCTCGTTACTGGGGCGATGTTATTTTTTTTATCCTTGGCAAGATTGTAGTGTTTAGCGGGCTGGGATTATTTGTATGGTTGGCGGGACGGAGCTTTGAAGAAAATCTCATCATATTATTTCCTTTTTTCCGCAAAGTGATCGGACCGTTCCTTATCTTGCTTGGTCTTTTCTTAATGGGGGTTATTCAACTAAACATCATCAATAGACTGGCGAGTAAAATACCGTTAAAACTGCGCAGTGGAAAAATAGGCTCCTTTTTAATGGGCGCAAGCTTCTCTATTGCTTTTTGTCCGACCATGTTTGTCATATTTTTCGTTACTCTTATGCCGATTGTTTTGGCTTCTTCATACGGAATGATTCTTCCCACAGTGTTCGGAATTGGGACTTCCATCCCCGTGCTTGTCGTAATGGGGATGACTTCTTTCCTTGGCTTAAGTGGCTCCCTGCTGAAACGAAGTAAAAAAATGGGGCTCTGGGTTCAACGGGTAGCGGGAGTTATACTAATATTACTCGGTTTATTCGATACCATAACATATTGGTTGTAATGTGGCCCCTTATTTGTGTAAACTTTTCCAGCAAGTCGATTGAAGAAAACAGGCATCGGGCATCGTTTGATGTGTAGTTTCAGTAACAGCTTAGAGGGGTGTAAATGTGTTTAAATTCAGTCTATTTCGAGAGGTCACAATAAAATAAAGCTTTACTTAAAAGCTTTATATCAGAATGAATGAGCGCCTTTATATGAGGGTCCCCGCATTTGTAGTAATCTTCCATTAATCGTTTAAGTTCGTAACAAACAAGTTGTATTGGCATATATCAGTAGCTGTCCTTTCTGTTCGATGATAAAAATGAAATGGGGAAGATGTTTTAAATGGGGACATTTCTGCTCGTCTGTTGTTGGAAGTATTGTCCGTGTCGCTTCATGAAACAGGAGAGCATATGCTATTTCTTATAACAAATGCTCTCCTTTCCCCATTTATGCATTAAGAAGCCATTTTTCGACATTCTTCCGCACATTTAAAGCAAGCTTCCGCACATCTTTGACAGTGGTCGTGATCATGCTTTTGACACTCATTTCCGCAAGCTTCGCAAATCTCCGCGCACAATTGGCAAATTTGTTTTGCGAATGGGCTGCCAGACTGCATCGCCTTGGCTGCAAAAGCACATATATCTGCACATTCCCGATCCATACGAATACAGTCAGCCATTTTGGCTATGTCCTCTTCTCGTAAGCAAGCATCATAACAGGTGTTGCACGCCTCCATGCACTCCAGGCAAGCTTGGATACATTGTTCATACATTTGGTTATTCACCAAATCATCCTTCCTTTTGAGGTATTCATTTTTTATTTTCCCCTTGGAAGATTTGAATAAACTGCAAAAAAATGCATATTTTCCTGTTTTCTTCATCAACTCTTTTTGAATGTACCCGTTAACCCCATATACCCTCAATAGGTATGAAGTTAAACCTGAAGGAGAGGACACAGCATGGAAATAATTTTTTTTACATTCGTTTCTTGAAAAAATGTAATGGCAAGAATTTCAAACGATGGCTGGCTATCTTTGCCGCCGTAAAATCGTCAGTTGGTAAAGAGAAATACGGATCTTGCTTTAAGTTAAGTAAGACGGAGTTTTAGATGAAGTGCCTTCCATTTGAATGTTTATGTTCCACAATTAGCCAAATATAAAGAAAAACATAAAAATATGAGCCCGGTACAATACCGAACTCATACAAGCAAGCTGTCTTTTCGTCCATTTCATTAACGGAACAATTTAAAAGCTTTTTCTAATGGCCCCCGTGTCCGCCGCCGCTCGCATTTGTAATTTCCAATTTCTCATCAATGATTCCCTGGGTCTTGAACGAAATTTGATCAAAAGTTCCCGTCATAAAGGCATGGTTGAATGGTCCGTCTTGAGGGTTATTTGTAAATGTCGGGCGGATGGTTGCCAAAAACTTGTAAATATCCTCATGAAGCTTACCATTTTCGAGCCAAATGAGCGGTGCGTGTTTGCCTAAATGTGAAAACGGGGCAGCGGCAATGGCCAATTCCGGGGTTTTCGTCGATACAAAGGAAAGACCGTGTCCAGGCTCATTCATCCCCCAGCCAAAACCAGTGTCTTCATCTTTAAATTGAGCAAAGGAAATAGCATTGGAAACCGGGTCTTCACCCGCGATTCTTGTTACTGTCCCAATCTCGCCAAGTTGATCTTCTACCTTTTTTGAAATCACTGATTCCGGCCCCAAAATATACATATTCGGTTTCTTTTTCCTTACTTCTAGAGCAGCAAGGGTCGCTTCAGGAATGTCGTCCTTGTTCACAAATAAAACAGGCTCCGGCATATGCGCAATCCAGTTAACGGCGGGAAGTGAAAATAACTTGGCCTTTTCTTCAGGTGAAACGATGATCACACTCTCGGGAACTTCTCCCGCCACTTCGGCATACACCCGGTCAATATCGGCCGCGAATTTTGCGGGATCACTTCCTTCTATATGTTGTACTTTATACTCTTCAAGCTGCTTCAAGACATTTTCGGAGACGTCCCCCATGACCATTATTTGAGTTCCAGCCTCATTTCCCACAGGTCTAAGCCGTTTGATTTCATCCAGCGTCTCTTGGGGCACGGCGTCTTTTTTCGTAAATAAGACAGGACCATTATTCGGATGATGGATTAAGTCGGCACTTGCCATACTGATTTGCCACTGGCCTTCTGGAACCAAAATCACTGTCCCCGGCTGATTCTCCTTGTGTGTCGCCGGCCAAATTGTTTGAGAAACAAGAGTGGCCGCTCTGGTTGTTTGCTCCTCATTGATCCGCGTTACATTTTTTGTGCTTTCTATTTTAAGATTTGTAGACGCTTGATCGTTAAAATCGGTTGGAGGGGCAGCGAATTTTTCTTGCATTTCTTTGCTCGGTTGTTTTCCATTGTTTTGTTCCTGCTTTGTTTGCTCCTGTCCATTATTGGCCGATGTCCCATTTTGGTTGTTGTCTTGTCCGGAAGCCGCGCAACCAGAAAAAACGAGCACCCCGGCAATGATGAATAAATGGATGGGATAAAAAACTTTTTTCATCATCAAACCGCTCCTTTTAAAAGATGATCTAATAATAGAATTCCCTAAATATATGCAGAATATCTGCATTTTTCTTGACAATTTTTATGTAAGGGAATATGTAGTGCTAATTGTTCTTTTGGGAGCCATATACTTGTACAAAGTCTTGGAGATGGTTTAGATGACGACTGGGTTGATATTACTTATTTCCGTCTTTTTCACATTTTTTTTCGGAGTGACTGTTTGCGCTTTTTTCGCAAGAAAAAAAGTAACAGTTATGCAAGGAATGATTTTTGCCATGTCGATGGCGATGGGAATGGGATTATTTGCTGGAACGCTTCTAGGCATTGTGTTTCAAGGGCATTTATTGTTATCTACTGCAGTGGGGATGGGGGCAGGGGCACTCGCGGGCGCGCTCATCGGCTCATCTTTTTCATTTCTTGCCCTATTAGAAGGTATGCTATCGGGAGTGATGGCCGGAATGATGGGCGCCATGCTTGGAGAAATGATAGAGCCTGCAGATTGGGATAAAGCCCTTATGTTGATGTTTACATTTGCGCTATTGATCTGTTTTTTGCTGGCATATGAGATACTTCCCTTGCTGAAAGAGCAGTTTAAATGGATGCGTTATTACCAGAATCCTTTTTTGCTGGGCTTCCTATTTTTCTTGCTGTGCTTATTCCTATATACTCAAACACCTTTTATTCAGAAAGTGATTTTACCTGATCATTTCCACTGATAACAATATTTTTATAGGGCATGCGCTTGTTTACTCTGCATATTTTCTGGACATATTACGTGTAAAATGGGGTAAATAAACAGAAAGGAGAGGAAGCAGTATGGATAAAAACGACCGCGAACATTCCAACCAACAAACAGACATCCCTCATTCCGGTGATCATCACCATGACCATGCAAAGCAGCATTCTCATGCTCATGGCGGACACGGGGGAGATCAGGGCGGCCACATGGGGCACCATGACCACCATGCCCATATGGTGGAAGATTTTAAAAAGCGTTTTTATATTTCCCTGATTCTCACGATTCCGATCTTGATCTTGTCTCCTATGATCCAAATGTTTCTGGATGTCAACTGGCGCTTTGCTGGTGATATGTACATATCGTTTGCCCTGTCAACGATCGTCTTTTTCTACGGTGGCTGGCCGTTTTTAACTGGTGCGAAAGATGAAATACAAGAAAAAAGCCCAGGGATGATGACGCTCATTACGTTAGCGATTGTTGTTGCCTATGTCTACAGTTCGGCGGCGGCATTTGGCTTCGCAGAACAGGATTTTTTCTGGGAGCTGGCTACATTAATTGATATTATGCTTCTAGGCCATTGGATTGAAATGCGTTCTGTCATGGGCGCCTCCAAAGCACTGGAAGAATTGGCAAAACTAATGCCTTCGGAAGCGAGTATTATAGATCAAGACGGCAATGTAAAAGTAGTCGATATTACCGAGTTGCGCCATGGTGACCATGTATTGGTCAGGCCTGGAGAAAAAGTTCCGGTGGATGGGGAAATTATTGAAGGGAAATCAACTATCGATGAATCGATGTTGACCGGGGAATCTGTTCCAGTGGAAAAGGAAACAGGAGACGAAGCCATAGGCGGTTCGGTCAATGGAGAAGGATCTCTTATTATATCGATTAAGAAGACTGGCGAGGAAACGTATCTTTCTCAGGTGATCAAGCTTGTGAAAGAAGCGCAGGAATCCAAATCAAAAGCCCAGGATCTTGCCAACCGTGCCGCAAAATGGCTGTTTTACGGGGCGCTTCTCGCTGGATTGCTCACGTTTGTTATTTGGTTGTCACTTGGTTATTCTGTTTCTTTTGCCATCACCAGAATGGTCACCGTTCTCATCATTGCTTGTCCACATGCGCTCGGGCTTGCGGCTCCTCTCGTCGTAGCTGTCTCCACATCCATTGCTGCCAAGAAAGGATTGTTGATCAGAAACCGTGCCTCATTTGAAAATGCCCGTTTCATCGAGGCGGTTGTATTTGATAAAACAGGAACGTTGACCAGGGGAGAGTTTGGAGTGACGAATATCGCTGCTTCAAGTCCTTATGCAGAAGAAGAAGTGTTATCATTGGCTGCAGCGGTTGAAGCCCATTCAGAGCATCCCATTGCCCGCGGCATTTTGAAATCCGCAAAAGAACGACAGCTTTCGATTCCGTCTGTAAGCAACTTCCAATCCCTTACCGGTAAAGGGCTTCAGGGAGAGGTGGATGGAAAAGAAATCATGGTAGTAAGCCCTGGCTATGTGCGGTCTCAAAATCTTTCCTTTGATGAAGGGCCATTTAATGAATGGTCCGCTGAAGGAAAAACGGTCGTCTTTACTTTGGTCAATGGAAAAATTGCCGGTATGATCGCACTGGCAGATATCATTCGGGATACAGCTAAAGAAGCCATTCACCAATTAAACGAATTGAATATCAAGTCGATTATGCTCACGGGCGACAATACGAAGGTGGCGCAGTACGTTGGTGCAAAACTTGGGATGGATGAAATCTTTGCGGAAGTGTTGCCTCATGAAAAGTCCGATAAAATCGTTCATATTCAGACAAAAGAAGGGTTGCGGACGGCCATGACAGGAGACGGGGTCAATGACGCACCCGCTCTTGCCAAAGCAGACTTGGGGATTGCGATTGGCACTGGAACTGATGTGGCAATTGAAACGGCAGATGTTGTCTTGGTTAAAAGCAATCCAATGGATGTTTTGAATATTATTAAACTTTCAAAAGCCACTTATCGGAAGATGTTACAAAACTTGTGGTGGGCGGCAGGTTATAATATCGTTGCTATTCCTCTTGCGGCCGGCATACTTTATCCGATGGGAATTGTGTTAAGCCCGGCGGTCGGTGCGATCCTCATGTCACTAAGTACTGTCATTGTAGCCATCAATGCCAAACTGTTGAAAATTGATTAAGTCAAAAGGGGCCGGGACTTAAGCAAATACGAAATAGCAAAGGGATCGGGACAAAACCCTGTAAAAATGAAATAAGCCGCATGGAATCAAGTTTAAAAACCTTGATTTCAGGCGGTTTTATTCTCACGATTTTTACGAATATGAATCAGCTTTCAACTTATGTACCGACCCCTATTTGTGTTAAAAAAATCCCTATCATCGCTACGTCAAAACATTTCGCTTTCCGCAGGTCTCTTCAGCTTCCGCGGAGAGCAAAGGTCGCTATCCTGCGGGATCTTCAGCTCGAACTATTCCCGCAGGAGTCTACATATGTTGACTACGCTAAAAGTTTGCGCATTATACACTAGGCCAATTTATCCCGCATGTAAGGTGCCATATACACCACTTTAAAATCTTGTGTGACTACAAAAGGTTCAAGTGGGAGAAAACGGCACCTACATGCCCGATTGGTTCAACTAACATTCAAGGAGAAAAGCATTCCTTGAATGAAGTTTCACTGTATTGTTCGTTTTTAATCAGCTGATTTAGTTGTGTCCCAGCTCCTTATCAACATAGTAATTCCAAAAGCTAAAGGTTTGGCGCCAGCCGGTTTGCCAAGTCAGGAAAGTCGATAAAAGGATTCCGATTCCCTTGAATTTCAAAGATGGCTTTATTTCTATGTCTTTCATAATCGTTTACAGGGAATGTCTCATGCCATTTGATCAATAACGGAAGACAAATCGCTTTTTTATATTTTTTTAAAATGTTGGTCGGGTAACGCAATAGAAAATAAAGAGTGGCTCGGGCAACCGCCCCTTTTCCGTACTCGGGTTCAAATCGGCCATTTTCATATAAACCGCATTGGTTACGTAAGCTTGCCTGCTTTGTGTTTGCATCAAATTCATAATATGGAAAGTTGGAACGGATGCTATTGCATTCAGGCTCACAGGCAAATAGATGATGCAAGTCTCCTTTCATGGGTTCTTTGGCTTTAAACCAAGATTGGGGTACAACATGTTCGGCATTAAATTTATATTGGCGAGAGATGATTCGGATGTGCCTGTCAATTTCCATGTCGGAGTACCTTTGAGCCGTGATGAGATGCCGATACTGTGTAAATCGTTGTTGAATTGTTTCAAAGTCTTCTTCTATGGCTGTTTTGGGACTTTTTTGGACTCCGGAATAAATATTTTTTAGTTGGCCGTTTGGTTGAAGATCAACCCATGTATACAAGTATTGATCTTTGCTTATACCATACGGGTGTTTGTATTTATGTGTACTGGCTACGAGTCTTTGTAATTCTTTTAGTAAGTGGATCGGTGTTGCATTTTTAAAAGAAATGCTGCAATAATAATGCTCGATCCATGATTCATCTTGTTTCTTATGATAGTACAGTTCATAGCTTGCTTGAATTTTTTGTTGATTTTTTGTTAATTCGGCTACCAGTACATCCGAATCGCATTGCCCCATGCCTTTAAGCTCATCTAACTCGCATTGAATCATATGATTGTTCCCCAATAACACCACCAACCTTCAGACTTTTTCAGGCGGTCTCGCTAATTGACCTCAAACTGGCCCATCATTCCGGCATCTTCATGTTCGAGAATATGACAATGATACATAAACACCCCATCTTTTTTAAACGTGGCAATTGTTTTTACTTTATCGCCAGGCATGAGGAGGATCGTATCTTTCCACCCCTGTTCATTTTCAGGCGGCTCTTTCCCATTTCTTTCAAGGATCTGGAACTGTACCCCGTGTGGATGGAAAGGATGAGGCATTCCCATTCCACCCATCATCCCGTTATCAATATTTGTAATTTCCCATATTTCGGTAGCATTGAGCTGGACTTCTTCATCAATGCGATTCATGTCCATTTGTTTGCCATTGATGTTAACTGAATTACCCATGCCTTGAAAAGCAAATGTTCTTGTGACAGTTCCTGAAGGAGGATTGATTTTTTCGATTGTTGTCAGTTGGTCAGGGATTTCGAATTTCTCTTTTTCCGGAGTTCCTATAATAAAATTCATGAGGCGTACATCCTGATCAAAAAGTTGAACTTTATCACCTTGTTTATATTGTGAAAAATCAACAATCATTTCTGCTCTTTCAGCTGGCCCTAACACGATTTGATCCATTTTAACCGGTTTTTCAAGAAAACCGCCGTCACTGGCAATTTGCCAAAAATGGTTATCTTTACTTAGTTTCAGTTGAAAGATCCGGGCATTGGACCCATTCAGAAGTCTCAGACGGACCTTCCCTTGGGGAACTTCAAGATAGGGATCGAAGACACCATTAACGAGAGGCGTGTCGCCGTGCATCCCATGCATTAAAGACATCATATTCAGGTCATAGGATAATTGGCCATCTTCCCGTAAATTTCGATCTTGAATGACAATAGGAAAATCATTTTCTCCATACGACTTGGGGATATTCAGCCGATTAGATACCTCATCTTCAATATAAAATAAACCAGCCAATCCCTTGTACACTTGTTCTCCTGTTTTATGGAGCGGGTGGGGGTGATACCATAATGTTGCCGCTGGCTGGGTAATGGTAAAGGAAGGGCTAAATATTTCGTTTGGCTTTATGGCGTTATGCGGGCCTCCATCAGCACTTCCCGGGACTTCCAAACCATGCCAATGAACGGTCGTTTCTTCATCGCCCAATTCGTTTTTAATATGGACTTTCACCTGTTCCCCTTTTTGTACCTGAATGACCGGTCCCAAATAATCCCCATTATATCCGTATGATTCGGTTTCGACCCCATCCAAAAATGATTTTGTTGATTTTTGCGCTTTTAAATAAAACTCCGCGACATCGTCTGCCGGATTCTTATCCTCAAGCAGGGGGGGAATGGGGAGTGCGTTCTTTCCTTTTTGTTCAGGCGGCGGGGAGCTTACCTTATCCTGATCAGGAGCTTGATTGAAAGAGCAACCTGACAATAAGGCGACAAAGGCGATTCCGAATCCGATTAATAGCTTTTTTTTAGAGCTTTTCATATTCTCACCTTTCGTCATTATTTTTTCATGGCAAGCTTGACCGCGATGTAAACGACGATTCCAGTGAGGAGTAAATGGATGATATACCCTAACACGCCAAATCCGCCCATCATTCCTCCGTAACCATATCCATGCATCATCACTCAACACTCCATTCATCCTTTTGGTTTTCATGATCTTTCCTTACAATTATTATCCCACCTGCGTGTGGAGAAAGTGTGCAGAAAGATGAAAAGAAATGTGAATGACGATATAGTTGTTTTTTCTGGGATGAACCAGCCAATAAAAAATCCCCCGTAGGGGGATGTTCCCTCTGTTATTCAAGTTTTCCTTCTTTGGAGACTTGTTTCCAATTATTCCCGGAATCGTTCGTGATATAAATATCGTTTGCGTATGTTATGATCGCCATTTGCTCAGGTTTTTCATGACTTGCTGCTATAAACATGATCGGGTTCTTATCGGAAATCTTGGGAATTTGTATTTCAGCGGCCTCTTTTTCATTGATATTTTGATGATACAGATGAATGCCTTTATCCTCTATAGTTGAGTAAATCATGGCATCTTTAAGCAAAAATACCGCCGGGACCATAAAGGTATCTGTCATCAGTTCAAAGTTGTTTCCGTTATCCTTAGATAGATACAGACCATCTCTCGTAGAAACGGCAATCATTTCTTTCTTTTTCGGGTGGGCAGAAATACTGCCAATCGAATCGGACTCTATCCCGGAAAATTTGCTGGATTCCCACGTTTTTCCTTCATCCCTTGTGTAATACATGCCCGTTTTAAGCTCCGAGTTGGACTCCTGATTAATGACATAGATCGTGTCGGAGTCATAACCGGCTGTCAAGTAGTGAAAGTCTGATTCGCCATAGAGGGCAAGCCGGTCAAGTGTTTTTCCTTTATCGGTACTTTTAATTAACCCGAGCGGATCTTTTAAGTTCGACCCTTCTGCCGGATGGCCACTTGAGTAAAAAGCATCTTTTGTCATGGTGAATCCCATATAATCATGATTATTTCCAGTCGTTGTATACCAGTTTTGCCCATCATGCTTTATAATTCCTTCATGGGTGGCAACATAAAGATCATTTTCCAAAAAGCCAGCGCCGTGAACATGGTCTATTTTTTTATCTGTTTTTTCATAGGTAAATTTTTTTTCAGTTTGTGAGCAACCCGTCATAATAATGAATGAGGAGATTGCAAGCACGGTGAGTTTTGTTAACTTCATTGTTTTTCCTCCTGGTGTACAGTCAGTCATTTTCCCATTTATAGCCCACCCCCCAAACGGTGGTAAGGTGGTTATCAATAGGAAAACCGGCATTTCTTAATTTATCCCGGATGTTACGTATATGGGAGTCAATTGTCCTGTCTTCCGTTCCCGCTTCCAGGCCCCAAATGATGGTGAGAAGCTGTTCCCTTGTAAATACGCGGTTTGGATATTTAAGTAATAAACCAATAAGGGAAAACTCTTTTGGTGTGACTTGGATGGGCTTATCCTTATAATTGATGGAGTAAGAGTCCGGATTCCAAATAAGGCCATTAAAACGGATGGTTGTATCTTCTTTATGTTTTGTTCGTCTAAAAATGGCTTCTATTCGGGCAAGGAGTTCACCTGAATCAAAGGGCTTTGTTATATAATCATCCGCTCCCACACTTAACCCTTTTACTACATCGGTTTTGTCCGTTCTGGCTGTCAGCATAATGATGGGAACGTCGGAGAACTCCCTGATTTTCTGACAAGTTTCCCAGCCGTCCATGTCAGGCATCATGACGTCAAGGATGACCAGTTCGCATGACTTTTTCGATAAATAGGCTAACGCCTCGGTGCCAGAGGATGCTGGAATACACTCAAACCCGGCCGGAGATAAATATAATGTGATTAATTTTCTCATCCGTTCTTCATCATCTACAATTAAAATTTTTCGCACTATGATGACTCACCTCTTGCTATTATCGTAATAGTGGTACCTTTATTCACTTCACTGGCAACTTCAATCTCCCAATGATGGGCATAAATCAACTCTTTCACAATAGCCAATCCAAGGCCTGTCCCTCCTAAGTCCCTGGAGCGTGATTTATCGACTCTGTAAAACCGTTCAAAAATAAAGGGTATATCTTTTTTCGGGATGCCTTTTCCCTCATCACGGATAGCAATCTTTACATCCCCGTTTTCGTGTACAACTTCCAAGGTTGTAATCGTTCCGTTGGGAGAATATTTTCTCGCATTATCCAACAAGTTGGTTAAGATTTGCTCGAAGCGGACGGGGTCTGCATAGATTTGAATATTTTCGGGACAAATGACCACTAATGTAATGTCAGCTTCATGGAAAGAGGGCAGTATTTTTTTCGTTATTTTTTTCAAAGCTTCGCTGACTGGGAACCATTCCTTATGAATTGTAAAAGCGTTGTTATCCAGTTGAGCCAACTCTATTAATTCAGTTACAAGGGTTGTTAGCTTTTCTGTTTCGTCCATTATGATGTTCAGGTAATGCTCCCTGTCCTGTTTGCTCAAGTTATCTCTTTTGGCGACATCTGCGTATCCTTTCATATAAGTTAAGGGTGTTCTCAGTTCATGGGAAATGCTAGACAAAAACTCATTCCGTTCTGTTTTAAGATGATTCAGTTCATCAGCAAGCCGTTGAATGGATCCCGCAAGTTCTCCCAGTTCATCATTGCTTTTATTATCTAACTGAATGGAAAAATTTCCCCGGCTTAACTTTTTAGTCGCTTCCTTCATTTTTATGAGCGGTTTTGCAATAAAACGCGAGAGAATCAGGATGATAATGGCTGTCACAATGGCGGTGGCGATTCCCGCAATGAGAAAATGTTTATTAAGTTGTTTCATTAATTGTTTTACTTGGCTTGTATCTTGGAACATGTATACATAACCAGTTTTTATCCCCGTTTCAAATGGGGTGACTGTGGCAATATAGGGCTTGGACTTCCAGTCATTTTCAATGATTTGTCCACTTCTGGGGATATCCTTTTTTTCTGCTTTGATTAACTGACGGATTTGATTCGTGATATCCGTGGAGGAAATGATTATTTTCCCTTGTTCATCGGTGATCACAACCTCGGTAACCGATTTTACTTCCATTAAAGCGATGTGGTGGATTGTTTCTTCATTGTAGTATGTTTCCAACACGTCACGATGATTGTTGCCCCGGTTTACAAGTGCAGAAAGCTCTTCTTCAATTCTTGAGTGGGCAATTTTTTGATGCAACAGAAAAAACAAGCAGACTTCCATTGTAAAGATCAAACAAAAAAAGAGAAGGCCGATTTTGATTGATATTTTCTTCAAATTCACACCACCTACTGGACATTTTACAAATAAGATATCGAGATTTTATGCAGAAACAAAGACGATTCAATCATTGACATACGAGATAACAATGGTCTAGGGCATTTCAAAGTTTGGAAAAGGGAGGTGTGATTTTAATTTTTCGTTAAATATCGCGCTAACATGATTATAGGATAGCGATATTGAATCATAATCACAAATACCGGTAACGGGCGAAGGATAAAACTCATATGTTTATCATGTTAAAGGACATCCCCATAAGGGATGTTAGAAAAACTGAAGAATATGTCGATCATGTGGGTTCTTCATCTTAAGAACAGGAGTCAGGCCATTGACAAAGGCATTCATATTCTCAAAGCATTATGTATCATATAAAGGAATGAGTGGGAAGAGGTAAAAATATGGATGGCTAAAATAGCAAAAGTCTCCAAATGAGCCCTTTCAATACACTCACTATTACGAGACTGGTTTATTTGGAGGGACTGTGATTTCAAGCTGAAAGCAGAAGTATAAGTAACATAAGGAATCGTTTTCGGATTCCTTATGCCTTCTGAGTATTTGATGTCAGTTTAATATTGTGAACAATATATCAATGCTACCCGGAAGAATCCGGGTAGAGCTGCTCTTGTTTCATGTATTTTAAACAAGGAGAGAGGGAGACAAGTGTTTGTTTAATGGCTTTTTTAAATCGTAACCAAGCACCTTTTATTTATTTTTTCCAAATGGCTTATACAATACGATCATTAAAATGGTGATGATTGTAAAAGCGGTCAAAGCCAAAAATGGAATCGTCACAAAACCAAACCAGTTAATATACTGCATATTACAAGGCACACCTTGTACACAGGGCTTAATGCTGGCAAATCCAGGGACTTTTTGAACCATGTAATGATATAAGGAAATGAAGCCCCCAGTGATGGAGAGCGGCAATACATACTTTTTCAACTTTTTATCATTGTCAAATGCCGCAATTCCAAGAATAATGGCCAAAGGATACATGAAAATTCGCTGAATCCAGCATAACTCACATGGTATGAATTCTTTTATTTCACTGAAGTACAGGCTCCCTAAAGTTGCAACAACAGAGACCACCCAGGCTGCGTAAAGAATATAGCCTTTTGAATGAGCGTCAGATGGATTAGATTTACTCATTCTTCTTTTCCAGTTCCTTTTCTATTAAGGATACAATTGCGTCATAGTCAAATGGGTCCTCCACCATAACACCATTTATGATGATTGTCGGTGTCAATTCAACGTTAAATTCTTTTACTAAATCATCATCCTTTTTCACTTCTTCTTTCGTGCCCTCCGTATTGATATCTTCCTCTAGCTGCTTGAGATCAATTTCAGGAGCGGTTTCTTTGGCGATTTCTACTAATTTTTCAGATGTTACCCATTGATTATCATGCTGTTGTGTTTCAGGCTGTTGAGCAAAAACAGCATTGTGAAAGGCCCAAAATGAATCGGGATCTTGTTTATATACCGACTCGGAAGCCAATGCTGCCAATGTAGATTCTTCTCCGTGAAATAAAACATTGATATAGGAAAAAGTGGCTTTCCCTGTTTGAATAAACTCTTTCTCTAATTGTGGGAATACTGTTTCTCCCCAAGCTTTACAAGAAGGACATTTATAATCGCCGAATTCCACAATTGAAACAGGCGCATCCGTTTTCCCCATTGTGGGCTGCTGTTCAATAGGAGGGTGCTCCGCTTTTTTATTGCTTTGCGTATCTTTATCTTGTTGGTTTACCAGAAAAACGATTGCCACCAGCAATGCGATAAAGCCTAAAGTGAATAAGACCAATTTCTTGCTGTTCATAAAATTTTTCACTCCATTCGATATTGTTTTAATCTCTTTTGTCAATGAGTTCGGCTATATACTGCGCATCCTTGCCAACACCCAGCAAGAGTGCTGAACCACGACAAGTTTGCCAGGGAAGCCCTAAAAAGTATAGGCCAGGTATGTTTGTTTCTCCTTTTGTTTGCAGGGGCATACCTTGCTGATCAAGAATCCCTTTGATGTTGATCCAGCTATAATCCGATTGAAATCCGGTTGCCCAAATGATGTTTTGCACATGTAAAATGGACTTGTCTTGAAACTGTACAGTTGTCCCTTCTCCGGAAATAGCCCTGCTTTTTAGGATCACTTTTCCCATTTCGATGGCCTTCTTTAATTCATATCCAAAAATAGGGTCCCCCTTGGCTCGCACCTTTCTTCCCAGCCATGAATCAGGGGCTGCTTTCGTGATTCCAAGCATGTCGAACCACCAAAATATGCTTTTATTGCCTATTTGATTAGGTAAAAATTGCAACTTATGGCCAATGGATAAATAGGTTTCCCGTTCTTCGGATAATTCGACGGCAATTTGGCCGCCGCTGCTGCCGCCGCCTACAACTAACACATTGCCTTTTCTAAGGTTGGCAGGGTTTTTGTATTCGGAAGAATGTAATTGTAATATATCAGTTGACAAGTTTTTTGTAAAAGCAGGTATATGCGGCTTCTGAAAAGGACCAGTCGCGACCACCACATTTTCAGCTTCGTAAATCTGCTTGTTTGTTTCTATCAAAAAGTGGTTGTTTTCCTTCCAAATGCGGGATACCTCTATGCCGGTTTGCACTGGAAGCTGAAATGTTTCACGGTAAGTGATTAAATAATCCGCTATTTCATCTTTTGTTGGATAATCATGTGGATTTCCTGCCAGCTTTAAACCAGGTAAGGAACTGTATTGTCTTGGTGTGAACAGTATTAAGGAATCATATCTTGACTTCCATGATGATCCTATTGCTTCAGACTTGTCTATAATTAGAAAAGATTGATCTAACTGTTTCAGATAATAGCCCATTACCAGCCCAGCCTGTCCAGCTCCTATTATAATAGTTTGATATATTTTCATTAACCGCCCTTTCCAATGATTGATGGAAATAAAACATCTAATCCATCAAATTTCATAGTTTGGGTTAATTGTAACAGTGTGCGCACCTCATTAAAATACTCATTTGAATATTATAATTGAAAATTATTTGAAGGAAACTTACACTATAATCGAATGGAGGGGGATTCAGTGATTGAAAAAACAATAAAAAATGTGCCTGATACGTGTGAAACTAGATGTTATCATCAAGATGTGGTAACTCGGGTGCAACAGAGGATAAATGAAGTGAATGGAGTTGAATTGCTTTTCAAGGCTTTAGCTGATGCGACACGTTTAAAAGTGGCATATGCTCTGACCCTCGAAGATGAACTATGTGTTTGTGATGTAGCCGAAATTATTGGCTCAACGACTGCAACAGCCTCACACCATTTGCGCTACCTTCGAAATATGGGACTTGCCAAATATCGCAAAGAAGGAAAATTGGTTTTTTATTCTTTGCTGGATGAGCATGTCCATCAGATTGTGAAAATAGCTCTTATCCATCATACGGAAGATAGGTAGACTTTTTGTATAGGTTACAATCCTCATCTCTAGAAACATCATACTCATAATTCCTATCACAAATCCATAGCTCGACTGTAACGCGAGCATATGGAGATTGAGAAAAAAAAGTGCACTTGCCAGTGTTATGCAAGATTCGTTGACTACTTGGGCTACGCCGTTTACACAATCAGGGGCGTAACATCTGGTGAACGAATCGCTCTAAAAATGAAGAACCTAGATACTAGTGGCATCCTAATCCAAAGTAACATCTGTCGAACGAATCGCTCTAGAAATTGCGCCCAGTCCATCATAAAGAGCCTTTTAACAAATGCATAGAAAAGGCTCTTTATAGAATTTTATTAATGATAGTGGTAATCTTCCATGGAACGGGAGCCTTTTTTATTTACCTGGATGGTTGAATGTTTGATATGAAAGTCATGTTGGAGAATCCGCTTCGCCTCCATTAAAACTTGATCGTGATCGGCTTGTGATTCCACAATTAAGTGGCAGCTTAATGCCGGATAACTAGATGTAATCGACCACACATGCAAATCATGTACTTCTTCCACTTGATTTACTTCGAGCAATGCCTTTTTAAGTTCAAGAACATCTATATTAGTTGGGGTCCCTTCCATTAAAATATGATAAGAATCTTTTGTAACACGCCATCCACTAATAATAATCAAGATGGCCACCAGGAGGCTTGCAATCGGATCGGCAAGGCCCCATCCAAAAAATATCATGAGCAGCGCCGCGACAATTGCGCCTACTGAACCCAACAAATCACCCAAGACATGCAGAAAAGCACTCCGAACATTTAAGTTCTCTTTTCTGTCACTCTTCATAAGAATGAGGGCAGCTATGATGTTTACAATTAATCCGATCGTTGCGATCATGAGCATTCCTGAGCTCATCACTTCAGGAGGATTCGAAAACCGCTGAAAAGCCTCATAAAATATGTAAATAGAGATGACAACTAATGTAAGACCATTTAAGAATGCCGCCAAAATCTCAAATCTCTTGTACCCAAATGTTTTCGTCAAAGTAGCTTGCTTCTCTCCAAACTTTATAGCAAGATAACTTAAACCAAGTGCCACTGCATCGCTGAGCATATGCCCCGCATCCGATAACAAAGCAAGACTGTTTGTATAAATTCCACCTATTACCTCGATAATCATATAGGTAGTAATGATCCAAAACGTCCATCCCAAAGCTTTTTTATTGCTAGGGCTATGTTGATGCTGGACTTGACCATCTCTGCTTTTCTGATTGCCGCTTTCACGAGCATTCTGAGAGTGTTGCAATTTTTTACCTCCTTCTAAATTTATATATTACCCTTCATTACAGCTATTATGCAGTCCATTATATATCTGTTTGTAAAAGATTGTTACAAAAATGCAAGTCACTGTCGATTGATTACACATAACACATCTCTTTATGCAAAAACTTTGATTTTTCAAAGCGATGGTCATGTATAAAATGGTAAGACCACTATTGTATGTTGGAATATGCTTAGACATTAACCATTAAGGCCTCTTCTCGCATCCTTCATTGTGATTGATGACGCCGCATTTACGGTTTATGCGATTAGAACATGACTGTTATACCAGAAAAAACAATCCCATTTGTGTATAAGTATCTGCTATAAAAATAGTATAATATGTGGGTGGAATCAGAAAACGAGAATACCAATTTAAGGATGATGGAAAGTGATTCGGATATTAGTAGCAGAAGATGACCCTCATATTCAGCGGCTCATGAAAGTCTACCTTGAGCCCGAAGGATTTCAGATTTTACAAGCCTTTGACGGTGAAGAAGCTTTGGATGTCATAGAGAACAATCAAATTGATTTAGTGATTCTTGATATTATGATGCCAAAGGTGGATGGTTTTGACGTATGTCAGGAAATCCGCCGATTTTCGACTGTGCCGATATTAATGGTCACTGCGAAAGGGGAGTCTAACGATAAGGTGAATGGTTTTCAAAGTGGAACGGATGATTATATCGTGAAGCCGTTTGACCCTGTTGAACTAGTATTACGCGTAAAAGCGCTACTGCGCCGCTACCGGATAGCCTATTCTTCGATCATTACGATCGGCCATTTGAAATTGGATGAACAAAAACAAACGGTGGAAATAGATGGTCAAATCATTATGTTGCCGCCTAAAGAGTTTCAGCTCTTTTTTAAATTGGCCAGTTATCCAGGAAACATCTTTACGAGAAGCCAGTTAATCGAACAAATTTGGGGAATTGACTACGAAGGCGATGAAAGGACGGTGGATGTTCATATCAAACGTATCCGTCAACGGTTTGAAAAATGGACGAACCAGTTCCAAATCTTGACAGTCCGCGGTTTAGGCTATCAATTGGAAGTGAAAAAATGAAGACATTATATACCCGGATTGTAATCGTCTATATCATTACAGTTATGATTAGTCTTGTCATCGGCTTTTTCACGCTTACTCTATTATATCGGGAAATCCTTGGGAGTGAGCAAGAAGAGATGTTTATTAAACAAGGAAAAGGCATTATTACGTTATTTAGAGAATTTGATGATATGTCAGAATTGAAGAATGTGGCAAATGAATTGTTGAAGCCTATGCTTATCGATTTCACTATATATGATTCGGAAGGAGCGCCGGAGGTTTTTGGAACAGTCAAAAGATCAATTTCAGAAGAGAGGATTCAACAAGTTTTAAAAGGAGGTGTCTATCGGGAAGAAGGGAGTGACCCGAATAATCCAATCGTCGGCCTTCCATTTCAAAAAGATGACAAACAATATGCATTATTTGTTTATGTCAGTGATAGCGATCTCAACAAGGATGCTTATCAAGTAATTATTTTGGGCTTTTTAAGCATATTGATTTCTGGCAGTATTTTAATTTTGATTGTCTCCCGCTTTATCGTCAAGCCATTAACAAAAATGACTCAAGTAACGCAAGAATTGTCCAAGGGGAATTTTGACATTCATCTCAATTGGAAACGAAAAGATGAAATCGGTGTGTTGGCAAGAAATTTTGACATCATGGCGGAAGATTTAAAGAAACTCGAACAAATGCGGAGAAACTTTATTTCAGATGTTTCCCATGAAATTCAATCTCCCCTTACTTCGATTCGCGGATTCTCCAGAGCGTTGCGGGAGAAAGACTTGCCTAGTGCGGAGCGTCTGGAATTTCTACAGATTATCGAATCGGAAAGTGAACGGCTCTCCCGCTTAAGTGGCCACTTGCTTCAACTGGCATCTTTGGAATCGGACCAACACACATTTGAACCGAAAGTTTTTTCCGTTGATGAACAAATCAGAGCGATTATTTTAAAGTTACAACCGGAGTGGTCGAAAAAAGACATACAATTTACTGTAGATTTGCCAAAAACGTATATTGTAGCAGACAAGGATTTACTGCACCAAGTTTGGCAAAATATCATATATAACAGCATTAAATATAATAAGGACGGAGGTACCATCGGGATTCGATTAACGAAAAAGACTCGTATGGCCATCGTTGAAATTGAAGACACCGGAATCGGTATAGCCGAGGAACATTTGAGAAATATTTTTGAGCGATTTTACAAAGCAGAACAGTCCCGGTCAAAGAAAAATGGCAGCGGGATCGGGCTTGCCATTGTAAAAAAAATCTTGGAATTACATCATGGTAATATTTACGTAAGAAGCAAGCTTGGAGAAGGAACCAAATTCATCATTACACTCCCCTTAAAAAACAAACCGAAAAGATAAAATGCAGATGTGGCCGCAAATTTCATTTTGCGGCCACTTTTGTTCATATACAGTTCATATTGCATTGTTATCGTTTGTTTGAAGTCATTATAGGGGGTAGAAAAGTGTCGAGAATCACACAATGGAGTCTAAAAAATGGGATAGCTGTATTTTTTCTTTGTATCCTCGTTTTGGGAGGAGGATTATTTTCAACAACGAAAATTCAAAAGGCGATCATGCCAGATCTCTCCTTTCCCACTTTATTTATTCAAATAGCAGTTCCCGGACAGTCTGCTGAAGAAACCCAGAAAAATATTACTGTGCCACTGGAAGAAAAAATATTGGCGGCAAATGAAGCGGAAAATGTCATTGCTTCAACTACAAGTAATATGGTCACGCTTGAAGTTCAATATCCCTTCGGGACTGATCTTGACAGGGTAAACAGTAAACTCGAAGCGATTGTGAACAGTGTTTCATTGCCTGAAAATGCCGATAGACAAGTTTTAACGATAGATCACTTGTTAAATAGTGTTTATCAAGTTGCAATAACAGGAGAAGACCGCGATAAACTTCAGAAAAAAATAACTGACACCATTATGCCCGAGCTCAAAAAAGTGAAAGGGGTAGCAGGTGTAGAGGTTACCGGACTCAGAGAAAATAGTTGGCAAATAGAATTACAGCAGGACAAAGCGTTGGAAAAAGGAATCAGCTTACAAGCTGTCCAGGAGGCGCTGCAAAGTAAAAATGCCGATGTGACAGTTGGAACGGTTGAAAATGATGGGAAAACAATACCCGTTGATATAAAAGGTACCATTCAATCCGTTGAAGATTTGAACAAACTGATCATTACCAGCCAACAACCAGATGCGGCAGCAAGTGTAAAATTATCTGATATTGCCACTATTAAACAAACGGAAAAAGAGCAAGAAATTTCTCGTTACAACGGAGAGCCGGCATTTGTTTTCAGTATTACAAAAGAGAAAGACGCCAACACGGTTGCTGTAACAGACAAAGTTGAAAGTATTTTTGATGAATATCAGAAAGAAGCGAAGTACGAAAAGTATCCTATTCTGAATTATGGCAAGGAAATTGATACGTCCATCTCCAAATTGGTAAAAGAAGGACTGTTTGGAGCATTATTTACGATCATCGTCATCGCCTTATTTTTACGAAGCTTCCGCGCGACGATTATTTCAATCATTTCCTTACCAGTATCCATTCTTGTTACGATCATGGCACTGGATTATATTGGCTATACGTTGAATGTTATGACCTTGGGGGGGCTTGCAGTCGCAATCGGACGAATTGTCGATGATAGTATTGTCGTCATAGAAAATATGTACCGTTGGCTGCAGGAAAAAGGCAGCACAATGAGCAGGAAAGAGATTGCCTTCAAAGCAACGAAAGAAGTCATGACTGCCGTTGCCTCATCCACTTTTATCACTTGTATTGTCTTTTTACCGGTTGCCTTTGTAGATGGGATGATTGGGGAGCAGTTCCGTCCGTTTGCTCTAGCCGTTGCGATTTCCATCTTAACTTCACTCTTTGTGGCGATTATGCTTATCCCCGTGTTAGGGAACGCCTTTTTCAAAAAAGTGAAGTCGAAAGAAAAAGAAGGCAGAATGGTGTTAGGATATGAAAAACTTCTTCGTCTTGCGATCAGAAGAAAAGGCGTGGTGATCATTCTTTCGATCCTATTGCTTGTCGGTTCAGTGTCATTAGTGCCACTCATGGGGTTTTCGCTCATTCCCGCGGGAAGTAGCACATCATTAAACATTAGTATGACGCTGCCCGCAGGGACAGAGCTGGAAGAAACAGACAAAATCGCCAAAAAAGTGGAAAACTATTTAGGTGAAAAGAAGGAAATTGATTATAGCAGTGCTGAAGTTGGTAAACCGGCTGATCCGATCTCATTCCAGCAAAAAGACAATGAAGCCGGCTTTATCGTGAAATTGAAAAAAGGCTATACAGCCGACGAAGAAATCAATTCATTAAAAAAGGAGCTATCCAAGCTTGTCAAAGCGGATGTTCCAGAGGCAGACATAAAGGTTGAAGAGTTATCACAAGCACAAGGGCCTTCGGGGAATATTGTGGCCATTGAATTGTATGGTGATGATCTCCAAACGTTGGAGAAGGCTTCAAAACAAGTGGAAAACTTATTGCAGCAAAACGATCAATTAAAAAATGTAAAAAATGAAATGAATGAAGCTCGGGAAAAATGGTCAATCTCTTTAAATGAGCAGGGAACAGAGTTAAACATTGATTCCAACCAATTAATGGGACTGATCAATGAACAGTTAAATGCTGTTGAATTAATGGATTACAAAATAAAAGATGAGAAAATCAATATTACGATCAATTACAATAAAAAAATAACGAGCAAATCGGGATTGGAAGATTTACAAGTTCCAACTCCAAGAGGTGTAAAGCCGCTGAAAGACGTGGCAGAAGTCGTTGAAATGAAGACACCTGTTGAGATTAACCGGGAGAACGGCAAAACGTTGGCAAAAGTAACCGCGGAAATAAAAGGGAATAGCATTTTAGCGGAGTCAAACAAAGTACAAAAAGATGTCGATGCATTGAAACTGCCTGAAGGAGTAAGCTTAAAAACAGGCGGGGCTAATGAAGAAATCACGAAGCAATATACCGATATGGGTGTATCGATGGTCATTGCGATCGTCCTGGTATTTTTAATCTTATGTATGACCTTTAATGGCTTGTTGACACCAATGGTCATCTTGACTTCCATTTTGTTCGTGCCAATCGGCTCATTTGGATTTTTGCTCATCGCCGGCCAACCGCTGTCTTTGAGTTCATTAATCGGGTTGTTAATGCTAATCGGGATCGTTGTGACGAATGCGGTTGTACTTTTGGACCGGGTTGAAAATAACCGTAAACGCGGAATGGAAGTAGAAGAAGCCATCGTGGAAGCAGGAAAAATTCGCTTAAGACCGATCGTCATGACTGCCGTTGCAACCATTTGCGCGTTAATACCGCTAGCGATATCAGCCGATGTGGAGTCAGTTTCTGCCGCCTTGATTTCAAAAGGATTGGCAATCACTGTTATAGGCGGCTTGACGACGTCGACATTGCTCACATTGGTCATAATCCCTGCGCTATATCGAGCGGTTGAAAGATTCCGCAGAAACAAAGGGAAATTTGAGGAGGATACTGGGCTAGAAGACAAAATAACGGAAAGTATGTAAGATGGATTTTTTTACAAAAGGTATTCGCTGCTCTTTTTAAGCGGGAAGTGATCAGAACATCACGCCTTTCCGTAAGGAAGTCAGTCCAGCCAGGCTGTCGAGTTTTTGCTCGACAGCCTTTTTTAGGTGAGTCGGTGATTTCCTTAATTCCTGAACAATTACTATCCGCTTTTTTCAACATTATTCGCAGCTCGTAACCAATACCACCACTTGAGGGTATTTTTTCGTAATACTCGCTGTTTGAGGGCTTTCACATTTTTTGTAATACTCACATCCGTGGATTAATCTCTTCACATTTATGGAAGCACCCTCTGCTAGAGGGTATTACTTTCTCCTTTTTCGTAATTCTCGCTGTTCGAGGGTACTACACTCTACTTTTTCGTAAACTCGCTGTTCGAGGGTACTACACTCTACTTTTTCATAATACTCGCTGTTCGAGGGCTACTACTCTTCACATTTTCGTAATACCCACCATTCGTGAGTCAATACTTTTCACCTTATTGAAATACTCTCCACTCGAGGGTACTACTATCCACTTTAACGAAATACTCGCGACTTTTGAGCAAATCCTACTAAGTAATGACTGTCCAAATTACGATATATTCTCTGTAGGGGTGCCATGTCAAAATTATAAAATTTTAAAAGGTGTGATTTTACAGCGGGTCAACACAGATGGAATCAAGGTGGTATTCGATTGTTTTAATGACTCTTTTCTTACTTAAGCGGTTAGGGTCTAACAAAGCGTGGATCGCTATCCCATCAACGAGCGCATATAGCCTTTCAATTTCCATATCAATGTCCAAGCCAGGCTTTAACAAGCCATGTGTATCAAGGAAATGAATGGTTTGTTGCACGACTGTAAAGACCCCATCTTCAGGTATTGGCAGCTCATCTTTCCGATGTTTTACATGTGCCATAAAAGCAAACCAGACTTCCGTTTCTATGAGCTGTTCTTCATTGATGGGAACTATGTCTAATAAAACATTCATCACCATCTCTTTTGGCGAGAAATCACCTTCCGACTTAGTCCGAATGCGCTTTGTAACTTTTTCTTGTACGAGATCCATCGCATACACAATCAATTCATCTTGATTGGGAAAATAATGGCGCAACGCACCTAATGATAGTCCCGCCTCTTGGGCAATATTTCGTACTGTCGCTCCTTCCATCCCCTTTTTCAAAATAACTTTCCACATCGCCTCTGCAATCCGTTTACGTCTTTTTTCATGATCCACAATTTTTGGCATATGTGGATTTTAACATACAAAGATATGTTGGACAATTAAATAACACAATTGTATTGAAAAAAACATTGGTGTATACTGATTTTAAATAATACAACTGTGCTAATTAGGGGTGATCGGATGAGTGTGATTGTTTGGGCAATTATTTTAGCCGAAGTTAGTTTTTGGGTTGTCATTTTGCTCGGGCTCGTGTTTCGTTATGTATTCAACCGTAAAAAAATGGGTTTTTTCTTTTTAGCTTTAACACCTGTCATCGATTTGTTTCTCTTAATCGTGACTGCTTTTGATCTATTAAATGGGGGTACGGCCACACGAGCTCATGCAATTGCTGCTATTTATTTAGGCGTTTCAGTTGCATTTGGAAAAAGTATGATTAGGTGGGCTGATGAAAGGTTCTTATATTACGTGAAAAAACAGGGGGAAAAGCCAGAGAGAAAGACTGGCTTTTCCTACGCTCGCCACTCTTTAAAAGGCTCTTTTCAGCATTTGTTCGCTTATGTAATTGGAACAGGTTTTTTAATCTCCTTAATTTACTTAGTTGATGATCCAGCACGCACTTCCGTATTTTTCAGTACATTAAAAGTGTGGGCAGCCATTCTCCTGATTGATTTTGTTATTTCTATCTCTTATTTTATTTGGCCGCGAGAAAGAAGAGCATCATAGTTGATCGTTTTACCTATCTATAAGTAGCACTCTTATCTGTAAAGGTTTCTTGGGAAGTTCTATTCCAATGTTTGTGGAATATGTTGCATGGAGCAGGGCGGCGAGATGGACTGATGCCGATACATCAAAATAGCAAAAGCCGAACAATTCATTTATAATTGTTCGGTTTATTTGTGTAAAAAGACCCCTATCATCGCTTTCCGCAGGTCTCTTCAGCTTCCTCGGACAGCAAAGGTCGCTTTCCTGCGGGATCTTCAGCTCGAGCTATTCTACCTATTTTGCCTACGCTAAAAGCTGCATATTATACACTGGGACAATTTATCCGGCATGTAAGGTGCCGTAAGACTCCTACTTCAAGACCTGAGTTGACCACAAAAGGTCTAAGTGTGAGAAAACGGCACCTAAATGCCCGATCGGTTCAACTAACATTCAGTAGGTGCCCTACTGAATGAAGTTTCACTTTATTGTTCGTTTTTTTATCAGTTGATTTAGTTGGGTCTCAGACTCTTTGTTTATTTAGAAAGTAAAAAAGGATACCGTCTGATAAAATGAATTCACAACCATAATTGATGGGAGGTATCCTTATATTTAATATTATAGCATGAACCAAATCGTTTGCCTGTTGGACTTGGAATGAAAACTTCTGGAAAAGGACATTGCCTATGTGTCAACAAGGTGGTGGAGAATATTCCAGATAAAGTTTTCACTGTTTTTTTGCGTGAAACCGCCTGTTCAGGAAGGGCGCTATAACTTTTATTTGAAAGCGTTTTCTTACAGCTGGCGGAATGGTTAAAAGATTCGCCACCAGATGTTACGTTCTATGGATTCACATGCTAAGGATTTTGCATTGATCCAGAACAAGAAATGTTTAAAGCGTTAAGAAAAGCCCGCCAATACATTAAAAGTAAATCGTTTTCATTTTGTTCTTTTACCGGAACGATTGTTACGGGCCTGACAGGAGGGAATCTTCATGCGCCGAATGAATGGGTAAATTTAGAAAGTGTAAAATCGTGACGAAAACATATTTTTACTAGAGTGGTGTAAATATAAAAACACTTGATAGGGATGAACTCGTTTTGATAGTAGATTGACGTGAAATGATCAAAAAGAGGTGTCGCTATTTGCTACGTAAAACCGCTGTTGGACAGTGTTAACCTGTTCACAGCACATGCCTATCTCACTTGTATAATAGGAGGTTAGTAAAATGAACACTGGTGTACTCATTTTATTTGTAAATGCAATCGTTACAACTCTCATCTCTTCGGCGGTCGTCATATGGATTTTAAAAAAAGAATACTTGCCAACGATTAAAAAATTAGAAGCCGATATGAGAAGTAAAGAAGGGGATTAATGCCATGGAGAAGATTGTGTTTTTTGCTGTCATTATTGTTTATATCATTGCCGGTGTTATTGTTACAAGGTATGTGAAAAGTAAAGATGACTTTTATGTCATGGGAGAAAAAGGTTCTACTGTTTTGATCGTAGGCACTTTAGCTGCTACTTATTTAAGCGCTGTCACATTGCTTGGAATTGGGGGGATGATCTATAATGAAGGGCCCGTTCCACATGCGGCATTTGGCTCGTTTGGCGCTTGGCTTGGGACGCTTATTGCTGTCATATATGTCGGCAGAAAAATGAAATCATTGAATTGTCAAACAATACCGGAGTTTTTCGAAAAAAGATTTAATAACAAATGGGTAACCGTTATTGCCGTATGTATTATGATTGTTGCATTATTAGGGTACGGAGTCGTCCAATTAATCGGGGCTGGAGTTGTTTTAGCTGAAATATTGGACATTCCATTCCCGCTGTTGATTTTACTATTTACTGGGGCTCTCTTAGTTTTTAGTGCGTTAGGCGGCATGTTTGGTGTGGTGGTGACTGATACGCTTATGTTTTTCACGATGCTTGCGATTTCTTTGATCATCGCTCCACTTATCATCGGACAAGCAGGTTTAGATCAAATTAAAAATTTGGGAGAAGTCATTCCCAATTACTGGGGAATGACAGGTGCGGCGGAAAGGCCAATCGGTTGGGTTATTTCTCAATTCATCATGTGGATACTATTTTTTAGTTGTACGCCTGCATTGGTGTCACGTGTCTTTCCGGCAAAAAATGATTTCGTTATTTTGAAAACAGCTGTCATTGGTATTTTTTGCGCCCCGTTCATGCAGCTTTTTATTTTTTTAGCCGCGGCAGCGATGCAAGTGCTACAGCCAGGAATTGATCCGGCTGATCGGATGTTTATCGTTGGATTAATGGACTATACTCCACCATCATTGGCAGGTGTAGGATTGGCGGGTTTAATGGCTTCGATTATGTCAACGGCTTCGACACTGTTTGTCTTAACAGGCTTTGCGCTTGCTAAAGATTTATTTGAGAATATTTTGCATATACAAATGGATGAGAGGAAAGGACTGATTTTGGGACGGGTCGCACAAGTTTTCATTGCTGTTCTCGTTTGTATCGTTGCAATCATGCAACCATCAACGATTTTCTGGATCTCCATATACGCTGGTTCCATTTTTGCCGTATCTTGGATGCCGACGATTATTGCCAGCTTTGAATGGAAAAGAATGAATAGTAAAGCCGCCATTGCTAGCATGACAGTTGGCGTAATTAGTTTCATTGTTTTAGGAGAATTGAATAAAAGTGGAATCATTCACTTGTCACCAAACTTTGACCATTTTTATATCTCGATGATTTTGTCTATTATTGCTCTTTTCGTAATAGGTTTTATGACGAAGCCTAATGAGCATGAAATCACATTTTATCAAAAAATGAAAACGGTGAAACTTTCCACCTCTACGATTGCAACTATTTTAAAGAAGGAAAATGGAATTGTCGAACTAAAAAGAGAGTATAAAACGACAATGATTTATGCCATTGCATTTCTCATTATGTCGATCGTTATTTGGGGTTATTTCATTGTGAAAATGGGGTTTTAATCGGATGAGGGGGGCGTTTTCCCACTCTTAATTTGCGGACTTCTTATATAGAAGTCTTTTTGAATTTTGTATGCGTTGCCCATTTAAAAAAAATTCTTCTTTTATAGCTTTTATTGGGAAATGAGCTTTTATCCCGCATATAAGGTGCCGTAATACTCCCACTTCAAAACCTGAATTGATACAAAAGGTCTAAGTGGGACAAAACGGCATCTAAATGCCCGATTTGTTCAACTAACACTCAGTTGGAGATGGAAGAAAACGCCTACTGAATGAAGCTTCACTTTATCCCACAGTATAAGAAGTACTGGTATTCATTTATGGCAGCAAATACATCGGGGAACGGACCCTGTCAAATTTATTGGGAGAGTTTTGTTATTGACAAACGTGATTGCCCATTTTATAGTAGGTATATAAATAACTACTAAAGGAGAACGCTTGATGGAAGCCATTTTTACAGAGCTCCAGAAGTTGGGTTTTTCGCCATATGAGTGTAAAGCTTATGTCGGCTTATTAAAAAACTCACCTGTTACAGGCTATGAAGTGAGCAAACGTACGGGTGTGCCCAGATCCATGATTTATGAGGTTTTAGGAAAATTATTGGATAAAGGGGCGATTTATGTTGTTCCTTCCGAACCTGTAAAGTATTCACCAATACCCGCAAAAGATTTAATCGAGCGTCTTCGCAAATCGTTTGCCGAAACTTTCGATGTATTGGAACAGCATTTGCCAGCGATCGAAAGTGAACGTGAAACAGATGTGATTTGGCATATTCGAAGCCATGAGCATGTGATAGAAGAAATGCTGAATATCATACGTTCGGCGAAAAATGAGCTATGGCTGTCTGTTTGGGAAAAGCAAGTTCCCCTAATCAAAGAGGCGATTGATCAGCGGGTCGAGGATGATATTCACATTTTCTCCATCCTTTTTGGGGCCCCGAATACGCAGTTGGGGTTAACATTTCACCACAACTATATGCCGCCTGAGGTTGTAAAGGAGCGTATGGGCGGTCACTTGACGATTGCAGCCCGTGACGGAGAAGAAGTGCTGATTGCCAATTTCACTGAAAACTCGTTTGCATGGGCTGTAAAAACGCAGGATCCGGCTCTTGTGCTTGTAGCTACTGAATATATTAGGCATGACATCATGATTGAGGAAATTACGAAAGAGTTTGGGCCTGATAAATTGGATGCTCTTTGGAGAACAAATATTGATTTAAGTCATGTTGTGAAAGGAAAGCGGTTCAAATAGAAATGAACCGTATTTTCTTCAAAATTTTTTAGTGGTTAGTTCTATAACATCTAATATGGAGATGATGAAAAGATGACAAAAGAGCTTTTCTTGAACGATTCATACGAAAAAACATGTGACGCTCAGGTTTTGTCGATTGACGGGGATAAGGTCGTTCTCGATCAGACAGTCTTTTATCCAACCGGTGGGGGACAAGAGTGTGACACCGGCCAATTGATTCAAGAGGGCAATTCGTTTGAAGTGTTTCAAGTCAAAAGGGCTGGTGGGAAAATCATCCACTTCATCAAAAATGCCGCGCGATTAAAAATGGGAGAGGTGACAGCCAAAGTCGATTGGGAAAGACGGTGGGGGCTCATGAGGCATCATTCTTTATTACATGTGTTGGGAGCGGTTGTTTATAAAAAGTACGGAGCATTGTGCACGGGTAATAAAATTTATCCTCATAGAGCGAGAATAGACTTTAATCATCTTCACGATTTGAGCGATGATCAATATGAGGAAATTGTCAGCGAAACGAATCACATCATTAAAGAATCTCATCCAATCAAATATGAATGGCTATCACGAAGAAAAGCCGAGAATCGTCCCGGTCTGGTCAAAACGGTTGTGAATTTGTTGCCTCCAACTGTTACGCAAATTCGCATCGTAAAGATTGATTCTGTTGATGAACAGGCTTGCGGCGGCACACATGTGGCAAATACGAAGGAAATTGGTGAAATGAAGCTCGTTAAGGTTAGCAGCAAAGGAAAAAACAACAAACGACTGGAAGTAGAGCTAACTTCTTCTTGAGTTCATGTGTGAAAGGGACATATAAGAGATGGAAAAGTTGATTAAGACAAACGATTCCCTTCATGCTTTTTTTCAAGGTGTGAAGGATTGTTTACCGACTGTATTAGGGTATTTAAGTATTGGTTTTGCCGCCGGTGTAGTGGAAAAAACAGCCGGATTAAGCTTAATGGAAATAGCGCTTATGTCATTACTTTTGTATGCGGGTTCGGCTCAATTTATTGCTGCGGGAATGTGGGTTGCAGGTGCTCCTGTCTTATCTATTATTTTGACCATTTTTATTGTGAATCTGAGATACTTTTTATTGAGCGCTGCTCTCGCTCCCCATTTCCGTCACTTGTCTGCAAAGAAGAATATGATAAATGGATTTTTGTTGACAGATGAAACATTTGGTGTAGCAGCCTATCAGTTGGCTAAAAGAAATGATGCTAATTATCACTGGATGCTTGGCCTAAACGTAACGGCTTATGTAAATTGGTTATTGGCAAATTTGGCGGGAGGCTATTTTGGCTCATGGATTGAACAACCGGAAGCTTTCGGCCTTGATTTCGCCTTGCCCGCCATGTTTATTGGCTTGCTTATACTACAAGTTATAAATCGGCCCACTATATCGATTGAGTTAATCGTTATTGCCGCTGCGGTTATTTTTACAGTGATGGCCAGTCAGGTTGTTCCAACCGGAATTGATGTTATGATTGGCACAATCATCGCTGCTTGTATCGGGATGGTGATAGAAAAGTGGAAATAAGGTGGGATGTGTTATTCATCATAATCGGAGGAGCGATCGTCACCCTTTTATCCCGGGCTTTTCCCTTAATCGTTTTTAGTAAGCTTCATATTCCGGAGTGGGGCATGCGCATGTTAAACTATATACCTGCCGCCATCTTATCTGCCTTATTGGCCCAAGAGCTCCTTCCTTTAGAAGATGGACAGCACTGGGAGGTTTCGCATCTCCTTGCTGCTGCGTTATGTCTGGCCGTGGGGCTCTTGACAAGAAGCCTAATATTGACAGTGGGGACCGGAATAGGGGTTGTCATATTGTATAATTTATTGCATTAAATGGGATTCTATTTAGAAAGAGGATGGTATATGGGATGGACTTTTTCTGATGCTTTGCTGATTATATACATCCCGCATATCCGTTACGATTCTTTGGACTAAAAGTGAGGATGATTCCATGTCACTAGATGCTCTGATTGTGATGATGACTAGTATCACTTTACTTTGGGGTGGTTTGGGTTATTTTATTTTTCGGTTTATTAGATATGGTCGGATAAAAAAGGGGCAACCTGGCAATGTGATCCGTTTAAAAAAGTATGACTAGATAGACCCTAACCCATTCACGGATATGGAAGGGCTTATTCCAATTTGGCAGGGCCGTGACATAACAAAATCAGCTGATTAAAAAACGAACAATAAGTGAAACTTCATTCAGTAGGCGTTTTCTTCCATCTCCTACTGAATGTTAGTTGAACGAATCGGGCATTTAGGTGCCGTTTTCTCCCTCTTAGACCTTTTGTATCAACTCATCAAGTCTTGAAGTGGGAGTCTTACGGCACCTTACATGCGGGATAAATTGTCCAAGGGTATAATAATACGCAACCTTTTAGCGTAGTCAACATATGTAGACTCCTGCGGCAATAGCTCGAGCTGAAGATCCCGCAGGAAAGCGATCTTTGCTTTCCGAGGAAGCTGAAGCCGTGCCCGCGGAAAGCGAAATATGTTGACGTAGCGATAATAGGGATTTTTTTAACACAAATAGGGGCCGACATAAATAGAAAGCTGATTAATATTCGTGAAAATTGTGAGAATAAAACCGCGTGAAATCAAGGGTTTTAAACTTGTGTTTATTTCATTTTTACAGGATTTTTTTGTTTTTTTAAAATATTGAAATAACAGGTTGTTTACTTGAAACTAATTGCCATATCGAGCGTATATAGAGATAAGGAGGGGAGAGACAGTGAAATATGTAATCATAGGCATTCTTTTATCCTTTGTTGCTGTGTTATTTAGTCTCGCAGTGTGGGGAATGGAGAAGGTTGTCTTGATTACCGGGGGTATTGGAGTATTGTTTCTTGGCTTAGCGGCATTGATGTCGGGAGCGCTTGTGAGTGGGGATCGGATGAGAGCCAATTATACAAGCGAATCTTCAGGAGAACGAAACGAAAGAACCACAGTGAGTACAAGACTTGCTTTAATTAGTTTCCCCAATCTGGTTGTAGCGGTATGCTTTCTTTACTTTATGTAAAAAATAGCGTATATAGAATAATGAGCAAATATTCAGAACGAACGAAACTTTCAACCATTCTCTTCTATGTATTTAATCCATCATACAAGATTTTCCCCTTTGCATATAGTTATGGTACAGAAGCATATAACAAAACCGGCTTTCCACTAGGAGGCCGGTTTTCCATTATCCAGTAAAATCCGTTCTTGCTCCTAAAAACAATGGCTGCTTGAAGCTGCTTGCTTGTTTCCGTTATGGTGGGGAATATCTGGGGTTGATCGCTATTTATAGAGTTCTTCTTAAAAAATTGACATTTATATTCTTATAATATATAGTTAAGTTTAGTTAACTAAACTAAATGGATTTTTAAATAGGAGTTGAGATTATTGAGGTTGTTTGAGGGGATTTTAATAGCAGTTCATACTTTGTGGCTTTTTTCTTTTTTGTTTAGATTTAATGCAAAGGTAAAAATAAGCATCAATGTCATCGCACTTTTCCTTTTTGTTATTCACTTGGGGTTTGAGGGTTACCGATGGCAAATGGGATTAACCTATATATTATTTATTTTTTTAACTTTGTTGACATTAAAGTCATTCATACAAAGGAACGCAGAAAAAGCCGCACTTGAATGCGCCAATCAAAAAAAGAAGGTCAAAAAGCTTATATATATTACGCTTATTCTCATTTATTCGTTCAGCAGCTACGGTTTAGTTACTGTCATGCCTGTATTTCAACTTCCAAAGCCTACAGGTCCTTTTGAAGTAGGTATGAACTCAAGGCATTTGATAGATGAATCCAGACATAGTTCAGAACAAAAAGATCGGGAATTAATGATACAAATATGGTATCCGGCAGAGGTGGAAGATAATGCGAAGGACATTCAATATGAATCCTTTCCTTATGAAGAATGGTCAGGAACGATGGAATTCATTTTTTCTGTTCCGCGCTATTTCTTCGAGTATTTGAAGTATGCACAAACTAACAGCATAAAAGATATAGCTGTATCCAATCAAGAAAAGAAATATCCGGTTCTTTTATTTTCCCATGGGTTTGGCAGTACCAGAATGCAAAGTTTTTCCCAAATGGAGGAATTGGCCAGTCATGGGTATGTTGTTGTCAGCGTTGATCATACGAATGATGCAGCTTATACGAAGTTCCCGGATGGACGGGAGATGATGAATCAAACAGACGCATATTCTTATTCATTTAATATTGAAGATGAGAGAGATGTTAAAGCACGATCAGAAGATATAAGCTATGTACTAGATCAATTAACAAGTATCAATGATAAGGATCCTCAAGGTTTGTTTACTGGAAAGATTGACATAGACAGAATCGGTATATTCGGCCATTCATATGGGGGTTCAACAGCTGCACAAGCTTTGCTGGATGATAGCAGGATTTCTGCAGGAATCAACATAGATGGACCTTTGCATGAACCGGTAGCCAGCTCAGGGTTTGAACAACCTTTTATGTTTATTTTAGATGAAGATTATCTCTATTTATCAGAAGAAGAAATTCAGTATACGAATATCACCCAGGAGGAATTTCAAAAGTATCACGATAAAATTTCCGAGCTTGCCGATTTTCACTATAAAGAGGGAATTAAAGGAGATACTTATATGCTTACTTTTATAGCAGGAGATCACTATACTTTTACAGATTTCCCCTTTCTCTCTCCTTTATTGTCATGGAATGTTGACATAGATCAATTCCATCAAGTAATGAACCGGTACACTTTGGCTTTCTTTGATCACTATGTGAAAGATGAAGAGATTGATCCCTTGCTTAGGAAAGAGAAAAAAGAAGATCAGTTTTACTATTTTAAAACCAATATTAAAAATGATTGACAGATTAAAATAATAAACATATAGTTAAGTTTGTTAAACTAAATGGTTGTATCTCCCTCGTATCTGTTAAAGAAAGCAAACAGGGAAGTGAGTTTATGGAAGAATATTTGAAAGTGATCGAACAAATTAACGAGAAATTTGATCTATTCAAGCTGCTGGTTTCACATGAAATAAAAGAGGCCGATCAATTGGAAAGTTTCGGTTTGACTCCGCAGCAGGAAATGATGATGTTATATATCATACGTAATGCGCCCGTGACATCGAATGACATTGCCTCTTATTTAAATATTTCAAAAAGTGCCGTCAGCCAGGTAATTCCGAAGTTGGAAGAAAAGAAGATGATCGAGCGCCAAGTGAATCCGTCCAACCGCAGGGAAATTTATATATATATTGGCAGCCGGGGAAGGGATTACTTGGAGCTTCTTAACAAAATTGATGAACTGCTTGTAAAGAAGTATTACTCGAAAGTAACCATCGAGGAATTGAGACTTGTCCTTTCTATATTAAGCAGAATTGTTGAAAGAGAGTAAGAAAAACTCATGGTGTCGGCTCTGTTGGATATCGGGAGCTTGTAATCACAAGCGTATTCGAAATCCATCTAGAGCAAAGTGCTGGAATTCCGCAGTCTGTCTTACCGATTCATAGGCTGATTTACCATTACTTATGCGCTTTTGAACGGGTCTTATGCTCCCGAGACGTTCGGCACTCATTGCCAACTGGACGGGAGGTTCAGCCAACATGGTCATATTGCAGGGGAATTTTGGATGTACCGGAAAACATTTACGGCTATGCCTTAATGATGGATACTGTCAACTATTGCTCTTTGGGTGATGCTTTTATTTTGGCTTGTACCATTAGCGGATTTTTCCCCTTTGCATATAGTTATGGTACAGAAGCATATAACAAAACCGGCTTTCCATCAGGACGCCGGTTTTGTTTTTTTAAGATGACATCGACTTATAATGTCTTGCTTTTCCTTTATACAATTGATACAAAATAAACGCCAGCACTGAAATAATCATTCCCGAAATATACGGAAGGCCAATTGTGATAGAGAATAGCCAGCCGCCAAGCGGCGGGCCGATAATTCTGCCGAGCGAATCAAAGGAGGAGAGCAACCCGGTTGTGCTTCCATGGCCGGTCATTGATTTTTTCGTCAGAAGAGCGGAAACACTTGGCCTGATCACGCCGTTTCCAATACCGAAAATAGTCAAATAGATGGCTGCTGTAGTAAAGCTGTCCACAAGCAATATTAGAGCAAAACCGATGGTAGAAACAATAATTCCGCCTTGAATGACGGCGCCTTCTCCGTATTTTTTTGTAAGTCTCCCAACAAGGCCGCCTTGAACTATCGCTCCCGCCAATCCCATGATCATGAACAGATATCCAAGTTCAACGGTTCCCAATCCGGCTGTTTTTGCGGCAAAATAGGCAAATGTCGCTTCAAGCCCTGCCAATGAAACCGAAGTGAAAAATTGCATGATATATAATACAGAAACAGGTCCTTGCAATGCCCGGAAAATGGACACCTTTTTTTGAGCCTGTTCACCCCGTACCTCTTTAGGTAACGATTCTTTTAGAATAAACATCACTAGAACAAACGTAAAGAGCGACGAAATACCCGCTACATAAAAAGGCATGCTCAAACTTGTTTTTGAAAAAATTCCGCCGATCGCCGGGCCAAAAATAAAGCCGAGACCAATGGACGCGCCTATGATGCCCATCCCTTTTCCACGGTCCTCGTCAGTCGTAATATCTGCCACATAAGCCATAACCGTTGGCATATTGGCCGAAGAGAGAAATCCCCCGATGATCCTTGCTGCGAACAGCATCCAAAGCTGCGAAGACAGGGCCATCATGAAGAAGGATAGCGCCAAACCGAATATGCCGATCATCATGACGGGCTTACGGCCGATCCGGTCGGATATCCTTCCCCACATGGGAGAAAATAAGAGCTGCATTAGAGAATAGACAGCCATCAAAAGCCCTAATTCAGCCGGGGAAGCCCCCATATGTTCAGCATAAAACGGAAGAACGGGAATAATGATCCCAAATCCCACCATAACAAAAAACATAACCGCAAATAAAATCGGCAATGCTCTTTTCGTTTCCAAAAGAAGTCACTCCAGTCCACAGTCAGTTGAAAATCACATGTTTCTTTGTTGTAGATTCACTTCATCTTACCATGAACAAATTTAGGTTGTGAATTAAAAGGCTGTTCTGTGATAACTTATCCAAAAATATGTCACTTTTGGTTTGAGAAGAATCGTAAAGGGCAAATAAGAAAATAGAAACACATATAAGGAGTTGTTCCAATTGAGCAAAATTGCAACCGTCATAACAAACCTGTTTGAAGACTCGGAGTTTACAGAGCCTGCAAAGGCTTTTCGTGAAGCCGGCCATACGGTTGTCACGATTGAAAAAGAAGCGGGAAAAGTTGTCAAGGGTAAACAGGAACAGGACAGTGTTTCCATTGATAAGGGGATTGACGAGGTTTCAGCAGATGAGTTTGATGCCTTGTTTATTCCAGGAGGTTTTTCACCGGACCAGCTCCGTGCCGATGACCGCTTTGTCGAATTTGCGAAAGCATTCATGGATGCAAAAAAACCCGTGTTCGCCATTTGCCACGGTCCACAATTGCTGATTACGGCAAAAGCTTTAGAAGGAAGAAAAGCCACCGGGTACAAATCCATCAAAGTCGATATGGAATACGCAGGGGCCGATTACCACGATGAAAAAGTGGTCGTTTGCTCTAATCAGCTTGTCACAAGCAGAACCCCGGAAGACCTTCCGGCATTTATTGAAGAATCAATGAAATTGTTATAAACCAAGGGGAAATCACTGTGTTTCCCCTTGTTTTTTTGTTTAAAAAAAGCGACAATGCATATAAAAGGATGTGGGAGGAGCCTCATGAATGGATGGAAAGATGATCCTGAAACATAATGATCAAATCATTGCCGCGCTTGAAAAGGATCTAAGGTACATATCGACGATTGTCAAACAGAAGGGACGAGAATTGCTAACCGACTATTCAATTACACCTCCGCAATTTATAGCCCTGCAATGGCTGTTTGAAGAAGGGGACATGACGATTGGCGATCTTTCGGGCAAGATGTTCCTTGCTTGCAGCACAACAACCGATCTCATAGACAGAATGGAGAAAAAAATGCTCGTTGAACGGGTAAAAGAACCGAAAGATCGGCGGGTCGTTCGCATACATTTATTAGAAAAAGGCGAAAAAATCATCGGCGAAGTCATCAAGAAAAGACAACAGTATTTGCACGATGTTCTTCAGGATTTTTCAGAGCAGGAAGTAATGCATTTAAAGGACAATTTGAAGAAGCTGCATCGCGAAATGAAAAAAGAATGAGGCGTTTTTATTGAAACAGGCAATAGGAGTTATTGATTCAGGCATTGGAGGATTAACTGTAGCAAAAGAAATTATGCGGCAACTTCCAAATGAACACATCTACTATGTTGGTGATACGGCCCGCTGCCCATATGGCCCGAGACCGCAAGAGGAAGTAAAGGGATTCACATGGGAAATGACTTCTTTTTTAATGGAATGGAATATTAAAATGCTCGTCATTGCATGTAATACGGCTACTGCTGTCGTGCTGGATGAAATACAGTCCGAACTTCCCATACCGGTAATCGGTGTCATTTCTCCCGGGGCAAGAGCGGCCTTAAAAGTAACAAAGAATAATCGAATCGGCGTTCTTGGAACGGAAGGGACAATCAAGAGCGAAGCCTATGTGCGCGAACTCATCGCCATCAATATGGAATCGAAAGTGACTCAGCTTGTTTGTCCCAAGTTTGTTCCCATTGTAGAGAGTTTTCAATATAATAGCGATATCGCCAAAAAAATTGTCAAAGAAACATTGACACCGATGAAGAAAACGGATATAGACACACTGATTCTTGGCTGCACCCATTACCCGTTATTGGGACCTCTCATTGAAAAAGAAATGGGACCCCAAGTCCAAGTCATCAGCTCGGGAGAGGAGACGGCCAGCGAAGTAAGCGCCATTCTCCATTATAAAAAAACATTAAATATCGAATCCGCTCCTCCGGAACATCGCTTTTTTACAACCGGATCTAAAGAGCTGTTTGGAAAAATCGCATCCGACTGGCTGGGAATCAGCGATCTATCCATTCAAACGGCAAGCATTGAAAAGGGCGTTATGAAAATATAAACTGCAAAACATATCCCAGTGCGGGATATGTTTTTTCAAGTTAAGCAGTAAAGTTTTTGTATATATTCTTCTTGCGAAGTAAACGGGCGTTGTCCAGTGTCAGCCCCCCAACAACAAGCAAACTTCCTCCTCCTCTCTAAAAAGCTCCGCTTTTTTGTGTGGTTGTTTTTTCAAAAAAGTGAATTTAGAGCACAACGATCAGTCAACAAACTGAACTAATACGAAAAAGTCTTGTTCCGCTCAAAGATTTACGAAGCTCAATTTAAAGAACATGGAGTTTAGCAATCTGCGCCATCGCTTATATGAAGAAGTTTTGTTCTGCTCGATGCAAAGCTTTACAAGGCTTATGAAAGAAGAAAATAAATATGATTTTGAAGCAATCTTCTGGGCCCTTTTCTTCACTTTATTCTTCATTAGCTGGAAGTAAGCCCACCTACTTTAAGAATTCATGTAAAAAGGAAAATGGCATTGGATCAACCACTCGATTGGTTTGGGGCGACAGGACAAGTAAAAGCTTGGGAGCCCGACACATCTCATGTTTTTCAAGGATGTCGATCACAAGGGCGTTGCGACGTCCAAGATGTACGAGTGCAAGTGACAAGGAAGTCTTCAGGGAACATCGTCATCGCACGAAGAAAGGCGGGAGCTTCGAGGTTATCGCTGCCTGAGCATGTACTTCCGCTTTAGCCTTTGTTCTGCTTTTGAAACGCGGACTGAAAGCTCCGTTGATCGAAGTTTCACTTTCTCTTTTGGAGTGCTCCCGTTTGTACGTTGCTAAACGGGGGCTTGCGCTTTTCTTAAATTGTTTCCGAAAACATGTGCCCAAGCGGTCTAATTGGACAAAACAGCTCGTATACATAAAAGTACAAACCGGATAATTAGGAGGGGTAGGTATGTTTAAACGAGCGCAATTGGCCGCCTTGATCGTTATTTTGGCAGCAAGCGGGTTCATATCTGGCTGTGGTCTGTTGAACAAAGGAAAAGAAAAGTTGGATCCTCCCAAGGAAGTCTCCTACTTAAAAGAAGGAGAAGAAATCGAAACATCTCCGAAAAAAGAAGGAGAAGAAATCGAAACATCTCCGAAAAAAGAAGGGGAGGAAATCGAAACATCTCCGAAAAAAGAAGGAGAGGAACAAGAAACTACAGGCGAGGAAGAGAAAGAAAGTACAGTCATGAGAGATTTATACTTGATTGACCGAAACGGATTAGTCGTTTCCCAATCACTTCCTCTTCCTGCCTCCGATAGTGCAGCCAAGCAGGCCTTGGAATACCTTGTTGCGGACGGACCGGTCACCGACATTTTGCCAAACGGTTTTAGAACTGTGCTTCCCGCAGATACAGCAGTGGATGTAGATATACAAGACGGAACGGCCATTGTTGATTTTTCAGAGGAATTTGCCAATTACGAAGCAAAAGATGAAAAGAAAATTTTACAGGCGATTACTTGGACATTGACACAATTCGATACAATTGACCGTGTCGAACTGAGGATGAATGGCCATAAACTAAATGAAATGCCGGTGGACAAAACTCCGCTCAGTGAAAAAGGAGTATCGAGACAGGACGGCATTAATGTAGAGAAAACCGGGGTTGCAGATATTACAAATACACGGCCATTGACTGTTTATTATTTAGCCCAGTCAAATGACAAACCGTATTATGTCCCTGTCACAAAACGGGTTTCAAACACTGAGATGGATGACGTAACCGCAATCGTCAATGAATTGATAGAAGGTCCCGGAATGATGACCGCTTTAGTTAGTGGAATGAGCAGCGACATCCAATTACTCGAGGAGCCTAAAATAAAAGAAGGGGTTATCACCTTAAACTTTAATGAAGCGGTCCTGGGCAGTTCCAAAGAGCAAATGATTTCGGAAGAAACACTTCAATCTTTGGTTCTTTCTTTAACAGAATTGAATGATGTGAAAAGTGTCGCCATATCTGTGGAAGGCAAGAAGGAATTGGTGAACGAAAAGGGTGAACCGTTAACAGCTCCTGTTTCCCGTCCGGAAAAAGTGAATACCGGAAGTTATTAATTCAAATATTTTTGTTATACTAAAGAGGAACGTGAAAGAGGCTGACAAAAAATTGGTGCAGCCTCTGTTGTTTTTTATAATAATTGATCTCATGAAGCGGTTCAGCGAATGATAAAGGAGGACAAGCAGTTGCGAATTGATGAAAGAAAAGCGGATGAATTAAGAGAGATACATATTGAAACCGACTTTTTAAAGCACCCTGAGGGCTCAGTGCTCATTACTGTCGGCGAAACGAAAGTGATTTGTACGGCAAGTATTGAGGAGCGGGTGCCGCCTTTTATGCGCGGGGAAGGAAAGGGCTGGATATCGGCTGAGTACTCCATGTTGCCAAGGGCTACGGAAACCCGGAATATCAGAGAATCATCTAGAGGCAAAGTCTCAGGAAGAACGATGGAAATTCAGAGGTTGATCGGAAGGGCGCTTCGGGCAGTTGTTGATTTAAATGCCATTGGTGAAAGAACGATCTGGATTGACTGCGATGTTATCCAAGCGGATGGCGGAACGAGAACGGCTTCCATAACTGGCGCCTTCGTTGCCATGACAATGGCAATAGCCAAACTTGCCGAAGAAAAAGAAATAGCGGGATTTCCTGTTACAGATTTTCTGGCTGCTACAAGCGTCGGTATCGTAGAAGAGGAAGGCGTCTTATTGGATCTGAATTACCACGAAGACAGCGCCGCACTTGTAGATATGAATGTTGTCATGACAGGTTCAGGAGAATTTGTTGAACTGCAAGGAACTGGGGAAGAAGCGACCTTTTCTGCTCTCCAACTGCATGACATGCTGGCCGCAGCAGAAAAGGGAATGAAACAATTGTTTGATATGCAAAGAGAGGCATTGGGAGTAATAGCCCTCAAAATCGGGAGCAAACCCGAAAAAGTGGATGAGGGCGGTGAGTGCTGATGAAAAGTATTATCGTGGCTACGAAAAATAAAGGGAAAGCAAAAGAATTTGAACAGTTGTTCTTCCGCTATGGAATTGAGGTAAAAACACTCCTCGATTTTCCGGATGTTCCGGATGTCGAGGAGACAGGGGAAACGTTTGCGGAAAATGCCATCCTTAAAGCAGAGACAATAGCCAAACTTTCAGGTCAATACGTTGTGGCAGATGATTCAGGCTTAATGGTCGACGCGCTAGACGGAAGACCTGGCGTCTATTCGGCCAGGTACGCCGGGCCTGGAAAAGACGATAATGCCAATATTGATAAAGTATTGCAGGAGCTGGATGGGGTCAAGGAAAAAGACCGCACTTCCCGCTTTTATTGTGCGCTGGCATTGGCCGGGCCGGAACTCAAAACGATTACGGTAAATGGAACATGCGAAGGGATCATTTTACAGGAGCGGAGAGGAACGGGCGGCTTTGGGTACGACCCTATTTTTTACGTTCCATCCGAAGACTGTTCCATGGCCGAGCTTACGCCGGAAACGAAAAACAACATCAGTCATCGTGCCCAAGCGATGAAGAAGCTGGAGCGGTATATAAAAAAACTGGCAGAAGCCCGGTAATAGGCAAGTCTACATAGTTACGATTTAGTAATAAATTTGGTAAATGCCTATAGTTTGCATTTGAAAGCGGCATTGTGGCTGGACAAGAAAGCGGCAAATGAAAAGGCATGTTGGTCCATTATTTCCGCCATTTTTTTCCGGAACTTTTCAGCAGTGCATGTCAGCAATTAATATTGCTATTCATCGTTTATGGGAGAGTTTGCCGCAAAGTTGCCGTTAGCGCAATGCTGGTTGCTGGAGTCGCTGTACCTTTTGAAGGCTGTTTGTGCCCGTTTTGGTTTTAAAAAAGTTTATATGAGGGCATTTATCGGGCTTTTTTACATGCTCGCTATTGATGAAAGTCTCTTGGTCTATTGGAATACTAATGATCTCCCGTATGCGTCAAGATGCTTTCAGCGGCATTTTAATGCCGACTACGATAACGCTTATCAGAGGGTCGACAAACGGCGGCAGGCATTTGGGATGAGCCTCTGGAACATGTCTTTAGCACTTGGTTGGCCCGGTGCTTGCCGGGTTTTTGATTGATTTGATTGATTATGTTTGATTGGCAGGCATTATTTTGTTTTAACACGCCAGTCGCAGTGGGCGCGATAGTGATCATTCTGAAGTACTCGCCTAAAACAGGAATAAGTGAAAAACCCGCTTTAATCTTTGGGGACTCGTCTTTTCTTTTGGCGGCAGTTTGTTCTTGCTGGCCGCTTTTGCGGAAGCAGGGTCGTGGGGTTGGCTAGACAAACGGACAATCTCCATGGTTTTAGCAGAGGTGATCCTGTTGGTCTTATGTGTAAAAAGAGAGTTGGCAGTTTGAATTTCCGCTGTTGAACTTTAGTGTGCTTGCCCATCAAAGATTTACGTACAGCATTACTTTGAACGCCGTATTGTCTATTGCCTCAGGCGCTTTTTTAATGCAGTCTTGTGAGGGGGATTGCAAACTCGATTGCATGATGCTAGAGCATTTGTGATGACACTGTTTACTCCTGTCACCGGGAAGTTATATAATAAGACAGGGACATTGCCACTCATATTGGCGGGTTTGGCCATTATGGGAAGCGATACATATATAATGAATAGCCTCACAATTTAGCGACAGCTTTATATGATTATTTTTTCATCAGTCCGGTATCGTGCTTTTGCAACATGCCAATTGTGAATGTCGGGATATCTGCTGTCCCGTTAAATATCGCAGGCTACGCCTCAGCACATAATGGACGCGGCCGGCTAATGCATCCTTCTTTATCGATTACCCTGTTCTCCGGGTAATCACTTAGCGTCTGCGATTTATGCGCTACAGGAGTCATGCGGATGAAAGATGCAGCATCTGTATGGGCGGCGGGTGATGTATTTTTGCTTTACTTCATTCCAGTTCTCATTTCATTGCCACTGGCTTTGCTGTTGAAAAGTAAAAAAGCATAAACATTTGGCGTTTCCACACGCGGTGTTGTTTTAGTCTGTGAACCCGGACCCGTTTGGATTGATCAGGATTTTACAGACAATTGCTCCCCTACAAAGCGTCTTCAAATGCCGACAAGTTGGAGTGCGGGCGGATGATACGGGATAAAAAGCTGCTTTTGAGGAGGAATGACGGCCTGACAATTTGATAATAAGAGTTTATTTTTTAAAAAAAGGTTGACTTTATGAAGCGCCAACCATATAATTAATAATGTCTTTCAAAATAATATGTCCCAGTAGCTCAGCTGGATAGAGCAACAGCCTTCTAAGCTGTGGGTCGGGAGTTCGAATCTCTCCTGGGACGTCTTTATATTTGGGTTAAGATTGATACCATGGGAAATACTCTGAAGCGTTTCTATATCAACGTTTTGGGGTGTTTTTATTTTTTATGGGGAATACGCTGAAAAACGAAAAGCTTTTTGACACAAACATCTCTCGAAAGTGGTGATGATGCTCTCTTTTGTATAGCTTTTATTTTGATTTCGTTTTTCTCAAAATTGAAATCTTTTCGGGTAAGGCCTACCATTTCACCAATTGAGCCGGACTATTCAAAGGGAAAGCCGGATGGGATGTTGAAAAGCGGGAATAGAAGTATGAAGCTAAATGGGGGTTTCTTTTATTTTATATACATGGTACAATAGAAGGAATGCTTTTTCGAATGAACTTGAAATATCAAAGGTGAAATAAATGATGTGGCGTTCTTGATTAAAATAATTAAGAACTTAATCACACTGGATCGACTACGGAGTCGTAAGGATGTATGAGAGGTAGGGCATACGTCGTTTAAGTTTTAAATACAGGAATATTATCGCGGCAATTTATCTTGAGATATAGAGTAATAACAAGTTTTTTTAACATATTCGTGAAGTATTATAAGGCACCTTAGCGGGTGCTTTTTTTAATGCAGGAAAAACTCCCTCCTTGACGTATTATGGGGATGAGGAGAGAGGGGGGACTTTTAAACACTATTTGCGGCATTTTATGTACCTGATGGGATACAAATATTTCGGATAGTAGAAGAACACGAAGAGAATAAAATCTTTTCAGATACAGAGCAAAAAATTTTTCTTTTAAGAAATAATGATATGAGTATGGTTTATACGGCAAAGGGTATGCCTGTTGATCTGAATATGCAGGAATTCACATGAATTTTGAGAGGTTTTTTGTGAAATCTACGGATTCTATTTATACAATTGCAAGATTTTTTACCTTTTATATCATTGGTTCCGGGTATTCTAGTAGATATTGTGTACGTAGCCGAATTGACTTAAAGCAAGGTATCTTAGTCGAGCCATGCTAGGGATGTCGGCATCCGGTTTATACAGCTGACAAAAAATATAATTGAGAGCAAAAGTGACGCATAAGTGTTACTCTTTTTCCCAGCATAGGCGAACAAAAAGAGCCCGGCGCTGGCCGGGCTTTACTTAAGCAAGGTTTAGGGTGTCGCCCCTAATAGTAATTTTAACTCGTTTATTTGTTCTATGTGTCGCTGTTTATGCAAATATATTTGTTCAATCCATTGATCAAGGGGTAATTCACCCAAAGCTGGATGCATCACTGATTTTTTCGCCAGCATAGATTTATCTTCTAAAGTATTAAGAAAAGTCATCAACTTTTTTCTGGAATGGGTCAACAAGTCAATTATTTGCTGAACTTTAAATGGTTTTACATCTGGTTCAACGATTTTTGGAGCTTTAATCTTTTTTGTTCTATTCAATAATATAGTGCTAACATTTTTACGCTCTTTTGGGGCGCAATCAGTCTCTTTTAACCCCCATGCAATAGCCTTTATGGATGCCTCTTCCACTAAAACCAAGTGATGGCAAACTTGTGCTATACTCCATTTATTCATACTGGGCTTACTGTTAAATTGAGCATCGCTTAGTAAAGTAATCTCCTTTACTAGGTTATTTCTCGTTTCATGTAAATTGTCATCTAGAAATTTATTCATCAGATTCCTCCCTTCATTAAAAAGTGCGTACTTCCTGTATATATTCTCTACGATGAAAAATATTCAACTTTGTCACGAGTCTTTTTTTCTTTTTCTACATCTAATCCAAATTATCCTTCTCAAAATTTTTCCGTTTGCATACACAGAAGAACTTTCGTAGGCAATATAAAAACATAAGTTTGGGATGGAGACTATGGACAAAAAATGGACAGCAGTAATGCTGCCGATTTGAGTGTTGATTACGAACGAGTGAAAAAAGCCGCGACTGGATGAACAAAGCTGGGAGCAGATCAATGAAGTGTTACATACGGTGATTATGGGTTGCCTGTTATTTTTACTTTGTGGGTCGATGGTTTTTTGAGGAAGTGGAGGGAATTTTTCATTATATTAACGAAGTCAAGAAGATGGTCCACGTTGTTGATATATACGGAAATGTTCAAATAATTAAATTGTCGATTCGGTGTCAAGTTTGCAAATAAAAATTTGCGAGGATTATTCTTTCTAAATAAACAAAATACATTTTAAGTCGCCTTAAATTGTTTCACTCTGACCGGGGAAGTGAGTTTAAAAGCAGCGTGATTGTTCAAGACTTAGGTACGTTTGATATCAAACTGTCATTGTTTGAAAAAGGGGCTGCGTACGACAATGCGGTCGCTGAGGCGACAATTAAAATCATTAAAGCAGAGTTCGTTAGTGGCAGAGTTTTTCCTTGCCAACAATTACTTGAATTTGACTTTTTGATTCAACAATTTTCGTATAGAAGGATCGTTAAACCATTTTACACCAAATGATACAAGTTAATGCACCTTTCATTTTTTGTACAGTTTTGTTTTGACATGCCAATATACTTATTACAGTAATTAGCTGGGATAATGATAAAGAAGTTAAATTTGAAACAATGGATGGCTAGAGAGAGTATGGAGAAGTTCAATTTCAGAAGCTGCGAGGTGACCACTATACATTTTTAAATGCGCCAACGGAGCTGTTAGATCTTATTTCATCAAAAATTCAGGAGAAATAAAAATGCGAGGTACCCGCTTTATGAGCACCCGTTTACTCTTCTAGATGCTTATTTTTTTAATAAGTGATTTAGGTGAAGTAGTTTCTATGACAATATTTTTAGCTTTATGAAACACGGCAAACTGTTTTAAGGCTTTTCTTAGTTCGTTAAGTAATTTTGAATCTATTTTTATGTGACTTTCTATCTGAAGCAGTTTAATTTGTAATATATTGCTCTTGCGCAAATATTTAGGGTCGATTCTACCAATTAACTTATCACCATAGAGTATTGGCATTGCGTAATATCCAAATTCTCTTTTCGATTCGGGAAAATAAATTTCCCATTTGTAGCTGAAGTTGAATAAATCCTCTATTCTAGACCTTCTCCATAACAGATTATCCAAGGGGGGAAGAAATTTAACGGTAGAACAATCAGTATACTCATCTGATGTTTCCAACTTTTCTACATCTTCAGTTAAAATGTAATATTGTCTTTTTACATTTTTTATGTCGACTGGGATGACTATCCCTTGATGTAAAAGTTTATCTCGTATTGCTATGCGTTCTTTTGCGGTAGTTTTAAACCAACCAAATCTTGGATCTTCAAAGTCAAAAATACGATAAGCCTTCATATATTTTCTTATTAACGCTTCTTTTGAATCATTGATACTAATATTTGAGCGTTCATTTAAAAAAGATTTAGGCACATGATTTTCTGTAGCAGTATAGAATTTTTCATTACCGTTTCTTTTTGCTACTGTAATTTTACCTAAATCAAATAATATATTTAATGCTAATGTAGTTTCTTTTGTTGTAGGTTTTGCGTTGTCCCAATATCCTTTCACTATTTTGTCCGATTTTAAAGCCCTTGAAGGTAGCGGTTCACTTTTCATCATTTGATCCATTACCTTCTCCATTATTTCATTAAGACTTTGAGTGGATGTATGAATGGTATTTATATAAAAATCTTGTATTATCTTAAATTTAGGAAAGTCCTCTATAGGAATAATGCAAGCGGCATTAGCTACATATTCAAAGAGGTGACGGTTAGATATTAACTTTTCAAGTATTTCTACACGGTAGTTTGGCTGTCTTGCTTGAAGGACTAAATGATGATTTCTTTCTACGGCAGCAATGGGGTCAAGCTGTATACATTCTAAATTTCTAATAATGTTTAAAGCTAACTCTGATTCATTTTTATTAGATGGAGTCTTTGAATCATTCAGCAGTTGGAAGTCTAATAGAAATCTTTTAGCATTGGTTTTGGTGGTTGAAATGTTAGATATCATTTCTTGTCTCCTTTTCTGTAATTTGGTAAGTCTATATAAGATTTTAACATAAAAATATAGGGTATTTTTTGAAAATTTTAAATAAGGGGTGTTTGTAAATAGATAATAAAAAAGGAAAGAGTCCAATAAGAGGAGTAATCGGTCATAAAAATTATTTAAAGTGGTCATTAGCTGTTCAATTGATGAGGGCACCTTCGTTAATGACCTCACTTGCTTTTGTCATTATAGGGTATTATGCAACAGGGAGCCACACTGTTGGTGGATTGATAATACATTTTTGAGTCAAATAACCTTCTAATGTTTACACTTTTCCATACCTAAAACGTTTTCTATATACATATTGGGGAATTAGGTATATTCTTTTGTGAAAACTACTAAGATGAAACTAATTATATTTACACTCATCTAAGACGGACCGGTTGCTAAATGGGGCTTGATACGATTAAATGATACAGAAGGTTTTTCATTTTCGAAAAGGAGGGAGTTGGATGCTTTATCTGAATCCAGACGATTTTGTGTTGAAACCGGCATTAGCCACTATTCATTGTGAACCGAATTGGAAGTGGAGAAAAAGAGCTACTCCCATGCCTAATTATGATTTATTTTATGTTTGGAGTGGTGAGGGTACTGTTTTACTAAACAACAAGCCATATCATGTAGGGAAAGGTCATTGTTTCTTGTTTAGGCCAGGTGATGAGACGGAAGCGACACATAATCCCCAAAATCCCCTAGTGTTAACGTATATTCATTTTGATATAGCTGAAACACCTCGATTGATCCCTGCCTCACATCGAATTCTAGAAAATACGATTAGTTTTGAATCGCTGTTGACCCAATACGTTCGTTTGTTCTTAGTGAAAACATATGGTGCGGAAATTGAAGGGAGATTGATTTTGAAGCAGTTGATGATTCATCTATTAAGGGAAGAGCAAGAAAAGGAAGAGAAGTTGGGGGATGCCAGTCATAGCTTATTGGAAACGATTCATGAAATCGCCAATTATGTTCAACAACATCCTGGAGAGCCGCATACGATTGAGAGTTTGGCGGCACGCGCCAATCTTTCTCAGCGGTACTTTTCTCAAAAGTTTAAACAAATCATTGGGCAGACGGTTAAGTCATACATCGTTTATTCTCGTATAAAACGCGCAGAACATCTACTCCATTTTACCGGCATGACAGTAACGGAAGCTGCATATGCCCTTGGTTATAATGATTTGCATTTTTTCAGCAGGCAGTTTAAACAATACACTGGTAAAAATCCTTCTGAAATTAGGTGAACAATTTTAAATAAACTGGAACAGGTTGCTAGGGGATTTCATCAAGATTCCCCGGCAACCTTATTTATTGTACGGACAATACATGAATAACAGGATAAAAATGAAAAAATGAACATTGTCCATTCTAAAATGCAATATTGCCTGCTTGTAGGGTTATCAAAAAAGTGTAAATGATTCACCAATAACTCTAAATACATTTGGCTTCAAATTGATTAACATAAAAAAATAGATAAAGGATATAAGGGGAGGATACGATATGCATCGGACGTGGACGATAGACAAACAAGGGATGTATGATCCTCAATTAGAACATGATGCTTGTGGGATTGCCCTGCTTGCGCATATCAGTGGTAAGCCAACTCACTCGATTGTATCCCAAGCATTAATGGCCCTTGAAAGGCTTGATCATCGGGGAGGGCGGGGCGCAGATCAGCTGTTAGGGGATGGAGCTGGTATTTTAACCCAAATTCCTCATGAATTTTTTCAAGCGGAGTGGGAAAAAGCGGAAAAGCGTCTACCCGATGCGGGGAAATACGGCGTAGGAATGTTCTTCCTTCCGCAGCAAAAAAACGCCAGACAGCGTTGTGAAAAAATCATTGAACATACAATTGAAACAGAAAAATTGGGATTGCATGGTTGGAGGACGGTGCCAATAAATGATGGTAATCTACATCAGCAGGCAAAAGAAACACAACCGGTGATCCGCCAAGTATTCGTGAAATCTCCATATGACGAACCAGGGGATATAAAGTTTGAAAGAAAATTGTATGAAGTTCGCAGAAAGATTGAAAAGGTACTTAAAAATGCTCAGTTCGCCAATGATGAGCACTACTATGCTGTCAGTTTTTCAGCGAGAACGATTATTTATAAAGGTTTACTGCTGCCTGAACAATTGAAAGATTATTATGTTGATTTAAATAGTGAATTATATAAGTCGGCGATGGCGCTGGTCCATAATCGTTTTAGCACGAATACATTTCCGAGTTGGCAAAGGGCGCAGCCCAATCGTTACACCATGCATAATGGTGAAATCAACACGATAAAAGGAAATGTGAATTGGATGAATGCCAGAGAAGCAACATACAAAAACGACTTAATGGAAAAAGTTGAAATTGTGCGGCCGATTGTTGATATGGATGGCAGCGACTCTGCGATGTTTGATAATGTGTTGGAGTTTCTCGTGTTATCGGGATGGTCATTGCCGCATGCCATGATGATGATGATTCCGGAACCATGGAAAAATAATGAAAAAATGGATGAACAGAAAAAGGCGTTTTATCAGTATCACAGCAGCTTTATGGAACCATGGGATGGGCCGGCCGCAATGGCATTTACGGATGGAAAACTTGTGGGAGCATGCCTTGATAGAAACGGGTTAAGGCCAGCGCGCTTTATTGTGACGGATGATGATTTTATATGTCTTTCCTCCGAAGTGGGGGTTGTTGATATTCCGGAAGAAAAAATCAGCAAAAAAGATCGTTTGAAACCGGGACAAATGCTTTTAATAGATTTAGAAAATGGCCGTTTATATGAAGATGAAGAAATCAAACAACTGATTATTTCCCAGAGACCTTATCAGAAGCTCGTGGAAGAAAACATTGTACCTTTAGAACATTTTACAGAAAATACAGCTCAAGCCAAGGAAATATCGGATGGAGAAACGCTTCGCAGACAGGTGATCTTTGGCTATACAAATGAAGAGTGGGAGAAAGTGTTAAAACCGATGGCCATGGATGGTTACGAACCTATTGGTTCAATGGGCTATGATGCGCCTTTGGCCATATTATCAAGGAAACCTCAACTGTTATTCAATTATTTCAAGCAGAAATTTGCTCAAGTCACCAACCCGCCCATAGATGCGATCCGGGAAGAGTCTGTTACTTCAGTTGAAGTCATGTTAGGACCCGACGGCAACTTATTTCAACCTACACAAAAGGGATTTAGAAAAATACGTCTGAATACACCGATTTTATTAGATTCAGAAATGAGAAAAATAGGCGATTTACAAACAAAGGACTGGATGGCGGCACGTATTTCAACTTTATTCCCCAGTCAAGGAGATTTGGGAGTCGCGGTCGATGAGTTGTTCCAGAGAGTAGATGAAGAGATTGAACGCGGGAGCAATATCCTCATTCTCAGTGACCGAATTGTAAATGAAGAACTTGCGGCGATCCCTTCATTACTTGCAGTATCCGCCGTTCATCATCATTTAATTCAAAGCGGCAACCGAAGCAAAGTGAGTTTAATTGTAGAATCCGGAGAACCGAGAGAAGTACATCATTTTGCGGCGTTACTTGGATATGGCGCCAATGCCATATGCCCTTATCTCGTATACGAATCACTTCCTTTATTAGTTGAAGAAGAGGAAGATAGTCTTTCCATTGATGAGGCGTCCAGAAATTATGTGAAATCAGTCACAAAGGGCATCATGAAAATAATGTCCAAAATGGGCATCTCAACCGTTCAAAGTTATATGGGTGCGCAAATCTTTGAGGCTTTGGGGATAAGTCAGGAAGTGATCGATCGTTATTTTCCAAATACATCTTCGAAACTTGGTGGAATGACATTAGAAGATATCGCGAAAGAAGTCCGTTTGCGCCATGAATGTGCATTCCATTCGGAAAAAGCAGATTTGGAAACCGGGTCGGATTTTCAATGGCGTTATGACGGGGAGATACATTTATTCCAACCGAAAACGATCCATACGTTACAACATGCCGTTCGCACAGGAAAATATGAAATATACAAAGAATATAGCCGCCTGTTACAGGAGGAAATCAGCCAACAGACGACACTGCGTGGCTTACTGGACTTCAATGATGAAAGAAAACCAGTGCCGATCGAAGAAGTGGAACCGATTGAGTCAATCTTTAAAAGGTTTAAAACAGGGGCGATGTCATACGGATCGATTAGTAAAGAGGCTCATGAAGCAATCGCGATTGCGATGAATCGAATTGGTGGAAAGAGCAATAGCGGTGAAGGTGGGGAAGACCCGAAAAGATTCAAACCAATGGAAAACGGTGATTCCAAATGCAGCAGAATGAAACAAGTGGCATCAGGAAGATTTGGGGTTACGAGCCACTATCTGGTGAATTGTGATGAAATCCAAATTAAAATGGCCCAAGGAGCCAAACCCGGTGAAGGGGGGCAATTGGCAGGTCACAAAGTAACACCTGAAGTAGCAAAAACTAGGGGATCGATTCCAGGCATTGAATTGATATCGCCGCCACCCCATCACGATATTTATTCCATTGAAGACTTGGCCCAACTCATTTATGACTTAAAAAATGCAAATCCTAAAGCAAGAATCAATGTAAAACTCGTTTCAGAATCTGGAGTTGGAACCATCGCCGCAGGTGTGGCCAAGGCGAAAGCGGATGTGATTTTAATTAGTGGTTATGATGGCGGAACTGGAGCAGCTTCCCGTTCAAGTATCAAACATGCTGGTATGCCTTGGGAGTTGGGGCTTGCTGAAACCCACCAAACATTAAAGCTGAATGGGTTGAGGCATAAAGTGACACTGGAAACGGATGGAAAAATGATGAGTGGACGAGATGTGGTCATAGCCGCTCTTCTTGGCGCAGAAGAATATGGATTTTCAACATTACCACTTGTTTCCCTTGGCTGTATCATGATGAGAGTTTGTCATTTGGATACATGTCCAGTTGGAATCGCGACTCAAAACCCCATCCTTCGTAAAAATATGGTCGGTACGGCGGAACATGTTGTTCATTTGATGCATTTTATTGCTCAAGAAATTCGTGAATATATGGCTGAATTAGGGTTCAGAACATTGGATGAAATGATAGGACAGACTCATTTATTGAAACCTGCTCCATCAGATAATTGGAAAGCGCAAAAACTTGATTTGTCGCCCATTTTATATGATTTCCCTTACGACAAGCACTCTAAAGAAGAGCAGGACTATGAAATGGATCAAACTTTGGATAGGCGTGAACTGCTGCCCATTTACCATGAGGGATTAAAAAATGCCCAACCGATTCATGCGGTGCTATCAATTTGTAATACGAATCGCTCCGTCGGAACGCTGCTGGGAAGTGAAATTTCAAATACATTCGGATTGGAAGGATTACAAGAAAACTCGATAACGTTTCATTTTATCGGTTCAGCCGGTCAAAGCTTTGGGGCATTTTTACCAAAAGGAGTGACGTTGACATTAGAGGGAGACGCCAATGATTACGTCGGAAAAGGATTATCTGGCGGGAACATGGCCATTTTTCCCTCACCAAAATCCACTTTCTTGGCTGAACGAAACATCATCATTGGTAATGCGACATTTTATGGGGCAACGAGCGGAAAAGCATATATTCGCGGGATGGCGGGGGAAAGATTTTGTGTAAGAAATAGTGGTGCCCATGTAGTTGTCGAAGGAATCGGCGACCATGGTTGCGAGTATATGACGGGAGGCAGTGCAGTCATCCTTGGAGAAGTAGGCCAAAACTTTGCGGCAGGAATGTCAGGGGGAATTGCTTATGTTCTCGTAGACGAAGTAGAAACTTTCCAGAAACAATGCAATCAAGAACTTGTCATCATTGAACCTTTACAAGATAGGGAAGAAATGAATGTTGTAAAAGAACAAATCAATCAACATTATCAATATACAAAAAGTACGAAAGCCGCGGAAATCTTGGAAAAGTGGGACTGCTTTGTCTCCCATTTTGTGCGGGTGATTCCGACAGAATATAAAAGAATTCTTGCTGAATCCGGGAAAAACGGACATTTGCAATACAGCTGAATGTAGATAGGGGGTTAGGTAGATGGGAAACATAACTGGGTTTATCGACCACCGAAGGAGTTCAGAACTCTATCGTGACCCGCTGGAAAGAGTGAAAGACTGGAAAGAGATCGCCCAGCTTCCTTCTGAAAAAGTGTTACGGGAACAGTCTTCTCGTTGTATGGATTGTGCTGTTCCCTTTTGTCAAAATGGCAGTGAGTTGGCAGGGATGACAACGGGGTGTCCGCTTTATAACTTAATCCCGGAATGGAATGATCTCGTTTATAAAGGAAGATGGAAGGAGGCGTACGAGCGCTTAAGCCGGACAAATCCCTTCCCGGAATTTACGGGACGTGCTTGTCCGGCCCCATGTGAAGGCGGATGTGTCGCCTCGCTCGCCAATGATTCTGTCACCATCAAAAACATCGAACGCGCCATTATTGATAAAGCATTTGAAAAAGGATGGGTTCAACCCCAAATTCCTAAACAACGGACAGGTAAACAAGTGGCCATTATCGGATCTGGTCCTTCCGGGCTCGCTTGCGCCTCTATTTTAAATCAACAAGGACACATGGTGACGGTTTATGAACGTGCGGATCGGATCGGCGGCTTGTTAACATACGGAATCCCTAAGATGAAAATTGAACAACATGTTGTCGAGCGCAGAATCAAGTTAATGCAAGCAGAAGGAATTCAATTTGTTCCCAATACGGAAGTGGGGAAGGAACGATCGCTTGAACAATTACGTTCAGAAAATGATGCGGTTGTCCTTTGTATCGGCGCCACTCGGCCTCGGGATTTGGCGATTCCGGGAAGGGAACTTGAAGGAATCCACTTTGCCATGGATTACTTACATGCAAATACGAAAAGTTTACTGGATTCCCATTTGGCTGATGGAAACTTTATCTCCGCAGAAGGAAAAGACGTCATCGTCATTGGAGGTGGAGATACAGCAACAGACTGTGTTTCTACCGCCTTGCGTCAGAACTGTAAAAGTCTTGTGCAATTTGACATTTATCCGATGCGGCCTAATAGCCGATCTGATGACAATCCATGGCCGCAATATCCACTTATTCATAAACAGGATACGGGTCAGGAGGAAGCTGCTAGTGTATTTGGGCGGGATCCGAGAGTGTTTGCCACAACAACAGTAGAATTTGTGGGTGATGGGAACGGAAATGTAGCAGGGGTAAAAAGCGCCAACATTCAAACAACTTTTATGGAAAATGGTCAAAAAGTAAGAGAAGTGATTCCCGGAACGGAAAAAATGTGGCCAGCACAATTGGTGTTACTCGCTGTAGGCTTTGAAGGCCCTGAAACAGAAATGTTCACCAATAGCAATATAACAGTGAACCATCGTTCTAATATCGCAGTCAAAAACGGCACATATCACACACATGAAGAAGGTGTTTTTACAGCAGGAGATGCCCGAATGGGTGCCAGTTTGATTGTTTGGGCGATTCAAGAAGGAAAAGAAGCTGCTATGGAATGTCATGATTATATGATGAGAAAGATGTCGTGAAAGTGTGGAGGAATCAATTATGTTGGCAATGGATTATATACAACAACTTTTTGCGGACCGAATAGGTGGAGCACAATTTGGTGTTAAAGATGAAGTTTATAAGTTTGAGAAAATAAAAAGAGCGAAGAAGGTGGCGCAGCAAAACAATCCCGGCAAGGCATTAATCGATCTTGGTGTCGGTGAACCGGATGACATGGCGGATGATAGGGTCATTGGAAAATTGGCAAACGAAGCCAAAAAACCAGAAAATCGTTTTTATGCTGATAATGGAATACTTGAGTTTAAGCATGCCGCGGCATTTTATATGAAAGAAGTATTTGGGGTAGATGATCTTGATCCAGAAGAAGAAGTGAATCATGTCATTGGTTCAAAATCGGCATTAGCCATGCTGCCAACAGCATTTATCAATCCTGGTGATATAACGATCATGCCTTCGCCCAACTACCCGATTTTAGGCACTCATACGAAATATCTAGGTGGAGAAGTTGTACAATTACCGTTGCTAGAAAAAGACTCTTTTCTTCCAAGACTTGATTCATTGCCTGAGGACATATTGAAAAGGTCTAAATTACTTTACTTAAACTATCCGAACAATCCAACAGGCGCTGTAGCGAATCGGGCATTTTTCGAAGAGGTTGTGTATGTTGCCAAAAAACATGAACTGATCGTTGTCCATGATGCCGCATATGCCGCGCTTGTATTTGACGGTCAAAAGCCGCTCAGCTTTTTATCGGTTCCAGGTGCAAAAGAGGTTGGCGTTGAACTGCATTCTTTATCAAAATCATTCAATATGACAGGCTGGCGCATTGGTTTTATCGCGGGTAACCGGAAACTTGTTTCAGCATTTGCAACGGTAAAGGATCATTATGATTCGGGGCAATTTATTCCTATTCAAAAAGCTGCAGCTTACGCTTTATCACACCCTGAAATCACAACACAAATTGCAGAGAAATATTCACGGCGCCACGATGCTTTATCAGCCATTTTACGTGAAAGTGGATTTCATGCGAAAAAACCAAAAGGCTCTTTTTTCTTATATACAAAAATTCCGAAGGCAGTAGAAAACGGTCCGCAATTTCAATCAGCAGAAGATTTTAGCCAATATTTAATACAGGAGCATTTGATTTCGACTGTTCCTTGGGATGATGCCGGTCCATATGTGCGTTTTTCAGTAACTTTTCAAGCCGATCGCCGGGAGGAAGAACAGCGCATTTTTGATGATATAAGAGCAAGGCTTAGCACTTCCAAATTCGTCTTTTAAGGGGGAATGAGGGGATGATTTTTACGAAAATGCATGGATTGGGAAACAATTATATTATTTTTAATCAATTGGACGATCCAGACAATGTACTGGAAGAACGAGAATATCCAGCACTTTCAAGAAAGGTTTCTGATGTCAATTTTGGAATTGGTTCCGATGGTATCATTCTCATTTGCGCATCGCAAATGGCTGATTTTAAAATGAGAATTTTTAATGAAGATGGTTCCGAAGCGAAGAATTGCGGGAATGGTCTACGCTGTGTCGCCAAGTTTGTATTTGACCACATGTACGCGACGAAACCCCGCTTTACGATTGAAACATTGAGTGGTGTGGTAAGTGTTGAAGTGGAATTGGATAAAAAACAATTTGTTCAATATGTCAATGTGGATATGGGTGAGCCGAAATTATTAAAAGGAATGATTCCTATGGAAGGTGATCCTTTCGTTGCGGCAATAAATGAACCTCATACCTTTGGGGAAGAAGAGTATTTTTTGACTTGCGTCTCGATGGGCAATCCCCATGCAATCATATTTGTTGATGAAGTGAATGCTTTTCCGCTGGAGAAAGTGGGACCAGTCATAGAGCATGCCAGTCTATTTCCGGAAAGGGTCAACGTAGGAATTGTTCAAGTGAAAGGACGTCAGGAGATGGACTACCGAGTATGGGAGAGAGGATCAGGGATCACAATGGCTTGCGGTACTGGCGCTTGTGCTGCGGTAGTTGCCGCTACAATGAATGAATTTCTTGATAAACACGTGCCAATCACCGTTCATCTTCCTGGAGGAGACTTGACGGTAAGATGGGACCAACAAGGTCATGTTTGGAAAAGAGGAGAAGCTACCTATATTTGCCATGGTGAATTAGAATTATAACATTCCTTTTTAGCTAAAAATAATGGACAACAAGGAGAGCTGAAGATATGAACAGAGAAAAAGTACTTGAAATGGTAAGAGAACATAATGTCCGGTACATCCGTCTGCAATTTACGGATTTATTTGGAACGATCAAAAATGTGGAAATTCCCGTTAGCCAGTTACCAAAAGCTTTAGACAATAAAATGATGTTTGATGGTTCATCGATTGAGGGGTTTGTCCGAATTGAGGAGTCAGACATGTATTTATATCCCGACTTAGATACATTTGTTATTTTTCCTTGGACATCAGAAAAAGGAAAAGTAGCCAGACTGATCTGTGATATTTATCATCCCGATGGGACGCCATTTGAAGGAGATCCCCGTAATAATCTAAAAAGGGTTTTAAAAGAAATGGAAGAACTGGGGTTTACCGATTTCAACGTTGGCCCTGAACCTGAATTTTTCTTATTCAAACTGAATGAAAAAGGTGAACCAACACTCGAATTAAATGATCATGGCGGTTATTTTGACCTTGCTCCAACCGATCTGGGGGAGAATTGCAGGCGTGATATTGTGTTGGAATTAGAAGAAATGGGCTTTGAAATTGAGGCATCCCACCATGAGGTGGCCCCGGGTCAACATGAAATAGACTTTAAATATCAAAATGCTTTAAGGGCGTGCGATGATATTCAAACCTTTAAATTGGTCGTTAAGACGATTGCCCGTAAACATGGTTTGCTGGCAACTTTTATGCCAAAACCAATGTTTGGTATAAATGGGTCGGGGATGCACTGTAACTTAAGCTTGTTCAAGGGAGGAGAAAATGCTTTTTATGACCCGAATGGGTCGTTGGAAATGAGTGATACAGCGAGAAGTTTTTTGGCAGGAATATTAAAGCACGCACCAAGTTTCACAGCCGTTACAAACCCAACTGTCAATTCTTATAAGAGGCTTGTTCCGGGTTATGAGGCGCCTTGTTATGTGGCCTGGTCGGCAAAAAACAGAAGCCCGCTTATTCGTATCCCGGCTTCACGCGGCTTAAGCACCCGTGTAGAAGTCCGCAGTGTCGATCCTGCTGCGAATCCTTATCTAGCAATGGCTGTGCTATTGGCTGCCGGATTGGACGGAGTCAAAAATAACATAACAGCACCTGAACCAGTAGACAAAAATATTTATGTGATGACAAAAGAACAGCGCAAGGAATATGGCATCGTTGATCTGCCAGCCACGTTGGCACAAGCGCTCGAATTGCTAAAGACGGATGAAGTCGTTACGAATGCTTTAGGCAGCCATTTGCTTGAACACTTTGTAGAGGCAAAAGAAATCGAATGGGATATGTTCCGGACCCAAGTACACGCATGGGAAAGGGAGCAATATATGACACAATATTAAGGAGGCATTTTGGAAAAAAAGTGATGGCGAAGTATGAGGAATGGTCGCAATAAGGGAGTTTTACGAAAGAGTTAGCATCATGATCTTCTATATCATAAAAAAGAGGCCGAATCCGAAAAAACACCGGGACAATCATTCATCACTAATATGTGAAATCATTACAGAGCAAAAAGGGAAGGATTTTCAGATGGCACTTCTTTTAAAATTTATTGGGTAGCGCTGTCGAAAAAGTCCAATTTAAAGCAAATGCATTTAAAACTTAAACCCCGAGAATGTGAACAGCATTTTCGGGGCTTTGCTTTTCAATGACACCCTAGCTATTTTTTACTCATATGGTTTCAAGGAATCGCAAATTCATCGGGCATCCCAAGTTGACTGATCTAAGCAACTCAGTCATAAAGGCTGTTAGACTGTTACAGAATATTTAGCAAGGCTAAAACCCAAGGAATGTAACATTATCCTTGGGTTTATTTTGTCCGGCGGTAACTGGCAGTATGACTCGAAAGGGGCGATAAAAATTTTCATCGCCCGATCGGCTTAACTAACAATCAGCAGTGCGCTGATTGAAGCTTTGTTCTATATATGATTACGTACAGGGATATCATGATGTATCAAGTATTTCTTGATATCCCTAACGGTTAACTCTTCGTAATGCAATAATGAAGCAACTAATGCCGCATCTACATTTCCATCTTTAAATGCTTCGTGGATATGTGCTACATTTCCCGCACCACCAGAAGCTATGATTGGAATGTTAACGGCCTCTGTTAATGAATGCAGCAGTTCAATATCATAACCATTCTTCATTCCGTCTCGATCAATACTTGTACAAACTATTTCTCCGGCTCCTAATTCCTCCGCGCGGCAGGCCCATTCAATCGCGTCCATTCCACTACTTTCATGTGCTGAATGTGTATATACTTCCCAGCGAATAATTTCACCGTCGTTATTTTGAATCGGCTTGGCATCGAGTGCCAAAACGACGCATTGCTTGCCAAAAATATCAGCTGCTTCCGTTAATAATTCTGGCTTCTTGACAGCAGCTGTATTAACACCCACTTTATCAGCTCCAGCACGTAACACATGCTTGAAATCATCAATGGCGCGAATCCCCCCTACGACAGAAAACGGGACATATAAATTTTCCGCGACACGCCGAATCCATTCATACTTAACATCATGACTGTGTAATGAAGCCGTCGTGTCTAAATAGAGGATTTCATCGGCTCCTTGTTCAGCATATTTCTGGCCCAGTTCTGCTGGATCTCCAATAACCGTAGGGTTCCGAAATTGCACATATTTAACAGCTTGGTTATTTGCAACATCAATTGCTGGAATGATTCGTTTTTTTAGCATAAACATGCTGCCTCCTTAGAAATTGCCGCAAAAGTTTTCTAATATTGTCAGTCCCGCTTCTGCGCTCTTTTCAGGATGAAATTGTACACCAATGACATTGTCCTTTGCGATTACTGAACAAAAATCTTGGCCATAATCTGTGATCCCAATCGCGTCGGACTCATCATTTGGCTTGACATAGAATGAATGGACGAAATAAAAATCTGATTTATTCGGAATATTGCGGAAAATGGGATGCTGTCTTTTTTGATGAACTTCGTTCCAGCCCATATGAGGAACCTTTATGCTTTTTTGAAAGGGGTAAACGGCTCCTTCAAAGATTGATAGACAATCTGCATCATTTTCTTTACTATATTCCATTAAAAGCTGCATACCCAAACAAATGCCGAGGAATGGGATTCCTGCTTTTATCGCTTCTGTTATTTTATCATCCAATCCATGGAATCTAATCATTTCCATTGTTTTTCTCGCGTTACCCACACCAGGGAAAATGATTTTATCAATTCCTGTAAAATCCCTGGGCTCAGCAATGATTTTAGTTGGAAAATCAAGCTTTATTACAGCTTTTTCAACACTATGCAAATTGCCGGCTCCGTAATCTATAATGCCAATCATAAAACGACCTCCCATCTACCTGACATACTTATTTTACTTTATTACACTAATGAAGTAAAAGGTTTTTTGTAAACATCATTATACTATTTTGGTGATGCTTTATTTTCCACTTATGGCAATAAGTAAAGAGCTTCCTGGCTTGACCTTGTTGTACTACAGGGAATGTTTGGCAAGATCAAACAAGAATGTTAGGTTTTTCCCGCGTCTTGCAAAAAATACGAAAGGGAACATCTTGCATTCTTCAAAAACAATTATGTCGAAAAGTCGATTTTTGTTATAATGTGTAATTAACTATCGTATTGGTGGTGTAGCAATGAACTTAATGGATATTCAACCGATTGTGCAAAGTATCGCAGAGGCGACGGCAGCAGTGTTGAAAATTGAAGTAGAGATTGTGAACCATGAGTTTATTCGTATTGCATGTACAGGGGAAATGCAAGTCGATATTTTGAAAAAATTGGAAGGTGATCGTGTTTATAAAAGCGTTTTCGCTAACAAAAAACCAATTGCCAATCGCTCCATCTCCCTACGTTGATAAATAAAAGGACTACTGCGCAACTTTTATAGCTGAATAAGCTAAGTTTGGCATATTGAAAAGCATTTATTTAAACGGCAAATATACCTCACAGTTAAATGGTGAGACACGAACGATGTCAAACTTCTCTCTGAGTGCGTTTCCATTGCAGATTATGATGGATAAAAAATGTATACGATTGCTGCTTGTGATCACGGATTTTATCTGATGTCATTGATAAAGCGGCTCGGTTTCGCAAGAAACATATTTTTTGCAATGTAAGGCGACTTTATTGGAAAGTACGACCACATAAATAATATTAACTCGATATAGCATGGAGTCAGCCAGAGGTAGTGCTTGATCCGACTATCACTAAGCAGGTTGGCGAGATGAACGATGGCATAGAAAGTGTCATTTTATTATTAGGAATATTCAAAACACTATAGATGACGAGCAAATATTCGAGGTAGTGAGTGTCCATGTGCCGGCGCTATATAATGCACAAAAATAATCCCCGTATGTTTTTAGGCTTGTAAGCGGGGATTTTTCCTTTAGTAGTAACGATAATTGGACAATTCGGCGGGCTTTATTTCATCGTTTCCTTTTCAATTTGTCTTAGTTATTTTTTCTCGCTGTTGATATATGTAAAATGGTCTGGGTGCAAGAAACTTCCTGCAAGGTTTGCGCGCAAATAGGATAACGTTATGATTCAGCTTCAGGCAAGATGGCAAATGAGCGAACAGGGAACCCCGAGGCGTTTTCTGGTTTCGCTACGATGTTAAAAATATAAGCACCTTTGGCCGGAACTCGATCCAAATTGGCCATAAGCTCAATTTGGTAAGTGTCTTGATCAAGAACGTAATATTCTCCAATTAATGCGCCGTTTTTTTGGAGTTCCATAGCCGAGTCCGTGTCATATGTCTCATGGCCAATGGCTTGAATCTTTCTTTCTTCAAATAAAAACTGTAAGGCATCCATACCCCAACCGGGAATTTGATTATTTCCTTCCTCGTCTTTGTTATTGAAGGCATCTTTATCGGGCCAACGCTTGCTCCAGTCTGTTCTAAGGGCTACAAAGGTGTTTGGCTCAATTTTTCCGTGAATTTTTTCAAAAGCGAATAAGTCGTCGATGGATAAAGTAAAATGATGATTGTTTTCAACTTCTTTGGAAACGTCGATGACGATGAGCGGGAGAATAAGTTCTTTTAATGTAAGCTCGTGAATATAGCGAGTATCACGGATAAAATGAATGGGAGCATCAATATGAGTTCCATATTGACCGGCAAATGAAAATTGTTGTGCGAAAAACCCTTCATCATGGTTGAATAACGTTTCAAAAGTTGCGTCATTGAAAGCCTCAAAATGGGGTGTGTCGGGACCGAAAGCATGTGTCAGATCTACCCATTTTCTTTGTTTTATATATAAAATAGCTTTAGCTAATTCATGTGGCATAGTATTCCTCCTTTTTATCTCCGTAAAAAAACTTCCTTATATAAAACCAGCATCTTTTTATCTCTATAGAAGTTAGCCCCGTTTTTTCCAACCTGTTCTTTATAAGGCCAATACTGAGGATCAGATATTTGTTTTTTAATAACACAATAATTTCAATATTTTTAAAAGTCAAGCAGTTCTGGGTTGCAGTTTAATAAAATGATACATTACGATTTTAAGGGCCGGAGTAGGGCAAGAAAATGCTATACTTTTGCTTTTTTTTACAGTATAGTAAGAACGAATGTTCCGAGGGAGGGGAAGAAATGAAACTACCACAACAATTACAGCCTTTTGCCAAAGAATTAGCAGAGAGCAAAAAGCCGAGTCTTATGATTCACGGGAAAACTCGAAGCACGACACCTTTGGAAAGTAAGTTCGGGGGGCGCCCGTATTGGCTTAAAAAGGAGCCCTATCCAACAGCCAAAAATGGAGATCCCTTGCGTTTGCTGGCGCAAATCAATTTTAGTGAAATGGAAGTATCAATCCCTGACTATCCAACGGCAGGCATTTTACAGTTTTTTGTTGCCGACGACGATGTGTATGGCTTAGATTTTGATGATATGACGAATCAAGATACATTCCGTGTCGTTTATCATGAAACAATTGAGTTTGATGAGTCGAAATGGATGACGGAATTTCCCGCGTTTAGGGATGACAGTTATTTTCCCATAGAAGGGGAATGTGTATTATCCTTTGAGCGTTCAGAAGAAATTGTGTCGGCTAATGATTATCGTTTCAACGCTATTACGAAAGTCGATGCCTTATTAGATCATGCAACAGATGAAGATGATGATATGCACGACGAGATCATGGATGCGTATTATGATATCGCGGATGGACAAGGTTCAAAGCTTGGAGGATATCCGTTTTTCACCCAAGAAGATCCAAGAGCGTACGGTGACTACCCAACTTTTGATACCCTCTTATTGCAAGTTGATACGGATGATGATTTGAACATTATGTGGGGAGATGCGGGAGTTGCAAACTTCTTTATTGCGTTGGATGACTTAAAAAAGCGGGATTTTTCCAAAGTGCTTTACAACTGGGATTGTCATTAAATATAAAATATGGCGCAGAATGCACTACTTGGGAAAAAAGAAGTAAAAGTCTGGCAACATGACTATTTTTGACAAAATATGAAATCTCGGGCTTGTCGTCTAGACAAGTCTTCCCCTTTCTTCATATATTATATTAACATTAGAAAGGGGGTTCTTTTATTATGGGTTCAAATTGCCATGATAAAAAAAGAGAAGAGACAATCGTTAGCCCTACTAAAAAAATTGTAAGAAGAAAAACAAGAAAACGAGTCAGAAAGCATATTCATCCAACTGAAGTTATAAATGTCAATAGAACGATTATTAGAAATGAACATTACTATCCGGTTTATGAAAGGGAAGTTAAAGAAACGATTGAAGAAAACTATAATTGTGGAAGAAATATAAAGAAGCCCAGATGCAGGCGATATTAGAATGAATGGCAACCATTGATGAAAACCGAAAGCGCTGTCCTGATTGAAAAAGGATGGCGCTATCTTTTTATAGCAGGGATAAAGGGAAGAAAGATTTGGCTTTAATAGAGTAGACGGATTGAAATGCTTAGATTAAAAGTGTGGAAAATAAAATGAAAATTCCCTGTTTTTTTGCGGTTGGGTCATTGAAATACGTGTTTTCGCCGCCAGTCGTGTCCCATCTTGGTCGCACTCTTTATGGATGCGTTAATTGAAATCGGACAAATTCTTAGCCTGTAACGATTACTACATCAAAACGGCAACTGTAGTAAAAAGTACAGAATTACTTGATGTAAGCCGCTACTTCTATAGTGGAAGACTTCCATATAAAACCCGACTTAGCAAGTCTACGGACTTTTAGATACAATAAGGAAGAAGATTTTGTATATAGCGGGGTGAAAGGCATGGTGGTGAAGGTTGGATATATTGGTACGGCCCATTCCGTTCGGCGAATTAGGAAGTTGGCAGAATCCCTCCCTGGAATAAAGCTTATAACATATATTTATGAAACGCCAACGGATGTAAAAAAGTTGCATCAGCAAGCGACTCAAGAAACGGATGTTGTTTGTTTTTCAGGCATCGTTTCATATTATTATCGGGACAAGGCGCTGGAAGGAGCAAAGCCTGTTACATTCCCTCCTTTTCATGAGTACATGATCGTTGCTTCGATCATGAAATGCCTTTTACATGATAAGATCCATATACATGACATTTCCATTGATCTTCCAAATCGAGACGCATTGGAGCGCTTGTCGAAAGATATTGATTTTCAGTTGCATGATAAGCAAATATATGTTTATCAGTGGATTTATGATGATGCCATCAGCAAGGATTTCAACTTTAAGGAGATAGCGAATTTTCATCTCGAACGATACAGGAGCGGCCAAACGAAGATGGCCATCACTAGCGTTCACTTTGTATATGATATGTTGAAAAAACAACATATACCCGTCATATATATGGTCGACAATGATCAAATTCAAGAAGAGGCATTATATGATGCCTATGAACGGGTCTTGTTTTCACGTCTTCAGGATGGAATGATTGCCGTGATGTATTTATCATTGCAAGATAACCGGCCTTTTTCAGAAAGCGACTATGATGTCATCTACTCCTACTTTCAACCGATGGTCAGTTTCCACCAAAGCAAGCGCCTTAAATTAAAAAATAAACATATGATCGTGTTGATTTCTACACGAGGATTTATTGAAAAAAATCTACTAGATCAAGCAAATAAGAACTGGCTAACGGAACTGGAAAGAAACCTTGATAAGCAGATTTATTTTGGTGTTGGCTATGGAAGACAGCTTATAGAAGCGGAAGAAAATGCCGGGCAAGCGGTGCAAATTGCTCTGAGTAAAAAGGAAGGCAATGGATACATACTGACTGAAACGAAAGAAAAAATCGGGCCTGTTTTTGGGGAAACGAAACACGAGAATATTCGGATGACTGATGAATGGATGCAACAAATCGCTCATGATATAAAAGCGAATATGAAAACATTGCAGCGCTTTTTCAGCTTTATGAAAACAATCGACTTTCAACCATTCACTGTCAATGAGCTGGCGGCTTATACACAAGTCTCCATTCGAACATCTGAACGGTTCGTGAAGCGGTTGTATGAAGCAGGATATATAGAACTGTATGGACAAGAGCAGAGTTATCATATCGGCAGGCCAAGACAAGTTTATATTCTCCGTAAACATATAGAAACGGCGCTGCGCAGGAGATTGGGGAATCTAAGCTAAAATGAAGATGGTTATGAGGGGCTGGGATATAAGTTGAAAGCTGATTGATATTCGTAAAATCGTGAGAATAAAACCGTTTGAAATCAAGGTTTTTGCACGGGTGGTTTCATGCGGTCTATTCATTTTTACAGGATTCTGTTCCCGCCCCGTTTTGATGGACCAACAAGGACACACTAGTCCGGTATTTGAAGCAGATGATCAATCTAAATGGTCAAAAGCCATTGACAAGCAACAAAGTTTATTATAGTTTGTTTTTATATTAGCGACATCAAAACGACATTTATTTGAAAGCGATGTCAAGAAGGAGAGATACAAATTGAAAATAACCAAAGCAGAAATTTTCCAAATTGATTTACCCTTAAAAGAACCTTTCATCATTTCGTACGCTTCTTATCATTCCATGCCAGCCATCATCATAAAGTTATATACAAGTGAAGGAATTGTGGGTTATGGAGAAAGTGTTCCCGATGAACATGTGACGGGAGAATCGGTATATAGTGTATTTCACGCGTTAAAACATCAACTACTTCCGGCGGTGATGGGAGAGGATCCGAGAAACATTCGGGAAATTCACCAAAAAATGAACACCGCATTGGTGCGAAATGGTGCGGCAAAAGCGGCGATTGATATTGCCTGTTATGACATTTTGGGAAAAGTCAGTCAATTACCTGTTTATATGTTGTTAGGAGGAAGGAAAAAAGAACAGCCGTCTATTCCGAAAGTATTGAGTATTTTAGAACCAGAAGAAGTTGCCCAACAAGCGTTAAAGGCGAAAGCGGAAGGGTATCGAGAAATCAAGATGAAGCTTGGTATTGACCATGAAAAGGATATTGCAAGAGTCGCAGCTGTCAGAAATGCGGTTGGCGAACAGGTGCTCATTCGTTTAGACATTAACCAAGGATGGGAAAGTGTGCAAAATGCCCAACAAATGATGCGAAAGTTAGAGCCATTTAATATATCTTGGGTGGAACAGCCTATCGCCGCGATGGATGTATCTATGTTTAGAAGTTTAAAAGAGAAAAGTACGATACCGTTGATGGCCGATGAAAGTATGGTAACGGCACAAGACCTAAGGACTTTGACGGAACATCGCTCTGTTGATTATATAAACATCAAATTAATGAAGAGTGGTGGAATCTATCCGTCTTATAAACTCGCAACTCAAGCTGAGTTATTCGGAATGAAGTGCCAAATCGGATCGATGGTTGAATCTAGCATTGCTTCTGCAGCAGGATTTCACGTGGCGCTGGCAGGAGAAAATATTGTGTCTACGGAGCTATCCGGGCCTACCAAGTTTACGATTGAACCGGGGAATTTGCAATACTCTTTGCCACACGTAAATATAACTGATCATCCTGGATTAGGCATCTCTGTCGATGAGGACATCATTGAAAAACTATGTATAAAAAAAGAGGGGTTGACAGGCTAGTATGAAAGAAAAAAGGTGGGTCATCCCACATACGTACGCCATTATTTTTACCATTATTCTGATCGTTGCGATGGGCACATGGCTGATACCGGCGGGAGAGTATGAAAGGCATGAAATTGATGGAAGGCAAGTTGTAGTCGAGAATAGTTTTCATTATGTGGAAAAAAGTCCTGTATCCTTTTTTGAGATTTTCACATCCATTCCACTAGGTATGGAAAAAGGAGCAACCATTATCTTTTATATTTTTTTAGTGGGTGGAGCGTTTGGAGCAATCCAGGCAACTGGCGCAATCGATTCAGGCATTCACAAGCTTGTGGTGAAAATGGGAAAAAATGAAAAATTTTTAATACCTGTCGTCATGCTTATCTTTTCCATTCTTGGTTTCACTACTGGTATGGCGGAAGAGTCCATTATTTTTGTTCCGATAGGAATCGCCATTGCAAGGGCTTTAGGTTATGATGCCGTCGTTGGAACAGCAATGATCTCTCTGGGAGCTGCGAGTGGATTTATAGGCGGAATGATGAATCCGTTTACAGTAGGGGTGGCCCAAGGTATAGCTGAAATCCCTATCTTTTCAGGGTTTGCGTTTCGGGCAATTGTTTATATTTTTATACTGAGTGCCGGTATCATGTATGTCATGCGTTATGCAAGCAAAGTAAAAAAAGATACATCACATTCGGTTATGTATGAGGTAGAGCAGCAAGTTAGTACAGTTGATAAGAAAGATATTCATTCGGGTTTTCAAGAAAAATTTACGAAAAGACATATGCTTGTTCTTTTTACATTAGCTGGCGGGATCGGCATTAATATGTACGGAGTATTCAACTGGGATTGGTTTTTAAATGAATTGGCGGCTTCTTTTATTGTGATTGGGCTTATTGGCGGTATGATAGGCGGATTAGGAATCAATAAAACCTTTTCCTCTTTTGTAGAAGGCATGAAATTGGTTGCTTTTGGAGCATTAATCGTGGGTTTTGCCCGTACGATTCTTGTTGTTATGGAAAATGGCGTCATTATTGATACAGTCATTCATTACCTCGTCAATATCATTTCCGGTTTGCCGGCAACATTGAACGTTATCGGCATGTATGTGTTCCAGATTTTCCTGAATTTCTTTATTCCGTCGGGCAGCGGACAAGCAGCAACAACGATGCCTTTAATGGTGCCATTAGCCGATTTGTTGGGAATTGAACGGCAAGTAGCGGTATTGGCATTTCAATATGGTGATGCCATCAGCAATTCAGTGATTCCAACATCCGCAGCATTGATGGGCTACTTGGCAGTTGCGGGAATTCCGTACGACCGTTGGGTCAAGTTTATCTGGAGACTCATTATCATTTGGTGGGCAATAGCCGGAATAGGATTGGTTATGGCAGTATTGACAGGTGTAAAATAACAAAAATACAGCAAATAAAAAAATGGAGTGATTCGGTTTTGGAAAGAAAAGAAATGTACGCGTTATGGGAGCACTTGCATGCAAATCCGGAAGTGAGCTGGGAAGAAAAGGAAACATCGGCTTATTTAATCAAGTTTTTTGAAGATCATGGATTTCGCCCGGTCCCATTCGCATCTATACCAGGTTTTTACGTAGATGTGGGAAACGGCAGTCCAAAAATAGGACTGCGCGCCGATATGGATGCTTTGCTGCAAGAAGTGAACGGACAATTGCAACCGAATCATTCTTGTGGCCATGACGCTCATATGGCAATTGTTACCGCGGTTATGCTCCGCTTAAAAAAAGTAGAGTCAAAGCTATCTGGAACAGTTCGGGCTATCTTTCAACCGGCGGAAGAGCTTGGCAATGGTTCTGTCAAAGTAGTTGAAGCAGGGTGCGTTGATGACCTTGATTACTTATTTGGAATCCATCTTCGGCCTCAAAATGAATTGCCATACCCACATTGTGCTCCCGGGATTCAGCATGGCGGATGTGTCTTTATCAAAGGGAAAATAAACGGAGCGGACCATCATGGAGCAAGACCGCACGAAGGGGTAAATGCAATTGAAGTAGGCCATGCGATCCAACAGCAGATTAAGGACATTCATACATCTCCATTAGTGCCGGCAAGTATTAAAATGACTAACTTTCATGCAGGAACAGAAAATCTGAACATTATCCCGGGAAAAGCAACATTTGGATTGGATGTCCGCGCGCAATCTAACACAGTCATGGATGATATAAAGAAAAAACTGACCAGGATTTTCACGCATTTAGAACAAATTTATAAAGTGCCGATAGACATTGAATTCGTTGATGATGTTCCGGCAGCTATCATCCACCCTGAAGCCGAGCAAATAATGGGTCAAGCCATTATAAAAGTGTTGGGCAATGGCAACTTTGTGCCGGCCATTGAGACATCGGGATCAGACGACTTTCATTTTTATACTTTGTTAAGACCGGATATGAAAGCGACTATGCTCGCTCTGGGAGCCGATGTAAAGCCCGGCTTGCACCATCCGAATATGACCTTTAAAAAAGAAGCAATGGAAAATGGTGTAGAAATACTCACAACGGCATGTTTACTGTCTTTAGAAAGAAATGGAGAAAAACGGAATAACTGAGTAGCAGGGGAATGAGAAAAGAATAAAGCTTATGACTCCAACAGATCAGTGTTCATATGAAAAAATAGATTTTACGATAAATGGTTCCCTCATGTACTAGAAAAGTACAGAATCATAGAGTTTATTTAGGGTAGCCTATTCACTTTTTTTCCAACAAATTTATGAGACGGACACATCAGGAGCTGCTAGTGTTAATCTCAAATTATTGCCATTTAAACGCTTGCCAGAGGACTTTTATCCCTTTTCAACTTTAGAAAATGACAAGGTTTGAACGCAATTTTTGCTGGGGAAAATGAAAATGGCCGCTCAAAAAATCTTTCTACAAAATGCTTCAATCATCTTTGTGCTGAAAAATAGCTTGTTTGAGTATTGCTTCCCTAATTTGTATTTCTGTAGTATGCGGGGCTAAAATACACTTATGGATTACTGATTATGGATAGAAATAGTACAAAATGAGGCTCAGATCGAAGCCTGAAAAATGAAAACACCGCATGAAATCATATTTAAAAGCTTGACTTCATGCGGTTTTATTTTCACGACTTGACTAATATCAACTCTTGCGACTTTTATGGATTATCATCTGCTTTTTTCGCTTTACTCTCGAATTCAGGGAAATACTCTCCACTTTTGGATTACTCTCGACTTTTATGAATTACTTTCCGCTTTTTCGCTTAACTCTCGGCTTTTGTGAATTACTCTCCACTTTTAGATCTACTCGCCGATTTCGGGTTTTCTAGTTTTACTCTCGACTTTTGGGCTTAGTGAAGGTAAAATCTCTATTGGCTATATGGTTTAAACAAGTAACGATTATGATAGATTACTTAAAGTTCTATTTAATCATAATCCCGCCATCTTTCGTTTTGGCTGAAAGGATATTTGATCCATCGCCGATCATATGTGTTTTTTTATCATATTTTGGTAATGTCACTTCGATATCTTCACCTTCTGTTATGAATTGAAGTGATGTTGGCGATTTTAGATAGTCGATACTAATATCTCCAGAAACACTTTTTATATTGAGATTTGGCTGTTCTGTTGCCTCTTTCAATTCGATATACCCATCCGCCGTTTGTATCGTATGCGCTGTTCCGGTGCTTTTTTTTATGGCGATATCACCTGCATTTGTTTTAATATTCAAGTTTTCCAGAGCGCTTTTAGCGATTGTCACATTCCCATCATTCGTATGAAGTTCAGCATTTGAAGTGGAAAGGTTTTTTAAATAAGCCATCCCTGAAGATGTTTCAACTTGTACTGTATCCAAGGCTACATCTTCCATGGTGACATCTCCATACGCACTTTTCAGTGTCAGTGATTTACTTTGGGATTTGGGGAGTTGCACGATGATGGTTGGCGTTGGACGAAAACGGATATTTTCTTGCCATTTTTTTTTGCGTTGCTGCTCCTTTATGACGAATCTATTGTTTTCTTTATTGACTGTCAGCCTATGCTTTTTTAATGTATGTCCTTGCATTTGAACGTGTATTTGATCATCAGGCGAGTCGGAAATAGCGATATTTAACTCATCGAGTGTCACTTCGATATGTGGCATTGCTTTATATTCACCTATTGCGATGGTCTCAGCCGGTTCTTTCATAAAAAGAATTATGGCTACGGTGATGACGCTAAGCAATAGCACAAATAGGATTTTTCGGATCATTTATGCCACATCCTTTACATCAATGTTGCGGAATGATAAATAAGCAATGCCAATTCCACACAACGCTAATATGATTGGAATGATGACGACATTCGCTAAGCTGAATGAGGCACCGCCATTTGAAACCGTTGAGTTCATCAAAAAAGCGATGATGACAGCAGATGTAATCGTAGTGGCGGTCGATTTTTTCCGCATACCGAAAAATAACGGAATTAATGAGATAGCGCCCATCATGAACGCGTTCGTCACTGTATTTGGCAATGTCGCCCATAAACCTTGTGGTGTGACCGTGCCTTCAAATAACCCGAGTGATGGCTGTAAAAAGTATGTGATGATTTGCATGAGCCAAATGCCAACAAATAAACATCCTGTCGTAAATAAGTAAGCGAGCATTAATTTGGCAAATAAAATTTTTTGACGCTTTATAGGATAGGTAAACAATACTTGCATCGTTTTCGTACGAAACTCGGAAATGATCAAGCGAGATAAAATAACACTGCCCAAAATGATAAATGTAATATTCGAAAAAATCTGTATGAGTGACATAAATTCTTGAAATGAACCCATAGCCCCGTCAACATCATTTTTTGAAGCTAATGAAATAAAAGCCACAAAGCCATAAATGCCAATCACACAAGAGAAAAAGTTTGTAAAATATCGTGCCATACGATGTTTGCGCCATTCTAATTTAATTAAATCAAGCATGCTGTTTCCCTCCATTAATACGATTGACAAAGTATTCTTCCAACGATTTTTGCACCGTTTCAACCTCTTCTACATCAATACCGTGCATGATTAAATGCTTTGTTAATGTGGATGGTTTTTCATTTATTTGTTGAATATGCAAGGTTCTAGCATTCACGACTCGCACCTTAGCGTTGAATGTTTCCTCCAATAATCGTTTCGCTTTGTTCGTGTCACTTACAACCATTTCTATCGTTGATTGTTGTTGATCACGCAGGGAATGCATCGAAATTTCCTCCATTAATTCACCTTGATGTAATACGCCAATCGTATCTGCAATGGATTCGATCTCTGAAACGATATGGCTTGAAATTAAAATGGTCATGCCATATTGCTGATTTAATGTGACAAGCAGCTCTCTTACTTCTTTAATGCCGATGGGATCCAGCCCGTTAATGGGCTCATCTAAAATCAGCATTTTCGGTTTGGTAACAATGGCGCGCCCAATTGCCAGACGTTGACGCATACCGAGAGAAAATTTCTTTACTTTTTTCTTTTCAATTTGCTGCAAGCCTACAATGTCTAACACTTTTTTTATATGGCTTTGGTCTTTATAACCCATATAAGCACAATGCATTTGCAAGTTTTCTTGTGCGGTTAGTTCCTCATAAAAAATCGGATATTCAATAAGGCTGCCGATGTTTTTTAGATATTCATAAGATGTTGGTATAATAGGTTGATTTTGAATGAAAATTTTCCCGGATGTTGGTTTCACTAAATTTAAGAGCATTTTCATCAACGTCGTTTTTCCAGCCCCATTTGGACCGAGAAAGCCATAAATTTCTCCTTCTTTAATATTCATACTTACTTGATTAATGACAGATTCAAGCTTAAACTGTTTTGTCAATTGCTGTGTTTCAATTATGTTTTTCATACATAAGCCTCCCGTTTCATTGCTTAAGACAATCGTAAAAGATGAAAGTAAAAAGAAAGTAAATAAGCAGGAAAATGTAAGTAATTTTTACTGAAAAGGATAGGTATGGATGAAAAAACTTGTTAGGATAGAAAGAGAAGAGAGGGAAACGCATGAAAGATGATGCAAACATTTTAATAGTGGATGATGAAGCGGGCATTTTAAAAATGCTTGACATCACATTGCAAAAAGAGCATTTTACACATATTACAACAGCGTCAACGAAAGCAGAGGCGCTGCAAGCGATAACGGGTCAAAACTTCGATGTTATTTTGTTGGATGTCATGTTGCCAGACGGGGATGGCTTTGCATTATGTTCAGCTATTCGTCAGCAAACAACAGCACCGATTCTATTTATTAGCGCGCGTTCCAGTGATTTTGATAAATTAACCGGACTCAGTGTGGGCGGCGATGATTATATTACAAAGCCTTTTAATCCACTGGAAGTTGTGGCAAGAATACGGGCGATTTTACGCCGTCAGCGTGTATACGAAAAAAAAGCAGATCAACCTGAAATGAAAAGCTATATATATGACACATTCACATTTTCACCAGATAAGGCTGTATTAACTGTGCATGGGAAAATCGTTCAAGCTACTGCCAAAGAGCTGAAATTACTGCATTTCTTTTGTGAAAATCCAAACCGCGTGTTTACGACTTCACAAATTTATGAGCGTGTATGGGGAGAAGATGTGTTTGGGGAAGAAAAAACCGTCACGATTCATATCGCAAAGCTGCGTAAAAAGTTGGGTGATCATACGAGGAAGCCAAGTATTATCGTGAATTTGCGAGGGATTGGCTATAAATTTATTCCGCCAACAGGTGATGATTCATGAAAATCCAACAACGCTTTATTCAGCATTTATTATTGGGCTTTGTCTTTTGGCTATTTTTCCTGGCGTTTATTGTTCCACTTGCGATGGAAGGAATTTTGCCGAAGCTGGGGTTTGGCGATGAACGTTATGAATGGTTTGTAGCGGTTGTTATTGGCTTTGTTACAGTCGTATGGCTCATATGGTTCGGCTGGTATTTTGGCAGCCCCTTATTACTCGTGATGAAATGGATTGGCCAACTTGAGAATGAAGACTTTTCACCCCTTAAAGAGCGGCATAAAGTGTATAAGCGCAAAGGGAAATTTAAAATGCGCTTTCGCGTATATCAAGAAGTGATCACTCAACTTGATCATATGCGGGCACAATTGCAAAAAGCAAAGGTCGAGCGCGCACAAGTGGAGGAAGCGAAACGCGACTGGATTGCGGGCATTTCACATGATTTGAAAACACCTTTAACCTATATTAAAGGCTATTCCACATTATTATTAAATCCTGATTATGAGTGGTCAAAAGAGGAACAGCGAAATTTCATTCAAGAAATTGATGATAAGGGGACGCATATGGAGCAACTAGTGCAAGACTTGAATTTAGCGCTGCGCTTTGATGGCTCACAGTCTGTACCCATTCGTACAACAACACAAAATATAGTATCGTTTGTTCAACATGTGATAGCCGATACGAGCAATGATTTGCGCGCACAAAAGCACCAATTTGAATTGCAAACGGAAATACAGGATGCAGCTATGACATTTGATCCGCATTTATTAAAGCGGGCACTCCATAATATTTATTTGAATGCAGTCATCCATAATGAACAACCTGTCATGATTTCAACAACGATTGAAAGACAACAAAATGTGGTAATGATACGTATCCAAGATAACGGGGTAGGGATGACAGAGGAAACACAACAAAATCTATTTAATCGTTATTATCGTGGCACGACGACCGAACATAATTCTGAAGGAACAGGCTTAGGCATGGCGATTGTGAAAAGTTTGATTGAAGCGCATGAAGGCACGATTTTAGTTGAGAGTGCCCTACAGCAAGGTACAACATTCACTATAACATTACCGGTTGTAAAATAGTGCAGAAAGCGAAGCTTACATATAAGTGTAACAGGCTGACATGCGTTATGGGCAAGCAAAATAACAAAGGAATAGGGAAAGGTGACACACCATTTAAAGTCGAGGGTGAGTGCATGCAGGCAGGATTTTAAAAATGCGCATATTTTCCAAAGTGACAGCGAACATTAAGGCCCTTTTTAACTATATCTATACCCGCAAGTAAGAGTGGGTATGGCTTTCCTTTTTGATTCAATTGGCTACATCTAGATCAGTTTCCTATTCAGAAACAGGCCATATTACTTTGCAGCACAAGCCCTTTCCAGCAGCTTCGCCATGAGTGGAAAGGGGCGCGTATCCTAACCATAGGGCCAGTGTTTTGGAGGCACAACGGTTGCCTTACTGAACTCATTGACACGCCAGCTTAGTCAATGAGTTTCACTTTTATTCTTTTTTTCTTAGGGCCTTTATTTTGAATTTTTATGATAGAAAAATCCCCAATATCTTTTGTGTTTTTCACATGCGTTCCTCCGCAGGCTTGTTCGTCGATATTGTCAATTTGAACAATTCTAATTTTATGAAGTTGCTGTGGCAAAAGGTTGATGACCGTTTTAATAGCTCCTTCCTTTTTCTCCTCCTCTTTTCTGCTAATGATTGTAGTATGAACATCGTGCGGTTGTGCTAATACGTTTTTAAGCGATTGATCGAGTTGTTCAAACGGAACGGTTTCGATTACATCGGCTGGAAAAGCCAACTCTATTCTGGCATACTCTTTTTCAATGTGGCTGCTCGTAGCCAATGCTTTGTAATGTTGGTAAATATATCCGGCAATCACATGTAATAATGTATGATATCGCATATTTCGAAACCGCCAAGGCCAATCAATCTTCATGATTACTGGACTACTTCTACTTTGTAATGGGCGATCAAGCTCGTGAACAATTTCTCCATTTTCTTTTCTAATGTTTACGACTTTGTAAGCTTGTCCCTCCTGTTGCATCAACCCTTTATCGCATGGCTGGCCGCCTCCTCCCGGGTAAAAAATGGTTTGATTGAATGAGACAAACCGTCCATCCATTGAAACGATGTTGGCTTGACATTCTTTCAGAAAGCTATTTTCTACATATAGTTCTACTGCCAAATGACAACCTCCTCTGCAATATATGAAACTGTCGTGTAGCCAATGATCACTCCAAAAATCATTAACATGGCATGGCACCTAGTCCGCGGTCAAACCAATGCATATGTTTTTGATAAAATGTTCGAAAATAACGATTGGAAATCAGTGTTGCCAGCAAAATAAACCACAGACTCACAGCAAAAATGATTTCTCCGCCATAAATCCATCTCAACCACCCCGAAGTATTTGCATCTATAAATTGTGAAAAAATACTTAGAAAAAACAAGGCAGATTTGGGATTTAAGACGTTGCATAAAAATCCTTGCCAAAAACTTTTCCTTCATGTAGTTGGTGCCGCAGATTGGTAAGAGACAACAGGAGAAGCTTCAGGTTTTGCCCGCGATCGAATACCTTGAAAACCTAACCACAGTAAATATCCTGCGCCAAGAAGTTTAACGAATTGAAAGAGCATCGGCCATTTTTCCAATAAAATCGTAAACCCTAAAATGGTATAAGTAATGTGGACAATAAGTGTACAAGAAATTCCCAATGCCGTGAAGATCCCGTTTTTTCTCCCCAACATTAAACTGTTTTTCACTACGACAACAAAGTCCGGACCAGGAGATAACCCGGCTAAAATCCCCACCAAAAAAACTTCCGCATACACTATTATTCACCTTGCTTTTTCTCGTTCTGAACAATGTAATTGCATAAGTCATCCTTACGCCAAAGTGCATCAAGCTGTTCATGGCCAAATTTGTTGCCCACTATTTTCATCATCATATCGTGGCGTATATATTCTTTTGCTAAAAGAATGAGCATCGTATCTTTCGTTTGAATGGCTTGTGGAATCTGGCCATCTATAAAACCTGCAATTAATACTTCTTCATGATCTCTAATCACAATAGATAATCTTTGCCCCATTCGCTGTTTTTCAATCGTAGAGGTATGTTTGTGATGATAAAAAGATTTGCCGAAAGAGTCCGTTTCTTGATCTGTAAAGAGCACTGAATACATTTCTTTTCCGTTTTTACATTGTGTTTCTGCAGTCGTTTGTAAATCCCCCAGTTCATCTTCCCATAAAGAAAGCCAAATCTCTTCATATGCACCGTTCATTAGTTTTTTCATAGCATTTAAAATATATTTTCGACCTTCTAAATGTTGGATGACTTCGACCTTTACCGGTTTTTCAATAGTGCTCAGTTCTCTTTCTAAAAAATCAAAGGTTTCTTCCGCTTGTTTTTTTCGATTCATCACGAGTTCTTTTACAGGTATTGGAACATAAGTCGGTGGATCGGTTCGTAATTCCAAGATCGCTTCCTTTGCTACTAATTTTTCAACTACCGCATAAACCATTGATCGGGGAACACCGCTTTTTTTACTAATTTCATATCCAGTCAATGGGGACTTTGCGAGCAGTGCCATATAAGCCTTTGCTTCATTCTTTGAAAAACCAATCTCTTCAAATTTGTCTATAACATGTTCCAAGGTACCCCTCCTATATAGTAGTAATATCTATTATGACTATAATGAAGGTGTATCATGTTGTCAATGGCAGACAGATGTCGGACAACTAATTCACAAAGCAACATGCTAAAACATGGGGAAATAATGGTACCTGTAATCATGGTGGTTTCGTAAAGTTTGCGAAATCATTGTTATTTTTGTAGTAAAATTAATGTAGATCATTTGTGGAATGAGGGCATGTAACGATGCAGGAAAATATTTTGCTTATTGAAGATGACGAGTCGATTCGTGAAATGGTTACAACGTATTTAACGAAAGAGGGCTTCCGTATGCTGCATGCATCTGATGGAGAAGAAGCGATGAAGTTGTTTTATACACACTCTTTTGACTTGATTCTCTTGGATTTAATGTTGCCGAAAATGAATGGAATGGACTGTTTAAAAGAAATAAGGGAACAGAGTCTCGTTCCTGTTCTGATCCTATCCGCCAAAGATAGTGATGTCGATAAAGCGCTGGGATTGGGCTTTGGCGCAGATGATTATATCGCTAAGCCCTTTTCGATGATCGAACTGCTGGCCCGGGTAAAAGCCGCACTCAGAAGGGCCGGTTATTCCAGTAAAAAAGAGAATGTTCATCAACCGATTATTCACGTTCATGAGCTTGAGCTTGATATGGACAATTTCCTTGTCAGCAAACATGGGGTATCTATTCAATTAACATCAAAAGAATGGGAAATATTAAAGCTATTTGTTTTGCATCCAACAAAAGTATTTACGAAAGAGCAAATATACCGGTCTGTTTGGAATGAAGAATATTATGGGGATGCAAACATTATTAATGTGCATATAAGCCGGTTGAGGGAAAAAATAGAAGACAATCCATCCAATCCAAAGTATATCAAGACCCTTTGGGGCATTGGATACAGGCTTGGGGAGTTTTAACATGAACGTTGTGTTGCTGGCCATTATATGTGTATTGGTTGCTTTTATCATTGTACAACAGCAACAAAAGAAAACGAGGAATAAACACCTAATGTATATGGCCAAAAAAATCAACAGTATATTAAGCCAGGATTCCAAAGAGCAACTTTTATTGCTGACAGACGATCAAGAATTGAGAGCGTTATTGATAGAAATCAATCTTTTATTAGATAAGCAACAACGTGAAAGGGCCATGTTTGAAAAATCAAGACACTCCATGAAGAGAATGTTGGCAAACATTTCACATGACTTAAAAACGCCATTAACGGTTGTGTTGGGCTATATCGAAACGCTGAAAAATGATCAAAACATCGCTCTAAAAGAAAGGGAAAGGCGATTGCGCCATGTCGAGAAAAAAACGCTGGAAATCATTCAATTCATGAATGCTTTTTTTGACCTGGCCAAATTAGAATCCGGCGATAAACAAATCCAATTAACAAAAATCAATATGATTGAAGTGTGTAAACAAAATATACTTTCATTCTATGATTTTGTAGAAGCAAATGGCCTTGAAGTGGATCTCCAACTCCCTGAGGAGCCCGTATATGTATTGGGCAATAAGGAGGCCCTGGATCGGATTTTGCACAATTTATTGTCCAATGCCATTCGCTATGGCGGGGACGGGAATGTGGTTGGCTTAGCTTTGTTCTATGACGATAAACAGGTATATGTCGAAGTGTGGGACAAAGGAAAGGGGATAGCGGAGCAAGAGCAGGATCAAGTATTTGAAAGAATGTTTACATTGGAAGAGTCAAGAAACAAAGCATTTCAAGGAAGCGGTTTGGGATTGACCATTACAAAAAGGCTTGTGGAAAAAATGAACGGAAAAATACACTTGCATAGTATACCGAATGAAAAGACAACCTTTACAATCACATTCAAGCGATTTACCTATTGACAACTTAAGAAATTCTTAAGGTTTCAGAAAGAAAAAAGAAACAGCCGGTTGTTAAGATAGAAAGCAGCAACCAAACTACTGAATGGAGTCAGGAAGGATGAACTGTGTGTATATCGTTAAGACCCGCAACTTGACGAAATGTTTTCAAGGACAAGAAGTTGTCTCAAATGTCAGCATGAATATTAAGAAAGGAGAAATTTACGGATTTCTCGGACCAAATGGCGCCGGAAAAACAACTATCATGAAAATGCTGACAAACTTGGTTAAGCCGACATCCGGAGAGATTGAAATATTTGGTCAAGTGCTAACATCTTCGTCATATGACGTGTTGGGAAGAATGGGCAGCATGATTGAATATCCCATTTTTTACGAAAAATTGACAGCTAGGGAAAATTTGGAGCTTCATTGTGAATACATGGGTTACCATCATCATCATGCCATTGAAGAAGCGTTGGACATGGTGAATTTAAAACATGTCGACAACAAATCCATCTCGCAATTTTCACTCGGCATGAAGCAGCGGCTGGGCATCGCCAGAGCCATTATCACCAGGCCGGAATTGTTGATTCTTGATGAACCGATTAATGGGCTCGATCCCATCGGGATCAAAGAGATCAGACATTTATTTCTTGTACTATGCAAAGAGTACGGGATCACGTTGTTAGTTTCCAGTCACATATTGGCTGAAATCGAGCAAATGGCCGATACGATCGGAGTGATAAGCAAGGGAAGATTGATTACCGAAGTGTCTATGGAGAAATTAAAAGGGGAAAACACGGAATATATTGAGTTGGTGACAACCAATCCGACACAAGCATGTGTTGTCCTTGAAGATAAGCTGCAGATTACCAATTTTAAAATTATCCAACAAAGAATGATTCGTATTTATGAGCAAGGTATATCCCAAACAGACATCTCTAAGACAATGATTCTAAATGGGATCGAAATTGAATCCATCAATAAACAAGTAACTTCGTTGGAAGAATATTTTTTGGCATTAATCAACAAAGAAGAAAGCACATCCGGGTAAATTGATTACACATTGTACGAGGTGATTGTTCATTGTTTACATTAATGAAATTGGAATTAAAGAAATTCAAATTAGGATGGTATGTGAAGGGAGTCATTATTGCGAACATCCTTATTGCAGCATTGCTCGTTTGCATCGGTTATGTAGAAAAACTGGAAGGAAACGTCGGGATTTCAAGCTATGATGAAGCTTTCTTAATTGCGGGTACGTTGGTAAGGGCTACGTTTATTATCTTTGCCGCAGTATTAATTACAAAGTTCATTATTGAAGAATTTAAAAATAAAACAACCAATGTCCTTTTTACATATCCCGTTCCCAGGAAGAAGTTTATAGTAGTCAAATTATGGATCATTGGTTTATTAACTTTTATCACGATTTTCATTTCCAATGTGTTTGTGCTTGTTTCCATTATCGTCTTTGATTCATATTTTGAGTTTATCCCGGGAACCTTTTCTACAGCTGCTTTAGGCCAACAACTGTTGAGTATGGTCACGTTCGCGTTTGCTGCAGCGGGAACCAGTTTAATCCCGCTATATTTCGGAATGCGCAAATATTCGGTTCCGGCAACCATAATATCGTCTATTTTAATCGTTTCTCTTATCAGTTCGCATAACCCAGTTTTCTCTACAGCTTCCATTGTTTATATTCCGCTCTTCCTTGCGGTGATCGGCATTGTCATCGCCTTTTGGTCAATCAGAAATATCGAAAAGGTCGATATGATTTAATGCGCGGATCTCATGTACTGGCTGTTGCGGGTGTTTACTCAAGAGAGAGCTGTTGAATCTGCACGAGTTTGTTTTTTTAACAATATAAGTGGACCTGCCACTTTTTATCCGGCATGTAAGGTGCCGTAAGACTCCCACTTCAAGACCTGAGTCGATACCAAATGGTCTAAGTGTGAGAAAACGGCACCTAAATGCCCGATTGGTTCAACTAATGGAAGAAAACTTCTACTGAATGAAGTTTCACTTTATCCGGCATGTAAGGTGCCGTATACACCACTTCAAAATCTTGAGTGGATACAAAAGTCCAAGTGGTAGAAAACGGCACCTAAATGCCCGATTGGTTCAACTAATGGAAGAAAACTTCTACTGAATGAAGTTTCACTTTATTGAATAAAGGAGCTTTGTTTGTATGAAAGACAATCAGCAAATGAAAAAATGCGGGTTTCTGTCTGACGATCCGAATGTAAAAGTAATACCGATTATGATTTCCTTGAACGTGGGGGCTTTTTTGTAGTGTTAAACGAAACGCTCTTCAATATTGCCTTTACTACAACGTTGATGCAAGAATTTCACATTTCATTACGGACATTTCCATGGATGGTTACAGGTTTTATGTTGGTGATGGGGATTGTCATTCCTGTCTCTGTCTTATTATTGCAATGGTGGTTCACAACTAGACAATTATTATTAGGGATGATACTCATTTTTACGGTTGGTACAGTCATCAGTGCTGCAGCGTACACTTTTCCGATTTTATTAGTTGGACGTTTAATCCAGGCTGCCGGAACAGGATGGGTTATGCCTATTTTTTACTGAATAAAGGAGATTTGTATGAAAGACAATCAACAAATGAAAAAGTACGAGTTTCTGGCTGACGATCCGAATGTAAAAGTAATGCCGATCATGATCTCTTTGATCGTGGGTGCTTTTTTTGCGCTGTTAAACGAAACGTTATTAAATATTGCCCTTACGACGTTGATGGAAGAATTTCACATTTCGTTGCCAACAGTCCAATGGATGGTTACAGGTTTCATGTTGGTGATGGGGATCGTTATTCCGGTCTCTGCCTTATTATTGCAATGGTTCACAACTAGACAATTATTTTTGGGGACGATGATCGTTTTTACGGTTGGCACAGTCATCAGTGCTGCTGCGCCCACTTTTCCGATTTTATTAGTTGGACGCTTAATCCAGGCTGCTGGAACAGGATTGCTTATGCCCATTATCTTTAATGTGTTTTTATTGGTTTTTCCGCCGGAAAGACGAGGAAAGGTGATGGGGGTTATCGGTCTTGTCATGATGTTTGCTCCTGCTATTGGACCAACTTTGTCGGGTGTCATTGTAGAATACTTGGGATGGCGCTTTTTATTTATCATTGTGATTCCATTCGCTTTATTCTCGATCGCATTTGCTTATAAATATCTCATGAATGTGTCGGAAGTGACGAAACCGAAGATTGATATCCCGTCCATTGCGTTCTCAACCATTGGATTTGGCGCCATTATTTATGGGTTTAGCGCGATGGGAGAAAGTGAGGGCGGATTTTTCAGCGCAACTGTCTATATTCCAATCATTGCCGGAGTTGTAGGTATCGCTTTATTTTCCATCAGACAGCTAAAACTGGATGAACCGGTAATGAATTTAAGGGTTTTTAAATACCCGATGTATACACACGCGGTTTTGATGTTCTTAATTATTATGATGGCCATGTTTGCTTCCGAAATCATTTTACCGATTTATATGCAAGGACCGCTGGCTTTAACGGCAGCCACCGCAGGACTCGTTTTACTGCCTGGGAGTATATTGAATGGGGCAATGGCGCCGTTCATGGGTCATTTATTTGATAAATTTGGCCCGCGCGTGTTGATGATCCCTGCCACGATTGTGTTGAGCGGAACGATGTTGATGATGAGCAGATTACATACGGATACGCCTCTATGGGTAGTCATCGTTGGGTATATTCTATTGATGCTATCGGTTTCGGCCATCATGATGCCTGCGGAGACAAATGGCTTAAATCAGCTGCCAAAACATTTGTATCCGCATGGGACTGCCGTGATGACAACATTGCAGCCGGTGGCCGGGGCTATCGGCGTCTCGGTGTTTATTAGCATCATGAACACAAGACAGCTTCACTTTTTGCAACATGCAAATAATCCCCAGGATTCCGCCACTATTCACCAGGCGATGGTGGCTGGGGTTGAACTCGTATACTTCATTGCTTTTATGATGTCGGTAGCAGCGGTGATCTTGGCGTTTATTGTGTATCGTGCCGTATCGGAAAAAGATGTTGCTGAATGATCGATATAATTGTGTGAAACAACTCAGTATCTCGTCATCACGTGATTGCGTTTTTCTAATAGAGTTGGATCGATCATGATGGTACAGAAGCAAAAAGAATGTTGTAAGAGGGTGGGTGCTGGGAAACACTCTGACAGAGATCGGAGTGTTTTTCTTATTCGCGGATGAAAGGGTAGGTCACCATTATAGACTGTTACATTTCAGCTTTTTTATTTTTATGCTATATGTGCCTGTTTTTATTTTTCGCAATAGACCTAATTTTTTTATTATGCTAGGATGACGTTATCTCGTATAGAGATTTTGAAAAACAATATGATAAAGGAAGGATGCAAGGATATGCTGAATAATGAAAAAAAAGACCCTATGATATTTGACATTCATGTGGCTGAGGGAAGCCATTATGAGGTAGGAAAACAGCGGGCCATTACTTTAAAAGAGAATTATCCGGAAGATATCTCTTATTTTATTAGTCCCATGGAAGGACGGGACTATATATCTCCGGCAATTGCCCATAAGAGAATGATGTTAATAGATAAAATATGTCCCGGTTTTGTGGATGAAATCCAAGGGTTTGCTGATGTAGTAGGGATAGAATCCGAAAAAATAATTGGTTACGCGAATTCATATCACGACTCTCCTCATTGCTGCCAATTTGCGGTGCTCCCTTCAAACACGAGCGATGGACATTTTTATGTGGGAAGGAGCTATGAATATTTCGTAAGGGATGAAAGAAGCTTATGCATTACCCGGGTAACTGGAAAGCCAAAGCATATTGGTTTTTCGCTGCAAAATGCGGGCAGAATGGACGGCATGAATGAATATGGACTCGTTGTTTCCATGTCCAGTACCGCCTACTTGAAACCTCTCGCTGGAAACGGCTGCGAGTTTTGGGTTGCCATTCGTGCCATTTTAGACCGCTGTAAAGATGTTTATGAAGCGAAATGTTTGCTTGAAGAAATCCCGTTGTGTACGAATGCGAACTTTTTAGTAGCAGATGCTTCGCATCATGCATCTGTTTTTGAGGTGGCAAGTTTTTCAACCGACAAGAAAAGAATTTCCGAACGGAAACCTTTTGGTGATGTATTAGTCGCCACCAATCACTATACAAGCCCAGAAATGAAAGAATTTGATGAATATCATTTTTGGCATTCCGAAATGCGTTATTCTTCCGTGTGGAATTCATTATTGCGAGAAGCCCCTTATTTGAATGATGAAAAGATAAGGAAGCTGCTTTCTACATGCTATCCAGATGGTCCCTGTTGCCATTTTTATTCCAGTGGAATGGGTACACTTAGAAGCATGGTATTTGATATAACTGAAAAAAACCTGAAGGTTAGCTTTGGTCCGCCAGACAAAAATCCTTGGTATGAAGTTGATTTTGACGCGCCAATCGGTCTTGAAGAGATTGTATGCGAATATGATGATGTGAAAATAGAGAATCCAGAGCAATTTTGGAGAGAAATTTATTAATCGTTTGCGGAAGCGGGCTACTGGATAGAGGGACTGGAGTGAACTGCGTGGGAAAGAAAACGGGGCGGCCCATGATGGGTTCCCCGTTTTTGTTTGGGATAAGTGTTTGTCTTGAACCAAAGCCACCAAGTAACAGGTGGAAAAATCATCATGTTCATCAAAAAGAAAAAGCCGCTAATGGAAATCGTTTAACTCTTTAATATGATATTTTTTCATCTTGTAATAGAGAGCAGAGCGGCTAATATGTAATAGTTTGGCGGCCTCTGTTCGATTTCCGTTTGCTGTAGTAAGGGCTTGAATAATCAGTTTTTTCTCCGTATCATCCATTATTTTTTTAGCATTGGACAAGTTGTTTTTATGATGATTGCTTTCCGCTTTAATTGTTTTTCTTTCTTTTGGGAGATCTAGAAGTATATTCTCGGGAAGAATCCATTGTTTATTGCAAAAGTGAAAAGCACGCTCTAAAATATTTTCTAACTCTCTTATGTTCCCTGGCCAATGATAGTCTTTTAACATGAGCAATGCTTCGGGTGTGACCCCGCGAATTTTTTTATTCATTTTCTGATTGAATTTTTGGATAAAATAGTCACAAAGATAGGGAATGTCTTCTTTCCTTTCTCTCAATGGCGGAAGGTGTAGATGAATGACATTAATTCGATAATATAAATCTGCCCTAAATGTTCCCGCTTGTACCATACTAAGTAAATCTCTATTAGTCGCGGAAATGATTCTTGCATCTGTATAAATGGTGTTTGTGCCGCCGATCCGTTCGAATTTTTTATCTTGAAGAACACGTAACAGCTTTACTTGTAAAGAAATCGGCATATCTCCAATTTCATCCAGAAACAGCGTCCCTTCATTGGCAAGATCGAATTTTCCTGCCTTGCCGTCTTTTTTTGCCCCCGTAAAGGCTCCTTCTTCATAACCGAAAAGTTCAGATTCCAGTAAGTCAACGGGAATGGCGGCGCAATTAATTTTGACAAATTGTCCCGTTCTGCCGGAAGCATTGTGAATACCTTGGGCAAATAATTCTTTTCCTGTCCCGCTTTCACCTGTCATTAATATATTAGAAAATCCTTTGGCAGCAACATGAGCATTACTTTTTAAGCTTTGAATGAGTGGACTGGATGAAATGATGTGATTAAAATGTGCTTCTTGTTCGGAGACTTCCTTTAATTTGCTCCGATAGTAAGATATTTCTGTTTCCAGCCGATCCATGTGATGAAATAAATCTTTCCATAATTCTAGTTGTCTAAAGATGATTTTAATGATGATTCCAATATTTTCATTATTTCGATATATCGGTGTTTGCGTTACTACAGATTTATAGCCGTTGATATGTATATATTCACCTTCTATTTGTTTTCTTTGTTTAATACTTTTTTCGCTTGGTATTTCAGGAGCGATGGTTTCTATCGGTTTTCCGATTAGTTCATTCTCATGATGGTAATCCAGTAATTCTAAAAACCCTTGATTCACTTTCATGATCTTTCCGTTTGGGTCTGTGATGACTATGCCGTCGTAGGCGGCTTCCAAAGCACTGTCGAGCATTTTTTCAATTCTTTTTGTTGTTTCCAATTCACTGGCGATTTTTTCATATTTTGAAACATTTTCTAAAACGATCATGACTCCGTTTATTTGTCCCCACGCTTTAATGGGGATAAAAGAACTGATATATGTGGTGTTGTTGATCACGGTGTTTTCAAAGTCGATTAATTGATCTGTTTGAATGACATCTACAATATGTTGCGTTAGCTCCGGAAGAAAATGCCCAATATGTGTACCAATACTATTTTCGTTCGATGATCCAATGATTTTTTTCGCTGAATGATTAAGGGTTGTAATCGTGAGGTTTAGATCGACCGAAATGATCATCGTTTGCAGGTTGTTCATTAAATTATTTAACTTCTTTGATAAATGTTGTGTTTCCGCCACGAGTCCTTGAAATATATTAGATCTGGAAATAATCCCGACAACATGGTTGCGATCATCAACAACGACGGCATGGGCGACTTTCAGATTCACTAGCTTCTCTCTTGAACGATAAATGTTATCGTTTTGATTTAATGTGATGGGATTGTAAATGATGGCCTCTTTAACGGGGTGATGAATGTCGTTTGTCGTTAAGAGCAAACGATATAATGAATATTTGGTCACAATCCCGATTAGGCGGCGCTTTTCTACGACACAAGCAATATCCTGATGCTTTTTTAAAAATAAACTTAACACATCTTTTATCTTGTGGTGTTTGGATAAAGAAATGAAGTTTGTAGAAAGGATTTTTTTCACTTTCATTATGACACCTTCTTCCCCATTCATGTCTCATTTATCCCGCATGTAAGGTGCCGTAAGACTCCCACTTCAAAATCTGAGTTGATACAAAAGGTCCAAGTGGTAGAAAACGGCACCTAAATGCCCGATTGGTTCAACTAACATTCAGTAGGAGCCCTACTGAATGAAGTTTCACTTTATCCCGCATGTAAGGTGCGTAAGACTCCCACTTCAAGACCTGAGTTGATACCAAAAGGTCTAAGTGGTAGAAAACGGCACCTAAATGCCCGATTGGTTCAACTAACATTCAGTAGGAGCCCTACTGAATGAAGTTTCACTTTATCCCGCATGTAAGGTGCGTAAGACTCCCACTTCAAGACCTGAGTTGATACCAAAAGGTCCAAGTGGTAGAAAACGGCACCTAAATGCCCGATTGGTTCAACTAACATTCAGTAGGAGCCCTACTGAATGAAGTTTCACTTTAGCCCGCATGTAAGGTGCCGTAAGACTCCCACTTCAAAATCTGAGTTGATACAAAAGGTCCAAGTGGTAGAAAACGGCACTTAAATGCCCGATTGGTTCAACTAACATTCAGTAGGAGGCTACTGAATGAAGTTTCACTTTATAATCAAATATACAATAAACGACACAATTGTACAAATATTAAAACAAATGAGCGGAACGTTTTTGAACAGGGAGACGCTATCTTCTAAGCTTTGTTCCATGTTAACTATTTGGCATGTAAATTGCATTATATATTTGCAACTAGCTCATTCGCAACAACACTTTATGCAAAGTGAGGGGAGAAGAGGATGGCATATGAAACCGTTTTATATGAACAAAGTGATCATGTTGTAAAAATACAATTAAACCTCCCGAAATTAAGGAATCCATTGACAGAACAGCTGGCGGGAGATTTGGTGAACGCTATTCGAAGAGCTGATCGGGACAAAACAGTTCGGGCCATTGTTGTTACTGGCAGTGGAAAAGCATTCTCGGCAGGTGGTAACTTGAAAGAGTTTAAAGAGAACTTTGTGAAGCCGGTGCCACAATTATATGATGAGGGAATAAAAAGTAATGAATTATTTCGGTTAGGGGCCGAGGTTTCAACTCCCATTATTACGGCTGTAAATGGCCCCGCTTTGGGTGGCGGGACGGGTTTGGCAGCAATGAGCCATATCGCCATTGCTTCAGATCAGGCCACACTTGGTTTAACTGAATTGCGATTAGGATTAGTTCCTTTTGTGATATTACCGTGGGTTCGGCGTGCTGTTGGGGAAAGAAAAGTAATGGAAATGATGCTCACAGCGAAAGTGTTATCTGCAAAGGAAGCCGAGGAAGTAAATCTTGTTCATAAAGTCGTTCCGCACGCTCAATTAGAGGAAGAGACTTGGAAAGTAGCAGAAACGATCTGTTCGTATAGCCCCCTTGCAGTAAGATTGGCATTGGATGCATTTTATACAACAGAACAAATAGATTTGGCTAAGTCGTTTGATTTATTATCGACACTTCGCTTGGTATCATTTCGCAGTGAAGATTTAAAAGAAGGCGCTTCAGCCTTTTTAGAAAAACGGAAACCGGAATGGAAAGGTAAATAGTGAGGAGGAAAATAAATGAAGGCATATGCACCAATGGGTGGTACCGTATGGAAGATTCAAGTTGGCGAAGGAGATCTGGTGAATAAAGGTGATGCTTTGATTATTTTGGAGTCCATGAAAATGGAAATTCCAGTGGAAGCGCCGCTGGACGGAAAAGTATCGAAAATAAATGTACAGGAAGGAGATTTTGTTCAGGAAAATGATGTAGTCGTAGAAATGGAATAACGAGTACTTGAAAGGATGACCTTACTTGAAATCAATCAGAGTAGGTGCTGCCCAAGGATTTTATGGAGATTCAGTAGATGGCGCCATAGCCAACGCAAAGTATGGAAATGTCGATTATTTGGCTTTTGATGCTTTAGCTGAATTAACGATGGCCATTCTTGCCAAAGATAAAGACAAAAATCCGGATATGGGGTATACACGTGATTTATACCTATTTATGAAAGCGCTTTTACCTTATGTAAAAAAGAAAAGGTTTAAAATACTGACGAATGCAGGCGGATTAAATCCAAAAGGGGCACAAGCAATCGTATTGCAGATGGCAAAGGAACTGGGCATAACGGATTTGAAAGTCGCGGTGGTCACCGGTGATAACATTTTATCCGATATTGATCCATTAAAGGAAAAAGGGGTCTTTTTTCAAGATGTGGAGACAAAGCGGCCTTTAGCGAAAAATATTCAAGAAAGATTGCTGTTTGCCAATGCTTACCTTGGAGCGCAACCGTTAGTGGAGGCGTTAAGGCAAGGGGCTGATATTGTAATTAGTGGCCGGACAACGGATACTGCGCAGTTTTTAGCTCCGTTGATATATGAATTTGGCTGGCTGGAAGATGAATGGGACCGGTTGGCAAGCGGCGTTTTTATGGGACATTTGTTAGAATGCTCCGCTCAGTCGACGGGAGGAAATTTTATCGGCGGTTGGCAAGAGGTCGAAGGGTATGAAACGATTGGCTACCCCATTGCCGAAGTCAATGAGATCGGGGAATTCGTCATCAGTAAGGTGGAAGAGTGTGGCGGGATCGTGAACAAGAAAACGATCAAAGAACAAATGCTATATGAAATCCACGATCCGGCGGCATATGTGACACCGGATGTTGTGATGGATGTGACAAATGTCCAGTTAGAGGAAATCGCGCCCCATAAAGTGAAGGTAACAGGTGTAAAAGGGAAAGAAAAACCGGCAGATTTAAAAGTCGTGATGGGATATGCAGACGGCTTTTTGGGGCAAGTGCTTATTGGCTATTGTTGGCCCGACGCATTTGAAAAGGCAAAGTTGGCTGAGCAAATTATTTACCGGCAGATGGAAAGAAAAAAGCTTGAATTTGATGAAATCCGAGCGGATTATGTCGGCTATAACTCTTTGCATGGACCTCTGTCTCATGAGCCGGAAGGAGAGCTGAATGAAATATACTTGCGCATGGCTGTAAAATCCGAAAGCAAGCAAAAGGCGGATTCTTTCTTTCGCTTATTTCCGCCGCTGGGATTAAACGGCCCGCCATCCATGTCATATATCGGGAATATACCGACGAGACAGCAAATTGGTATGTGGTCATCTCTTATACCGAGAACGTTGGTTGAAGAGAGGGTAACAGTTGAAGTAAAGGAGGTGTGATATTTAGTGGCTAAGGTCAAGTTAAAAGAAATTGCCCATGCTCGTTCAGGAGATAAAGGAAATACGGTGAATATCGCGGTATTTGCCAATCACAAAGATTACTATCCCCTTCTTGTTGAACAAATGACTGTTGCTAGAATGACAGCTTTTTTTAAAGGCCTTGTGTTGGGGGAGATCAATCGGTATGAACTTCCAAATATTGAAGCGTTAAATTTCGTTTGTTATGAAGCGTTGGATGGTGGAGGTTCTTCTTCGATGCGGATTGATCATTTAGGAAAATGCTTTGGATCGAATATTTTACGTTTTGAAATAGAAGTTCCTGATTCATTTAACGTGAAGTGAGGGGGAAAAGCAAGGTGATGAATCGATGAATTATGCGCCCTATTTTACAGAGGAACATCGTTTATTGAGAAAAACAATTCGGCAATTTTTAGAGAAAGAGGTGACGCCATTTTTAGGCGAATGGGAGGAAAAAGGTGAATTTCCAAGAGAGATTCTACAAAGGATGGGCGAGCTTGGTTTTTTAGGCCTCCGCTATCCGAAAGAGGCCGGCGGGCAAGGATGGGATTATTTCGCGGGAGTTATTTTGGCGGAAGAGTTAAGTCGCACGGGCTTTGGCGGTTTTCCAATGGCGATCGGTGTCCAAACCGATATGGCGACCCCACCAATACTAGAGTTTGGTAATGAGGAGCAAAAGGAGCGTTTTTTAAAACCGGCTCTTCAAGGTGAAAAGCTGGCGGCCATTGGTATTTCGGAACCTAATCATGGCTCTGATGTCGCATCGATTCAGACGAGAGCGGTGAAAGACGGGAATGATTGGGTCATTAATGGAGCAAAAATGTTTATTACAAATGGGCCGCGAGCTGATTTCATTACTCTTGTCGTTCGCACGTCTGATGCGCCAGGGTATAAAGGGCTGAGCATGATTCTTGTTGAGATGGATAGGCCGGGAATTACGGTGAGTAAAAAACTAGATAAGGTCGGGATGAGGTCAAGTGATACAGCCGAAATTGTGTTTGAAAATGTCCGAGTTCCTTTGGACAATTTACTTGGAAAAGAAGGGAACGGATTTGCTCAAATTATGTGGGAGTTGCAAGGTGAAAGAATGATCTCCGCCGCCGGCTCGATCGGGATATCCGAATATGCGTATGAATATGCTTATCGTTATGCAAAAGAGCGAAAACAATTTGGACAGCCAATCGCCAATTTCCAAGTGATCAGCCATTTGCTTGTCGACATGAAAACAGAAATCGAAGTGTGTAAAGAAATGACGTATGCACTTGCTTACCGCTTTTCAAAAGGTGAAATTCCGAGTAAAGAAATTTCAATGGTTAAAATGGCGGCTGCGCAAACAGCTCATTGGGTGGCGGATCGCGCTTTGCAAATATTAGGCGGAAACGGTTATATGATGGAATATCCGATTCAGCGAGTTTGGCGGGACACCCGGCTGCATCGAATAGGCGCCGGAACAGACGAGGTTATGAAAGAAATTATCGCAAAACAACTGGGATTAGAAGAATATTGAAGGGGTGTGCTAGGGTGAAGCATTGGATGTTTCAAGAAGAACATGAGATCTTCCGCAAGGCGGTGCGCCGCTTTGTCGACAAGGAAATATCTCCACATATCGAGCGCTGGGAACAAGAGGGCCAAGTTCCGAGAAGCCTGTTTAAAAGGTGTGGGGAGCTTGGATATTTAGGAATTAAATACCCGGAAGAATACGGTGGAATGGGTTCGGATTTCATTATGGAAACCGTCTTTGTGGAGGAGTTAATGAATTGTGGTTCGGGAGGAGTAAGCGCCTCGATCGGCGGCCATGTCGGAATTGCCTCTACACCCATTTGGCGGTTTGGCAATGAGGAACAAAAGAGAAAGTACTTAATTCCGTCTGTAAAAGGAGAGATGGTGGCGGCATTGGGCATTACAGAGCCATATGCAGGAAGCGATGTCGCGTCTATACAATCAACTGCCAAAAAGCAAGAAGAGTACTATATTTTAAATGGAACAAAGACATTTATTACAAATGGGGCAAATGCCGATTATGTTGTCGTCGCGGCCAAAACGCGGGAGCGTCCCGTTCACGAAAATATAAGCCTGTTCATCGTTGAAACCGACTGGGAAGGCTTTTCAATTGGAAAGAAGCTGCAAAAGTTAGGATGGCGGGGCTCGGACACTGCGGAGCTGTTCTTTGAAAACGTGAAAATACCAAAAGAAAATTTACTCGGAAAAGAAAATGAAGGCTTTAAATATTTAATGGAAAACTTTCAGTGGGAGCGCCTTACTCTTGCTTTATCGAGCATTGCTTTAGCGGAAAAGGCGCTAGAAGAGGCGATGAAGTATAGCAAAGAACGCATTCAATTTGGGAAGCCGATCCGCCAGTTCCAAGTGTTGCGCCACAAAATGGTTGACATGGCTGTCGATATCGAAAAGGCAAGATATATCACATACCGTGCCATTTACAACTATAACAAAGGTGAAAATGTCATAACCGAAGCAACGATGGCAAAAGCTTATGCGGGCGAAATGGTTAGTAGAGTATGTGATGAAGCAGTGCAAATCCACGGCGGAAACGGCTATATGATGGAATTTCCTGTACAGCGTTACTGGCGGGATGCAAGAATTCAAACGATCGGCGGCGGTACGACGGAAATCATGAAGGAGATTTTAGTGAAGCAACTTGATATATAGATATAAGGAAGATGGCGTTAACTTTGAGAAACGCAACTGGGAAAGTATTAAAGATTGTTCTGCGTAAAAAAGCCATCGAGCATGATGAGGAGGCATAACAATTGTTCGCAAAATATTTTGAAGAGTATCAAATCGGTGAGTCATGGCAGTCAAAAGGGAGGACCATTACCGAAGCGGATATTGTAAATTTTGCTTCTCTAAGCGGAGATTGGTATCCGCTCCATACGGACGCTGAATATGCACGGCAAACACCTTTTCAACAACGAATTGCCCACGGTTTGCTCGTTCTTTCTGTTGGATCGGGATTACTGCATTTTGAACCTGGTATTGTAGTTGCTTTTTACAGTATGGATGAGGTGCGTTTTTATCATCCAACTTTTATTGGTGATACGATTCACGTAAACCTGGAAGTGACGGAATTAACAGGGCATAAGAATGAAACAGGTTTGGTGACGGTCCGTCAACAGTTGGTCAAGCAAACGGAAGAGGAAGTCGCCACATCAAAAGTGAAAATACTCGTAAATAAAAAATGAATGAACAAGATGTAGTACTTGAACGTTGTAAGTTTCTATAGCTTGCTGAAGATGTAAGCAGTCGGGTTTCTAAAAAGACAAAGTTGTTCAAGCTGAAAAAAACAGATTGATGTAGGGATATTTATACCGCGAATAAAGAGGGAGATACAAATGATGTTGCAGAAAGTTTTAGTGGCTAATCGTGGTGAGATTGCGTCCAGGATTATTCGCACGTTGAAGAGATTGAATATTCAATCCGTAGCTGTTTATTCCGAAGCTGATAAAGATGCCCCGTTTGTTCAGATGGCTGATGAAGCCTATTATATTGGGGAACCACAGGTGCAAAAAAGTTATTTGAATGTGGAGGCAATCATGGAAGCAGCTCGAAAAGCAAATATTGATGCGATTCATCCGGGATATGGCTTTTTATCTGAAAGCAGTGATTTTGCCATGGAGTGTGAAACTAATGGGATCACTTTTATCGGTCCCCAGGCGGGGATCATTCAAAAAATGGGCGATAAATTAGAAGCGCGTAATTTAATGAAACAGGCTGGTGTTCCAGTCGTTCCCGGCTCTCAAAAGAGTTTACAACATATTGGAGATGCGAAACAACTGGCCAAAGAAATTGGTTATCCAATTATGCTGAAAGCAAGTGCGGGAGGCGGGGGAATTGGCATGTCGGTCATTCATTGTGAAGCTGAATTAGAGAAACATTTTAATCCTAGCCAAAAAAGAGCCGAAATGTATTTTGGCAATGGAGCGTTGTTCATTGAGAAATGGATTGAACATCCCCGCCATATTGAAGTACAAATTGCATGTGATCAAAAAGGAAATGCCCTTCATTTATATGAAAGAGAATGTTCCATTCAAAGACGGCATCAAAAGGTGGTTGAAGAATCGCCCACCCCCGCTTTGTCAAAAGAAGTAAAGGAGAATCTATTAAGGACAGCTCTTAAGGGCGCCAAGGAAATCGGTTATCAGAATATAGGAACGATGGAATTCATTTTTGATGAACATATGAACTTCTATTTTCTGGAAATGAATACGAGGCTTCAAGTGGAGCACCCAATAACAGAAGAAACGACTGGGGTTGATTTAGTTGAAATGCAAATAAACATTGCGGCAGGATACGAATTGGATGTTGAACAAACAGATATTAAACAACATGGACACGCCATCGAATGCCGGTTATACGCAGAGGATCCCGTGCGCTTTTTCCCATCTCCCGGCATGTTGACAACATTAAAATTACCTGAGCATGGAGCCCGTTTTGATTTTGGTGTGGCAGAAGGAAATGTCATAACGCCATTTTACGATCCAATGATTGGAAAAATCATTACCCATGGCGGTACGCGGGCTGAAGCCATTGCAAAAATGAAAGAGGTTTTAGCAAAAATTGAGATTACAGGGGTAAAAACGAATTTGCCCATTTTAATAGACACAATGAATGATAGCCGTTTTACGGAAGGAATGTATACAACGAGCTTTTTAAATAAAGAAAATATGTACAGATGAAAGGTTGAGTGGTGATGAATCGAGAGCAAAACGTAATGAATGAAATAGAGCGGATTCGAAAAGGAGGGCCGCAGCGAAATCATGAGAAATTAAAGAAAATGGACAAGCTGTTTGTCCGGGATCGGCTTAGGCTCTATTTCGGCCAAGATAATATATATTATGAGACGGGAACATTTGCAAATGTTTTTGAGAAAGAGTTACCTAATGATGGCATCATAACGGGTGCTGGAAAGCTGGACGACAGACTCATTTATTTTACAGCAAGTGATTTTACGGTCAAAGCAGGGTCTATTGGAAAAAAACACGGTGAAAAAATTTTGCGCGCACAAGAAGCTGCGTTAAAAGGAAAGAGGCCTATTCTCTATTTAATCGATTCTTCTGGTGGAAGAATTGATGAGTCGAATGGCTACCATGTTGAAAAATACTCTGGCGGTAAAATTTTCTATAATCACAGTATTATGTCGGGGAGAATTCCCCAAATTGGCGTTTTATATGGCCCTTGCTTTGCAGGAACAGCTTATATGCCAGTGTTTTGCGATTTCGTGGTAATGGTGGAAGAAATGGCTGGGATGGCAATCGCTTCTCCGCGAATGGTTCAAATGGCGACCGGCCAAAAGGTGGATGTGGAAGAGTTGGGTGGTGCAAGAATGCACGCGGAGAAAAGCGGTTCGGTTGATTTTGTTGTCAAAACAGAAGAAGAAGCGGCCGAAACGGTCAAAAAATTACTGTCTTATTTGCCTGATCATTTTGAATTGGCGCCTGAAAGAGTAGCAGCCAAAAGCCCAAGTCGCAGTCCGGAAGAGATAGATCGGATTATCCCGCAAGAACCAAATCAGGCGTACGATGTGAAAGAATTAATTGACTGCCTTGTAGATGGAGACAGCTTTTTGGAAGTGAAAAAAGATTACGCGAAAGAACTTGTTACAGGTTTTGCAAGAATGGATGGCAGAACGATAGGAATCGTTGCCAATCAGCCCGCGGTGAAAGGAGGGGCTATTTTTCCAGAATCTGCTGATAAAGGGGCGAAATTTGTCTGGACATGTGATGCTTATAATATCCCGTTATTATTCCTTTGTGATACCCCCGGGTTTATGGTGGGTACTCAAGTGGAGCAAGCTGGTATTTTACGACGCGGGCGAAATTTTATATATGCAAGCTCCGTTGCTAATGTGCCCAAGCTATGTGTAGTTGTTCGTAAAGCGTATGGGGCTGGAATTTATGCAATGGCCGGGCCGGCATATGAACCGGACGCGACCATTGCTTTGCCATCAGCCGAAATTGCCATTATGGGTCCGGAAGCGGCGATAAATGCTGTTTATTTTAACAAGATTCAAAGCATAACCGATCCTAAAGAAAAAGTAGAAATGGTGAAAATGCTTCGGGATGAGTATAGGGCAGAATATGATATTTTTAAACTTGCCGGAGATTTAGTCATTGATGAGCTGATTATGCCCAGAAATCTAAGAAAAGAAATTTCCAATCGTTTTGAATTAATTGGAAGGAAAGATTTTCCACTGCCAACGAAAAAGCATAGTACCATTTTAAGCTAATGATTATTTGCGAAAACAGCAACATTCAAATGATCTCATTCTTGGACTTTTATTCACAATAGTTGGGAGGATAAAAAAATGAATGATATCTCAGTTATCAATCGTATTGCTGTTGGTGATATCGTGCGGCGTTCGGCAAGTCGGCATCCAAATAAAATAGCGATCATTGACGGGGAGACAAGAATGACATTTTCCCGGTTGGATGAAGCAGCAAATCAGTTTGCACATTATTTATTAAAAAAAGGATTCGAAAAAGGGGATCGGATTGTCACAATTAGCGCGAATTCTTGGCAGCTTATTGTGGCAATATTGGGTATTCAAAAAGCCGGATTGGTTTGGGTTCCGATCAATCCCGCTGTAAGTCTGAAAGAAAAGAATTTCATCATATCGGATGTAAAAGCGAAATTAATAATGGTCGATAAAGATTTTATTCAACAAGCCGATGTGATGAAAAAAAGCTGTCCCAACATATTATATATGGGTAGCCAAAGTAGTGACCAGAGCAGTTTTGAAGCACTCTTACATGGCGAAGATACATTAGAACCTGAAGTTCATATTCAAGATCGGGATTTGGCGCAAATTATGTATACAAGCGGTACGACTGGAAGTCCGAGGGGAGTAGCCATACCCCATGTCGCCGTTTTTATTTCCAGTTTGGGCAATATTGTCGAGATGATGATTAAAAAAGATGATATCGTGGCAGTTATCTTGCCAATTTTTCATTGTGCCCTGCACTCGGTTGTGATGTCTTTTATTCATATTGGCGGTACGATGGTCGTTTTTAGGCAATTTGAACCAGCTTCCTATCTGGAAGCGGTAAAAAAAGAAAAGATTACGATTATGATCGGACTTCCGATGATGTATCGTGCGCTGCTCCATGTTCCGACAAGAACGAAGAAAGATACTGAATCGTTGCGTTATTGTGTATATGCGATGGCGCCGATGGATGAAAAAACATTAAAAAGCGGTATTGAGGAATTTGAGGCAAAGTTTTGTTTAGCTACGGGGCAAACAGAGATGTACCCGGCAACCGTTATTTTTGGGCCAGAATATCAATTGAGCAAATTCGGATCGTATTGGGGGATTCCTTCTCTTATTAATGACACAGCCATTATGGGTGAAGATGGTCATATTTTAGATAAAGGTGAAGTGGGAGAAATTGTTCATCGCGGGCCCAACGTGATGGCTTGCTATTATAATCGGCCGGATGAAACTGAGCAAAGCCGTTTATATGGTTGGCATCATACAGGAGACTTGGGATATTTTGATGAAGATGGTTTATTAGTGTTTGTGGATCGAAAGAAAGATATGATTAAAACAGGGGGTGAGAATGTAGCATCCATTCTAGTCGAGCAAACTCTGCTCTTACATGAAAAGATTGAAAACGCTGTCGTCGTAGGATTGCCACATGCCCATTGGATAGAGGCAATCACCGCTTTTGTCATTCCGAAGGAAGGCGTAAATGTCACGAAAAACGAGATTGTCACGCATTGTAAAGAACATCTCAGTGCCTTTCAAGTACCAAAAGAAGTTATATTTGTTGATAAGCTGCCGATCACTGCCACGGGAAAAATTAGAAAAAATATATTAAGAGAGCAATACAAAACGTATTATACGGAGCAAACAATAACATAAAGAATTTTTTCAAACATTTCAGCAAATACAGGGAGGATATGATATGAAAGATGAAGTTGTTATTGTTACAGGCGGTTCTAGTGGATTAGGGAAAGCGATGGCGCGGCGCTTTGCGAATGAAGGCGCGAATGTCGTCATCACGGGAAGAAATGAAGAACGTCTGCAAGCTGTAAAAGATGAATTGATGGAAACGGCAAAAGGGGAAGTAGCATATGTTCCAATGGATGTCCGCAGTATTGAAGATGTAAAACGAATGGTTGAAGAGACAATCCGCGTTTTTGGCACGATCGATCACCTTGTGAACAATGCCGCCGGCAATTTTGTCGTGGCTGCCGAGGACTTATCCATTAACGGGTGGAACTCAGTCATTGATATTGTTCTGAACGGAACGTTTTACTGTACAAAAGCAGTGGGGCAGTATTGGATAAATGAACAGAAAAAAGGGACCATTTTAAATATGGTGGCCACCTATGCCTGGGATGCCGGGGCAGGGGTTGTTCATAGTGCCGCAGCCAAAGCTGGCGTGTTAAGTTTGACTCGCACCCTTGCCGTAGAATGGGGCAGCAAGTATGGCATTCGTTCAAACGCAATAGCTCCCGGACCAATTGAAGGAACAGGCGGCGCTGATAAGTTGGTGCTTTCTGAGAAAATGGCGGAAAGAACTTTACAATCGATTCCCTTAAAAAGGTGCGGCAAACCTGAGGAAATTGCGGCACTTGCCTATTTTCTCCTCTCAGATGAGGCTTCTTTTATGAATGGAGAAGTCGTCACAATGGACGGGGGACAGCATTTAAACCAATTTCCATTTTGATCATGGAATTGTGGAGAATGAGTGAAGTAGGAAAAATGTGCTTCATTGTATTAACGTTGTACTCATTTAGGAGAAAAATAAGCAGTATATGATCTTCCAGTGCGACGCTCATACAAATCATAAACCGAAAGGAGATGGTAAAAATGAAGCAGATGCTTGTTGGCGATCCGATCAAGCTCAATTCTATTCGTTACCCGGAAAAGGTAGCGCTTTCATTTAAAGGGAAGAGATTTACCTATCGTCAATTTAATAATAGGGTCAATCAATTGGGCAACGCTTTACTGGATAGAGGAATTCAAAAAGGTGATAAAGTGGCATTTATGTTGTTTAATGGCAATGAGTTATTTGAAATCATAGTAGCTTGCAGCAAAATTGGCGCTATGTATGTCCCGATAAATTCACGTTTTACAGCGAGGGAAATAAAGCATGTGTTAGATGATTCCGGAGCTATATTATTTATGTACGACTACCGTTTTGGTGATGAGGTTTCAAAAATTCACCAAGAATTGTTGACAACAAAATATTTTGTCACTGTTGGGAATCAAGATCGCTTATCTTTTACAATATATGACGAATGGATAGAACGTTTCCCTGCCAGCGAGCCCGAAATAGCGGAACCGTTAAGCGAGTTAGATGAATTATGTTTGATGTACACGGGTGGAACAACTGGGCTTCCCAAAGGGGCTATTCATACTCATAGAAGTTTATATCTCGTACTTACACACTTTAGTATTGAATTTTCAATTAGCCGAAATGGAAAGGGACTTGCTGCCGGGCCGCTGTTTGGTGCGGCTGCGATATCCATTGCAATGCCGAATCTGTTCGTGGGAAATCCGATTCATATAGTAGAACAATTCCATCCATTAGAAGTATTAAAAGCGATCGATCAGGAAAAGACCACTACCGCTTTTTTAGCGCCACCCATGTTAGACGCGATTTTTGCATTGCCAGATGAAATAAAAAATAGTTTTGATGTATCTTCAATGAAATCAGTTATTTCAGTTGGTGCACCACTACTGACTCGTACAAAGACAAAAGCGCTCGAGTTCTTTCCGAATGCAGAACTAAATGAATTTTATGGCGCGTCTGAGCTTGGTGGCGCTGCCAATTTACATCATGAATATATGAGAAAAAAAGACCGTTGCGTCGGTTTGCCTATGTTGGGAATGGAATTAAAAATAGTAGATCAAGATGGCAACGAAGTAAAGCAAGGAGAAGTGGGAGAAATCCTTGTTAGGGGTCTTACACTTTGCAAAGGATATTATCATAATGCTCAAGCCACGAATGAAGCTTTCCGGGGGGAGTGGCTTGGCTTAGGTGATATGGCTCGACAGGACGATGAAGGCTTTTATTATTTGGTAGAAAGAAAGCAAGATATGATTATCTCAGGAGCATTTAATGTCTATCCTGCTGAAATAGAGGCCGTTTTACATGAGCATCCTTCAGTACGGGAAGCGGCAGTGATTGGAGTCCCCCATGATCAGTGGGGAGAGGTGCCAATGGCGGTTATCGCTTTACATGATGATCAAGATGTTAGTGAGAGAGAAATCATTGAATACTGTACTGGAAAAATGGCGAAATATAAAATCCCGCATAAAGTCGAGTTTGTGAAGATGTTGCCAAGAAATTTACAAGGTAAAGTATTAACATATACTTTGAAAGAAAAGTATGGAAAAGTGAATCAATCCAACATCAATTAAAAGCGCTTTCGATTTCTTTGTACAATTGCCGAGATTGGTGGTTATTGCACCAAAAAAGAGACACACTAGCTGGTAATAAAAATTATACTGTTTGGGATTCACAATGATGAAGAAGCGTTATTTGCCCCGCCCTTCATTAAGTGGTAATAAAATCCTTCCTTACTGTTTGGGATAAAGTAACCTCTTTTTCTGAAAGTCTATATGGCGAAGGCTGATTCATTCGCTAAAAGAGGTATTCGCTTGTATTTTTGCACGCTCTTTTAATTCTTCCGTCGCCCCCGGCATAAAATGATAAAAAAGCTGGGGAGGGGAAGAAGTATGCGTGCAGCAGTATTAGGGGCAGGATTGATGGGTAAGGAAGCGGCGAGGGATCTTGTAAAAGGGAAACATGTAGAGGCGGTGGGTTTGGCGGATATCGACTTGGAACGGGCAGAGGAAGTGTGCCGCCAAATACATTCCCCGAAAATAAAGGCGTTCCGTTTGGATGCGGGCAATTCGCAAGAGCTTGTTCGATTTTTACAACATTATGATGTTGTTCTCAACGCCCTTTTTTACTCATTTAATGAAAAGGTTGCAAAGGCGGCGATTGAAGCCGGAACGAGTGTGGTGGATCTTGGGGGACATATTGGCCACATTACCTATAGAGTCCTGGCGCTTCATGAGGAAGCTAAGAGGGCGAATGTTACTTTGGTTCCCGATCTAGGTGTAGCGCCCGGCATGATCAATATATTGTCTGGCTATGGCGCCAGTAAACTGGATTCCCCGCAATCGATCAAACTATATGTCGGCGGCATTCCGCTTCGGCCGGAGCCTCCGCTTGAATATCATCATGTTTTTTCTTTGGAAGGGCTGCTCGATCATTATACAGATCCATCCTTGATTATTCGTGACGGAAAGAAACAGGAAGTTCCCTCCTTATCAGAAGTGGAGCCAATTTATTTTGAAAAATTCGGGCCACTGGAAGCTTTTCATACATCAGGAGGAACGTCGACGTTGTCCAAGTCGTATCCGGAATTAAATACATTGGAATACAAAACGATCCGCTACCCGGGCCACCGCGACAAATTTCAATTGCTTGTCGACCTCCATTTAACCCGGAATGATTATTGGGTTCAAATAGGTAAAACGAACGTAAAGCCGCGTGATGTTTTACTAAAGGTACTCAACCCCATTACGGAATTGGGGGACCGGGATGACGTTGTTTTGCTGCGTGTCATTGTCTCAGGTGAAAAGGATTTTAAAAATAGAACATTTGCATATGAGATGGCGGCATATAAAGACCGCCGGGAAAACGTGACAGCCATGGCGCGAGCCACAGCCAATACGATCTCTGTCGTGGCCCAAATGATCGGAACTGGCGTCATTAACAAAAGAGGTGTGTTTCCTCCCGAACAGATCGTTCCGGGTCCGCTTTATATAAAAGAAATGGCAGACAGGCAGGTTTTGATCAAGGAGACCGAATACGAACGAGCTTGATATTATTCGTATCCAACAAGAATGCAAGAGAGGGCGAGACATAGTTAAAAACGAATTGCTATTCTTACAAATCGTGAAAAAACCGCGTGAAATCAAGGTTTTAAATTTGATTTCATGCGGTTTACTCATTTTTATATGGTTTTGGTCCTTCCTTTTCTGCAATGTGGATCGATTCAATCGGGTATTTTTGTGCTGAACTATTTTTTTACTAGATCATATCCGCTTTTTGAGGAATACTTGCCAATTTTTTAATCACTGCTTTAAGACTATTCACTTTTCGAAAATACAATCCAACTTTTTCAAAAATGCTCAGGCACTTATCCTGAAAAACTATCTATCTAATCCAATATAAACTTTTTCCAAGCCACGAATAACGAGCAAACATGTTACTCCTCAAACGGCCAGGCCGGAAGCATTTTATTTAACGGCTTATCTTTCCTGTAGCCCAACACATAATCTGCTTGCATGATTGTATGAATTTCCCGAGTTCCTTCATATATAACTGGCGCTTTGGAGTTTCTTAAGTAGCGCTCGACGGGATATTCGTTGGAATATCCATAAGCTCCATGAATTTGCACCGCGTCGTCTGCCGCTTTATTGGCAAAATCGCATGCTTGCCATTTGGCAAGGGATGTTTCCCGTGTATTTCTAACGCCTTTATTTTTCAACTCCCCGGCCCGATATACGAGCAGCCGGCTCATTTGCAAGCCTGCTTCCATATTGGCGAGCATTTGCTTGACAAGCTGATGTTCCCCTATCTTTTTCCCGAATGTCTCTCTTTCATGGCAATACGTTAAGCTTGCTTCCAAACAGGCCATAATCAGTCCGCAGGCGCCCGCAGCTACTGTAAAGCGGCCGCTGTCCAGTGCAGACATGGCAATTTTAAAGCCTTCTCCTTCCTCGCCAAGCAAGTTTTCCTTTGGCACTTTCATATGATCAAAAAATATCTCGCCGGTATTTCCCGCGCGTATCCCCAGTTTGCCCTTGATGGCTTTTGATGAGAACCCTTCCATCGTTCTCTCTACGATGAACGCGGAAATGCCATGATGCTTTTTGCTTTTATCCGTATAGGCAAACACAAGGAAGTGATCGGCCACATCACAAAGGGAGATCCATGTTTTTTGGCCATTCAAAATATAATAATCTCCATCTTTGACAGCGGTAGACTGCATGGCGGCTACGTCAGACCCGGCATTCGGTTCGGTCAAGCCGAATGCTCCAATTTTTTCCCCTTTTGCTTGCGGCACCAAATATGTTTGTTTTTGCTCTTCTGTTCCCCATTGCAGCAGTGTCATGCTGTTTAAGCCGGTATGTACCGACACCGCCGTGCGAAAAGCCGTATCTCCTCTTTCAAGCTCTTCGCATACGATGGCGAGGGAGTTGTAGTCCATGCCGCTGCCGCCATATTTTTCCGGTATACAAACCCCCATTAATCCAAGGGTGGCAAGTCTTCTGATGATTTCCGGATGAAACTCTCCCTTCTCATCCCATTCACCGATATAAGGCATGATTTCTTTGTCTACAAAGTTGCGCACTGTTTTTCTCAATAACAATTGTTCCTCGGTAAAATCGAAATTCAATGGGACCCCTCCTCAAACGATATTGTTCATTTTCAAAGATTGTATTTGATCTTTTCCGTAGCCGAGAGCTTGCAAAACTTCTATTGTATGCTCTCCGGCATCAGGCGGGTAATATTTAATCGCGGCCGGTGTTCGTGATAGTTTTAACGGACTTCCAACCAGTTTGATTTCTCCGGCTGTTGGATGATCCATAGAATGGAACATACTTCTTGCTTGAAGCTGGGGATCGCTTTCCAATTGGTCCATACTTTGAATCGGGCCGCATGGAATGTTTTTCTCGCGGAAACGATCGATCCATTCGGCGGCCGTTTTTGTGAAAAGTTGCGTTTGCAAAAGCGGTATTAGCTGTTCGCGATGTTCGACCCGTTTTGAATTGGTCAGAAATCTTTCGTCGCATGCCAAATGGGGAACGTCCAAAATCTCGCATAATGTCATAAATTGCTTGTCAGTGCCGACAGCAATGACAACTTTATCGTCTTTTGTCGAAAAAGCTTGATAAGGAACGATGTTGGCGTGCTCATTGCCGATCAGCTTGGGAGCAACTCCCGACATTAAGTAATTGCTTGCCATATTGATTAAAGCGCTTACCGCACTGTCATATAGCGCCATGTCAATTTTTTGCCCTATTCCCGAATGCCGGCGCTCAATGAGGGCTGCCTGGATGCCAATGCAGGCATATAAACCAGTCAGTACATCGGATATGGCCACACCTGTTTTTTGGGGCCCGGAACGCTCGTCCCCCGTGATGCTCATGAGGCCGCTCATTGCTTGGATGATAAAGTCATAGCCGGCCAAATGCTTATATGGTCCTGTTTCTCCAAATCCGGTAATGGAGCAGTATACGAGTCCGGGGTTTATTTCTTTTAAAGATTCATAGCCCAATCCAAGGCGTTGCATTGTCCCGGTTTTAAAGTTGTTGATTAACACATCGCTTTTTCCAACGAGTTTTTTAATAATTTCTATGCCTTCGTCTGTTTTTAAATTGACAGTGATACTTTTCTTGTTTCTATTGGCGCATAAATAATAGGCACTCACTCCTTTTTTGAACGGGGGTCCCCATTTTCTCGTTTCATCTCCTCCATTGGGCGCTTCCACTTTAATGACTTCAGCACCCAAGTCCCCCAGTATCATGGAACAATACGGTCCTGCCAAAACTCTGGATAGGTCGAGCACTCTTATTCCTTGCAGTGCACCAGCCAGTGAATACCCCTCCTTCCAGCTTTTGAGTGAAAAATTTGCTGTATTTTGTCCTATATCATGTATATTCTATTAAAATTACAAATATTCCTTCTTATTTGTACTCTTTTCATGTTTGTTTTTGAGGGAGGCTCGTGCTAAACTATTTTTTACTATCTTATAGAAGTTGTGTCGACAGATAAGAAGGGATGGAAATGAAAAAAGATAACGTAATCCTTTTTCCGGGATTAAAAGAAAGGCTGTTTCGGAAGGGGATTGACAGCTTGGAAAATCATCAATATGCAGATGCGGTGAATTTGCTGCAGCAGGCAAAAGAATTGTCGCCTGAAGACCCTCAAATTGATAAAGCGCTTGTAATCGCTCTTTATGAAAAGGGAGATTATGAAGAAGCGAAAGATATTGCGAAAGAAATGCTTCTGCAAGGAGCAGGAGATTATTATGAAGTATTCGATCTTTATTTAATGATTTTAATACAATTACATTTGCATGACGAGGTGGTCCACACACTGGAAACCCTTTTTGAAGAGCAACATGTGCCGGAAGACAAAAGAGAGCACTATCAAACGCTTTTGAACTTTAGCAAAAAAACAGTTGACAATAAAAAGAACGATTTTGTAGAAAAATCCGTGTCCGCAGAAGAGGTAACCGAAGGAAGCTTTCAAGAGCAGATTATAAAACTCGGTTCGCTGGCTGATAAAAATATTCAGCCTTACTTGGAATCGGTTGTGGGGTTACTGAAGAATGGCCAGGCGCATCCGTTTTTACAGACAGTCGCTTTGAATGTTTTGAAAGAACATCACATCGAGCGAACAGTTGAAGTCAGAAAGCTAGGCTTTTCGGGGACATTCAATCCGTCAACTCTTCCAGACGTAACAGAAACACCTTTTTTTCAATCAGTTCAATCAGAGTTGGAAAAAGAACTTGAACATGAAAATCCGGTTTTGATGAGACAGGTCAAAGAAATGATAAAGCGCCATCAGTTCCTGATGTTTCCTTTTGAACCCGAATACGAAAAAATGATGCTATGGGCAGCCGTCTACCGCGGATATAGCCGAATGATGTACGGGGAGGATTGGAACAAAAAAAAGGCGGCGGAAAAACTTGGATTGGAAGAGACAGAGCTTGATGAAGTCCTCTCATTTTTGGAGCTCCTTGAACAAGTATCAGAACAAATGGGTTGAGTACATGGCTTTTCATGAAAATAATATTATGTTACAATGTAATGGTTATGCCAGTGCCAGTAATATCAAAAGTTATAAGGTTTACATAATCTTAAATAATGAAGTAATCGTGGTTGGAGGTAATAAATATGTCAGCAAAATGGGAAAAGTTAGAAGGAAATAAGGGGATTCTTACCGTGGAAGTTGATGAAGGAACGGTAAGCAAAGGACTTGACGAAGCTTTTAAGAAAGTTGTCAAGCAAGTGTCCATTCCCGGCTTCCGTAAAGGAAGAATTCCGCGTTCTTTATTTGAAAAGCGTTTCGGAGTAGAGGCCCTGTATCAGGACGCGCTTGATGTCATTCTGCCTGAAGCTTATATGGCCGCGATAAAGGAAACGGGAATCGAGCCGATTGATCAGCCGGAAATTGACATTGAGCAAATGGAAAAAGGCAAAGAGTTAATTTTCAAAGCAACTGTCCAAGTCAAACCCGAAGTAAAACTTGGTGATTATAAAGGGTTAGAAGTGGAGAAGATGGATACGGAAGTAACAGACGAAGATGTGGAGAATGAATTGAAAATGCTCCAAGAGCGTCAAGCAGAACTCGTGATTAAAGAGGAAGGCAAGGCTGAAGAGGGCGACACGGTCGTCATCGACTTTGAGGGCTTTGTTGACGGAGAACCATTCGAAGGCGGCAAGTCAGAGAATTATTCGCTTGAATTAGGTTCGGGAGCCTTCATCCCTGGTTTTGAAGAGCAGCTCGTAGGGGTTGAGCCTGGTGCGGAAAAAGATGTGGAAATCACATTCCCAGAGGAATATCATGCGGAAGAATTAGCCGGCAAGCCTGCTGTTTTCAAAGTAAAAGTTCACGAAATTAAAGCGAAAGAGCTTCCTGAGCTTGACGATGAGTTTGCCAAAGACGTCGACGATGAAGCTGAAACACTTGATGAGTTAAAAGCATCGATCAAAGAACGTTTGACAAAAAGCAAAGAGCAAGAAGCGGATCAGAAACTGCGTGACACGCTCGTTGAAAAGGCGACGGACAATACAGAAATCGATTTGCCTGAAGTGATGGTTGACAATGAATTGCAGAACATGATGCGGGAGTTTGAACAGCGTCTGCAAATGCAAGGCATGAACCTCGATTTATATTACCAATTCTCCGGCCAGGATGAAGAAGCGCTTCAGAGCCAGATGAAAGAGGACGCCGAAAAACGCGTTCGCATGAACCTAACGCTCGAGGCTATCTCTAACGCGGAAAATCTTGAAGCAAGTGATGAAGACGTCGAGAAAGAACTTCAAAAAATGGCGGATACGTATAATATGTCTGTTGAAGAAGTTAAAAAAGCGTTCGGCGAAAACCTTGATCACATTAAAGCCGACTTAAAAATTCAAAAAGCAGTCGAATTTCTTGTTGAAAACAGTAAAACTAGTGCATAATATAAATAAACATAACGTTCACTTACTCAACATACGATAGATAAAACAAGGCGCGGGTTACTTCGTGCCTTGTTTTATACCAATTACAGATTTTGCCAGTGCGGGACCGCTCCAATCATTTTTCGCTATTCAAACATAAAAAGCTTCCGAAATACATACATAATAAATTTAGCCGACATATCAAGCAAGAAACACAACATACTATTTCATGAGCGAAAAATTGTATATTTTATGAAAAAGTATGCTACAATGCAATACATAACTATTTAACAGCAGCATCATTTCCACGATGAAACCAGCGTATAGTTATTAAAGGGGTGAGAGTTCATTGTTTAAATTCAATGAGGAAAAAGGACAACTAAAGTGTTCCTTTTGTGGAAAAACACAGGAGCAGGTTCGTAAACTGGTTGCCGGACCAGGTGTATATATATGTGATGAATGCATAGAGCTCTGCACCGAGATAGTCGAGGAAGAGCTTGGAACAGAAGAGGAATTTGAGTTTAAGGATATCCCGAAGCCGCGTGAAATTCGCGAGATTTTAAAAGAATATGTAATTGGCCAGGAACAGGCGAAAAAATCACTTGCTGTAGCGGTTTATAACCATTACAAGCGGATAAATTCCAACAGCAAAATCGATGATGTGGAATTGACGAAAAGTAACATCTGTTTAATTGGACCGACTGGAAGCGGAAAAACGCTCCTTGCCCAAACACTCGCCCGGATTTTGAATGTGCCATTTGCGATTGCGGATGCGACTTCTTTAACTGAAGCGGGATATGTCGGGGAAGATGTCGAGAACATTTTATTAAAATTAATCCAAGCCGCAGACTACGATGTGGAGAAAGCGGAAAGAGGGATTATTTATATTGACGAGATAGATAAAATCGCCAGAAAGTCGGAAAATCCTTCCATTACACGTGACGTATCCGGAGAAGGGGTACAGCAAGCTCTCTTGAAAATTTTGGAAGGAACCGTTGCCAGCGTTCCGCCCCAAGGCGGAAGGAAGCATCCCCATCAGGAATTCATCCAAGTTGATACAACCAATATTCTCTTTATATGTGGAGGAGCATTTGATGGAATTGAACAGATCATCAAACGCCGCCTTGGACAAAAAGTGATTGGGTTTGGTTCTGATAATCAAGGTGATGAGGTTGAGGAAAAAGGATTACTGGCCAAAGTGCTGCCGGAAGATCTGCTTCAATTTGGGTTAATTCCGGAATTTATCGGACGCCTTCCTGTCATTTCAAGCTTGGAACCTCTTGACGAAGACGCGCTCGTTGAAATCTTGACGAAACCAAAGAATGCCCTCGTCAAGCAGTATCAAAAAATGCTTGAGCTTGACAACGTGGAACTTGAGTTCGAAGAACAGGCCCTCCGTGAAATCGCTAAAAAAGCAATTGAAAGAAAAACCGGAGCGCGCGGCCTTCGCTCCATTATTGAGAGCATCATGCTGGATGTCATGTTCGACTTGCCTTCTCGAGAAGACATCAAAAAATGTATCATTACAAAAGAGTCCGTTTTGAACGACTTGCCTCCAAAACTCGTACTGGAAGACGGTACCATTTTAAAAGGGGCATAATATAAGATGAAAGGAAGCAAAATTGCTTCCTTTTTTTGTTTGAAAGAAATGTACCGTTTATTCCTGATCGCCTACGGAGATACTACCCATATGCAAAAAAAGTGATCAGGAGGGAAGGCGATGAACTGGACAGTCATAGTTTTGTTCATTCAATTATTTTTTGGGACGGTTATCGGGCTCTATTTTTTTAACTTGCTCAAAAATCAAAGGACCCAAAAAGTAACAATTGATCGCGAATCGAAAAAAGAAATGGAGCAACTGCGTAAAATGCGCTCCATTCAATTAACGGAACCGCTATCTGAACGTGTCCGTCCAACAGACTTTGCAGAGATTGTTGGCCAGGAGGATGGAATCAAAGCACTGCGGGCAGCACTTTGCGGCCCAAATCCCCAGCATGTCATTATTTATGGCCCCCCGGGAGTAGGTAAAACAGCAGCCGCTAGGCTTGTTCTTGAAGAAGCTAAAAAAAATCCGCGTTCTCCCTTCCGTTCAAATTCCGTATTTGTTGAGCTTGATGCGACTACAGCCCGATTTGACGAACGAGGAATCGCAGACCCGTTAATCGGCTCGGTGCATGACCCCATTTATCAAGGTGCGGGGGCGATGGGACAAGCGGGAATTCCGCAGCCTAAGCAAGGCGCTGTTTCGAATGCCCATGGCGGTGTGTTATTTATTGATGAAATCGGCGAACTTCATTCAATCCAAATGAACAAGCTGTTGAAGGTTTTGGAGGACAGAAAAGTATTCTTTGAAAGTGCTTATTATAGTGAAGAAAACAATCAAATTCCCGCGCATATTCACGAAATATTTCAAAGAGGGCTTCCTGCCGATTTCAGGTTAATCGGCGCCACTACCAGGACGCCCAGTGAAATCCCCCCAGCCATCCGTTCGCGTTGTATGGAGGTTTTTTTCAGGGAACTTGACCAGCCTGAAATAATGAGCGTAGCAAAAAATGCAGCAAATAAAGTCAATCTTTCTATATCGGAGAAGGGTCTTTCCACTTTATCGTCTTTTGCTTCAAGTGGTAGAGAAGCCGTAAATATGATTCAAATTGCCGCGGGAATTGTCATCACGGAGAACAGGAACCATATTCTTGACTCTGATTTGGAATGGATTGTGCAGGCGAGCCAATTAACACCAAAATATGAAAAGAAAATAGGAAAAACGCCCACGGTGGGCATCGTCAATGGACTGGCGGTTACCGGGCCAAACAGCGGCGCACTCCTCGAAATTGAAGTTATCGTCATTCCTTCAAAGGATGCCGGCTCCATCAATATTACCGGAATCGTCGAGGAAGAAAGCTTTAATGGACAGGGAAAATCGGTTAAACGTAAAAGCATGGCGAAAGGTTCATTGGAAAATGTGTTAACGGCATTAAGGTCGATGGGAGTTCCGGCGAATCAGTACGATATCCATGTAAACTTTCCGGGCGGTATTCCGATCGACGGTCCTTCGGCCGGCGTTGCGATGGCCGCGGGGATTTATTCCGCCGTTTATAAATTGCTCGTGAAAAACACTGTCGCCATGACAGGGGAAATCGGTATCAAAGGGGATGTGAAACCTGTCGGGGGAATTTATTCGAAAGTAAAAGCGGCCAAACGGGCCGGAGCGAAAACGGTACTCATTCCAAAAGAAAACATGCAAGCGATTTTAAAAGACATTCAAGGCATTGAAATTGTTCCTGTTTCAAGAATAGAAGAGGTATTTTCAGCAGTGTTCGTCAACAACGCCGAACATGAATTTGTTTTCCCGGATATATTTGAAAAGGACAGTAAGAAAAGTGTTTAGTGCGACTTGCCGATTTGTACAAAAGCTTTGAACTTGGACCAATGTATGTAACAATGCCTGTTCCTCGACATAAACTGTCTTCATAAGCTAAAATGATATAAGCGGTCAGAACGTCTTTTTATAAAGGAAGATATTTTATTGGGAGGTGCACGAATGTGACGAAACAAAAAGAATCGTTCGTTCCCCTGCTTCCATTACGTGGAATGCTTGTGTTCCCTACAATGGTGTTGCATCTTGATGTCGGGAGGGAACAATCCGTACAAGCATTGGAACAGGCGATGCTCACCGACCATCTTATTTTTTTGACGACTCAAAAAGATACATCCATTGATGAACCCGGTGAGGACGATATATATAAAATGGGGACGCTGACGAAAGTCAAACAAATGCTCAAGCTGCCAAATGGAACGATCCGCGTTCTTGTAGAGGGGCTTACCCGGGCTGAAATGAAAAAGTATGTTTCGATGGAAAATTACTTTGCAGCCGATTTGGAGCTTTTTAAGGACGATGAAGAAAAAGATGTTGAAATTCAAGCATTAATGAGAACGATGCTTGAATATTTTGAGCAATATATCAAGCTTTCCAAAAAAATCTCGGCCGAAACATTTGCGACCGTTTCTGATATTGAAGAGCCTGGAAGAATGGCTGACATAATCGTGTCACACTTGCCATTAAAGCTGCAGGACAGGCAACAAATCTTAGAAACGATTGATGTGAAAGAAAGACTCGCCAAAGTGATTGAAATCATCCACAATGAAAAAGAAGTACTTCATTTGGAGAAAAAGATTGGTCAGCGGGTCAAACAATCCATGGAAAGGACTCAAAAAGAGTACTATTTGCGTGAACAGATGAAAGCGATCCAAAAAGAGCTTGGCGAAAAAGAAGGGAAGACCGGGGAAATTGCGGAGCTTACCGAAAAAATTGAGAAAGCCGGAATGACCGAGCATGTCAAGATGGCCGCGCTCAGGGAGTTGGACAGGTATGAAAAGGTCCCCGCCACATCTGCAGAAAGCTCGGTTATAAGAAATTATTTGGATTGGCTTATCGCTTTGCCATGGACGAAAGCAACAAAGGATGATTTGAACATCAATAAAGCGGAGAGAATTCTGGAGCGTGATCACTACGGGTTGAAGCACGTCAAGGAGCGCGTGCTTGAGTATTTGTCTGTTAAGCAATTGACGAAATCACTAAGAGGCCCGATTCTATGTTTAGTCGGTCCCCCGGGAGTCGGTAAGACAAGCTTGGCCCGCTCCATTGCCCAATCAATGGGAAGGAATTTTGTGAGAATTTCGCTTGGTGGCGTTCGGGATGAATCGGAAATCAGAGGGCACAGGCGCACTTATGTCGGTGCGATGCCTGGCCGAATTATACAGGGAATGCGAAAAGCGGGGACCATAAATCCTGTTTTTCTTTTGGATGAAATTGATAAAATGTCCAATGATTTTCGTGGAGATCCATCTTCTGCCATGTTGGAAGTGCTTGATCCGGAACAAAATAAAACTTTCAGCGATCATTACATCGAAGAAACATACGATCTCTCCAATGTGATGTTTCTCGCTACGGCCAATGATTTGGCAACCATTCCGGGGCCATTGCGCGACCGGATGGAAATCATTACGATTGCTGGATATACGGAAGTCGAAAAAATTCATATAGCGAAAGACCATTTATTACCAAAACAAATTAAGGAACATGGTTTAACCAAAAGCCAGTTGCAAATCAAGGAAGAGGCTTTGAGGAACATCGTCCGTTACTATACGAGGGAAGCCGGCGTTCGTGAACTGGAAAGACAGCTTGCTTCAATCTGCCGAAAGGCCGCCAAAATGATTGTTTCCGGGGAAAAGAAGCGGGTGATTGTCACAGTACGAAATTTAGAGGACTTACTTGGCAAGAAAAAGTACCGCTATGGCCAAGCTGAAATGGAAGACCAGATTGGAGTGGCGACCGGGCTTGCCTATACAACAGTGGGAGGCGATACGCTTCAAATCGAAGTGACGCTAACACCTGGTAAAGGAAAGCTCATATTAACGGGAAAGCTTGGCGATGTTATGAAAGAATCGGCACAAGCCGCATTTAGTTATGTCCGTTCCAAAGCGGAAGAGTTGAAATTGCCCGATGACTTTCACGAAACATGTGATGTGCATATTCATGTTCCGGAAGGAGCGGTTCCTAAAGACGGGCCTTCAGCTGGAATTACGATTGCTACTGCTCTTGTGTCAGCATTGACTGGCCGCAAGGTAAAAAAGGAAGTAGGAATGACAGGGGAAATTACACTCAGAGGCAGAGTATTGCCAATCGGCGGTGTAAAAGAAAAAGCGATGGGCGCCCACCGGGCAGGCCTGACAACGATTATAATACCAAGGGATAATGAAAAAGACATTGACGATGTTCCAGAAAGTGTTCGGGCGTCTTTAACATTTTATCCCGTATCCCATATGGATGAAGTGCTTGAATTGGCATTGACAGGAGAAGCAAAATGAATGTAAACAATGTAGAGCTCGTCATTAGCGCCGTAAAACCGGAACAATATCCTAATGAAGGTCTGCCGGAATTTGCCCTTGCCGGCAGATCGAATGTGGGGAAGTCTTCTTTTATAAATAAAATGATCAACCGCAAAAGCCTGGCCCGGACTTCATCCAAGCCGGGAAAAACCCAGACGTTAAACTTTTACAAAATTGAAGAAAAGCTATTTTTTGTAGACGTTCCCGGCTATGGATATGCGAAGGTATCAAAGAAAGAGCGGGAAGCCTGGGGGAAGATGATAGAAACGTATTTTACGAGCAGAAAAGAGCTGAAAGCAGTTCTGCTGATTATTGATTTGCGCCATCCCCCGATGGATGATGATGTACTCATGTATGACTTTTTAAAGTATTATGAACTGCCTTGTATAGTTATTGCCACAAAAGCGGATAAAATCCCTAGGGGCAAGTGGCAAAAACACGTTAAAATGGCAAAAGAAACGTTAAACCTGCAACAGGAAGACAAAATCATCGTCTTTTCCTCGGAAACAGGGGAAGGCAAGGATAAGGTATGGGGAATACTGGGAGATTTTCAAAATTAAGATAGAGTTTTTTCCTGATCAGAGGCTGAGACACAACAAAATCAGCTGATGAAAAAACGAACAATAAAGTAAATTTATTCAGTAGGCGTTTTTTTCCCTCTCCTATTGATGTTAGTTAAACGAATCCGGCATTTAGGTGCCGTTATCTCCCACTTAGCCCTTTTGTATTCACTCAAGATTTTGAAGTGGGAGTCTTACGGCGCCTTACATGCGGGATCAATTGTCCTAGTGTATCATACGCAAGCTTTTAGCGTAGTCAAAATAGGTAGACTCCTGCGGGAATAGCTCGAGTTGAAGATCCCGCAGGAAAGCGACCTTTGCTTTCCGAGGAAGCTGAAGAGACCTGCGGAAAGCGAAATATGTTGACGTAGTAAAATCTTGAGAATAAACCGCATGAAATCAAGGTTTTTAAACTTGATTCCATGTGGTTTATTTCATTTTACAGGGTTTTGTCCCGGCCCCTTTGCTATTTCGTATTTGCTTATGTCCCAGCCTTTTTTACAGCTTGGCTTTTGATCTGTTGGCCATCAAAAATTGGTTATAGAGCTGCTCGGAAATTGACTGATTGAAAAGATCACGCGTCTTTGACTTTCGGGCATATAAAAAAAGCTTGTGGAGAAAATGGTTATCTCGACCAGCTGATTTGGAATATGCTCCTGCTGCTATTTTTTTCGCTGGAGAAATAGAAAGTATAATCCAACACCAATAAAGAATATGGGCCAAAAATTCTCAACGACTGAAAGATCATAACCCTTGGCGGCTGCCCACTGAGTTAAGCGGTCAAAAAACAGTAGGAGAGTTGCGGCGATTAAAAAAAGCAACCCCAACATAAATCCTGATCCTGTTTTAATATATGTCAGCAACAACCCGACAGAGACAAGCAAAAGAAACACTCCGGCATGGTCTTGAAACAGCTCGAACTTATGGATGACATGAAAGTGAATGCCAATACCTGTTAGGACGACGCCCGGCAAAATAAATTCGTAATCTTTCTGCTTGTAAGCCTGGGTGATAAAACCGACGCCCAAAATGATGATGAGCGTCGGCCAGGTGTATAACCCGTCAAAGAATTGTACATTATATTGTTGTAGCAGGAAGTATAGGCCAAAGCCCAAAAACGTAATTCCGGAAAGAATTGCCTTTTTTGTCAAAATACTCACACCCAACTCTAATTCATTGATTTCAGTATGTTTATTTGATATGTTCCATTAAGGGAATAATCCGGATTATAACTTGTGAATAGGCTTGTTCACAAGCCTATCAGTAAAGGTGTTTGGTTTTCGCCCTCTATACCTTTAGGTCATAACCCTGGGACGAATATACACTTGCGGTGATTGACGCCAAGATGGATTGAAGTCAACAGTCTATCATATATTCGACTTTGCGGCCACGCTGAATACAGGAAGAATACACGCTTATTCGGCAAAGCTTATCCAGAGTTCACCTCGTCGCCAAGCTTCATCGTAGAAGCTTTCACGATGTGATAGAAGCCAGGTAGCCTGTCTACGCGCTTATTGCCCGTCGAAGTCATAAGGAAAGCTAGATCTCAGCTGAAACGGAGAAGAATGCGCTCCTAAGGCACTTCCTATACAGGAGAGCGTTCACCTAGTCACAAAGCAGCACGAAGTTTATTCGAGGAATTTGTACATGAGGTGAATGAAATCAGCAGCTTGTCTCCGCATTTATATATCCGGCTGCGGCTCCTAGCCCCTCGAGGTCATGAGTCATTCAGCCTGTGCGGCAAAATACGCCGCCGTGCTGTCTGTCTTATGCTAGTCGGGGCTGATCAGTCGTCTCCGCACTTAAATATATCATATTTCGGTTTCTGTTCACATCTTTTTTAGAATTCTTCTAATCTAAATGGTATACTAGTTGTAGTAGCATTTACATGGAGGTGCCTATATTCATATGCACATCATCGTTGTAGGATTAAATTATCAAACGGCCCCCGTGGAGATCAGGGAGAGGCTTGCTTTTGCCGAAAATGATTTGTCTTCAGCCATGCTGGAGTTAAAAGGCAGAAAAAGCATTCTGGAAAATGTTATCGTATCCACCTGCAATCGGACGGAAGTGTATGCAGTGGTGGATCAACTTCATACAGGGCGCTATTATATAAAGCAATTTTTGTCTGATTGGTTCCAAATCGACAAAAGTAAATTCGAAGAGCATTTATTCATTTATGAAAGTGACGCGGCTGTCAAGCATCTTTTTAAAGTGACATGTGGTCTGAACTCCATGATTCTCGGCGAAACCCAAATTTTGGGACAAATCCGTGACAGCTTTCTTTTGGCACAAAAGAACGGAGCAACCGGCACAGTGTTTAACCATTTGTTAAAGCAGGCGGTTACATTGGCCAAGCGTGCCCATTCCGAAACGGATATTGGAGCAAATGCCGTATCAGTAAGCTATGCCGCGGTGGAGCTCGCCAAAAAAGTGTTTGGCCACTTACAGGACAAGCATGTGTTAATTATTGGCGCAGGAAAAATGAGCGAGCTTGCCATTAAAAATTTATATTCTAATGGTGCCACAAAAGTAACGGTTATCAATCGGACATTTGAGCGGGCAAAAACATTGGCCGACCAATTTTCCGGACATGCCAAATCCTTAAAGGAACTCCAATGCACTGTCATGGACGCGGATATTGTGATCAGCTCGACTGGAGCTAAAGATTACATTCTTACAAGCGGCATGATGACTGTAATGGAAAAAATGAGAAAAGGCCGTCCGCTTTTTCTCGTTGATATAGCCGTACCGCGTGATATTGATCCTGCCATATCGCAAATGGAGAACGTTTTTTTATACGACATAGACGATTTGGAAGGAATTGTCCAAGAAAATCTTGCTGAGCGTAAAGCTGCTGCAGAGAAAATCATGGTAATGATTGAACATGAACTTTCAAACTTTAAAGAGTGGCTGAGCATGCTGGGAGTCGTTCCGGTAATTGCCGCTCTAAGAGAAAAAGCTTTATCTATCCAAGCGGAAACAATGAAAAGCATTGAACGGAAACTGCCAGATTTAACGGATCGCGAAAGGAAAGTATTGAGTAAACATACGAAAAGCATTATTAATCAGCTTTTAAAAGATCCAATTTTGCAAGTGAAGGAATTTTCGGGAGAACGGGATGCTGCCCAAAAAATAGCTCTTTTCAAACAAATTTTTGACTTGGATATAGTGGAGGAAGCGCAAGGCGAGCGGGAATCGGAAAAAAGCGCAGATAAGAAAAAAATACGCTTCGCGGCAGCTCTGCCTTCTCTCCACTCATAGAGGAAAAATACAATGATTGAATTGATTTTGGCGAGGCTCCCGGAAATTGTCATTGTGATTTATGCTTTATCTATCCTGTTTTATTTTATTGATTTTGTTCAACAAAACCGGGAGGCAAGCCGGCTTGCTTTCCGGTTGCTTTCGATTGTTTGGATTCTTCAAACAATCTTTTTGTTTATATATATGTATCATGCGGGAAGGTTTCCGGTGCTGACCCTGTTTGAGGGATTGTATTTTTATACGTGGGTGCTCATTACGTTATCGCTGGCAATCCATAAAATATTTCAAGTGGACTTTACTGTTTTTTTTACAAATATCATTGGTTTTATTTTTATGGCGATTCACGCTTTCGCGCCTGCGCAAAGCTTCGCGGTTTCTGCGGAACAGCTCATGTCCGAACTGCTCCTAATTCATATAACGATGGCGATATTATCGTACGGAGCTTTTTCTATCTCTTTCGTTTTTTCCATTTTGTATCTGCTTCAATATCGTTTGTTGAAGAGGAAAAAATGGAAAAAGAAGTTATGGCGATTAACGGATTTGGCGAAGCTGGAAAGGAGTTCCTTTGCGTTAAATGTCATTGGGGTGCCAATGCTTTTACTAAGTTTAATCCTCGGACTCCGCTGGGCGGTTATGAAACTCTCAGTCTTTTATTGGTATGATCCCAAAATAGTCGGTTCCTTTGCTTTACTGGGCATTTATGGGCTTATACTGTATCTTCATATGAAAAAGCAACTGTATGGACGGAAGTTGGCTTTATGGAACACTGCGGCTTTTTTGCTGGTCTTGATTAACTTTTTCCTGAACAGCCGACTATCCACATTTCATTATTGGGATTCTTAAATATTCATGTCGTTTGGAGGCAATATAAATGAGAAAAATTGTGATTGGATCAAGGAGAAGTAAGTTGGCTTTGACGCAAACAAATTGGGTGAAAGAACAGCTGAAACAACTTGGTGCCCCGTTTGAGTTTGAAGTGAAAGAAATTGTAACTAAAGGGGACCGCATCCTTGATGTCACTTTATCCAAAGTCGGCGGAAAAGGGCTGTTTATTAAGGAAATTGAACAGGCCATGTACGATGGGGAGATTGATATGGCTGTTCACAGCATGAAGGATATGCCTGCAGAATTGCCCGATGGTTTAATGATCGGGTGTATTCCCCCGCGAGAAGATCATCGTGATGCTTTTATTTCAAAAGGGAATGTCAAGCTGAAGGAACTGCCTCCGGGATCTATCGTTGGCACGAGCAGTTTGAGAAGGAGCGCCCAGATTCTTGCGCAGCGACCTGACCTAGAAATCAAGTGGATACGCGGCAATATTGATACAAGGCTTAGTAAGCTGGAAACAGAAGAATATGATGCGATTATTTTGGCTGCCGCGGGATTAATTCGAATGGGATGGAATGACGAGATTGTCACGGAGTACTTAGATCCTGATGTTTGTTTGCCGGCCATTGGGCAAGGAGCTCTGGCGATTGAATGCCGTGAGGATGATCATGAATTGCTTCGAGAGTTGGCGAAGCTAACGTGTGAAAGAGCCGCCAGAGCAGTCAATGCCGAGCGGGCTTTCCTTCATAAAATGGATGGAAGCTGTCAAATCCCCATCGGCGGATATGCAAGAATCCTGGAAGATGACACGATTGAACTGGCAGCTCTCGTCGCTTCACCTGATGGAAAACTTCTTTATAATGAAATCGTGAAAGGCACAGATCCGGTGAAGGTGGGTATGAAGGCGGCAGAAAGCTTGATGGAGCAAGGAGCCGGCGAGTTGATTGAAAAAGTTAAGAAGGAACTGGACCAATGATGGAAAGGCATCCCTTAAAAGGGAAGCATGTCCTCATTACAAGGGGCGGGGAGCAAGGAGAAAAATTTTGCCATGATGTTGCTTCTGCCGGCGGAATTCCCTACATGGTGCCGTTGATTGACTTCCGTCCGTATGAAGACTTGAATGCCCCATGTTTTATTCGATCGCTCGATCGGTATGATTGGATTATTTTTACAAGCCGGAACGGGGTAAAATACTTTTTTCGCCATATTGGACATGGGCGCGAGTCATTTGAACTCGTTAAACAACATATTCGCTTTGCGGCAGTAGGAGAAAAAACGAGAGCGGAACTAAGACGCTATCATATTTCAGCCGAATTTATGCCAAACGTTTATACGGCTGAAGATTTTGGACGTGAATTTTTTCAACAAGGATATACCGCAAATCGAGTGCTTATTCCAAAGGGAAACTTGGCAAGCAAGACAGTTGCGGAGCATTTTCGCAGACGAGGTATCATCGCTGACGAATGGATTGTTTATGAAACGTTTTATCCGACTAAGGATGTCACCAGGCTTGTCCAAATTTTGCGGGACAATCAGTTGGATGTGGCATGCTTTACAAGTCCTTCCACTTTTCATCACTTTATGAAATTGGTGAATCAGTATCATTTGCGCGAACATGCTGGTAAAATAAATTTGGCCAGCATTGGCAAAGTGACGAAAAAAGCGATCGAGGAAGAAGGATTTTCCGTGAAAATTTGTCCGAGAAACTATACAATCGACTCGATGTTTCATGAGCTGTGTCAATTTTACGGACAAAAAGAAAGGAAAGAATAGCAATGGAACCCATTCAGTTTAAACGCCATCGGAGACTGCGGAAATCCGCCAATTTAAGAAAAATGGTGAGGGAAACCCATCTCCATGCGGAAGATTTTATTTATCCGCTCTTTATCGTGGAAGGTGTAAATACAAGGAATGAAGTCTCTTCGATGCCGGGTGTAGAGCAAATTTCCTTGGATTTGCTAAAGGATGAAATTGATGAACTTGTGTCACTGGGGATTCAATCGGTTATTTTGTTTGGAGTACCCGATGAAAAAGATGACTGTGGAACAGGGGCATATGATGACGAAGGAATTGTTCAAAAAGCGACCCGTGTGATCAAAGAGCATGCTCCTGAAATATTGGTCGTTGCCGATACATGCTTATGTGAATATACGGATCACGGCCATTGTGGGCTTGTCGAAGACGGTGTGATTTTGAACGACTCCAGTCTTGAATTGCTTGTACAGACAGCGGTCAGCCAGGCGAAAGCAGGTGCGGATATCATTGCCCCTTCTAATATGATGGACGGCTTTGTTGCTGCTATTAGAAAGGGGTTGGACGACAGCGGATTTCAGGATGTGCCCATTATGTCCTACGCTGTGAAATATTCCTCCGCCTTTTATGGACCGTTTCGGGATGCGGCCAACAGTACACCTCAATTTGGAGACAGGAAAACATACCAAATGGACCCTGCAAACAGGTTGGAAGCCCTTCGTGAGGCAGAGTCGGATATGGATGAAGGAGCAGATCTTTTAATTGTCAAACCTGCATTATCCTATCTTGACATTATCCGTGATGTAAGAAACAACTTCAATGTTCCGGTTGTTGCCTATAACGTAAGTGGGGAATACTCGCTCATTAAAGCCGCGGCCCAAAATGGCTGGATTGATGAACGGGCAACTGTGTTGGAAATGTTGACGAGCATTAAGCGGGCCGGAGCAGATATTATCATTACATATTTTGCAAAAGATGCCGTGAAATGGCTGCAAGAGGATAAATAGGAGGTTTTATGGATGCGTTCTTACAATCGATCAAAGGAAGCATTTAAGGAAGCGGAAACGTTGATGCCAGGTGGTGTAAACAGCCCTGTACGTGCATTTAAATCCGTGGAAATGGACCCGATTTTTATGGAACGGGGAAAAGGAGCCCGTATTTTCGATATTGATGGAAACGAATATATCGATTATGTGCTGTCATGGGGGCCGCTTATTTTGGGTCATGCCGACGAACGGGTTGTTTCAGCTATCAAAGACACGGCTGAGAAGGGCACAAGCTTCGGGGCATCAACCTTGGTGGAGAACAAACTGGCCAAGCTTGTAGAGGAACGTGTTCCTTCTATCGAAGTGATTCGCATGGTTTCTTCAGGAACTGAAGCAACAATGAGTGCACTGAGACTTGCAAGAGGTTATACTGGCAGGAATAAAATCATCAAGTTTGAAGGCTGCTACCATGGTCATGGGGATTCCCTCTTGATTAAAGCGGGCTCTGGCGTCGCCACCCTCGGTTTGCCGGATAGCCCCGGGGTTCCGGAAGGGGTAGCCAAAAACACTATCACTGTTCCATACAATGATCTGGACAGTGTACGGGTTGCTTTTGAACAGTATGGGGAAGATATCGCCGGTCTTATCGTGGAGCCGGTCGCAGGCAATATGGGCGTTGTTCCGCCGGTTGAAGGTTTTCTTGAAGGCTTGCGTGAATTGACAACGGAATATGGTGCTTTACTCATCTTTGATGAAGTGATGACAGGCTTTCGCGTTGATTATCATTGTGCACAAGGTTATTATGGCATCACACCCGACATTACTTGCCTCGGAAAAGTGATTGGCGGGGGTCTTCCTGTTGGGGCGTACGGAGGAAAAGCCGAAATTATGAGACAAATTGCGCCCAGTGGGCCTATTTACCAAGCGGGAACCTTATCGGGAAATCCGCTTGCCATGACAGCCGGATATGAAACGCTTGTTCAGCTTACGCCAGAAGCATATACAGAATTTAACCGCAAAGCGGAAATGTTGGAAAAAGGATTAACGGAAGTTGCAAGCAAATACGACATACCGCATACCGTCAACCGGGCGGGTTCCATGATCGGCTTCTTTTTTACAAATGAAACGGTTACGAACTATGACAAAGCAAAAACGAGCGACCTTTCTCTCTTTGCTGCTTTTTACAAAGAAATGGCCAACAACGGCATCTTTTTACCGCCGTCGCAGTTTGAAGGACTATTTTTATCCACAGCCCATACAGATGAAGATATTGAAAAGACGCTGGATGCCGCTGAACGGGCATTTGTCGCGATTACAAAATAGGAAAACCGGGATTGCTTCCCGGTTTTTTTGTATGTTAAAAAGTATAAAATGTGAGCCTCCAAGCCCGCCTAAAGCATGTAACATGCAGGCTGTTTACATGGTGCACATCTGGCAATCCGCCATTTCAGATTAGCTTTTACTATAATTAGTATATTGAATTGGTTGCTTATGACGATTGGAGGCATCCAGATTTTTCATCTTGGAAAAACAACTGTCAAGAGCTTCCTTCACTTTCACTTTTCATCATCATATTTTCATTTTTAGAATCATACGATGTAATTGAGCTATATTTTTGGCACGGAGTGAAAGGAGGAAGCCGTCTTGCCTGATCAACAACAATCGTCCATCAAGTTTTCATTGGAAGAATCCGTTTTGTTTCAAAGCGGACAGGAAGTCGATGAACTTGTGTCAATTTCATTGGATCCGAATATATCCATTTTAGAAGAAGATGATTTCGTTTTTTTAAGGGGATATTTGGGGCTTGCCGGAGAATATAAACCGGTTATACCAGAGCATGGAGAAGACCAGCCGCATGATGATACAGGTCATTTTATACAAGTTCAGGAACGTGAAGAGGGGGATTTCGTATTTTCCCATCAATTTCCTGTCGATATTACCATCCCGAAACAGCGAGTAGCGAATGTCGATGAATTATTTGTAGAGGTCGAAAGTTTTGATTATGATCTTCCAGAGAATTCCTGTTTGAAAATTGACGCGGAAGTCATTGTTTATGGGCTACATGATTCCCAAGGAGAGGAACAAATTAAGAAGGACGATGGGGATGAGCCAGAAAGAAGTTCTTACGTGGACAAACATGAAGAACAAAGCGATATTGATGAGGAAAGCGGGGAAGGTGCAGTTGAAATTCAACTGCAACATGCTGAGGAAGAGACGCTAGAGAGTATAAACAGGAATGATACGGAGGAGGAAGCTGGTAAACATTCTGCAGAAAGCGACAGTCTATATGAACCTTTTACTGCGGAGGCGAGATCCATTTCTGATTCCAACGAGGCCGATCCTCCTGCACATCTCCAGCATCAACCGGCATTTCCGTTCCCATTTCCTGTCCTTCCGGAAATGGATATGGATGAACTTGCGATGCGAGCAAAAAAGTTTTTCAAAGAAATGGAAAAAAGTGATGAGTCCTCCTCATCTTCAACAGAGTCGCCGCAAAAGGTCGAGGAAACTTCCTCCTACGAATCAAGCGGTCAGGAAAGCAGCGATAAGGCCCAACCTAAATACAAAGAAAAGCCGAAGAAAAAGAAAGGGAAATATCATACGATGTCTTTCGCTGATTTCTTTTCCAGAAAAGAAGATGATGAACCGGCAAAAATAAAAGTTTGTCTTGTGCAACAAGGGGATTCAATTGAAAGACTGGCCGATAAGTATGAAGTCAGTGTTCAGCAAATTTTAAGAGCCAACAAGCTAGAATCAGAGCACGAGCTATATGAAGGGCAAGTGTTATATATACCGGAAAAAACAGCTTATAGAAAATAATGGTAAAGGCGGGGAGGACGATGCGGGGGAATGTCCTCCTTTTGTTTTTATGGATGTAATGATTGTTAGTAGAAGAGATTCCTGCCGGTTTATGCAAATCCATAGGCCATACGCACAGTAAGCGGGTGATGAAACGATGGACGATCCTGTAAAGAGCCTCAAGGAAATTGCCGGCCTTTATGGCCTGAATTTGAAATTTGCCGAGAGGTTTGGACGTGTGTATAAAATTTACACAGATAAAGGTGAATTTGCACTAAAGCGCATTAACGCCAATCGGGGAATCGATTTTCTTAAGTATGTGCAGCTTTTGTACCAGAGAGGGTATTATCGCATCGTGCCCATTTATCCCGCATTGGATGGAAGGTATGCTGTGTTGTCTGGGAACAGCTTGTATTATTTAATGCCCTGGTTGGAAAATAGAGAAAGAGAAGGACAATTTAAGAAAAATCAGGAACTGTTTCGGGAGTTGGCGCGTCTCCACACCATTTCCGCCCGGGAAGTGGAGGTCTCACCAGATGATCGAAAAGAACATTATGAACAAACGCTGTCAAGGTGGGAAAAAGAAAAAGAAGGTTTGGAACAATTTGTGGAGCGATCGGAAAAACCTTGGTATATGTCTCCTTTTCAACTGCTTTTTTGTTCTTATTACCATGAGATTGCCCTGGCCCAAAGATACGCCATTGGAAAATTAAAAGAATGGTACGAAGTGACAGAGGATGAGAAAAAAGCCCGAAGTGTGATTATCCACGGAAAATTATCGCCAGAACATTTTCTATACCATGAAAGCGGCTTTGGATATTTTACAAACTTTGAAAAAGCTGGAACCGCATCGCCGATTCACGATCTACTCCCTTTTTTGGCCCGGACGATGGAAACGTATCCGAAGGCGTTTGATGAGTGTATTGACTGGCTTCACATCTATTTTAAATATTTTCCTTTTAGAAAAGAGGAAATGCTTCTTTTTTTAGGCTATTTAGCTCAGCCGGGAAAAATGTATCAAACAGTGGAAAACTACTATTCTGCGGGAAAAGAGAAACATGAATTAAGATGTGTTCAAGGACTTCAACGACAATATTGGTATATGAAAAACACGGAATATATCGTTATGCGCCTGGAGGAATATGAAAGACAAATGCAGGATCCCCCTTCCGAATCATAATTGGAAAGGGGATTATTAAATTAATTCATAATGATAAACGAGTGCGGTCGCAATAAAAACCGTCAACAACAACACGTCAAAAGTAGTCGGAAACAAAACTGTGCGGATCGCCTGAAAAATGGTAAACGGGATAATGAGTTGTTTACATACAGCCTTAAACGTCCTTATCCATGACTGGAAAGTATGTTGATTTATTCTTCTCTTCATTTCCGTCCCACCTCCGAAAAATCCCCTTTGAATAAAATATGTGCAACGGAAAAAAATGTGAAAAGAGGCCATGCAAAAGTTGACTCTATCAACGATTTTCATATTATAAAGGTACGGCGGAAGCTTCACGATTGCGCACAGGACGGTGGTAAATTCAATCCCTTAAGGAAGTTCATTTCTCTTGCGGAAATAATTTTTATAGGCTTTAATATGACAATTTCACTTCCTCCACCTCTACGTCGATCCTCTCCCTTTCGAATTGGACCGGAACCGCGAAATCCGTCAGACAAAATCCGGTTCTAAGCATTGGATGGCGCTCCACCAAACGGCCCATCGCTTCGCAAATCCTCTCCTCTTCCAGGCCGGGCACCGACACTTTGTACACAAACTGGTCGTGATAAATGCCCGCACCCTTCATGGCGCATGTTGTGAAACACCATCCCTTGCTGAATATCGCTCATCGGAAACAGATCGACAACATCAGACGGCAGCAAAGAACGATAACATTCGCCCCTTCGCCTTACGAAATATTCGAAGCACTGCTAAACGGCGCTGCGCTGGTTCTCATCCGCAAATCCGCTGTCCCGAATGATTACTTGCTTCATTCCCAAAACAAACACCAATAGTGCAGAGCCGGAGCTTATTTATTCCATTCGAGCAAATGACCTAGCTAAGGAGCATATCTGGCCTCCATCTCATGGATACGCAGGACGAAGGAATGTATGGACTCCCGATCCGGAGAGACATAGGAGGGTGAGCGACCGTGAGTCGTGTGGAGATCTTACGCACGGTTATACCTTATATTTACCAAACTTATCCAGTTCGGTCGTTAGGATTGATCATACCCTAAAAGAATATTCTGTATATATCTCTTTTGAGGTGAGAGAACTATGCGGTGCTAATCCAATGTCAATGAAATTTTGAGAATTAGCGAGTATACTAAATATAATTTAACTTTATTGAAGGAGGAATGAACATGAGCAAGAAAAAATTCCGTTTCGGTATTATCAATGGTGAGGATGTACCGGAAGAGGTAAAAGAGGTAGAGGAAGAGTTGGAAAATTTGCCCGAGACGATCTCCGAAACGGTGCTTGAAGGAATCCGTGATGCTTTGACCGATGAAGAGGACAACAAAGATAAAAATAAACGCGATTAGTTTCACTTCCCGGGGCTGTCCGAAAAGTAATATTGGAGCTTGAAAAGCAAAAAAATAAAACATAAGAATGCTGTAAAATCAACATTCTTGGGTTTTAAGTTTTAGCGCCTTTACTCTAAGTTGGACTTTTTAGTCAGCCCCGGTTTTTTATATACTCCTGAATTTTGCAGTTATAATGTATGGAAAACAGCCACGAACCCTTGCAAATACTGGGTTTGTGGCTGTTGTTTTTTGCAAAAAATCATAGCGGATTTTAATTTCACCAAGGGAACGAATTCTTTTGGAAAAATCAATATTAAAAATGGATCCGAGATCATTAAGGATTTCATCAAAATAATCAAACAAGTAGCAGTTTTGTTTCAAGTGCGTGCACTCTGAATTAGAAAGACTTTCTAGAATGCGTCCAATACTGTATTTGTGGTTTAACTTGAGTTCAATAATCCTGGCACTGGTCAGTGCGATGGAACAAGTTGGAAAATGCGCATGTATGTGTTCTTCTCTGGAAACAAAAACAGGGCGTGCTTCAAGATCGCTTTTGGTCACACGAAAGGATTCTTCAATTTACCATAATCCTCGATAAATATCGATAATACGATCGTCAGTTTCTTTATATTCACTTGTTACAATCGCATAGTAGCCGTCAAGAGCTTCTTCCGCTTTTAATTTTTCCAAATCAAGCTCAAGGAATGTTTTTGGCGAAAGAATTTCACCCGTCTCCTTATCAAACGTTATATTCTTTATATAACTAGCGGCACCCTAGGTAGTCGCTCGAGAATATTTTCCGGGCTTTTGAATAATATCCATTGCTTTTGCGATGACCTTTGCCCGGTCTGCCTTTGCCTTTTTCGCATATTTTTCACTGTAGAAGACCACCTGTTTTTCATAGACCACTTTTTTATCTTTTTCTCATTCTTTGAAGTGACGTATATGGTTCGGGGATAAAGAGCGACTTTCTTTTATACTCTGAGCCATACCACGTGTAACCATCTTCATCCACCACATATTCTTTGAACTCTTTATCGGCACTTCGTACAGCCTCGTACCGACATACTAAATACATGACCATGTTTTCCGGACAGGGTGTAATAGATGTTGTCTCCAGTGGTCATGCCTTTATCGGCAACAACTATGATTTTACCAAGATTATATTCTTTTTGGATTCGTGAAAGTCCCGGCCTAAATGTTAGACAATCGTTCGTATTACGCAGGAACAACTCGAAGGTAATGAGAATACCCAGATTATCTATGAATAATCCCATTTGAACAATAGGGTTGGGCCGGTGTTCTTTGGATACGCCTTTCTTTCTTAAATGATCATTTTTATCAGTTTCAAAGTAATAATTTGTCACGTCATGGTCACAATATCGCTTTTACGCCCATACAGGTGTTAATACGTTCGTTAAGTCGTACCTGTAGCGCTGAACTATGTTAATAAAGAAAGGATAAACAACGGTAAACATCATCCAATGAATAGTTTTGCTTTTAAAAGTATCGTGTTCTATTTTCAAAGGTTTTTTCTTCGAGGCTGGATATAGCAGCCTTGAAAAGAGTTTCTTAATGTCATTACTACTAAAATCTATTTTTGAACCACGTTGCTTGTTCATAAGGAACTTATCAATTTCGAGTTCATGGTAGGTCTGACTAAGTACAACATAACCGAACTTTTTTCGTTAGTCTTGACCGTATATAAGTTTTTCGTCATGAGAAAACTCCATGGAAATAGGGGATAATCGCTCCGCCTTTTTCTGTTTAAGGATCTGAACCCTCTCGTTAAAAAAAACGATGGGGTCTTCATATTGCTTTTCCAGTTCATCCAGATATCCAACCTTCTCAATCGTAATGGTTCGGGAATGTCCTTTTTCTTTATCATAATAGCCATCAAAAAGATACGGCCGTTTTTTTTGACGTGTTTTTTTAGATACATGCGAATCCCCCATTTGATTCGCTATATAAATTTATGTATAAAATAAAAATAGCCTGAAACACTAGGTGTACCAGCGCTTCAGGCTATATAAACTTTAATTTCAAGTGCAAAACTGTGGCGTCCCACCTCCGAAAAATCCCCTTTGAATAAAATATGTGCAACGGAAAAAAATGTGAAAAGAGGCCATGGAAAAGTTGACTTTGTCAACCGATTTTCATACTATAATACATAATAAGCAATTGCTATGACAGGGAAGAGTATATTGTATCCTGCTTTCAGAGAGGGGAATCAAAGCTGGAAGATTTCCTAAGCAAGGACAATGGAATGTCGCCCTTGAGCAGCTTCCGCGAACTTTATCATGTAACGGAAGCCGGTGAAGAGCCGTTATCGATATTAGAGAGCCGGATTTATGTTCATTCCTTTATCCGGAAAAAAGGTGGTACCGCGAAACAAAACCCTTCGTCCTTTTTTACGAAGGGTTTTTTTGTGTGAAAAGAAAGAGTTAGCTTTGCTCGCCACAACAACTACTTCACCATTCAACCATATTCAATAAGAGGAGGAAGAGAATATGTCAAACAAGGAGCTGGAAATGGCCACAAAATACGATCCGCAGAAGGTTGAAAAAGATCGTTATGATTGGTGGCTTTCCGGAAAATTCTTTGAAACAAAAAATGATCATAAAAAGGAGCCTTATACAATTGTCATTCCGCCGCCGAATGTAACGGGCAGGCTTCACTTAGGGCATGCGTGGGATACCACATTACAAGATATCTTAACACGGATGAAAAGAATGCAAGGATATGATGTACTTTGGCTTCCCGGAATGGATCACGCAGGGATTGCCACACAGGCGAAAGTAGAGGAACAGCTTCGAAAAGAAGGAAAAAACCGCTACAACTTGGGGCGGGAAAAATTTCTTGAGGAAACGTGGAAGTGGAAAGAAGAATATGCTTCTTTTATTCGTGAGCAGTGGAAAAAACTCGGGCTGGGTCTCGATTATACGAAAGAGAGATTTACGCTTGACGAGGGGTTGTCCAAAGCTGTTCGGGAAGTATTTGTCCGTTTGTATGAAGAAGGCCTTATTTATCGCGGCGAGTACATCATTAACTGGGATCCTGCCACTAAAACCGCACTTTCAGATATCGAGGTTATTTATAAGGATGTCCAAGGAGCTTTCTACCATATGCGCTACCCGCTTGCCGACGGGTCCGGGGCGATTGAAATTGCCACAACCAGGCCGGAAACGATGCTTGGTGATACGGCGGTGGCCGTTCATCCCGAAGATGAGCGCTATAAGGGTTTGATCGGTAAAACGGTCATCCTGCCGATCATTGGAAGAGAAATTCCCATTGTGGCCGATGATTATGTCGATATGGAGTTTGGTTCGGGTGCTGTAAAAATTACGCCTGCCCATGATCCGAATGACTTTGAAATTGGCAACAGACATCATCTGGAGCGTGTCCTCGTCATGAACGAAGATGGAACGATGAATGAAAACGCCGGCCAATATCAAGGAATGGATCGGTTTGAATGCCGAAAGCAAATCGTCAAAGACCTGCAGGAAAAAGGAATATTATTTAAAATTGAAGAGCATATGCATTCTGTCGGTCATTCGGAGCGAAGCGGGGCAGTTGTCGAACCTTACTTATCAACCCAATGGTTTGTCAAAATGCAGCCTCTTGCCCAAGCGGCGGTTGAACTGCAGAAAACGGATGAGAAAGTCAACTTTGTACCCGACCGGTTTGAAAAAACATATTTGCACTGGATGGAAAACATCCGTGACTGGTGTATTTCCCGGCAACTTTGGTGGGGACACCGGATTCCGGCCTGGTACCATAAACAAACGGGGGAAATGTATGTCGGTCATGAAGCGCCGGAGGATGAGGAAAACTGGGAACAAGATAACGATGTTCTTGATACTTGGTTCAGTTCCGCCTTATGGCCTTTTTCCACAATGGGTTGGCCGGATACGGATGCAAACGATTATAAGCGCTACTACCCAACCAACTGTTTAGTGACCGGATACGATATTATTTTCTTCTGGGTTTCCAGAATGATCTTCCAAGGGCTCAAATTTACCGACAAAAAACCTTTCCACGATGTGTTGATTCATGGGCTTGTACGCGATGCCGATGGCCGTAAAATGAGCAAGTCGCTCGGCAACGGAGTCGATCCGATGGATGTGATTGAAAAATACGGGGCGGACTCTTTGCGGTTCTTCCTTGCTACGGGAAGCTCGCCGGGGCATGATCTCAGATTCAGTATGGAAAAGGTGGAATCTGTATGGAACTTTGCCAATAAAATATGGAACGCCTCGCGTTTTGCCTTAATGAACATGGATGGTTTTACGTATGAAGACATAGATTTAGAGCAGGAAATGATGGTCGCTGATAAGTGGATTTTAACAAGATTACATGACACAATCGAAATGGTGACTAGACTTTCTGATAAATATGAGTTTGGCGAAGTCGGAAGGGTGCTTTATCACTTTATTTGGGATGATTTATGCGATTGGTATATTGAAATGGCAAAAGTTCCATTATATGGTAATGATGAGGTTGCCAAAAATACGACACGCTCTGTTTTGGCGTACGTTTTGGATCATACGATGCGTTTGCTTCATCCGTTCATGCCATTTATTACCGAGGAAATATGGCAAAATCTTCCACATGATGGAGAATCCATCACAGTTGCTTCCTGGCCGCAAGTAAATGAACATTTGACCGACCGACAGGCAGCAAGTGAAATGAAGACGCTAATGGAAATCATTCGCGCTGTCCGCAATATTCGCGCGGAAGTCAATACTCCGATGAGCAAAAAAATCACTCTCCTGTTAAAAGCGAAGGATGAAACAGTACTTTCCGTCCTGGAAAAGAATCGTATATATATCGAAAGATTCTGCAACCCCGAGGAGCTTAAAATGGAGGTGGGGATGAAGGCGCCCGAAAAAGCGATGTCAGCGGTCGTAACCGGTGTCGAGCTTTATCTCCCATTGGCAGGCCTGATTAATATTGATGAAGAAATTGCCCGCTTGGAAAAAGAGTGGGATAAATGGAACAAAGAAGTGGAGCGGGTTCAGAAAAAATTAAGCAATGAAAAGTTTGTCAGCAAGGCTCCGCAGGCCATTGTAGAAGAAGAGCGTGCCAAAGAGAAAGACTATCTTGCCAAGCGAGCAGCGGTTGAAGAACGCATGGCGGAATTAAAATCAGCTACATGATGGGGCAAGAAGGGTGAATCCGCCATGCGGATTCACGTTCTTTTTATTGAAGGACCGATGGGAGGACAACGGATGAATACATATAGTGAAGCAATGGAGTGGATTCATTCACGGCTAAAGTTTGGAATCAATTTAGGGCTTGATCGCATGGAATGGCTGATGGAGCGGCTCGGGCATCCCGAAAGACGCATGAAGGCGCTACATGTTGGCGGAACAAACGGAAAAGGTTCGACAGTGGCTTTTTGCCGTTCTATTTTAAATGAAGCCGGATATGATGTCGGAACTTTTACATCACCATATATTGAACAGTTTAACGAAAGAGTCAGTGTGAACGGGATTCCGATTTCGGATGAAGAAATCATATCACTTGCCAATACCATTAAGCCAATGGTAGAGGAATTGGAATCGTCCAAGCTGGGGTCCCCAACAGAATTTGAAGTGATCACGGCGATGGCGATGTATTACTTTGCCGAGCTTCGTCCAGTTGACTTTGTTTTGTTGGAGGTAGGGCTTGGCGGCCGTTTTGACTCGACCAATGTTGTTTATCCAGTACTCTCTGTGATCACCAATATAGGAATGGATCATACTCGGATATTGGGAAATACGGTCGAAAAAATAGCTTATGAAAAAGCCGGTATTATCAAAGACGGTGTCCCGGTTTTTACGGCTGTGAAACAAGATCAGGCGATGCGCGTATTAAAAGCAGAAGCAAAAGAGAAAGCGGCTCCCTTTTTCCAACTGGGCATTGACTTTTCAGTTAGTCAGTACGAACCCCGGGCTACGGGAGAACGTTTCCGCTTTACTGGAAATGGAAGGGAACTTGATCAGTTAGAATTGTCTCTAATGGGAGCCCACCAGATTGAAAATGCGTCTCTGGCAGTGGCCTCTTTGCTTTATTTAAAAGATGCCAACATGATTTCGTTGAAAGAACAGCATATTCGAACAGGGTTGGTCAAAGCGTATTGGCCGGGAAGAATGGAAATGATCAGCAAGACTCCTATGATCATCGTCGATGGGGCGCACAATCCCGAAGGGCTGCGTGCTTTTGTGGCTACCATGAAACAGCGTTTTCCAGGGAAAAAGTTGACAGTTGTGTTTGCTGCGCTTGAAGATAAGGATTTGGGGAGCATGCTCCCGTTGTTAAAAGAGCTCGGGGAAAATATTTATTTTACTGAATTTGACTTTCCACGGGCTGCCCCTGCGGATAAGTTAAAAAAAGTGAGCGGTATAGCAGTAGCCAAAGTGGAAAAAGATTGGCAGGCACTTCTGAAAAGATTTATTCCATTATTGAATTCAGACGAAGTTTTGGCGGTTACCGGCTCGCTTTACTTTATTTCGGAAGTGAAACCGGCTATCGTAAAATTATTAACGAACCATCCAGCTTAAACATTCGCTTAACCACTAACCAATGACAAGGTCCCCTTAATTTGTTAATATGACTATAAGCCTAAGTCTTAATAACTATAAAATAAGGGGTGGAGTGTGTGAATACGAGGAAAAAAATAATTACATGGGCCTTATGGCTCATGATCGTCCCGATATGTCACTGGTATGCCTATCAAATTTCTCCACCCCAATATGTCGGCTTCTGGGACATTTTTGCGTTCTCAGTTACTGCTGTTATTATCGCGTGTATTCCGCTGACGGTCAATAAAACAGTCGTGTTTTTAACGCAATGGATATCGATTGCCGTTTTTCTTTCTTACGGGATGTTTTATGAAATGGTTCTTCTCCAATTGGCGACGGTCGTTTCCATGCTTGCCATTAAAGATCAGTCGCAGAAATTTTACCGTTACCTCTTATACTCTTCTATGTTCACGTGCATATCATTCATATCAGGGATTGGCTTTTTTGCGGCAGGTGGGGAAGTTGGCTATGACTCCTCACACAATGCTGTATTTCCAATCGCAACTTATGTCATTCTTAGCTTTTCATCTGCATTATTATTACGGGGTTTGTTGCGTTTTTTTACAAATGTGAAAAGCACGCTTTTTGGAAGTGGATTGCTGTGGGACATTTGTCTCCGCCTTGTTGTTTATCCGTTAGGAATCGGCTTGTTCTATTTGAATAATATTATAGGTCCGGCCGCATTTGCTTTAATAGGGATTCCCGTATTAAGTTCTTTGCTCGTGTTAAAGATGTACCAATCTTCTTTGCGGGTAAATTTGCATTTGCAAACCGCCGCTGAAATTGGGCATCAACTCGCTGAACGCTTGAATGTCGAAGAAGTATTAAATTTATTTATGAAAAAAATCACAAAAACATTTCCAGTTGAATGGGCCTATATACTTGGTTTAAAGGGTGACATGCTGGTAGTGGTCAGACAATATGAAAAAGACAGTGATATATTAAACATGATTCCACCTATTCCGAAGGACAAGGGGATTTGCGGCATCGTTTTAAAGCGGGAAAAAGGCCTTATATATGGGGAAAAGTCAGAATGGAGAAAATTTTCACATGGATATTCTCCGAATCATGCCGAGAGTGTCATATGTGTTCCGATCATGCAGGCAAAACAAATCGAAGGCGTTCTATTTCTCGCGTCTTCCAGGAAAAATGCTTTTCATAAGTTTCAACTGATGATTGTCGATATTATGTGCTCTTATCTGGCGGTTGCGCTAAGCAATGCCCGTCATTATGAAGAAACGAAACGGGAAAGCGAATATTGTCCAATGACGAAGATTCCCAACTTCAGATATTTTGATAAATACATATATGAAAAATTTAAGGATCTTCAGGATAAAAAAATAGAATGCATTTCTCTCATTATCGTCGATATCGATCATTTTAAAACGATCAATGATCAATATGGACACCAGGCGGGAGATCAAATTTTAATCACACTGGCTGATAGGCTGCAAGCGCTTGTTGCTGTGCGTGGCGTTCTAGCCAGGTACGGAGGTGAGGAATTTGTCATCCTTCTCCCGGATACAGATGACAAAGAGGCACACGAGCTTGCTGAAACGGTTCGCCAAGCCATTGCCAACCATCCTTTTCTTGTGCATAATGAACTCGACCCTGCCAGAAATATAGTCGAAGTATCAATTACAGCCAGCATCGGAGTATCAACCGCTCCAAAACATGCCAATGATCCTGTATCATTGGTAAAGTACGCTGACCGAGCATTGTATATTGGCGCAAAACGGGCAGGCAGAAACAGGGTTGCGAAATACGTGCAGGGAGAAAAAGAAACTGATTAGAGCTAGTTGAGTTTCATAAAGAGAGGTATCACAATCCATGACTTTTGCTGTTTTTATATACGGTCTTCTTTTAGGTTCTTTTTTTAATGTGGTGGGAATGAGAGTACCTGCCCAGAAGTCTGTCGTAAAACCGGGATCGGCTTGTCCGAAGTGTGGCCAACGGCTGTCTCCTTTGGAGCTGATTCCTGTTTTGTCATTTGTCATTCAGGGGGGAAAATGCAGGCATTGCCGTTCAAAAATATCGCCTCTTTATCCGGTGGTGGAACTTTCAACCGCATTGTTATTTGTATACGCATATTCCAGGTTTGGCTGGACCTTTGAATTTCTCTTTGCCTGTACCCTCATTTCTCTGCTTGTTATTATTTTTATGACAGACATTAATTATATGCTGATTCCTGACAAAATATTATTAGCTTTTACAGCAATTTTTTTCATTGAAAGACTTATAGAACCGCTTTCCCCCTGGTGGACTTCAGTCACGGGAGCCGCAACGGGATTTGCGTTGCTTCTCCTGATTGCGATTGTCAGCAAAGGAGGCATGGGAGGCGGAGATATCAAGTTGTTTGCCGTGATCGGCTTTGCCCTCGGGACAAAGATTGTTTTACTATCCTTTTTTCTGGCTTCGTTGGCTGGAGCTGTTTTTGGCGCTTTTGGGCTATTGACAGGCACATTCAAGAGGGGAGATCACATTCCATTCGGTCCTTTTATTTCAATTGGAACGTTAGCGGCCTATTTTTTTCATCATGAAATATTTCTTTGGTATTTTTCCCTTTTTTAGGAATACACTAGTAATTTGGCGAAAATCCTTCCCGGGCGAGACGACAAAAGTCTTGTCCTTTTTTTATTTTGACATGCTAGCATAAGGCAAAATACAAAATAGATCGGGAGGAATATAGCATATGGCAAAGAAAAGAAAAGCCGGCAAACAAAAAATGAAGGTTCATATTAATGGACAAGAAAGCCAGGTCTTAAAGGATATTGTCATAAATGACTGGACAAAAGCAGAGAACGAGACGGCGGCAGCGGGTGACAAAGCCGAAACGGGAGACTTTGACTGGGTTTTGCCAGAAAACAAAAAGAATGAGCCTGATGTAGAATATGAACCTATCAATACCCATTTGCCGAAAGAAACAAACAAAAAAGGTCCGCGACATTTTTTCAAAAGTTTTTCACCAAAAAAAGCAGGGGTCGCCCTCTCCACAGTGTTGGCAATCGTGGTTGGACTGGCGTTTGGACTGTTTGTGTATAAGCTGGTCGTTAACTCTGAAAACGATGCCCAGTTGACGGATGCGTCTGTATCACCCGCTGCCAATCGAAAAGCGGAAACCGCTAATTTATCCGTAAAAGCCCCGGAAATGAACACTGCGGTCATCCAAGGCGGTGTATTTAATACAGAGGAAGCCGCAAAAGCAGCTGTCGATAAGCTTTCTGAGAAAGGCATACCTAGCGCAACGATTGCGGTAGACGGGCAAAATTTTCTGTTTATCGGGGTAACGGCAGATGTGTCTTCGGCGAGGGTTTGGTCACAAGAGCTTGCAACATCGGGCATTGATGTATACCCGAAAGAATTTGCCATTCCGGAAAAGGAAATTAAGGTAGGTTCGGAGGCTGAATCTGCCCTATTGTCAGATTCAATACAAATCTTTCAGAGTCTTCTTGGACAAGCTTCCAGCGCTGAACTGAAAGGTGCAGCAGATCCAGATGAGTTAAAGCAAATCGGGGAAAAGTTAGGATCAATTAGTAAAAATAATGAGGGAAGTGACGGTATTAACGATTTAGGTAAATATTTAACAGAAGCGCAGAAGGCTCTTCTTGAATTTACGGAATCAGGAGGCCCGGACAGCTTGGCTAAAGCCCAGCAAGCGCTGTTGCTCTTTTTAAAAACATATCATGACCTAGGTCAAGAGCCCGCTGCGTAAAAGCCGGGCTCTCTTTTTTGGGACCAAGAGCAAGTATTGTTTCTTCGGTTTTGATTTGGTACGATAATAGTGTATCTCCCAAGAAAGGAAGAAACTTTATGCCCCGACTCGTTTTAGCTTCCACATCTCCCCGCCGAAAAGAACTTCTAGAAATGCTTCATATTCCATTTACGGTTTGTTCCCCACAAGTAGATGAAACGATTTCCGACTCCATATCTCCAGCGAACATGGTGATGGAATTGGCCGCTCGAAAAGCAAAAGCCGTCGCTAAGCATCATGGTGATAGCTGCGTGGTTGGCGCAGACACAATTGTAGCGATTCATGGCGATATGTTAGGCAAGCCTTTTGACAAAAAGCATGCTTTTCAAATGTTACAAACATTATCAGGACAGACCCATTTCGTTTTTACCGGGGTGGCCGTATTCTTTGCGGACACCATTGAAACATTTTATGAAAAAACGGAAGTCACTTTTTGGGAACTGTCAGAAAAAGAGATTGAACGCTATATTGCAACAGATGAACCGTTAGATAAAGCAGGCGCGTATGGCATTCAAGGATGGGGATCCTTATTGGTAAAAGAAATTCACGGGGATTACTTTTCAGTTGTCGGTCTTCCAATCGCCCGTGTTGCAAGAATGCTTGAAAAAATCGGCTTCCCCATTTTTCAACAATACGAATGAAAGGATGAAAAAACAGCGAAATTGGATACTTTAATGATCAAAGACTTTCCCATTGAAGACAGGCCGCGCGAAAGACTTATTCAACATGGCGCAGCCAGTCTTTCCAATCAGGAACTATTGGCGATCTTGTTAAGGACAGGAACAAAGTCAAAATCGGCTCTTCAACTGGCGAATAAGCTGCTGGCACAATTTGATGGGTTATTATGGCTAAAAGAGGCGGCTCTGGAAGAGATAATGGGAATTAAAGGAATCGGCAAAGTGAAAGCGGTACAAATTGCTGCCGCGATAGAACTCGGGAGAAGAATCGGCAACCTCACCTATGATGATCGTTACATCATTCGCACTCCTGAAGATGGTGCGAATTATGTTATGAACGATATGCGCTTTTTAACACAGGAACACTTCGTGTGCCTCTATTTGAATACCAAGAATCAAGTTCTCCACCGACAAACCATTTTTATCGGAAGCTTAAACGCTTCTATCGTTCATCCTCGAGAAGTATTCAAGGAAGCTTTCCGCCGATCGGCCGCTTCCATCATCTGTTTTCATAATCATCCATCAGGAGACCCGACACCATCGAGAGAGGATATTGAGGTGACAAACAGGCTCGTTGAATGCGGTAAAATGATGGGAATCGAAATCCTCGACCACTTGATCATCGGCGATAATAAATATGTCAGCATGAAAGAAAAAGGTTTTATATGATAAGACGTTAGGGAGTACAACATGTTTATTGGAATGCATCGGGGTTAGAAAGGGAGATACATGTTTGCTAGGATAATGGGGTTTTTTAAAAGTCCCGAAAAACCAGGTGGAGAAAGTAATCTTGTTGTTTTCTCCACCTGGTTTACGATTTTCCCACATAGACAAACAAAACTTTTGGAATGGAGATTCGCAAACTAAGCACCAAAAGCCGCATCCTGACGGCCCAACCTCGGCAAACTGTAGGAAATAAACAAGATTTTGATTCAGGATGAAAATTGCAAGAATCATCGTTACAGAGAAAGAAGTTGTGCGGGTATAGCAAAGTTATCAGGAGAACGGTCTCCCAATAATGATGTGGGTGAAAAAATAGACCCCCTGCAGCGGGCTATGAATCCGATTCTTCCACCAGAAATTTCTGAGTTAATGAGCGTCTGTTGCCGCATTATAAGCTGATCATTTAAATAAGAAGATAAAGCTTTCAATTTTTTTAATATCTCATATATACCATACAAAAGAGAGCCAGCTTTCGGTATAATTAAGTTTCGAACGATTGCCTATATGGAAGAAAATAGACGCTATATTCCATGCGCGAGGTACTATAAATTGAAATAATGGCCATTTTTCAATGGGAAAAAGACTTTCTTATCGAATATACAAAGTGACATCTATTCTAGCCCTTCAACATTTTAAAAGTGAGCTTTTTTCTTGAAACCTACGGCGCACGATAAAATGCACCTTGGTATATGAGGAGGAATCAGGTATAATTCCCTTTATGCCAGCTAAAGTTCCAGCAAATAAAAAAGAAGATTTTTAAAATATTGATAAAAGTGCAACTTAGCGGGTAGAACCAGTTGAAGCTATTGCCTTCCATTGACTTGGCTTAACTTTTCAATTTGTGCGCATTTGAAAAGGAGGGTTCATCCGATAATAAATAGGCGCCATTTGGCTGATGCCATGTATGACGCTTTGTTAAGAATCTATGACAAACAGGGTAATCATTGTTTAGGCAGATGTAGATTTAAATGGGTAATTTCATAAAAAATTCTAGAAGAGGAATGATTAGATAAAAGATCAGAAATACATTGTGATCATGAAAAATTCTACGAGGCTTTTGTAACTTCTAGTTACAGAATGAATGATTCGAATGCTAATTAGATTAACAGGCGGATCAAAAGCCCCACAGTCGAGCAAGGCTTTGATTTCATTTTTTAAACATATTCATTTTCGTTCGTATTATCTAGACTAAATGTTATGGAAGTGGTTTCTTATCTTAACCATATCAGCTATATTAAGTATATACCTCAACATGAAAAATCTGTTTTCCACTTCGGTGGCTTCAATACTTCGAGAATACACTCCGGGGAGTAAGCATCGCATTAGGCAGCCGCTACATCACTAATTATCCACCCGATGAGGGAAGATGTCTATATGACAAAGAGGCTTTGAAAAGCGCGAAAAAGACCATTTTGACTTCGCATGGTTCAGTGTATCGTCAGTCGTCGCTTACCAATATGTCAACATGAAAGAAAAAGGATTTAAGTGACACTATGCTTTTCATAAATGATAAGATATAATAAGTCTTGTGATTTTTTTTCAAAGTTGTAATGAGGTCGTAATAAAACACAATTCATAATAAAGTCCATCCTGACCAATTGTAATGGGGTAGAAAGGGAGATACATACATGTTTGGAATCGGTACAAAAGATTTAGGAATTGACTTGGGCACAGCCAATACACTTGTTTTTGTCAAAGGGAAAGGAATTGTATTGCGGGAGCCTTCAGTGGTTGCCATCAACACCGAGACAAAGAAAATCGTTGCAGTCGGAAATGATGCCAAAAAGATGATCGGCAGAACGCCGGGAAATATAGTGGCGATGCGGCCAATGAGAGATGGCGTTATTGCCGATTATGAAACGACAGCAACGATGATGAAATATTTTATAAAACATGCAGGAAAAGCAAAAGGAGCTTTTGGGGGCAAACCGTACGTTATGGTATGTGTGCCTTCCGGAATTACAGCAGTGGAACAAAGGGCGGTGCTCGATGCCACTAGAGAGGCGGGAGCCAGGGAAGCTTATCCAATCGAAGAACCTTTCGCTGCTGCGATCGGTGCTGATTTGCCTGTTTGGGAACCAACTGGAAGCATGGTCGTGGATATTGGCGGCGGAACGACGGAAGTGGCAGTCATTTCCCTGGGAGGGATTGTTACAAGCAATTCCATTCGAATTGCCGGAGACAATTTTGATGAAGCCATTGTCAACTATATCCGAAAAACATATAATTTGCTCATTGGGGAAAGAACGGCTGAAGCTATCAAAGTTGAAATTGGCTCGGCTGGAGCAGTCGAAACGAACGAAAAGATGGAAATTCGCGGCCGTGATTTATTGACAGGGCTCCCCAAAACAATTGAAATTACGGCGGAAGAAATTTCGGAAGCTCTCCGTGATACGGTTTATACGATCATTGATGCTGTGAAAAACACGTTGGAGAATACACCGCCTGAGCTTGCGGCAGATATAATGGATAGAGGAATTGTCCTTGCAGGAGGAGGAGCCCTCCTTCGCAATTTGGATAAAGTCATCAGCAACGAAACAAAAATGCCTGTTCTGATTGCGGATGAACCGCTGGATTGTGTAGCGATCGGAACCGGGAAGGCGCTGGACCATATTAACATGTTTAAAAATCGTGCGTAAGATTTTATTTACTTTAATTGAGAAAATTGGCAGAGGTCGTCTTTATTTTGCGGCCTTCTGCTTTCCTATGCAGACATCTGACTCCCTTTTTAGAAGGGACAGATACCGGCTAATTGAAAACTGGGGTGGGTTTTAATGCCACATTTTTTTCTGAACAAGCGGCTGATCATCTTGTTAATCGGAATCATTATTCTTGTTTCTTTAATCGGTTTTTCATTAAGGGACAGAGACAATATCTCACGGCCAGAGCAATTTGTGAAAGATGTCGTGGGTTTTGGCCAATCCCTCGTTGCAAAACCCGCACACAAGATAGCGGGTTTTTTCGAGGGCTTTGAAGAGTTGCAAAATACATATAAAGAAAACAAAAAATTAAAAGCTCGCTTGGAAGAAGTGGCGAGACTTGAAAAAGAAATGACCGAGCTCAAAAAAGATAATGCTGAATTGCGCGAGGCTCTTGGTAAAAAAGAAAGCTTGAGAGATTTTACCCCGATTCAGGCCACTGTCATCGGCCGAACACCAGACCGGTGGTTTGAAAAGATCGTTATCGATAAAGGGGCAAAAAGCGGCATAAAGCCTGATATGGCCGTCATTACGTCCAAAGGACTTGTTGGGAAAGTTGTTTCTACATCAGAAATGACATCAACGATTGAATTGCTCAGTTCGGATAATACAAAAAACAGGGTTTCCGCTTTGATTCAAGCAAAGGGTTCCGTTCATGGTTTAATTGACGGGTACGACAAAGAAAAGAAAATGCTGATAATGAAGGATTTGCCCATTGATGAAGCCCAAATTGAAAAAGGACAAAATGTCATTACTTCGGGCTTAGGCGGTATTTTTCCAAAAGGACTTGAAATTGGAACGGTTGAAGAAGTGACCCTTGATCAATATGGACTGTCGCAAATCGCTTATATTAAACCTTTTGCCGAATTCTATGATTTCGAACACGTAATGGTTGTTGCCCGCTCGATGCAATCCGGGGATAAGGAGGAAGACGAATGAAGCGGGTTCTTCTTCCTCTCGTATTGATTGCTTGTTTTTACGCTGAAAGCCTATTTACTGATTTTTTTACAACAGCCTCTTTATTTAAAGACCGGATGGTTATCCCTCATTTTTTGTTGATCGCATTAACATTGATGGGGATATACTTTGTTCGTAACACAACGATCATATATGCGGCGTTATTCGGACTGATTTTTGATATATATTTTACGGGAATTATCGGGGCTTACCTGTTTTTATTTCCCATTTCCGTCTACATAGCTTCTAAAATGATCAGGATTTTACATATCAATGTGCTGACTGTAGGGCTGATTGTGATCGTGAATATTTCACTGGTGGAATCGCTCATTTTTGGATTAAACATACTGCTTTTCAATGTTCCTGTAACAATGATGGAGTTTCTTGAAAACAGACTGCTGCCATCTCTTGTACTGAATTTAATTTTCTATTTCATCATTTTTATCCCATATACAAGATGGCTGCAACATTTGCATAAGCAACTGTCATCCGAATAATACGGAGATGATGAAAATTTGCCCACGAAAAAGGGAAATCGCCAGCGATTGTCGAAAATAGAAGAAATGAACCTTGCTGGTGTTCATCAAACTGTACCGGATAAGATGTTCGTCGTTGAAAGGAGAAGTAAGGGCCCAATGAATGCAATTCCTTGAAGCCCGCTAATTCATGAAAAGACAAAATGTAATGATTAAAGGAACGAAGAGCGGTCTTTCGCTTCAGTTAAATGATCGTTGTTCGTATGAAGATATTTTAATAGAGCTGGAAGAGAAGCTTGCGGAATTTCAAGGATTAGAGGAAAGTCCGCTTATTTCAGTTCGCATTCTTACGGGCAACCGCTATTTAAATCCTGAACAAGAAGAAGAAATCAAAGAACTTATTCGGCAAAAACAAAACCTGATCGTGGAGGAAATAGACAGCAATGTCATTTCAAAAGAAGAGGCCAAAACGGTCATCGAGAGCCAGGAAGTAACTTCCGTCGCAACGATCGTAAGATCCGGGCAAATTTTAGAAGTGCCGGGGGACTTACTTCTCGTGGGAGATGTTAATCCAGGCGGCACGGTAAGGGCAGGCGGTAATATTTTTATCATGGGGGCATTAAAAGGGATTGCCCATGCCGGATACACGGGCAGAAATGAAGCCGTTATCGTTGCCTCATTCATGACCCCGTCACAGTTAAGAATTTCTGATTGCATCAGCCGTTCTCCCGACCATTACGATCAGGAGGAACGTCACCAAATGGAATGTGCCTACATAGACAGGAATCATCAAATTATCATTGATCGATTACAAGTGTTAAAACACTTACGACCGAATATTACGAGATTTAAAGGGGGACATTATTATGGGTGAGGCGATTGTAATAACATCCGGCAAGGGAGGAGTCGGAAAGACAACAACTTCGGCAAACCTGGGTACATCACTTGCCTTGCAGGGGAAAAAAGTGTGTTTGATAGATACGGATATTGGCCTTCGCAATCTCGATGTTGTGCTGGGGCTTGAAAACAGGATTATTTATGATCTTGTAGATGTTGTTGAGAAGCGTTGCAAGCCTCACCAAGCAATTGTAAAAGACAAAAGGTTTGAGGACAAGCTGTTTTTGCTTCCAGCGGCACAAACAAGCGATAAAACGGCGGTCACACCTGAGCAGATGAGAGAACTTGTGGCCGAGCTCAAGCAAGATTATGATTATGTTCTCATTGATTGCCCTGCGGGAATTGAACAAGGTTACAGGAATGCGATTGCCGGAGCAGACAAGGCGATCGTTGTAACGACACCTGAAATTTCCGCTGTCCGTGATGCGGACAGAATTATCGGCCTTCTTGAAAAAGAAGAGAATATTGAGCCTCCCAAATTGATTATTAATAGAATCAGGCCGAGGATGATGCGTGAGGGTGATGTCCTCGACGTGGATGATATTACACAGCACTTATCCATCGATCTGCTCGGTATCGTGCAAGACGACGAAGAAGTCATCAAGTCATCCAACGAGGGTGAACCCATTGCCCTCAATCCGGAAAGTAAAACATCAATCGCATACCGAAATATCGCAAGACGGATTCTTGGGGAATCTGTACCGCTTCAGCCCCTGGAAGAAGATAAATCCGGATTCTTCACTCGAATTAAACAGCTTTTTGGATCTCGATAATCGGTGAAGCTGGGACATAAGTTGAAAACGAATTGCTATTCGTCCAATCGTGAAAATAAACCGCGTGAAATCAAGGTGTTTCAATTGATTTCATGCGGTTTATTCATTTTTATAGGTTTTTTGTGTTTCGGACTGGGAATTTGCAAATCGGCATTTCAGCGGCCGGGAGATCATGATCGGATATGGAGCTTTCGATAAACAGAGTTCGGTTCAGGCGCATATAGAGTGCGACAATGGCGATGGCAGCCTCGACGCTTTCGATGAACAGGGTTCGGTTCAGGCGTAGTCGTGTTCAACCAGCGCAAGTTTCCAATAAGTTGTCATCAAGCGGTTCTGATCTTGCCTGTCCAAACCAGAGATTTTCTGAAAAAAAGTCTACCTATTAGCGGGCACATCGTTTGTTTGCAATGAAACGAGCGGCCATCAAAGGAGCAGAAATAGGAGAACAGACAGCGGTGGCGATGTTAACATCGCAAAACGAACATCAAAATTCTTTACGGGAAAGTGACTTTGGAAGTTAAAATGTTCGTTCGGAATAGTGAGGAAAAACTTTATGAGAAGTTTGTATTCTGCTTCGCGAACAACTAACAGCATACAATTAATTTTACAAAGGAACGCCCCGTCTTTTCTTCACAACCGAAGCATAATAGGGAGAGACAAGTCATAGGGTAGTAGAAACTTGGTAAGGGAGATGGCGGGGTGTGAACCATCGGGTAAATCAAATAAAAAAGCGAATTGCCAAGAGAAGAAAGTCCTATGACCGGAAAAAGGATAAAGGTATTCAGTGGTCAAATGAATGGATTGACAGCAATTATACGGATGAGCATTCTCTATATGATTCAAAAAATCAGGAAAAATTTCATCCTCTTTGGAATCGTGAAGTATTTATATTCAAAGTTCTCGCTTCCATAACGCTCATTCTCCTTGTCAGTATCATTTACAAATCCGAATCCCCGGCATTTCAAGCGGCTAAATCAGTCGTCAACGAAGCAATGGAAACGGAATTCCGTTTTGCCGCTGTTTCTGAGTGGTATGAAGGCCGTTTTGGCAAACCGCTTGCTCTATTTCCCGACAAGGACAAGGCAGATGGAGACATTATCCAAACGGGGATAGAAACAGACTATGCCTTACCTGTTGGAGCTAAAATCGCCGAAAATTTCGATCAAGATGGCCGTGGGATCATGATCGAAACGGAACATCAGGCTCAGGTTGAAGCTATTGCCGGCGGAATCGTTATTTTTGCAGGAAAAAAAGCAGATACCGGCAACACAGTGATTGTGCAACATGAAGACGATACTGAATCATGGTATGCCCATCTGAACAAGCTTCATGTAAAACCACATGAACGTATTGAAGGCGGAAAAGTGTTGGGAACCGTGTCATCTGGTGAAGAAAGTTATTCAGGAAAATTTTATATTGCCATTAAAAAGGGAGATGTTTTTATTGATCCCCTCCAGGTGATTAATGTTGAATAACTACGGACGACTTTTAAGAAAGATACATTTTCATCCTCTCTTTTGGATTGTGGCTTGTTTTGCCATTATCACGGGTTATTATTGGGAATTGCTCACATTGTTTTTGATTGTTTTTATTCACGAGATGGGACATGCCACTTGTGCCCATTTTTTTTCGTGGAAAATCAATCGCATCTTGATTATGCCGTTTGGTGGTATTTGTGAAGTGGATGAACATGGAAATCGGCCTGTTATTGAAGAACTGCTTGTCGTCCTTGCCGGTCCTTTTCAGCATATATGGATGGCGGCAACTGTCTTTATTCTGGGGACAAATGAAGTCATTTCGATGGAATTTGCAACAATGTTTCAACAGTTTAACATAATGGTCTTTTTGTTTAATCTTCTGCCTGTATGGCCGCTTGATGGTGGCAAGGTTATTTATTTATATTTGAGTTCCCGGCAACCGTTTTTAACGGCTTTCAAACAATCATTGCTTTGTTCCTTTATTGTTTTGACGTTTCTTCTTTGTCTTTTTTTGATCGTATTTCCGTTTAACCTGAATGTGTGGATTGTTCTAGTGTATTTATATGCATCATTGTGGCACCAATGGAATCAAATGAGATTTTCCTTTATCCGGTTTTTATTAGAGCGGTATAGCGGGAAGCAAACAGGTTTTAAAAAGCTTGATGTGATTGAGGTGGAAGGAAGCGAATATGTGTCCTCGATCATGGAGCAATTCAGGCGTGGCTGTAAGCATGTCATCCATGTGGATGATGGGAAACGAATGCTCGGAAAACTGGATGAAAACGAAATGTTGCATGCCTTCTTTGCAGAAAAGCAAATACGTGCACGCTTGAAGGATATCGTGTATCATGATTGAACATCATTGAGTCTACTTGAAATCAATGATCGAATATGAAACAAAATTCTCCCAAATATAGAATCTGAGAATAAACCAAGTAAATGAATTGGCAGTATCTTTGATCAGAGCGCTTTCGAAGTAAAAGAAAGAGTAGTAAAATGAAGAGAAGCGCTATTGACATAAGGCATGAGAATGTGATAGTATTTTTATGTTAGATTGTAGCACCCGTGCTACAACCGCACAGCACAGGTACACAAGCGCTTATCCAGTATAAGACACCTGAGTCTGGCGAGTCTTAGTTATTGAGGAGGTGCGATACATTGTACGCAATCATTGAAACAGGCGGAAAACAAATAAAGGTTGAAGAAGGCCAAGCAATCTTTGTTGAAAAGTTGGATGCGACTGAAGGTGACACATACACTTTTGACAAAGTGCTTTTTGTCGGTGGTGAAGATGTGAAAGTTGGCAGCCCATTTGTTGAAGGTGCCACCGTAACTGCCAAGGTGGAGCAACAAGGCCGTCAAAAGAAGGTCGTTGTTTTCAAATACAAGCCTAAGAAGAATTACCGTAAAAAACAAGGCCACCGTCAGCCATATACAAAACTGATCATCGAAAAAATCAACGCGTAACAGATCCATGATTCTCGTTGAAATATATAAAGATTCCAAAGGCAAGATTGAATCTTTTACGATGACCGGGCATGCCGAGTTTGCAGAAAAAGGCGCAGATATCGTCTGTGCCGGCGCTTCAGCAGTTGCTTTTGGCAGCCTGAATGCAGTGATGGCACTGACGGGTGTCACTCTAAACATAGAACAGTCGGAAAGCGGTTATCTGTCATGCAAGCTGCCCGCGGACTTGCCGTTGGAAACTTCCAAACAAGTTCAGCTGTTGCTTGAGGGCATGGTTATTTCATTAGAAACAATCGAACGTGATTATAAAGATTATTTAAAAGTTAACGTTAAAAATAGGGGGTGAATCACATGTTGAAATTGGATCTTCAATTTTTCGCAACGAAAAAAGGAGCAGGTTCCACGAAAAACGGCAGGGACTCTGAAGCTAAAAGACTTGGCGCTAAACGTGCAGATGGACAATACGTTTCCGGCGGTTCGATTCTTTACCGTCAGCGAGGCACAAAGATTCATCCAGGTGAAAACGTCGGTCGCGGGAAAGACGATACCCTTTTTGCTAAAGTGGACGGCGTTGTTCGGTTCGAACGGCTTGGCCGCGATAAGAAAAAAGTGAGCGTATATCCGCAGGCACAATAGTGATAAAAACTCTAACCATTTGGGGTTAGAGTTTTTTTTGTGAATAATTGATGTCTCAAAAATATATGTTTTCCTCCTAAAGATGTTCACCGGTCATTTTATCAATGGTACAATTACTTCAAGTACAACTCTAAGTCGCTTCCATAGAGGAGAAATTTGTTATACTATAATATAATTTGTAAAGACCAGACTGGGGAGAACAAGGGATGAGCGAAAATTGGACAGTAGTAGAAATACTTCGATATACGCGCCACGAGTGGTTAAATAGATTACAGTTAATTAAAGGAAACCTTTCCATGGGAAAAACAGAACAGGCTAAGCGCATTATGGATGAAATTGTACTGGAAATGAAGCAGGAAGCAATTCTTTCCAATCTAAAGCTATTTCGCTTTGCTGAATTATTGTTGACACACAACTGGAAAGGGTATCGTTTTCGTCTTGAATATGAAATTGTCAACGGAGTGGAAAAGCTGGATCTGGATGATCAACTGCTTTCAGATTGGATGGGAGAATTTTTTGAAGAGTTAAACCGGGTATCATTACCTATTTATGATAACTGCCTATATTTGACAATCGAATCAGGAAAAGATACCGTCGGTTTTCTTTTTCAATTCCACGGTATAATAGAAAATGAGTCGGAACTGAAAAGTTGGCTCTTTCGCAAAGATGTGTATCCGGATCATGTAACATATGAACAGTTATCGGAAAATGAATATCAAATTCAAGTATTGTTTTGTTTGGAAAGTTAGATGGCCAGAATGGAGTGTCCTTAATGTTTGTCGATCGAGTAAAAGTATATGTTAAAGGTGGAGATGGCGGAAACGGCATGGTAGCGTTCCGTCGTGAAAAATATGAACCAATGGGCGGACCGGCCGGAGGCGACGGCGGCAAAGGAGCCAGCGTTATCTTTGTTGTAGACGAAGGTCTGCGAACGCTCATGGACTTCAGATACCAAAAGCATTTTAAAGGCAAGCGCGGAGAAAACGGAATGTCAAAAGGGCAACACGGTAAAGGTGCAGAAGATCTTATCGTCAAAGTGCCTCCTGGAACTGTTGTGACCGACGAAGATACAGGAGAAGTGATTGCGGATTTGATCAAAGACGGTCAAAGAGCTGTTATCGCCAAAGGAGGACGCGGCGGAAGAGGAAACGTCCGCTTTGCCACACCAGCAAATCCAGCCCCTGAAGTCGCTGAAAATGGCGAACCTGGCCAGGAAAGAAACGTTACACTTGAATTAAAGCTGCTTGCCGATGTCGGACTAGTCGGTTTTCCGAATGTAGGAAAGTCCACGTTTCTGTCTGTTGTATCAGCGGCAAAGCCAAAAATTGCGGAATACCATTTTACAACGATTAAGCCCAACCTTGGCGTTGTGTCAACGGATGATGACCGAAGTTTCGTCATGGCAGATCTGCCTGGGTTAATCGAAGGAGCGCACGAAGGAGTCGGGCTTGGCCATCAATTTCTTCGCCATGTCGAACGGACAAGAGTCATCGTTCATGTTATCGACATGTCGGGGATGGAAGGGAGAGACCCGTACGAAGATTATATAACGATCAACGAGGAATTACAGCAGTATAACTTGCGTTTGCTGGAAAGACCGCAAATCATTGTTGCCAACAAAATGGACATCCCTTCTGCTCAAGAAAATATAAAGGCATTTAAAGAAAAGCTCCAGAACGAATATCCTGTTTATCCTATCTCAGCAATTACGAGGGAAGGTGTACGGGAAGTTCTGTTCGCCATAGCCGATTTACTTGAAGTGACGCCTCAATTCCCCCTTCATGAAGAATTGCCTGATGAAAAGGAGATACATCGGGTTGTTTACAAACATGAAGAGGAGGAAAAGCCGTTTACCATTACGCGCGATCCGGACGGAAGCTTTGTTGTCAGTGGTGACAAGATTGAAAGATTATTTAAAATGACCGACTTTTCCCGGGAAGAAGCCGTCCGCCGATTTGCCCGCCAATTAAGGTCTATCGGTGTGGATGATGCGCTTCGAGAGCGGGGAGCGAAAGATGGCGATACCGTTCGCCTGTTTGATTACGAATTTGAATTTATGGATTAGTTCTTTGTATGGAGGGGAACTATGGTGGGGAAAAGGGAAATTGATCAAAAATTCTATCTCGTACGGGAAGACGTTTTGCCTGAAGCCATGAAAAAAACGTTGGAAGCAAAGGCTCTGCTGGAGCGGGGAACGGCAGAGTCGATATGGGACGCCGTTCAGCAAGTCGATTTAAGTCGAAGTGCTTTTTATAAATATAGAGATACGGTATTTCCCTTCCATACCGTTGTGAAAGAAAAAATCATTTCATTGTTTTTTTTCCTTGAAGATAAGCCGGGCGCACTATCTAAGCTGCTTAGTATCGTGGCTAGCTGTTCATGCAACGTATTAACGATTCACCAAACAATTCCGTTACAGGGACGGGCAAACGTTACACTGTCTCTGGATGTGACAGAAATGAATGTCAATATGGATGAACTTCTGGGGAAATTACGCCGGCTCGAGTTTGTGGCCAAAGTGGAAGTTGTCAGCTCGGGAGGCTGATAAGAAAACAAGCGGAAGTGCGCTTATTGAAGCATTTCCGCTTGTTAGTTTTCTTCGACTAAAATCCCCGCTTTTGAAAGTGCGGCCTCTGCCCTTTCAATCATTTGCCTATTTGGTGCGGACAATGTGTGTAAATGCATCCCAGCTGTTAGTTGCGACAATAATGGTGCATTTGTTTTGTTAATTTCTTTTAAAAAAGCGTTCACTTCTTGTCGGTTCGAAACCATGATGGAGGCGGTCAAATCTCCATATACTGGATGCTCCACTTTTACATCTTTCACTGTAACCCCATGATCAACGATGATATTGAGTTCCTCTTCAGTTATATCCCGCTCATGGCAGCAAGCTACTATTTTCTCGACACGTTCGCTGCTCATCACCGGCATATATAAGTAACCTTGACTCGTGGCGATGATGGGTTCGTTATGTGCTTTTAACAATGTAATATCCCCAACAATAACCTGCCTGCTGACATTTGCTTTTTTCGCCAAAGCCGTTCCGGTTATCGGACCATTGTTTTGTTTTAAATATTCCAGTATCCAAGCTCTTCTTTCTTCCCCAAGCAATTTCCTTTCTTTTTTCATCAGGAGTCCTCCGTTTCCAATGCTTACGATTAAATAGTATCACATATTTACAGCCGCTTGAACTCTTCCGGTACGAGACGGATCTTTATAAGACTCATAAAGGCTTTCATTATTTCATATGTATTTTGAAGAGGAAAAAATAACAATTTGCCCACACAATCATACACTATATGGACGTATGCAAGAGGAGGGGAAATTAGTGAAGATTCATATCGTTCAAAAGGGCGACACGCTTTGGAAGATCGCGCAAAAATACGGCGTGGATTTCGAAGAGTTAAAAAAAATGAATGCACAGTTGTCCAACCCTGATATGATTATGCCCGGTATGAAAATAAAGGTGCCAGCAGGAGGTGCTGCAGTAAAAAAAGAAATGCATCACCATCAAATGCATGGGCATAAAGAAGTGCCAAAAAAAGCACATCCGCCCAAAAAAGTACAACCGCCGAAAAAAGTACAACCGCCGAAAAAAGCACAACCACCAAAAAAAGAGGTGATTAAAGAAGTGCCGAAAGAAAAACCGCACAAAATATATCAGCCAGTAATGCCGCAGCCGTTGCCGGAGATTGACGTTAATAATTATTATATGATGAATATGAGCCAAACGCAGGCCCAAGTTCAGCAAGCAGTAAAAGAAAAAGAGCATGTACATCATGAAGAATCTATAGAAATGCCCGTGATGCCTGTACAAGGAGGTTATACTCAGCCTATGTATTCTTATTGCTACCCGGTTATGCCCGTGTGTGATCCATGTTACCCGTATCCGCATTCAATGATGCCGCAAGTGCAAGGGGCAATGGCTTATCCGCAAACGATGTACGGTCAGATGCCGATGTATGGCCAGATGCCGATGTACGGTCAGATGCCGATGTACGGACAAATGCCAATGTATGGCCAAATGCCACAAGTGATGCCCGCAGTGGAATACGAGATGCCGCAGCAGTATTGGGGTGACGAATCTTCCAGCTCATCAAGCCCATTCATGCATCATCACCACGGTCATCATCATCAAGGATATCATCACGGTCATGTCATGCATGGAATGGATTGGGATGATGATAACGATGATCCGCCACAGGGAATGCCAATGCAAGGATATACACAACCTTATGGAGGATACCCTGCGATGCCGGCTGCACCATACGGTGCCCAGATGGCGGCACCATATGGGACCCCGATGGCCGCTCCTTATGGAGGGGGGCAGTCTTACCCATACGCACAGCCAATGCCGGGAGGAATGGGACAATTCGAGATGCCAAGAGATGAAGCCGGAGAAGAAAATGAATAATCAAGCGAAACGAAAGAGAGACGGATTTGAAAACCGTCTCCTTCTTTATATAAAAAAGGTAGTTGGCCACCATTTTCGTCATATTTTTCACGTCAAAAAAGGGGTTTGGCTCATACAATCAGAAAAAGAACGGTGGATAGTCAAGGAGTTTGCCGCGCGAAAAAAGTTGCATACCCAAATCCGTTTGACTCATTATTTATTTGAAAACGGCTTTCAGAATACGTACGATTTTCATCCTATCGGGGCGATCTATTTTGATGGTCGCGTATTTGGTTTAATCCGGCATATTGAACAAAAGCAAGATGAACCATTTCACTATGGAAGCGCCCGCTGCCGAAAGGACGCCCTCGCGCTTCTTTCTCATTTTCATGCTACTACAGCCCGATTTACCGATCAGTTTACACCCCATCTTGCTTTGTTTGATCAACTAAAAAAATGGGATAGACGGTTGCTGGATTTTAAAAAGAAAATGGGTTCTTATGAAGATACAGGCCTTTACCCGTATATGAAGCATTACATGTTTGCAGGGGAGTGGGCCATTCAATTCTTGAAGCGCCATGCGGATTATTTCTTGGAGGGGCCGTATTGTATATTACATGGTGACGTTGCACACCACAATTTTATAAGAAAAGCTGACGGCTCTTTATACTTAATAGATTTTGACCTGATCAGCATCGGGCCGAGCCACATTGATCTTCTTCAATTTTGCAATCGCATTTTGCCGTCGCTTCAATGGTCAAGCGAGCGGCTATTTTCCGACTATATGGAAATCAATCGTTATCAAAACGATCCCCCGTTTTTGGCTGCTCTCGTGTATCCAACCGATATTTTCCGTGAATGGATTTATTATATGAATAGCAGGAAAAAAGAAAGAACCAATCGAAGGCATCATTTAGAAACCATTACGTTCAAACAGTACAAAAAGCGAATGCAATTTATAAAAACCGTGATGGCAAAGGTGAAAAACGGTCTGTAACTAGTTTCGGATTGCAAACAGTTTCGCTCAAAGTGTAAAATATTTTCGGTGGTATTCCAAAATTTCTTATTTGCCAAGAAAAGATGATTCAATATATGATTAAGTACAGGTGAAAGGATAGGGGGATTTTAAATGGCAGGACATTCCAAATGGAAAAATATTCAACGCAGAAAAAACGCACAAGATGCAAAGCGCGGCAAGATATTTCAAAAGCTTGCCAAAGAACTGTACGTCGCGGCCAAAAGTGGCGGGGGCGATCCGGATACAAACCCGGCGCTACGGCTTGTCGTGGATAAAGCAAAATCGGCAAATATGCCGAATGACAATATAAAGCGTGCAATTGACAAAGCCACTGGCAGCCAAAATGCGGAACAGTACGAAGAAATTATTTATGAAGGATACGGGCCCGGTGGTGCAGCGGTCATGGTAGTGTGTTTGACCGACAATAAAAACAGGACCGCTTCAAACGTCCGCCACGCTTTTACGAAAAATGGCGGAAATCTCGGCGAAACCGGTTGTGTTTCCTATATGTTTAACCGGAAAGGATACTTGGTGATCGACAGGAGCAACTATGATGACTTAGATGAGGAAGAACTGTTGCTGCAGGTAATCGAAGCTGGAGCGGAAGATATGGAAACGAGCGATGAGGCCTTCGAAATATATACAGAACCGGAAAATTTCATGGATGTAAAAGAAAGTCTCGAAGAGGCCGGCTTTGAATTTATGACGGCTGAAATGACAATGGTTCCACAAACCGATGCGTCATTAACGGAAGAGCAGGAAGAAAAGCTGGAAAACCTCATCGATATGCTTGAAGACGATGATGATGTTCAAGAAGTATACCATAACTAAATAAAGCTTTCCCAAAAGAGGAATTCTTTTGGAAAAGCTTTTTTTTATTGGATAATCATGTAAAAGTATGGTCACACTATATGTATAAAATGAACTAAGAACTTGAGGTGATTCATGATGAGTGTTGTAATGAAAGCTGTATTAGCCTTCACGATGATTTGCTGCGGCAGCTTTTTCATTGTTGATCTCAACCAATCACCCAGTCATGTACAAGCCAGTGAAGAGAAGGAATTGCTGATTCCGGAAAAGCCCTTAGAACTGACCATCAAGTTAAAAAGAGTATATATTGACGGAGAAGAAAGCGAAGAGACGCTTACTGAAACAATATGGGCCCTCGAAGACTTTTGGGCAAAGTATGAAAAATGGCGGCTGGTCGATATGAGTGAAGACTATCTTGTTTTTGAAAAGAAAGTGAATGACATCTCACCTTTGTCAAAAATGAACGGATATTTTGGCATTACGGAAGACGGCACATTATCCATTTTCAATGGAAAGCCGGAGGAGTCGGACATTATCCAATCATTTTTTCAAATTGATGTGAAAAAATTGGAAAGCAAACAACATCAGGAGTTGCTACAAGGAATACCGGTAAAATCAAAAAAGGACTTTGACAAGGTTGTTGAAACAATGAAGAAATATGAAGTTAAAAAGGAATTGTAAACAGGCTGGGACATAGGTTGAAAGCTGATTCATAATCATAAAGATCGTGAGAATAAAATCGCGTGAAATCAAGGTTTTAAACTTGATTCCATGCGGTTTATTTCATTTTTACATGCCCCTATTTGTGTTAAAAAATCCCTATCATCGCTACGTCAACATATTTCGCTTTCCGCAGGTCTTTTCAGCTTCTTCGGAAAGCAAAGGTCGCTTTCCTGCGGGCACAGCTCCAACTCGAGCTATTCCCGCAGGAGACTACCTATTTTGACTACGCTAAAAGATTTCGTATTATACACTAGGACAATTTACCCGGCATGTAAGGTGCCGTAGGACTCCCGCTTCAAAATCTTGAGTGAATACAAAAGGCCTAAGTGTGTGAAAACGGCACCTAAATGCCCGATTGGTTTAACTAACATTCAGTAGGAGGTGGAAAAAATTCCTACTGAATGAAGTTTCACTTTATCCCGCATGTAAGGTGCCGTAGGACTCCCGCTTCAAAATCTTGAGTGAATACAAAAGGCCTAAGTGTGTGAAAACGGCACCTAAATGCCCGATTGGTTCAACTAACATTCAGTAGGAGATGGAAAAAAATCCCTACTGAATGAAGTTTCACTTTATTGTTCGTTTTTTCATCAGCTGATTTAGTTGTGTCCCAGTTCCTTTAATGGGGTAGCGGTGGCGCTTTTGTTGTATGAAAATGTATCGTCTCCCATACCAAAGTTTTGCGCTGCTTGTTTACTGATAAAAACAGTGGCAAAATAGGTAGAGAGAATAGCAATAGAGGAGAAAATGACGGGATGAAACTTGTATCTTGGAACGTCAATGGATTAAGAGCTTGCATACGTAAAGGTTTTCTCGATTACTTTCATCAAGTGGATGCCGATATTTTTTGCGTCCAGGAAACAAAGCTGCAAGCTGGACAAATTGACTTGGAACTGAAAGGGTATGAACAATATTGGAACTATGCGGTGAAGAAAGGCTACTCCGGAACAGCCGTATTTACCAAACACAAACCGATCTCTGTCAAATATGGGGTTGGTGATTCTGACGTTGAGGAAGAAGGCCGGATCATTACGTTGGAATTCGCGGATTTTTTCCTTGTCAATGTGTATACGCCCAATGCGCAAAGGGATTTGGCCCGCTTACCTTACCGTTTGGATTGGGAAGACCGCATGCTTGTATATGTAAAAGAATTAGATCGCCAAAAACCGGTCATTTTATGTGGTGACCTCAATGTGGCCCATCAAGACATCGATTTAAAAAACTTCAAGTCGAACAGGGGAAACTCGGGATTTACAGAAGAGGAACGGGGGAAATTTTCCAGATTGCTTGAACATGGCTTTATTGATGCGTTCCGCCACTTTTATCCAGATAAGGAAGGCGCTTATACATGGTGGTCATACATGAACAAGGTAAGGGAAAGGAATATTGGATGGCGGATCGATTATTTTATCGTTTCACAAAAGTTGCAAGAACGATTGATAGATTCATATATTCATTGTGACGTAATGGGCAGTGATCATTGTCCGGTTGCCTTGGAGATCAACATATGAATAATTTCTCAAAAAAGACTCCCCCATTTTGTGCTGAACTCCAAAAGTTAGAATTGGTAATCTAACTTTTGGAGGCACATCATGCTGGAAGCTCGTTCATTACTCAAGTTTCTTTTTGGTTATGTATCGCTTTTTTCCTACAAAATTCACAACAAATACACTTGTGAGGGCAATGGCTCCTCCAATCAGGGAGAGAGTATTGGGCCATTCGTTCAACCATAACCACGCGATGATGATGGCGAGCGCCGGTTCCAGATAAAGCATGCTGGAAATGGTCGTGGCATTTCCTGCGGACAAGGCGATGGCCCACGTGGCGTACGCGATCGCTGCAGGGAAAATACCAACATAAAGAGCAGATACATGAGCGCCGAAGTCGGCATTTTGAATGTTTTCCCATAACCCGGGCATAAAGAAAAGCATGGGCAGCGTTCCGGCCCACGTAAAATATGCCGTTAAATCAATCGGATGATATTTCGCCAGTAGCGGTTTTTGATAAACAAAAAAGATGGACGTGGCGATCGTGCTGATCAAAATATAAATAGTACCCTTGGAAATTGTAAAAGAAGCTCCTGATGTTCCGATAGTAATTAAAATGATTCCGATAAACCCTATCCCCAAGCCGATCCAGCCAAACAAATCCATTTTTTCTTTTAAAATGATAACGGCGAGAATTGATGTAAAAATGGGTGCTGAACCGATGATCATACTGGCGGTGCCTGCGGAAACCGTTTGGACGCCAAATGTGAATCCGATTTGGTACACGCTGATCCCCATGAAGCCAAGAAAAATAATGCGCGGAATGTCCTTTTTTGCCGGCAACTTTATATGAACACTCGGCCATAAAGCATATAATAAAAAAACACCGGAAGCGATCAAAAAGCGGAGAAGCACAAGGTGGGAAGGGGTATATCCTCCGAGTAAGCTGGCCCTAACAGCGGCAAATCCCGACGACCATATGATAATCGTGAAAGTTGCTATCCAAAACGCCTTTTTGTTCATATGAAACCTCCTAACTCATAACAACGATTCTGTCTTAAAAGCATATCTATATCATAACTCATAACCGCTGTTTTTTATTTCAGTGACAATAAAAATGTGTATAAAAGTTTTTTGTGGAGTGATCTAATGTCAAATTCATGGGAACGACCCAAGTTAAAGATACCGAAAACAAAGAGTGAATGGTTCTGGGATATTATCGGATGTTCACTTTATATGGCTTCCATTCTTTTACTCATTTTCATCTGGAATCAACTTCCCGACAAAGTGCCCGCACATTATAATGCTCTTGGTGAAGTGGATCGTTGGGGCTCTAAATCCAAATTGCTTATTTTGCCGGGGATGGGCGCATTCATCATTGTATTCATGCGATTTTTCGAAAAAAGACCGGAACTTCATAATTATCCCGAACGCTTAAACGAATCCAATGCGAAACAATTTTACTTATTAAGCCGAAAGATGGTCAATCAAATAAAAAACATATGCCTTATTATTTTTGTGCTCATCACATTTGAATCAGTATCCATTGCACTGGGGTGGAGCGGCGAATTTGGAGTGTGGTTTTTGCCGGTGGCGGTCATCCTGTTATTAACCCCCATCGCGGCAGGGCTATTGAAGCAAAGAAAGATCAAATAATGCCTAAAAAAATTTAGATATAAATCTAGTAATAGGTTGACCGTCAAAAAAAGAATATAGTATGATATTCATGTTTCACTTTACTTTAAATGGAAAGGAGCATAGGGGTTTTTTATATAAGCGCCAGAACTAGTGAAAGTTGGTTGATAAGCTCGCTAGTTGACGAGGAGGAGGTTTATCGAACGTTCGGCGGATGCCTCCCGGCTGCGGCACACAGTCGAATTTTCTTTTCGAAAGCATCGAGGCGACTCGATGGACAAAGGAAAGAAAATGTGGTCGAGAAAATGAAAAAAGAGGGCAAGTATGCCCTCGTGCTGCTTGCCCTCCTTTTACTGGAGGAAAGACAATGTGCGGAATTACAGGTTATATTGGGACAAATGATGCGAAGGAAATTTTATTAAAAGGCTTGGAAAAGCTTGAATACCGCGGCTATGATTCGGCAGGAATCGCTGTTGAGAATCAAGACGGCATTCATGTTTTTAAAGAAGAAGGACGGATAGCAGACCTCAGAAATGCAGTGGACGGAAATATTAGTGCTCGGTCAGGAATCGGGCATACGCGCTGGGCAACCCACGGATCGCCCAGCAAAAGGAATGCCCACCCCCATCAAAGTGCGTCAGGCCGATTTACTTTGGTTCATAACGGGGTCATTGAAAACGAGTCGGAATTAAAAGCAGCCTATTTACGTGATGTGACGCTTCAAAGTGAAACAGACACAGAAGTCATCGTTCAATTGGTAGAAAAGTTTTCCCAAACGATGGAGGCGGAAGAAGCTTTTCGTGAAACGCTGCGTTTGCTCAACGGATCATATGCAATAGCGATGCTGGATATTGAAACACCAGGAGTTATCTTTGCGGCAAAAAATAAAAGCCCGTTGTTGATCGGAGTCGGAGAAGACTTTCAAGTTGTTGCCAGTGATGCCATGGCAATGATTCATGTCACAAATCAATTCGTTGAACTGTTGGATAAGGAAATCGCTATTGTGAAAAAAGATCGTGCAGACATTTATAATTTGCAAGGCGAAGTCATCATCAGGGAGCCTTACAAAGCGGAGCTTGACATGACAGATATCGAAAAAGGAACGTATCCGCATTTCATGTTGAAAGAGATAGATGAACAGCCACTTGTCATGAGAAAAATCATTCAAGCGTACCAGGATGAGAACGGCCGTCTACAGATCAATGAGGAAATCACAAATGCCATGCTGAAAGCCGACCGAATTTATATTGTGGCATGCGGAACAAGCTATCATGCGGGATTGGTTGGAAAACAGCTGATTGAAAAGCTGGCGGAAATTCCGGTGGAAGTCCATCTCGCCAGTGAATTTGGCTACAATATGCCTTTACTTTCCAAAAGACCATTATTTATTTTCATTTCCCAGAGCGGAGAAACAGCAGACAGCAGAGCGGTATTGGTGAAAGTGAAGGAAATGGGGTACCGCGCACTCACGATCACGAATGTGCCTGGCTCCACCCTTTCAAGAGAAGCGGATGATACACTGCTTTTACATGCCGGACCGGAAATTGCCGTCGCTTCCACAAAAGCATACACAGCCCAGATTGCCGTCCTTGCGATTTTGGCATCCGTAGCGGGGGCTGCCAAAAGAGTACCTACGGACCTTGACTTAGTCAAAGAACTGGGGATCGCCGCCAGCGCGATGGATACATTATGTGACGCCAAAGAAGCATTCGAGCAAATTGCGGCTGAATATTTGCCCGCGACTATCAACTGCTTTTTCATTGGCCGTTCCATCGACTATTTTGTCGGGTTAGAAGGAGCGCTAAAGCTGAAAGAGATCTCCTACATTCAGGCAGAAGGATTTGCCGGGGGAGAATTAAAACACGGCACCATTGCCCTGATTGAAAAAGGAACCCCCGTCATCGCATTGGCAACCCAGACCAATGTTAACGGAAGCATTCGGGCAAACGTCAAGGAAGTGGAGACACGCGGCGCCCACACATGCATCATTTCCATGAAAGGCCTTGATACAGCGGGAGACCGCTACGTACTGCCTCATGTCCATGAACTGCTCACTCCGCTCATCTCCGTCATTCCGCTGCAACTGATCGCCTACTATGCGGCGCTACACCGCGGATGTGACGTTGATAAACCGAGAAATTTAGCAAAAAGTGTAACGGTGGAATGAGGGGGAGTTTGTTTGAATAGAATCTGTGTAAATTAAAAATTAAGTTGCGATGTTTATAAAAAAGATGCATCTTTAAAATAAAGTCGTAACGTTTATAAAAAAGTTGCGAAGCTTTTCCCCTTTGGATATGATTATCTAGAGGGGTGTTTTTGTGTCGAAATGAAAAAGAACATCTAAAATTGATAAGTGGATTAAAGAGGGTCGAGGAACTGGCAGTGGGGCAGATTATCAGAATTCAAGATGTTTCCTCATTAGGTCGGTTTACAAGGTTAAAAGGTATAAAAACCGGCAGACAACATGAGTTTTTATCGGATATTTGGAGCGAAACTACTTTCATTTGACTGAATTTTCTGATGTTTTTGGGTATTCGCGAACAATTTCCTTTATTACCACAAGAGGAGACGATTATCATTGCTGAAGAGCTTGGGATTAAACACCTAGAGATCCAAAAACAGGCGATCAATTGTTATGACAACGGACTTTTTATCCCGCCTGTAAGGTGCCGTATACACCACTTCAAGACTTGAGTTGATACAAAAGGTCTAAGCGGGAGAAAATGACACCTAATTGCCCGATTCGTTCAACTAACATTCAGTAGGGATGGAAGAAAACGCCTACTGAATGAAGTTTCACTTTATAATAAATTACTTGTGAATCTTATTAATGACAATGGCGCTTGGACGAGTAAATCATTAAAGATTATTGAAAATCAGGATGTTATTGTAATGAAGGCGAAGTATAGTTCTAAAGGTATTCGTCATAGGAGAGAAATATTGTTAAACAAGTTCATTTAACAAATTTCTATAAAATTAGTGTTCTTCCACAATCGGGCTTTTAATGGAAAGTATTTCTAAAAAAAATGGATATTTATATTCGGATATTGTTCAATGAAAGTATAGGCGTATTAAGGGTTCAGGAATTTTATAGAAAAATGTTCAGAGAGGGGGATGCTACTTGAAAAGAAAAGTATTATATATTGAAGATAATGAGAAAATAGGCAGTTGGGTAAAAGAAGAATTGGAACAGCGAGGATTTTCAGTTCAGTGGCTGCTTTCTGGTGAAGGAGCCGAAAAAGAAGTAAATCTGTATGAAATCATTATTTTGGATATTATGTTACCTGGTTTAGACGGATTTACTGTGGGAAAACGATTAAAAAAGGCAGCACCTGCTGTTCCAATATTGCTGTTATCTGCTAGAACATCTATAGATGATAAGGTGGATGGTTTACAATTTGCGGATGACTATTTAACGAAACCATTCCATACAGATGAATTAGTTGCAAGATTAGAAGTATTAATCCGTCGAAGTGGTGGTATACATTCCGAACGAATTGCATTAGGAAATCATATTGAAGTAGATCCAGAAGTCCAAATGGTATATGACAAGTACACAGGAGAAGAAATTATATTGACAGGGAAACAACATCAAATTTTAATGTACTTCTTACGACACCCTAATCGAGTTTTACCAAAAGAACAAATTTATGAAGCGATTTGGAACGAACCCTACATAACTGGTGATAAAACATTAATGGTGCATATCCATCGACTGCGGCAAAAATTGGAGCGTCATCCAGATTCCCCAGAGATTATTGAAACGTTGAAGGGAATAGGCTATCGGGTGAAACTATGAAACAGACAAGATCATTATTTCGTCGCTTTCTAAAAGGACATTTTCTATTTATCTTTTTTCCTTCACTTGTGCTTATTTTCTTCTTTGCGTCCTTTGGGGTTTCTATCAATGAAGAAGATTTGAATATCAATACCTTACATCAATTTTACATTACACTACTCTTGTTGGGTTTTATTATTGTCGCATTTGTTGTAATGTCTGGGCTGTTCTTCGTGAGACTCCGTAAACGCCTCACCCGCTTACAGGAAGTTATGTCATTTTCAGCTAATCACAACACATTTCCTACACCAATAGCTGTTCAAACGGATCGTATGGATGAAATAGACCAATTAGGAAGTTCTTTTAATTGGATGATTCAGCAGCTTGAAGATAGCCGCAAGCGAGAATATGAAGAGGAATTATTACGACATCGACTGATTGCGAATTTATCTCACGACTTACGAACGCCACTTACTATTTTGAGGGGCCATATCACCAAATTAAATAAAGAATCCATGAGTTTAGAAGCACAAAACTCGTTATCAGAGATGAACCATACGATTACAAGAATCGGAGATCTAATGGATGATTTGCTTTCCTATACATTGCTTACATCAGGAAAATATCCTTTTGATCCGACACCAACAGATATTGGACGTTTAGTAAGAGCATCTGTTGCTGCGTGGTATCCTGCATTTGAAGAAAAAGAAATTCAGTTTGATGTTGATTTACCGACAGAGAAGACTTTTTATTGGGAAGTAGATCCTACATGGATGACACGAGTTCTGGATAATTTATTTCAGAATATTCTTCGCCATGCAGCAGAGGGAAAGTATGCCAACATTGTAGTTGATGTAGAAAAAGAACAGATCATTGTTGCAGACAGAGGTCCAGGCATGGATCACTCATCCTATGAGCGTGGAGCGGGAATTGGTTTATCGGCTTCAAATTATATGTTGAAAAAAATGAAGCTGAAAGCTGACTTTATATCAACTGAAAATGGCACAAAAGTAGCTATTGGCAGAGCTTAATCTAAAGTTAACCCAGAAGTAAACAACATGATAACCAAGATGTAACTTTGCTTCTTTATAATGAGAATCATAACAGAAAGGAAGTGTTATGGTTGCTTACAATTCATAACTTAGTCAAACAACGCGGCAATCAAGAAATCTTATCAGGTGTCAGTTTTAAAGCCAGACCCGGAAGAGTAACTGGCTTTTTAGGTCCAAATGGGGCAGGAAAAAGTTCTACACTTCGCATCCTGCTTGGATTAGATCGTGCCACCTCAGGGAGTGCACTCATTAATGGAGTGCCATTTGCAGAATTACAGAATCCTCTAACAACAGTAGGTGCCGCACTTGATGGATTTGGAGCTCATCGTATGCGAACAGGACAGGCACATTTGCGTTGGATTGCTCGTGCCGCAGGGTTGTCTCGGTCACGTGTCGAGGAAGTTCTGGAAATCGTAGGTCTTACGAATGCAGCTGGGAAAAGAGTTGGGAGTTATTCCCTTGGCATGGGGAGAAGACTTGGTATGGCGGCTGCACTACTTGGGGATCCAAAAATATTAGTTTTAGATGAACCTGTAAATGGGCTCGACCCAGAAGGGATTCGTTGGATTCGGACATTTTTACGTGAACGTGCTGCGTCTGGTAAAACGGTGTTACTATCCAGTCATCTAATGGGTGAGCTTGCAGAGACTGTTGATGATGTTGTGATTATTAATCATGGAAAAGTCGTTGCAGATGGAACATTGGAAGAAGTAATAGGTAACTATTCCACGCTGGAGGAAGCCTTTTTTGCCCTGACATCTAAATATGCAGGTGATGTTGTATGAGGGCATTCAACGCGGAACTATCTAAATTGTTTTCCCTGCCGGGCATTTGGCTTGCCTTTCTTATTGGAGCATTTGCCCCAGCGGTCATTGCTTCCTTGGATAGTATAGTAGAAAAAGAGGATATTATAGTTGGAGTAAGCACACGACTATCGGAAGTTGGCTATATTGGATTAGGTCTTGGTGTGCAAGGTATGATTATTCTTGGTGTGCTTGCTGTCAGCAGTGAGTATTTGACAGAGAGCAGTGAATCTGGTGGAGGGAATCAGATTACAACGAGTTTAACCGTTGTTTCATCCCGTTTCCACTTTTTGCTGGCAAAAGCAAGTGCTGTGACAGTGATCAGCATACTGCTTTCCATTGTTGCTATTCTAACAACTGTATTGGCAACAAATCTTATTCTTGGTGAATACGCCCCTGCATTTGAGGCATCTAGACTGATCGGCGCGGTTTGTTACTGGGTATTTACCGCTCTTTTGGCATTTGGAATTACGGTTCTAACTAAGAATGGGATTATCCCGCTTGCTGTGCTCATGATAAATTCATCTGTTGTGACAGTCTCTTACCTCCTTACTAAGGTTACAGAATTAGCGTTTTACTTACCAGACATGGCTGGCCTTGATATGTTTATGTTTAGGAGCGACAGCTTTCACACCCCATTCACAGGTGGTTTCATCATGTTTGCTTGGGTAGCCGTTCTTTTCATTGTAGCCGCCATTGTATTCCATAGGAGGGACGTTGCATCATGAGTGCCTCTTCCAGTAGAAAGATAACACGAATCCTTGGTGCTGAACTGGATAAATTAGTTACATTACCGTTGGTATGGCGCACTCTTATGGGTACATTCATTCTAAATGTAGTTTTAGCAGCAGCTTTTACTTCTGCTGGTCCACAAGGGGCAGCAGGAACGCAAAGTATACTGAATATAGGACTTGCTTCTATGGGATATCTTCAAGCAGGGTTCATTATTCTTGGTATCTTAGCTACTTGTTCGGAGTATACGGGTGGACAGATTCGAACTACGTTAACTACGATTCCTTGGCGTGGGTTTCAATTATCCATGAAGCTCTTAGCTTTGGCAATTGTAACCATTCCTATGGCGTTTATCATTGCTGCCTCAGGCGTACTATATGCTTTTATGATGATAAGAGACACAGCATTCGTGATTGAAATAGACGCTATGATCAAAACTTTAGCAGGTGCAACAGGCTATCTAACATTAACCACCCTTCTCAGTGCGGCTATCGGAGCTCTACTCAGACGAACCACTCCTGCTCTAGTGGTCCTGCTTGGTCATTATTTCATTGTCAGTCCATTATTGAGAGATTTTCTACCCCGTATTAAAAATGTTTTTCCGGATACGGCAGGATATTATATGTACATGCCGCCTACCTCTAATGAAATAAATATCCTTACACCAATGAAAGGAACAGGTATCTTCATGTTATGGACACTGATATTTATTACAGTAGCTATTGTATTTTACCGTAAACGAGATGCCTAAGTTTAGGTTTTATCATTTAGACAAAATAAAGAAATTGATTTATAGAGAATCTAGGGGAGGGAACCCCCCACTGATGGAAGTTTTGTTTATAGGTTTTGCTATTTTGCTTGTATTAAGAAAAGTAAATCTACGGCGTAATGAGCTTTTCTATTTTATGTTATTTGGTATTCAATCGCTCGCTTTTTTTATCGAGGCTCTACGGACAGATAACTTAATGCTTACAGAGCATCTAAAAATGGCGCAAACAATTTCAATTTTGCTTATTTAACATTTAGAAGGATAAAGGGCTATGCGCATGTTCGTTATTTAGATAACGGATCCTGAATTTAAAAAGTCTGGAATTGTTTTCGAATAAAATTGAGAGTCAGAACTCAGGGTAATAGCTCTCTAATTTGCAAGAGAATTTCCGTAAGTAACTTATAGGAAAATGGAAGAGGTTATTCATGAAAATATTTGAGGCACATAAAGTGAAATTTCATGCATTGGGAGTTTTTTCCATCTCCTATTATTACTATTAGACGAGCCGCTAACTGGGTTAGATGATAAGGCAAAAATTGAACTTTTGAGTAAGCTAAATTCACTTATTAAAAATTTCAAACTTGCAAAATAGGTAATTGTGCTAGACTGGTATTCGATGGATAATTTTACAACGCAAAGAAATATGTATAGTTTCCATAGAAAGGAAGGGTATATGACTACTCACAAATCGGAAATTAGATTGGAGTCCGGGCAGCAAATTGTTGATCCAAATATTCTGCCCCATCAGTTGGAAATGGCTATGAAAGTTTATGAAGCTTGTGAAATGACAGTGACGAGTAAGGTTATTCGAGAACCAGAAAGTGCTGAGTATGGTGCTTGCCGTTTTGGAATGGAAGGGAAAGATATCGTTTTTCGCGAAGCAAAGACAACACCAGTTAAAATAGGTCAGTTCGTAACCATATGGAAACGACCTATAGATATAATTCTCCCATTTGACAGCACGGATAGTGTAGATTTTGTCGTTATAGGTGTAAGCAGTTCACAAAACCAAGGGCAGTTTGTTTTTGATAAAAAAATACTTATCGAAAAGGGAATTATGTCTCATAATGGCAAGAAAGGAAAAACGGCTTTTCGAGTCTATCCGCCCTGGACTGAACCTGCGAGCAAACAGGCTCTGAAGACACAACAATGGCAACTCCGTTACTTTTTTCCTTTTGGGCCACATGTAGCTATTGACAAAGAAAACATACGTAAACTTTTTAATCTTTAACATATAAAAGTTGTTGTTGAGTTAGAAAACGAAACAACCAATGACGAAAAAGCAAAACTTGGCAAAGTCATTATAAAAAACTGAAATCAGTTAAAGATGTTAATTTGATTTTGGAATAGATTTAGTCTACGTAAAAAGGTTGCGGAATTTCCCCAGTCTTTTTACATAAAAGTAATTATTTTTTATTACGCAGAAATGTTTTGTTGAGACGAAGACTTCTTTGTTAGGGAGGCGTTTATCATTAACGCTATACAAATTGTACCTGTTGTAGAAAGAACAACGCCGTTCCATGCAAATTCATCCCAGATAATACCTGGAATCCAAGAACCGAGACTTCCGCCTAGATAGAAAAAGAATAAGTAAAGGGAAGTAGCCGCTCCACGAGATGTTGTTGCAATATCAGTAACAAAAGCTGTAGTAGCTGATTGTGATGCGAAGTTTCCAAAAGCTAATAAAGAAGCACCGATAATAATTGTTGGCAATGTCCCGAAAAGGGTTAACAATATTCCTATAACTGCGATTATATGCCCATTAGCCATCGTCCATCTTCTTCCAATTTTATCTGATATATATCCTGATATGGGTGCTGATAATAATCCAAACGCATAAGTTAAATATAATAAAGAAACTTCCGTAACAGTTAGGTGAAAAGGTGCTCCACTCACATAAAACGGAATATAAGTAAAGAAACTAATAAATGCAAAGAATTGTGCAAAACCAATTGCGAATGTTCCAACTAAGGTGGGGTTTTTAAAGTGAATAAGAGCACTATCATTATTCTTTTTTGTTTGATTTTTAGGGTTGGGCAGATATATCCATACAAGAAAAGCTACAACAGCAGAGAGCGCAGCCATACATCCAAAAACAGCTTTCCAGGAAAAGAGATCTGCTATTGGGCCAGAAATAACCCTACCTAATAATCCTCCTCCGACATTCGCACTTACATAGATACCCATGATTTTACCTCGATGTTTCGCTGGAAACTCTTCTGAGGCATAAGCCATCATGACAGCCGTTACACCAGGTATAAATAAACCATATGCAAATCTCCAGAATAAGATCGTAGTGAATGAATCTGATACGGCAATCATGGCACTTGGAATAATTAAAGCTATACTCGCTAACAAAATAATTTTCTTTCGGTTATACAAATCAAACTTTGATGCCAACATAAAAGAGGTTATAGCTAAGGTGATAATGGTGATAGAAATAGTATGACTAACAGCCGAGATGGATAATTGAAATTCATTCTTCCATATAGGTAGCAGGGGCTGAGGTGCATAGAGAAGAATGAATGCATTGGCTGTAGCCAAAAATAATACGAGAAGCCGCATGAATCATTATCACCCCTTTATTATAGATAGTCCAATGTCCCCTTATATACTGATTTTGGATAGATTAATCGTTCTGCAGATGCTTCTGTAATATGTGCACACCATCAGTGTCATGATTTACTAGAAAAGTTCCTAATATTTGATATAATTTTCGAAATAATGTTAACACACACCCTTTTATTAAACAAGAATATTTTTACATAAATGACATCTTGTTCTTAAAATCCCTTAATATGGACGTTTATAAATGTAAATAAAAGTTAATCAAAAGTACGCAAAAAATGCTGATTTTGTAAATATAAAAAAACATCAAATTGGGTTCTACCGTTTTGAATAATTGAACTCAGTAGCTAATTTTTCAAATCATTATTTACTACTATTAAGCTCTTTTAACACTGCGCACACGAAGCGTTGATTTCGTATTTCATCAACGACAACCTCTTTTCTGGTGAAAAAAGTTTTTTTAATCAAACTTTATTTCAACCAATAAAACAAAGAGCGACTATTTAAGATAAAGCTTGATAAAAACCTTGCTCTATGTGACAATATGTTCGTACAGAATAAGTTTTTTATCCTGATAATAAAAATCTAATTAAAGCAATGCTAGGTTGAAACTAGCAATAAACCGTAGATTCTTTTTTTAGTTACGTAAAGAATGCTGTCATTTAGAGAGAGGAGTGTCCACCCATGAAGAAAAAATCACTTAAGTTCTTATCTTTTGGATATGGATACTCTACTGCTGTTTTTTTCTAGAAATCATTCCACAGGTGAAGTGTGTCTACATTTGATTTTCTAGAAAAACGGCAGAAAATTTCTAAATGGCGGTGAATAAATGGAAAACAGAAAAGTTACAAGGAAAAACCCATCAAGTATGCCTGCACCGGTGGGGAATTACACACATATCACAAAAATCCCAAGGAATGCAGAGTTATACGTTGCATCAGGTCAAGTCGGTATGGATCAAAATGGGCAATTTCCGCAAAATATGAATGAGCAAGTGAGTAATACGTTTACCAATATAAAAAAAGTGATGGAATCCGAAGGGTTACGTGCTGAAAATATTATAAAAGTAAACATATGGGCTACTGAGATAATTGATTGGGATTTCTTAGATTCAGAGTGGGATCATTTATTTAGCAATGATTATCCGGCAATGACGATTGGATATCTTTCTGAGCTAGGTTTACCTGAGATAAAAATTGAAATAGAAATTTGGGCAGCCAAAGTATAAAATATAAAGCTTTAACACACTTCATCAAAACCATGGAGCATCTAAAACCAGATGATTCCATGGTTTTTCATATGAGCAATTTCAAAACAAACGGGCTCGATTGTGGAAGTGGTTGGAAAATGATCAAGCTATTTTATAAAGGCTGTGACTTATTATTGCTTCTTCGATGATCAATATAAAAGTTGTGGAGTAAAGGAGTTAAATGTAAGGTAGAAGCTGTAAGAGAGTTTCCGAGCAGATAAAATCTTTTTGCGTAAATAAAAAGAAGACACTTGCCAACTTCCAAAAATAATTGTAGACTCCCGTTCATCCACGTTTGACAGGATGCAGCGGTTAAGATTGATTATATGAGACATGAGGATCATTTAAAAATGGCGGATTGTTGGGAGCCGTTTGCCAAGCGGCCGAAAACAATCATTATTCAAGTGTGTATATTAACTCCGACCAGTTCACCCATCATTTTCATCGACAGCTCCGTTATAAAGAATTCTTATTGCATTTGTAAGGCAGGCATGGTTAATTGCATTTCATACATTTTTTACTTGCTAAAGAAAATATGTTGAAAGGATGAAAAAATGTATTCTATAGGCAAATTTTCTGAAATATGTAATATTCCTGTTAAAACTTTACGTTATTATAGCGACATTGGATTACTAAAGCCTTCTTATATAGATCCTGTAACCAACTATCGTTATTATGACTATGATAAAATTCAAACTTTGAAAAAAATTAAGCTTTTAAAAAGCTGTCATCTCTCTTTGGCGACAATTAAGGAACTGATTGAAAACTCTGATCAAATAAACTGGAAAAGCATATTAGAACATAAGGTTACTGAACTTGAGGCTGAAAAAAAGAAAATTTCCAAACAAATAGAAGAGATGAATCGATTAAAACTACAAATCGAAAAAGAGGCTTCTATCATACCAGAACCGCTTTTATCCGACTGTTTTATGGAAAAACGAAAGGAACTACTAGTTTATACGGTTCGTGAGAAAATAAACGTTACATTTATTGATCAGTTGGTTAAGAAGTTGTTTGATCGAGTTTATGCTTTTAATCTGGAGATTATCGGTAATCTCATGGCTGTTTTTCACGAACGAGACTTACATCAAAAAGAGGCAGATGTGGAGCTGCTGATTCCAATAAAAGAAACGAACAAAATAGACGGTTGTAGTATGTTAGCTGGTGGAACATACGCATGCCTGACTGTGAAAGGCCCCTATTCAGAGTTGGATGCAGGATATGAAAAGTTGAGAAGCTGGCTAATCGAACAGAATTTATCCCCTGTAGGGAATGCGTTTGAGATCTATGAAAAAGGACTTGTTCCTTACGATTTGAATATAAGAGAGATCCGACCAGATTTGAACAGACATCCTTCCGAGTTTATCACGAAAATATGTGTACGGGTTACCAAGAACGATCATTAAACAACAGCTTTTATATAGAAATAGGGTAAACTCTCCACCTGCTGGAGGGTTTATTCTTTATATATACATAGAAATAAAGGGGGGAAATTATGATGTATATCCAGGAATAAAAGGCAAAACTTACGAGGGAACCCTTTATCCATCCCTGAAGGTTTGAGCAATGCAAATCTATTCTTATTGAATTTGGCTTAGGGAAATTCAAAGATTTGCTGATGCTTGTCATTCTTTATGGGAAGAAGTCAGTTCATTTCTTTTAAGAATATGCGTATTTGAAATACCTGGTATGTATTTCCGCGATATGCATCCATCATTTTGACCGGGGAGAGATAAATTATGAAAGAAACCATTCAAGCTTCTTTTTCGTATCTTGAAGGCACTAGTTATGAAATTGGTAGAAGGCAAGGAGAAGAAATAAAAAAGAATCCTGTAGCAAAGAATACAGTTTTATCAGTCAAACCAATAGACGAGGCAAAATGTAAGGATATGGAAAAGCTCATGAACCAGTATTGTCCAGGTTTAAACGAAGAATTACAAGGGTTTGCAGATGAGCTTAATGTAAAGCCAAGTGATCTTAACTTCTTCGATGAAGCGTTGCTACAACTAGGTGGATGTAGTTTGGGTGCTGTTTTACCGATTAAGACAAATGATCATAAAACGTATGTCCTAAGAAACTACGACCTGTCCCCAGCCATCTCTGATATGAGACTCTGCACAACAAAAGTAAAGGGGAAATACAGTCATACTGGATTTTCCGTTTCATATTTCGGTCGAAGCGAAGGCTTAAATGAAAAAGGGTTTTGTGTAGCTTTTGCTGCTTGCGGTATGCCAGTTGGAAAACACCCGGGAATGAAAAAGCCGACTATAAAAGGGTTACAGTTTATGGTGATCGTCAGGGCGTTACTTGAAAATTGTAAAGACGTTGAGGAAGGAATTTCTTATATAGAGGATATGCCTATTGGAACAAATATGAATTTGCTTTTAGCAGATGCTGATGGTCATGCAGCTTTAATCGAAACTTATGATGGAAAAAGAGCTGTAGAAAAGAGCACCAACAAATCAGAATACATGATTGCCACTAACCATGCCCTATTCCCTCATATTTCGAGAATAGAAAATAGCATGTTGGAACAGTCCAAAGTACGTTATGATTTTATGGAAAATAGTTTAAAAAGCAATGATCTTATCTCGAAAAATCATCTGCGAAGTTTCCTATTACAAGAGTATCCTGAGGGGTTAACTGTGCATAATTATCAACAACATTTTGGAACCGTGCATTCTATATTGTTTGATTTGAATGCCAAACAACTGGAATTCTCCTTTGGCTCTCCTATACAAAATAACATGCATCAGTTAACAGTTGGAGAAGCTTTACCTGCCTCTGATTTAAATGTTTTGGTTGAGAATACAGATTATGGACCCAGTTTTTGGAGAATGAAAGTGTAGTTGAAAAGTGATGAAGAAGAATGAAGCAACTTGATGAATTATTTATTTCTTGGGAGAAAAATAAATTTTTTAAACTGTTCTGTTTTTTGAATGATTTTATCCCGCATGTAAGGTGCCGTAATACTCCCACTTCAAAATCCCTGAGTTAATACAAAAGGTCTAAGTGGGAGAAACGGCACCTAAATGCCCGATTCGGTCAACTAACATTCAGTAGGAGATGGAAGAAAACTCCTACTGAATAAAGTTTTCACCTGATGCGCTTTTGCGTCTTTAAAATGTTATGATTAAAATAAATTTTGTTCACAACAACCCTTTAACAAAAAGGATTGTTTTTTTCTTAAAAAATAAAGTGAACTAAGGCAAGTCCTGGAATTGATCGGGTGAGGTTTGAAGGATACGCACTAGAAACATGATCAACGACAGGGAGCAAATTCGTAAATGAGTATGCCTAAATCTAAATCCCGTGTCACCTAAAAGCCAATGTTCAAATACATGATCGGTTAAGGCTAGCCATGAAAAAGATTAGCAATGCCAATGATGTTGCTTTATCAGTAACATAGAAGGGAACATTCGGTATGAAAAAATCAAAAGACACTAAAGTTTTAATAGATAGTTTAATACCATTGGGAATGATTTTTGGTTGTGCCATTGGTGTCGTTTTCGGCATATTTTTCCTCGACTTTCTATTGTTAACAATTGTGATAGGTGCAGGTATAGGTTATTTATTTGGAGTTATTGCTTATGTAATGTTTAGTAAGAAAGAAAAATCATAGCTTCAGAATATAAATAACATATCTATAGGAGAAGCGTGCTGTATTTTAGCATGCTTCTTTTTGGTTGGTATATTGAAAGGCCCCCCGAAGTTGCTTTGCTACTACTAGAAGACAATTAAAGCGGTAATATCGCATGTTTTGTAGAAGGAATTGGAATATACTTAATGAAAATCAATCATAAACCGAAAAAGGGGAGAATGATGGACAAGATATTACAAGGGATAGCTAACTTTATAAATAAAACAGATAAAAGATTAATCATTGGGATTTCGGGCCATGGTGCTTCGGGAAAGACAACGTTTGCAACTAGTCTTGCAAAATTTTTGGAACAACAAGGTGTTAATGAGCTGAATACTGATCCATATATAATTGGCTCTCATCTTAGGAAATATGCTGTAATAGATTATGAATACAAAAATAAGAATCATCATTATAAAATGACCGCCTGTCACCCTGCAGCTCATCATGTATCAGCTTTAGAGAGAGACATAAACATGATCAGGGATGGCTTAGACCTCTATACAATTGGGACACATTATATAAAGAGCAGTTTACTCTCTTCACAAAACAAAATAACCATTGTTGAAGGAATGAGTGTTGCATTTACCAATCCTGATTTGTACGATTTAACCATTTACTTATATACGGATGGAGAAACGGAGTTAATGAGAAGAAGTGAACGGGATGTTTCGGAGAGAGGAATAGACATCCATTATGTAAGGCAATCTCATGAAGAGCGTAGAATTCAATATGATTTGTTTATGCATCCTTTTCATCGAAGTTTTGATATTGTTATCAAAAATTCAAATGAAGAGGTTATTGTAGAAAAGGGTCATTTTTAAAAGAAACTGAACAATCGAACTGAGCGGAAGAAGAACTAACATCCTGTTATTTTAAGATGTCGTCAACGGATAAAGTCGAGCTGGCGATACTTAGATATAATCTTTTCTAAATGTTTAATCATAATGGCGACAGCAACTAAAAAACATCTTGCTTTATTGCATATGTGATTTGTTCAGGCATGGGCAGGAGCTTTATTAGGCAAACTTGTTTAATGGCACATGTCCTTTGGAGGTCATGCTTATTCCATATAGTGAAACTTCATTCAGTAGGAGTTTTCTTCCATCTCCTACTGAATGTTAGTTGAACCAATCGGGCATTTACTGGCAGTTGACCCAGCACTTTCTACTTACATTTTAGATTTCTAAGCAAAGGGGCTTACTGCCAGTTAATGCGGGATAAATGAACGATCGCGGGACACTATATATAGTGATTAACATCAGTTACGTTTCCTTACATCATCTGTAAGTGTTCCTAGACTTTTATGCTGGTTATAATGTGTATAACTCAATTCGATTTCAAAAATGATCATAAAAAAGGGGAGTTATGCATGGCCAGAGAAGGAAAATTACTAGAGGTTCAAGACTTACAAAAAAACTTCGGAAAGAAAGACAATATAACAAAAGCTTTAAACGGTGTCAGTTTTGATATTCTCCCAGGAGAATTTTTAGGAATCATGGGACCAAGCGGGTCTGGTAAAACGACGTTATTAAACTGCATTGCCACGATCATCAAGCCAACTGCCGGGCGGGTACTTTTAAATGGGAAAAACATCAGTGCTTTTGACAGTAAAGATTTAGCAGAATATCGGGGTAGTCGAATTGGGTACTTGTTTCAAGACTTTGCGCTGCTAGATAATTTAACGGGACAAGAAAATATCCTATTGCCGCTGTCTATTCATGGGGTGGATTTTGCGAAAGCACGTGCCAAGTTAGATGAGCTGGCCAGTTTTTTTGAAATTACCGATATCCTTCATAAATTTCCATCTCAGATGTCTGGAGGACAAAAGCAAAGGGTGGCTGCTGCCCGCAGTTTGATTTCTGATCCAGATATCGTTCTTGCAGATGAACCGACAGGAGCATTGGACACACGCTCTGCAAAAATCTTAATGAATAAGCTGGAAGGAATTAATAGAAGTAGTGGAAAAACCATTTTAATGGTCAGCCATGACCCGAATGCTGCAAGCTTTTGCTCCAGAATTCTTTTTATTCAAGATGGTGTCATCTTTCATGAACTGCGTCGCAAACAAGATGAGTCTCGCGAGAAATTTTATGACAGAATTTTAAAGGTATTAGCTCAGCTTGGGGGAGGAAGCGCAAATGTTCTATAGGCTGATTTATCGTAATGCGAATCGAAGTCGGAAGGAAAATTTAATCTACTTTGCAACACTAGTCACAGCAGTGGCCTCGTTTTATATCATTCTTTCACTTGGAAGACAAGATGTGATCCTATTCTTGAAAGAATTTGAAAGTGATGCGATCGATAAACTCTTATCGCTCATGCCCCTTGTGTATCTATTTGCCTTATTCCTATTGTTTTTCTTGATTTTATTTGCGAATCAGTACCAATTAAATCGGAGAAGCAAAGAGTTTGGACTCTATCTCATGTTAGGAATGCGCAAAGAGCGTCTAGTTCTTCAACTTGCAGCAGAGGGGCTTATGACGTCAATTTTGGCGCTCATTGGCGGGATTTTAATAGGCGGATTTTTAGCGGAAATCATCAGCTTGACGGTTTCTAAACTAGTCGGACAGGGAATTATCGGTCATCAAATAAGCTTGTCGGTAAGCGCGATAATCTTTACGATCATTGGTTTTTTATTCATCCAGCTCATCGCATTAGTCATTCTTGGCGGAAGATTATTTAATCAAGAGGTACATCAATTACTTTATGAGCAAATGGATAAGAAACAAGATAGGGGACATTTTAAAGGCAACATACTCCATATTTTAGTGGGTATTGTCTTACTAGGTGTTGCCTACTGGATTGTTTTATATCGTTTTATGGATTTTGCAGGACTGCTCTTGTTTGTGGCATTGGCTCTCGGATGTTTGGGAACGATCTTTTTTATGAGGGGATTTGGAAAACTATTTGGCTTATTGGCAAGCTTGTCCGAGGGTAAATCTACGAAAGGGCTGCGCACATTTACTTTAAGGCAGTTCCAGGAAAATGTAGCGAATAAATCCATTTCTGTTGCTGTAACATCGATCCTCATCACATTGTCGATCATTTTGATCACAAATGGTGCTTCAACGATTATCGGTTTCGATAGTGCTATTACTAGGACTTCCTCGTTATATGATTTTACGGTTCATGGAGATCATCAAAAGGTTGAGCAATTTCTTACTTCAGAAAAAATGGTACCATATGTAGAGGACTTGAATCTATTAGAAATCGGGAAAATGAAATATAAGGATGAACAAGGGGATGGCAACTCGCCCTCATCGTTGGTAGACTGGTCTGAATTAAGAGAGCAGCTCATTATGGCTCTGCCAAGCGACTATAAAGAGCAGCTTTTATCCGGAGAAATGCAAGGTTACACGATTAGTTCGGAAAACCCCGATGCACTTAACTTGCTTGGGGTCCTAGAGATTGATGCAAAAGCACCTTACCTCATTCCCGAATCATCTTATAATGGACTTTTAAAGGCAATAGGAGAAAAACCACTGAACCTGCATGCAGATGAAATTGCTCTATACTTTAATCCAGACCTTTTGCATATGGATAATTTAGAACGCATGCCTGTATTAGATCGTATTCTTGAAAAGGCTGAAAAAGAAGGGCAAAGTTTGATGAGCATTCATGATCAGGCAATATCTATACGAGCATCCACTCCGATGAGAGGGTTAGTCGCAGACCGTTCGGTAGAAATTCATTCCGCATTTATCGTCCCCGACCCTATGTTTGAACAATTTTTAAATACGGAAACTTATGTGTCTTATTGGAATTTTCGCATCCCACAAAAGCTGCAAGATGAGCAAGGTTTAATGAAACCCATGATGGAAGCCAGAGACTTATTACAATCTTCGGGCTTTCAGTTTGAAAGTTATTTGCAAAACTTTGGACGTCAACTCTTCTATGTTGTTGCGGGAAGTTATACGACACTATATGTGGGATTCTTATTCTTGATTATTGCTTGTACGGTATTAGCTTTACAATTTTTGACACAGATGAAGCAGACTGGACAGCGCTATGTAACACTTTCCATGTTGGGAGCAAAACGGAATCAAATGAAAAAGTCGATGCATAGACAAGTGTTGTTGGCTTTTCTGTTACCTATGTCTCTGGCATGTGTGAGTGCGGCTGTTGGGATAAAGGCAATGATTTCATTTGTGGTGATTCGCATCGAAGACAATGCGTTACTTTATCCGATTTCCTTTGCCTTTGCATGTGTCGTCATCCTCATTTTTGTGATTTATGGAGTAGCCGTTGCCCGTTCAGCAGGTCATGAGATCGATAAATTGCGCTGGAAGCCAAATATAGATTAAAGAAAGGTTACATTTTTATGTAGAAGGAGGTGTCAAAGTGGCGACGATTGCTGTTGTTGAAGATGATTTATTGATGAGAGAAGAGTTAATGGATATATTGCAAAAAGAAGGGGTTGAAGCAGTAGCAATTACCGACTTTCATGATGTAGTCGCGCAAATTGCCACTTTGGCACCAAACTTAGTCTTATTGGACATCAATTTACCGGGACAATCTGGATTTGAAATATGTAAAAGTCTAAAATCCAAAGGGATTGGTCCCATATTGATGCTTACTTCCAGAGATAAGTTGCAAGATGAATTACATGGTCTTCATTTAGGTGCAGATGATTATCTCACTAAGCCATGTAATCGAGACCGATTATTGGCGCGCATTCAGAATTTGCTAAGAAGGTTTGAAAGACAACCAGACTTGATCGATGGTGGCAGTTTTTCATTAGATCCCAATACGTTTACGTTGTATAAAGGATCCGAATCGTTATTATTATCAGCGAATGAAGGAAAAATTTTATTGGCTTTAGTGCAAAATAAACCTGAGGTTGTAACCAAATCAACACTGAGTGAAATTTTATGGGGAACAGACCAATATATAGACGAAAATGCCCTTCAAGTAAATCTGACTCGCTTACGAAAAACATTGCGGCAGTTAGGCTTGGAGAATCAAATTGAGACGATCAGGGGCAAAGGTTATCGACTGAGGGGGCAGGAGAAGCCATGAAATGGATAAAACAAATCTATGATTGTATTCATGCCCATAAACAATGGTTTCTTATCTTAATGGCTATAAGCCTCCTTTTTAGTTATTTAGCTTGGCTGGCTTACCCTGAAACTTTTAAGGTGTTAGTGGGACTCATGATGATTTTTACACTGGCGATGATATTATTGTCTGTATTCCTGATGATAAGAAAGCAAAAAATCATCGAAGCTGTCTTTCAAGATTTTTTGTCAGAACCGAATGAAGCGAACGAAGAAAGATTATGCCGCGTATCTCCTAAGACTCATTGGTCATTTATCCGTAGGATGGGAAGTACCATTAGGTCATATCAGGCGGAACTGAATGATCAAGTCATTGAACTCGCCGATTATGAAAACTATATCGAAGGATGGGTTCACGAAATTAAAAAGCCGCTCTCATTGATGACATTGCTATTAGATAACCGCAGTGACGAAATGTCTCCCCTTGTGAGACAGCGTATGCTTCATATTAGAGATCAAATGCATGGAGACGTAGAGCGAATTTTGTATTTTGCAAGGCTTGGGGCTGCTCATAAAGATTATATTTTTGAACCAATACATGTGCTCGCATTTTGCAAACAGACTGTTGAAGACCATCAAACACTACTAGATGAATCCGGTTTTCAAGTACAGTTCAAAGGTGAAGAGATGGAGATTTTATCCGACCGCAAAGGATTAGCTTTCATCATAGAACAAATCATTTTTAACAGTACGAAATACGTTGCGCAGAATCAGAATGATCCCATTTTGGAGTTTGAAACGGGTTATGATCGAGCGAGTGAACAAACCATTTTATCTATACGAGATAATGGGCCTGGTGTCTCTGAAGAAGATTTACCATTTATTTTTGATAAGGGCTTTACTGGAGGGAGAGGTACCTATACAAGACAAGCAACAGGTATGGGACTCTTTTTAGTGAGCAAGATGGCTTATGATTTAGCCATTCAGTTGGAGGCAAAATCAGAGCTTGGTTCGGGGTTGACCATAGCGCTCAAATTTCCAAATGTGAAACAGTAAAAACACCACAAAAGAGGGGTGTAAAAGTTGAAACAAAGATATATAGCTTTTCTTAAATTGTGTTTAGGCTGGTTGATTATACTATCGACTTATGTACTGATATACTCGGTACCGTTCTTGATAGGTTTGAATTTAAAGCATGTTTTAGGTGTTTTATTGATAGTCTTACCCTATACAGCTGGAGCATGGTACTATTCAGTCTACTGTAAGGGAAACAGTAAAACTTTTTATGCGTTAGGTTTTTTGGTTCCTTGTATCATAGAGAAAATTCTAATATATTTAATAAGCACATTTATGTATGATATGAATCCTTTGTATATTGCAAATGTTATGCGAAAGATTGAGGAAGGATCGCTTTATTCTGTTTCATTTTTCAGCTGGGGTTATGTGTTTGGAGGATTGCTAATTGCTGTAATGATGACGATATTTCTCGTTAGATTACAAATAAAAACCAAGGAGCAGTAACGCTATGGAAAAAGTGGATTATGTTGCGTTAAAAATGTTTTCCGATGAACATTTGGAAGTGCTTCATTCTTTTAAACTCCCTGAAGAACAGGAACAGTTTACGGCCTTGCCAAGCAATATGTTAGAGGTGGCGGAAGGACAACATCGGATTGTGATTGTCAGTGATCATGAACCTGTAGGTTTCTTTTTATTACATTCAACTGAACGTGTAAAGGAGTATTCAAATAATCCGAAAGCTATGTTGCTAACTGCATTATCAATTAATCATGCCAAACAAGGAAAAGGTTATGCCAAGCAAGGTATGCTGTTATTACGTGATTTTGTTAAAGCTGAATTTCCTAATTGTGATGAAATCGTCTTAGCTGTTAATCATAAAAATATTCCGGCTCAACGCCTATATTCAAGAGTAGGTTTTGTAGATATAGGTAAGAGAAAAATGGGACCAATTGGTGAACAGTTTATCATGAAACTTTCGTTGAAAGGATCATAATGTGTATTCCATAGGGAGATTTCCGAAATATGTAATGTTCCTGTAAAAACACTACGTTACTAGAGCGACATTGGATTGCTTAAACCATCCTTTATAGATTCTGTAACGAACTATCGTTATCGTGATGATGACAACATACAAACGGCAATTACTGGTTTGATGTTCCTCCATATGGGCTTTTTATTATGCCGCTTTATCCCCATTCATTATTTCCGCCGGTTCAGCGCAAATAGAGCAGGATAGAGCATCAAGCCCCTACAATTATTTTCCTAGTTATATAGTTTACGTCAGTATATCTTATCGAATACTCTTTTCACCTTAAAGGACTTAAAAGATCATACGCCATTAATATCTAACTCAAGTGTTACTGCCATGGTAAGAATACAATGGGTTGGTTATACAATTTGATGATATTGGAGCATGAAGCATAGACGTTGTGCCTATAAATGTAGGTGCGACGTTTTTTTATAGGGACGATTGGATATCAATAAAAATATAACCAAAAAAGATAATTATTTATTGATAAACGATAAATAATCGGTTAGAATCAAGGATATACGAAATAAGTGAGATGCCTGAAAAACGGTTCAACTCGCTTTTAAAAGATTTTCTGTTTTTCTTATCGGAATTCCGCTTCTTGCTTTGGTGGGTGCTTTGCATCGCGAATGAAACAGTAAAGCATATTCGCTAGTTTGCTTTTTACCATACCTCGTTTGACAGGGGTGTATAACGGCTATAACGTTTTTTAGTGAATTGTATGTATTAGGCATTTGAGACTTTTGGCCATATACACAAGAATGGACAGCTGTCCGAATTGTCTGGAATATATTTCCGAAGCGATGAAAGCACCCAATATGGTTAAAAGAAAAAACTCAGGAGGTCCAAGGATGAGAGCATTCAAACAATTCGTTCGTTTTGGTTGGGAACAGGCCCTCGCGTGTTTGTTTCCAGTCGTTATTTTTGCTTCTTTGGCTATTACAAAAGTTATACCACTTCCTTTCCTGCCTCGGTATGACTGGCTGCTCATCATCTGCCTTCTCATGCAGTGGTGGATGGTGAAGTCCGGGCTTGAAACACGGGATGAACTAAAGGTGATCACCGTGTTCCACCTTATTGGACTGACGCTTGAAATTTTCAAGGTACATATGGGTTCCTGGTCTTATCCGGAGGAAGGGTATTTCAAAATTTTTGGAGTACCTTTGTATAGCGGATTCATGTACGCAAGTGTGGCTAGCTATCTTTGCCAGGCATGGAGGAGGCTCAAGATTGAACTGGTGAAATGGCCGCCTTTTTGGGCAGTGGCGGCTCTTGCGGCCGCGATTTATTTGAATTTTTTTACCCACCATTATTGGATTGACGTTCGTTGGTGGTTATCTGGACTTGTGATCATCGTCTTTTGGCAATCCTGGGTTCTCTACGAGGTTGGTGGAACCCGTTACCGTATGCCGCTCACCCTTTCTTTTGTACTCATCGGATTTTTTATTTGGATCGCCGAAAATATCGCAACGTTCTTTGGGGCTTGGAAATATCCAAACCAAACTGATGCGTGGAATCTCGTTCATCTGGGCAAGGTGAGTTCTTGGCTCCTATTGGTGATTGTTAGCTTTCTTATCGTCGCGACGTTAAAACAGGTTAAGGGAAAAAGTTTCGCCCGACTCGATTCGTCAGTCTCCAACAGAAACTGCACAAGCAACAACCTATAAGCTATTCAGTTGGAGGCAAAAGCGGAGCTTGGTTCGGGGTTGACCATAACGCTCAAATTTCCCAATGTGAAACCATAAGCATTTTGTTCATTCGTTGAGGGGTTTTTTGGATAAAGGGAATATGGATGCAACATCTAATATATGTAATTTGTCGGCTCTTCCAAACCACAAATAGACAATCTCATTTCTACTGTTGAGTCTGAAAAATAATCATTTGGAATGGCCCGTTACCATACGGGAATTTGATTTGTAGCTTATATGAATTGATTGGGAATGGTTAAAAATAGCTCCTGTTGAAGCTGTTTCAATGTTTTTAGTTGACAAACTATACTATGATGCATTTTTAAATATATATAGAAACTTAATCAAAGAACGGCTGATCATTCAGGTCAAGGTTAGCGTAAGCGAAAAAAGATGATTCATCAGCAATATGCACTCACCATCCATCAGAAAAAAGATACAGATCGTGCAAAAAACCGGACATGTTGAAGCCGCAGCATATCATTTTATTTATAATAAAGATGCGCAGTATCTAGATAGATCGTTGGCTGATTGGGATCTTCATTTAGCAACTGAATCTTATAATTTCCACTATACTTTGTAAACTTATGAAGAGGGATATTTGCTACACTTGAAAAGTTTGCGATTTTCACGCTTCCCACTGGAGTTGCAGAGCCTTGACGATATACTCTCGTTATTATAGAGTTCATTTTCTTCTTAGGTCTTATTTCTATACTTTGGGGTTGATGAAAATATGCTCCATCAGCAATCCAAATATTGTGTGTAAACGAGGCAGGATCATACTTATAAGCTTGTAAAGAAGCTGCTTTCACTGCCGCCTCGGCCTTACTTTGGGCTTTCAGAACATTTTCATCCGTTGAATCTATTATGAAATTATTTTCATTATAAATATGTACATGAGGGATATCATCAGTGACTTCAGGTACTTCCAAAATTGGCGGGTCTATAGGTGGTTTCAGAAGTTCTTCTGCTTCTTGACCAGAATAAGATTCTATGAATGTGCCATCTGCATCATAAAATTCCACCAATAGTTTTCCATCATTAACAGGGGGCGTCTCCCCATATGAACTGCCAGTGGGGATTAGCAAAAGAGCTAATAAAACAGCCCAAATCTTTTTCATAATGCAATGCCCTCCTAAATATTTTTTGATTATTAAATCAATTGAATCATAAACGATGCGATAGTATGAGTCAAGTTTTCCTCGCCAAAGACTTTATGTTATTCATTAAATAAAATTCCACACGATCTTTGCGGAAACTTTAAGGTACAATGTACACGTATCTTACTATCATATTTTTTGAAAAATCATAAAATTCACTGACTCTATGATAAGATGCTTTTACTAAAGCGGTTTCACTTTTATGCTAACGTTTATAACGGAATTGATACAATCATGGGATTGCTTAACAGCCTAAATGGTGCCTTCCCTGACGCCAGTTGTCAGGGAAGGTGTTTTATAATAGGTAATATTCATTGTGAAGGAGTGTAGTGGGATGCAACCGAAAAAAGCGTATCTTTATGTATTTTATACAATGTCGGATTGGGAATACGGATATTTAATGGCCGAACTAAATTCAGGCAGAAATAAAAAACTGACCACTTGTTCCCCCTCCATTGCCCCATAAATAATACACAATAATGTTGATTCCACGAAATCCTTTGCCTCCAGTAGACCATAACCACCCGGTGCAAGCACAATGGGAATGTCTTTTAACACCATCGTATCGTGTTAATTATTCCTCAAATTTAGTTATTATTTTTTGCACGATACAGATCCTTTAATCGGATTACTTCGGAATGGTCTTTATATTCAATTGTTATTTTATCCTCATCAGTCAGTTTCTTTTTTTCTCCATTGTCCAATAGTAAGGTATTTTCATCTAAAAAAATATACGTAATACGATCTCCATCTTGACGAGCCTTTGCTAATTCTGAAAATGGATTTAGTTTTGTATCTGAAAAAACATTCCAACTTTCATAAATGGTAATAAAATCGGTATAATCATGTTTTGCTGTTTGGTTTCCCACAGCCAACAGATAACGATTGTCGTTTTTTGATTGAAAGGTTAGTGTCACTTTAGAATCTTGCTGTTGGATGGTTGTTTCCACATCATTTTTATCTGCCATCCACATATGAACAAAGAGGAAATAATAACTGATCGATAAAACAAGAAAAAGAGATAGCAGTGCCCCAGTAATAGTAATAATCTTTTTTCTGTTCTTTAAGCGCACTTTTTTCAAATAGTCAATATTTCTGTTCTCTTCTTTTTGTTCATTTCTACGTTCTATGGATAAGTCTTCCCGCATTTCTTTTACATACTCCCGACAATCCTCACATTGCTCCATATGTTTTTCCATTTGTCTATTTGTCTCTTCAGTCGTTAAATTTTCAATATAGTTTGGCACTAGATCTCTGAAAACACTATGATTCATCGCCTTTATCACCCTTTCTCATTTGTTGTTTTGCACGATAGAATGTCACTCTCGCCCAATTTTCTGATTCTCCAAAAATAGAGCCGATTTCTTTAAAAGATAAATCTCCTAATAACCTGAGATAAAGTATTTCTCGCTTTTTCTCACTAAGCTGATGTGCTAGTTTGAAAAATTGAATTTTATCTTCATTTCTAAAGTATTCTTCTTCCAAATTATAAGCTAGCTTTTTTTCATCACTTAATGATTCCGCCAATTGATGTCTTTTCTTTTCACGATGTAGTTCCTGCAACCAAACATTTTTAGCAATCGAACAGAGCCATGTAGAAAATTTTGCTTTTCCGCTATCGTGAAAGTTATCAATAGACTTAATGGCTTGATAAAACGTCTCCTGCGTTAATTCCTCGGCAGCTTGTTCATTATTCGTCAAGGTTAATAAGTATTTAAATATAAAGCTGGCGTATTTTTGATAGACATCTGCTGTGTTCACCGTTTCCCTCCTTTCATATATGTAGCAAACGTCGGAAGAGTTTACTCTTTTATATATCCAAGAAAATGTTGTTTCGTTACATTTTTAATGTAAAAAATTTTTCGCTATACGTCTAAACGCACCTATTCTTATACATACTATTTGTTTTACGTACGCACTTTATCCCGCATGTAAGGTGCCGTAAGCCTCCCACTTCAAAATTTTGAGTGAATACAAAAGGTGTAAGTGTGATAAAACGGCACCTAAATGCCCGATTGGTTCAACTAACATTCAGTAGGAGCCCTACTGAATGAAGTTTCACTGTATTACTTTCAGTTGCTGTTCAATGCAAAATAAAAGTAGAGAGTGGTGGAACCAAAGTCTTAGAAGGGTGTATATAAAAAGCTTGCCAGCAGAAAATAACCTACCGTCTTATGGTGTCTATTCAATTAATGGCGGGGGAGTGAAAAGATGCTAAACGCCTGAAGTGAATCATATCAAAATATGAGGAATATAAAAATCGCTACCAATCAATTTTTTGGTGGAAAACGGTTAAAAATAGGGGGTTGAAGATCTGGTACGGTTTCTGCCATTTTTTACGTTAGACCTCCTCAATTATGACAAAAGGCTGATTCTTCATAAATATGAAAATCACCTCTGTTTATATTTTTTTATTTTCTGAATATACAAATGTTGTTACAAACGGGTTCAGAAGCTCTGCCATGATGGGAGAGCTCAAGTATTTTTCCTTCCCTGACGCTAGTTGTCAGGGAAGGTGTTTTATAATAGGTTATATCAATTGTGAATGGAGTGTAGTTGGATGCAAACGAAAAAAGCGTATCTTTATGTATTTCATACAATGTCGGATTGGGAATATGGATATTTAATGGCCGAACTAAATTCAGGCAGATATTTTAAAGAGGATGTAGCGCCTTTAAAAGTCCTGACAGTAGGAACGACGAAAGAAATGATTACGACAATGGGTGGACTGAAAATAAAACCGGATATGTCTGTTGATGAGTGTGCGTTTGAGAGTAGAGATCTTATCGTTTTGCCTGGAGGGAATACGTGGGAAGAAGCTATTCATGACCCTATCTTAAAAAAGATTGGCGAAGCTTTAAAGAAAGGAACTATTGTTGCGGCAATTTGTGGCGCAACGCTGGGATTGGCAAACTTTGGTTACCTAGATTCTAGAAAACATACAAGTAATCACTTGGAGTATATGAAAATGACTTGTCCCCATTATAAAGGAGAAAAATATTATGAGCTAGGGCCCGCAGTATCTGATGAGAATTTGGTAACCGCATCAGGAGTAGCTCCTTTGGAATTTGCGATGGAAGTGCTGAAAACCTTAGATGTATTTGCGCCAGATACACTGCATTCATGGTATAACCTCAATAAGACTCAAAAGCCTGAATACTTTTTTCAGCTAATCAATTCGATAAATGGATGAGCCCAAAAATCAATCGTATAAACATGATATGTCCCTATATGATGAACCGTTCTTTCATCATCAAATATGAGTGTGGAATAACATTCATTTCTTTCTTTATTAAATCGACATCCATTCCAAAAAGAACTAGCTTGTAATGAAAAAGACACCTCTTTGAATGATGATTGTAATGAATTTTTATTTTAATCATACTAACATCGAGGTGCTTTTCATTTTTAAAGTTACTGTCAAGTACTACATGTTAAGGGGGGCGGTCTCTGCTATTATTGATCTTAAGCTTCTTAACACTATTCCACTTCCCGTAATCTTTCTATAATTGTATCTTTCGAAAGTAATGAATAAGCGACCCAGGTTATGGTGATTGAAATAGTCATTAACAGCAGAATAGCTAGGGATGTAGGCCAAATACTCATTTGAAACTCTGTAAAGTCCATACTTTCTGTTATGCCTTTCCCTACCGCATATGTTATATACAGGCCTGCCGTCAAAACAATCGTACCTGTCAGCATAACGCTGAGCAATCCCTCGTAAAAAAGTAGCTTTTTGAGCTGTTTTTTCGTCATACCGATGCTTTCCAGTACAGCAAGTTCGTTTCGGCGTGAAAGGATACCAGTGATCATCGTATTGATGTAATTCATTACTCCAATAAATGCGATGATAAAGCTCAATCCATAGCCAATAGACTTGAACACACGGATAAATCCACTCAATTCTTCCTTGTAATCATCTCGAGATTTTAATATCAAACCACCGGAAGAGTCCGTGATAGCTTGGGCCGCAAGTTCTGCATGGTCTTTCGCTTCAGGCTCTACATGAAGGGTGAGCGAAAGGATCTGGGCATCGCTGTCAGTGTCCTTAAGCTCTGCAGCCGGCAAATATATCTTAATACCTGCGGGTACATAGGACTTTGTCCCGGCAGCGTAAAAGGCATCCAACTTGCCAACAGCCATTACTTCATAACTTTTTCCTAGTGTATCTATGTGGATTCGATCACCAGGTGTAAAATAAGTCGGAAGGTCTCCTTCTTCTGCTAAAAAAGCTTGGGTCACTAGTACGTATTGTCCAGAAGCAAACTTCTCCGGATTAAAAGTTCCAGCAACGATATCATTCTCTTGAAGTACATCGTACCATCCGCGGCTAATGCCAAAAAGCTCGGTGCTGATCTTCCCGTTTTCTAAAACAGAACGATAAATTGGCTGATCCGGATCTTCAGATGCTGCCAACGGTTTTAAGAAGTTCTTGATCGTTTCGTTCATCTTCATGTAAGTTTCTATAAAATACACGTGGTCAACGTTTTTCACACCGTCTATCGCACGTAGTTCCTCGGCGACTTCTTCCGTAAGCGGATCCCCTCCTTCGATATTCGTACTTCCATCTTGTGTTTCCATCACAACGAAGTCTCCAGATATGAAAGAATTCAAGTATTTATTGACGTTAATAGAAGAAATGACCGTGTAGACGATACTGAATAAAACAATACTTAAAGATACAGATGCCAGCATCAAAAACAGCTTTTTCTTTTGTCTTAATAAATTTCCCATGGCCATTTTCGTCAATGTAGCCCCATGTACGGAACGCTTCGTTTTCTTTTTGCCAATTTTAGTGACACCGGAAAACTTTACAGCCTCAACAGGCGATATTTTGGCTGCCATTTTCCCCGGTTTACTGGCGGCAACTCGTACTGTCACATAAGAAAATAGCGCCGCTCCAACAAAAATGATTGGATGTACGGAATAGATAACACTATCATTGATACCAGATAAAGTAGTAGACGCCATTGATGTAACCCACATTCCGACACCATAACCTAATGCCAGCCCAATAGGCAGCGCTATGATATACAAACGATTTGCTTGAATGGAAATAATTTTTTTCAATTGTTTCGGCGTCGTGCCGATCGTTTTTAAAAGACCGTAAAACTTAATATCTTGCACAACAGCAATATGGAATATATTGTAAATTAATAAGTAGCCACTTAGCATAATAATAAGTACAAGCACGAGCAAAGGTATAAGCATTTGTATATTTTCTGACAAAGTAGTGCTGGAGTAGGCCCAATTCACACCGTAATTTGCATCGACTCCGGTATCGGCCATCACTTTTTTAGCCTTTTTTTCTAGACCCCATGCATTATGGAACATGACATCAACCGTGGTGGTGTTAGTGTATGTCCCGGTTTTTCTCGTCTCTTGCGGGTCAATCTGATTCAAGTTACTTTTTATAAAGTCCTGTGATACAAATGCCAACCCCGCCATTGCCACATGTTGATCTGCCTTATAGTACCCAGATAATATGAAGTCTTTGGACACTTTTTCACCGTTGATATCCAAATCTAACCGCATTTTTTCGCCAATCTTGTGAGGAATGCCGAGTAAATCAAGTGTCCACGTATTCAATACAATTTCTTGCTCACGTTTAGGCAGTTCTCCTTTGATCAAATCGATAAAAAAATGCTTGGCAACTTGTTCATCCGCTTGCAAGACCTCTACCCGTTTTTCTTTTAGTCTTTTATTCATTACTTCGCCAACAACGACTCTTTTTCCATATTCTTTAATGGAAGGGTGCTGTGCGATTTTCTCTGCTTCATCCGGTGTCAAATATTGAAAACTGGCATGCGCATCACCGCCAACAGTTTTCATTTGTGCCCATTCAATCGATTTATTAATACTGAAGCCGGCCGTAAATACAGCAGTGATAAGCAGTGTTGTGAGAACGATGGCACAGGCAATAATGATATTGCGTTTCCGATTAGCCCTCATACTTTTTTTAGCGGTATGAATGACTGTTTTCCGATTCTTGGTCCGAATCACGCCTCCTCACCTCGGCTGTCAGACTTGCTGACGATTTTACCATCTTCGATTCGAATGACTCGATCAGCCAGTTGGGCAATTTCATCATTATGGGTAATCATTACCATCGTTTGATGAAATTTTGAACTCATCTGCTTCATCAAAATCAGGACTTCTTGACTTGTCTTACTATCGAGATTTCCGGTTGGTTCATCTGCTAATACGATGGAAGGCTTTGTTGCCAGGGCCCGCGCAATGGCCACTCGCTGTTGTTGTCCTCCAGATAGGTTGGACGGCAGGCTATGCACTTTTTGATCTAGTCCCAGCGCTTCCATAATTTCATCCACATATAGCCGATCTACTTCTACGCCGTCCAGTTGAATTGGCAGCACAATATTTTCATACACATTTAAAATCGGAATTAAATTATAATGCTGAAAGATAAACCCGACTGATCTCCGCCGGAAAACGGTCAAACTTTCATCATCCATAGCGAAAATATCATGCCCATCTACATAGACTTTGCCTGCTGTTGCCCGATCCAGTCCACCCAGCATATGGAGCAGTGTGCTTTTTCCGCTTCCGCTCGTACCAACAATGGCGACAAACTCTCCCTTCTTTACGTCTAAAGAAACGCCATCCAACGCTTTCACAGTCGTTTCGCCTTTTCCGTAGTATTTCCTAAGGTTTTTTACTTGTAATATAGTCAAAACACTCATCTCCTCAAAACAAAATGTCTGTACCAATTTATCCCGCATATAAGGTGCCGTAAGACTCCCACCTCAAAATCTTGAGTGAATACAAAAGGTCTAAGTGGGAGAAAACGGCACCTAAATGCCTGATTGGTTCAACTAACATTCAGTAGGAAATGGAAGAAAACTCCTACTGAATGAAGTTTCACTTTATCGTACAGACTAAATGTATCAAGCAACTCTAACATGCACATGTCTCAAATATAACAGTGTTGACACATTCATCAGCTTACGGGCAAAAAAACAGAAAACACCGACCCTTCACTTGGTTTCGAGGAGACTTTTATATATCCGTTCTCAGCCGCAATAATTTCTCTGGTCAAATATAAACCGATCCCGATTCCTTCACATTTGCTCGTTTTAGCACACCGATAAAACCGCTGGAATACAAGGTTCAGCTCGCTTTCATCAATCCCAATTCCTTGATCGGCGACATCAATTCGGGTAAACATTTCACCGGCATAGACAGATATAACGACCTTTCCGCCGGGGTGGCTATATTTGACGGCATTATCCAATATATTAAACAGCGCCTCTGTCGTCCATTTTGGATCATGTTTCGCTTTCGGTGTATGCTGACACGCTATTTCAATTGAAATCTTTTTTGCTTCTGCTTTTGCATAGATTTGTGAAACGGCAGCTTTAATGGTCTGCAGCACTGGACCGATTTCGGTTTGGATTTTAATGATACCTGTTTCCAACCGTGACATTTTAATGAGAGATTGGATTAACCAATCCAGTTTTTCCGATTGGTTTATAATTTGCTCGACATATGTACGGGCATTATCATCCTTTGGGATATGTTCCTCCAATAGCTGACTATACAAAATGATATTGGCAAGCGGTGTTTTCGTTTGGTGGGAAATGTCAGAGATAAGCGCCTTGATTTTTTGCTGCTCATCCTTTTGAGATTTCTCCATTGCGTTAACCATCCCAATAAAGCGTGCCATTTTGTGTTCAAGTTTAGAGAGGGTAGTCTCGTCATAACTTACAATTCCATCTCTTCCACTGATAGCTTTTTCCACTATCTCATCGACTGCTTGGATGACTGAGCCCACTTTTGATTGCAGGATCAAGACCCATGCACTAGCGGTCAGAGAGATGGCAATAACAAATCCAAGCGACAACCAAATTGTTGTCGCTTTCCATCCGGTTATGTACAGTATTCCCCCGATATATAATCCACTCAGCAAAAGAAACAACGCGGCAAATAGACCATATATTCGTTTAAACTCATTCTCGCGCCGCTTACTCATGACTCGTTCGTTCCCATCCAAGCATATCCTAATCCATAAATTGTTTTGATATAGGTTGGCTCAGACGGATGATCTTCAATTTTGGCCCGCAATCGTTTCACCGTCACGGTTAAGGCATTTTCATCAACGAACTCCGCCTCTTTGCCCCATACTTTGTCCATTAACTGTTCTCTCGTTAATATATTTCCTCGATTCATCAAGAGCACTTTTAATAATTTTTGCTCGGTACGACTTAACAGAATGGACTGATCCGCTTTGCGAAATTCCATTTTTCCAAAATCAAAAGAAAGATCGTCTATCTCCATCTTATCTGCTCGTTCCGGATCCGCTCTTCTAAACACTGCCATTACTCTGGCTCGTAAGACCATCAAGCTAAATGGTTTCGTAATGTAATCATCTCCGCCAAGTTCTAATCCAGTGACAATATCCACTTCCAGATCATTTGCAGTCAGAAAAATGATGGGTACTTGCGATCGCTGCCGAACGGATTCACAAAACTCCAAGCCATTGCCGTCTGGAAGGTTGATGTCCAAAATAATTAAATCAATTGGTTCCTCATTATATATTCTTTCGGCTGAAGAGATGTCGTACGCTTGCCTAATGTTGAGACCATCCTGCGCCAACGTCAGCATAATTCCTTTATTTAAACTGACATCGTCTTCAACAATCAGTATTGTTTTCATAGGAAAAACCTCTTTTCCTTTAAGTTATATGGCGCTGTCCAAAAGCAGCTAAGGAAACTACCACTACATCCAGAAAGTGCGATTTTTTGAGCAATTCGAAGATCACTACTAACGAATATATCACATAATTGGCCCTTTGAAGGATATGGTTCACCTGCAGAGTTGCTTGATCATGTAGATATTCGTTCCATTTGCAACATGAATGATAGAGATGAAATATCTTTGCCGACAAAATAGAATTGTTGCTGGTTACTGATGCAGTATTTGGCAATCAAGTATATTCACAAATGAGTGTTATTTCCACGGCTTTACACTGGAGTGGCGGGTATGTGATAGGCTCTTGCAAAGCCCTGCGGCTCGTTGTTCCTTTGCGGAAAACTGTACCCGCATACACTTCGGCATGGCATTGGAACGGAAAGTATTCTGGATTTACTAGTTACATCGCGATTTGGATATTTTTTACGAGGGATGTTTTTACGAGGGATGTTTTATAGTAAGAAGGAAAAGAACACTTTAGGAACTGTGAAGTGGCAACAGAGTTGTTTTCTTACAGAAGAATAACTGACAAGGAAGAGGATATTTATGTTAACATTCAGAGAGTAGAAACATACGTAAGCTAACAGGCAGGCGAGTTTACAGTGTTTATTTTATTATCCTAAATACGGAAAATAATACAGTTTAATATAAGTTTTAATCAACCATATCATAAAGTAATGGAGGCGGGTATATTCATTTTCGTTTGAATATGCCTTATTTCGTTTGTGGAAAATTTGTCGATGTTAAAGGAAGATCGGCAATCGTGAGGATCATGTAATGGCTCTGAGTGTAAAATATGTCAGTATTTTTTGTAACGTAATCAAGTTCTGGGAGTTATATCAGTATAAGGGGTGAAAAGAGGTGGACTTTGAGGAAATCTATCGCGAATACTTTCAAGAAGTTTATTTGTTTATGAAATCATTAAGTCATGATGAAGGTGTAGCGGAAGAAATGACGCAAGAGGCTTTTTTTAAAGCATTAAAGGCAATCGAAAAATTTGATGGTTCTAAAGATATTCGAGCATGGCTTTTTACAATTGCCAAAAACACCTATTTTTCTCATTATAAAAAAATGAAAAGGCAAATCAACTCGGACTTCATTGATGAACCAGGGACGGGAGTGCAAATTGTACAACATTTGATGAACGAGGAAGAGGCTTTTACTGTTCATCAGTTTCTTCACTCGATGGATGAGCCATACAAAGAAGTGTTTTCACTACGCACTTTTGGCGAACTGCCTTTTGAGAAAATAGGAAGACTCTTTGGAAAAAGCGCCGGATGGGCAAGGGTAACCTTTTACAGAGCCCGGAAGAAAATTTTGGAGTATATGGAGGAGATAAATCATGAAAGAGATTAAATGTACCATCATACAAGATGTTTTGCCTCTTTATGTTGATGGAGTAGTCAGCGAAGATACAAAAGAAATGGTCGATGAGCATTTACAGCATTGTGAGACGTGTCAAAAGGAATACGACTCCATGAAGCGTGAACTTTATATTCCGGCAGAAAATAAAGTCTCTCTTTTTAAGAAAATCAGTAAAAAATGGCGCAAGAAAAAAATACTGATTTCAATTGCTTCTGCTGTCGCAACGGCTATCGTTTTATTTGGGGTATTTGCGTATGTTTTTTATTATGAAACGGTCATTCCATATTCAGAAAACCTCGTCAAAATTGAAAAACAGAATGACCATCAATTGGCTTCCCGTTATTATGGCGAAAGCTATGCTAGTGTTAACGTAACCCATCCTATGAAAATGGAAATTGAAGGAGAAAATAAGAATGTAAGTTTTATTTATTATACAAAAACAATCGCTGATTCACCTTCAAGAGAACTTATTAAGAATGGGGAGGATCCTAATAAGGAAGGGTATGTCTTTGAACTTCCAGAAAGTAAAAAAGTTGATGCTGTCTATTATGTAGATTTTGATGCAGAAAAAGTCACTGCTGGAAAAGAAACTTGGGATTCAATTTTAGAACGAGCCGTATTAATTTGGGAGAAATAACGGATCGAGAAAATGTCGTGATGCAAGGAGGAAAAGCAGAGAGTGTCAATAGATGAGTAGCGGGGACCGTACCGTAAGAAGTTTGGGCTTGGAACTGAGAAATTCCCAAATATCATGCCAGCAATCAAGTAGAAACAGCCGCTGGGTTAGGGATTACAGCTTAGCATATGGCTGTAACCCCTGAAGGGCAGGGGTTATTTCTTTTTCTGATGGAATGTAGAATCAGAGTCTTGGGATAGTCGGTTTGGTTAAGTAAGCCGGCAACATTTTGACGGTAAAAAAATTGGAAATTAAAGGCGCATGCTATCATCGGGAATTTCTCAATTTCTAAAACGTACGTAAGGACCGTAATGAATATCACAGTGGGTAATATTGGGAAAAACTTGAAGGCAAAAAAGAAAATGATGTTTTTGTGATAAAGACAATATTACGAGACTTTATTGTCACGTAACATTAGCTAAACAGCTCTTTAAATTACCTACAAAAAATAACCTCTTCAATGTCATATGTATAAGGGGTTATTTTTTTATTGAGTAAAACTTTCACCATATTGCTTTATTAAGCAGGTGATCAAGTGAACTTTGCACAAAGGGACTATTGGCGCAACAGTGGATTCCACGCTATCCTAATCGAGATCAAACCCGTGGCATTGTGATCGAAAAATGGCATCAGCCTGGTTAGTTTACATAAAATTTTATTGGTTGCCATGTCCGATCATTTTTTGTCTAGGGTTCTGTTATTTTTACTCTTGACATCCTCCATTACAATGTTACAATTTTATAGACAGGCAGTCGGTCTGTAAGGAGGGATAAAATGAGAAAAGAGGCAGTGGAACGCAAAAATGAAATTCTTGATGCGGCAGATGAGCTTTTTGGCCAGAAGGGCTTTGATGGCACGAGTACGAAAGATATTCTTGAAAAGGTCGGCATTGCGCGTGGGACATTATATCATCACTTCAAATCGAAGGAGGATATTATGGATGCACTGATTGAGCGGTATAGTAACCGTCTTTTAGGGACGGCGCAGCAAATAGCCGCCGATAAGAGCACACCTGTCATTGAACGCATTATCCGTGTTGTCATGTCACTGAACATAAGTGGAGCTAGCAGCCAAGAAATAATGGAGCACATTCACAGGCCTCAGAATGCGCTTATGCATCAGAAAATACAAAAAGTGATCATCAATGGAGTTACACCAATACTGACGGAAATTATTCGGGAGGGCATTGAGCAAGGCCTGTTCAGTACACCGTACCCGTATGAATGTATGGAGATGGTTGTTGCATATACGAATACCGTTTTTGATGGTGATATGGTGAATATGACGGATGAAGAGCGTGTTTCACGTATAAAGGCGCTCATATTCAATGTAGAAAGGATGCTTAAAGTTGAAAGCGGAAGTCTTATGCACATGATGAAAATGTTTGGCAGCGGAAATGGAGAATGAGTATTCAAAGATTTGTTCTTCTTTGATCAGGTTTGCTTATTTCATCTTTAGAAAGTGGGCTTCCCTCGTTCAGGCTTTTTTTGGGAAACAGGCAGGCCATCCGCGTCAGGAGTCTCTATAAACGCAGGCTTTATAATGGTGATAGACGACAGTCTTTTTGTAAGAGCATGATCTAATTTGCTTTGTGTCTTTTCGGATAAGTCTGGCTATGGCAGATTGGTAAGCTCGTTTTTTGACTCAAGACTGCGGTCGCAGATTGGTTTACTGGCAAGATTGTATAGGTTGCCCTTCGGAAAAATAGTTGAGTTCTCACGATGGCAGAGCTTTATGAACGCCGCTTGCAATCAATATTGGTATATTCAAGAATCGAAAAAAAATATAAACAGGGGTGACCTATGTATTTCAGAATAATCCGTAATGACATTTCAAAGAGCAAGCTAATCACGCTGACAACGATGATATTTGTCGTTGCCGCGGCGATGCTTGTTTCTCTTTCGGCGATTCTTGTCGTCAATCTTTCGGGTGCGATAGATACACTCATGAAGCAGGCGAAAACGCCGCATTTTATGCAGATGCACTCAGGTGCTATTGATACTGTCAGGCTTGCTGATTTCGCGGAGCAAAACAGCAATGTCGAGGAGTTTCAAATAGTTGAATTTCTCAATATGGAAGGTGCGAAAATTGTCATTGACGGAAACTCGCTTGCGGGTAGTGTTCAGGACAACGGTTTCAGCACACAGAGTGAAAAATTTGATTATCTCCTAGATCTAGACGGAAATGTGATAAAGGTTTCCGATGGGGAGATTTATGTTCCAGTAGTTTATATGAAGGATGGCACGGCAAAAGTTGGTGACAAAGTGGAGGTTTCTGGAAAAAATTTCATCGTAGCGGGATTTCTCCGTGATTCGCAGATGAATTCCTCACTCTCCTCCTCAAAGCGATTTCTTGTAAGCAAAAATGATTACGAGGAAATCAAAAGCCTTGGAAGTACGGAGTATCTGATTGAGTTTCGATTAAAGGATTTGTCAGCTCTAAGCGCATTTGAAACTGCTTATACGTCCGCGGGACTTGAAGCGAACGGACCAACGGTGACATATAAGCTTTTCAAAATGATGAACGCACTTTCAGACGGGATGATGATTGCGGTTATCCTTCTTGTCAGCGCACTTGTCATTGCCATCGCATTGATGTGCGTACGATTTACACTCCTTGCGAAAATCGAAGATGATTACCGGGAAATTGGCGTTATGAAGGCAATCGGGTTGCGTGTTTCCGACATCAAAAAGATGTATTTGGCGAAGTATGCGGCGATTGCGGCGGCAGGCAGCATTCTCGGCTATGCTCTTTCGTTTGTGTTCAAAGGTATGCTTCTTGAAAATATACGGCTTTATATGGGAGAAAGCGAAAATTCCTCATATGCCTTGCTTTTCGCCATCATCGGGATATTGCTCGTATTTCTTGCGATTATTGCCTATGTAAGCGGAGTGCTGAGACGTTTTCGGAAAATATCTGCAGCCGAAGCGATACGCTTTGGTACTTCACAGGAAAAAACAGCAGGTGCAAAACGTTTTCATCTAAGCGCGAACAGGCTGTTTCATACAAATGTTTTTCTTGGTATCAAAGATGTGCTCGCAAGGAAAAGACTTTACGCCACAATTCTTGCGGTGCTGGTGATTTCGACTTTTATTATCATTGTTCCGCAGAACTTATACAATACGATTTCATCCAATAGCTTCATTGAATATATGGGGGTTGGAAACTACGATTTGCGCATTGATCTACAAAAGGCCGACAATATTTCTGAAAAAGCCGATGAAATTGTAAAAACGATGGACAGCGACAGCGCCATTGAACGGTATGCCGTCATGACAACAAAGACTTTCAAAGCAAAAATGGAAGATGGAACGGAGGAAAATATTAAAATTGAAATCGGCGACCATTCCATCTTTCCTATCGAATATTCCAAAGGCAGAGCCCCCGCCGGAGAAAACGAAATTGCGCTGTCAGCACTAAACGCCGATGAGATGGGCAAAAAGGTGGGCGATGTCATTACATTGGTGATTGGCGGCAAAGAAAAAGATCTCACGGTAAGCGGAATTTATTCCGACATTACCAACGGCGGCAAAACCGCAAAGGCTGTATTTACCGATCATTCTGCGGATATTATATGGAGCATTGTGTGTGCCAAACTGTCGGACCCCTCTCTTGCTGACGATAAGGTTTCGGAATATGCGAATAAATTCGCTTTTGCGAAAGTTTCCGATATTGATGAATTTGTTACACAAACATTCGGATCGACAATAAGTTCCGTCAAAAAGGCCACGTATGTCGCACTTGCCGTTGCGCTCATGATTACGGCACTGGTTACAGTGTTGTTTATGAAAATGCTCGTTACAAAAGATAGAAATTCCATTGCCATATTAAAAGCGCTCGGTTTTACAAACACGGATATTTCGGCGCAGTATGTTTCGCGCTCGGTTTTCGTTCTGATGATAGGAGTTGTTCTGGGTGTGCTTCTGGCAAATACTCTAGGAGAAGTACTTGCAAGCACGGTTATTTCATCGTTTGGCGCGTTGTCGTTTCAGTTTGTTACCAATCCGCTTTCTGCATATGTATGGAGTCCATTGCTGATGATATGCACAGTACTTATCGCAACCTTAATCGGCACAGCGAGCTCGGGACAAATAAAAATATCTGAAAATATAAAGGGGTCATTATGAAGAAGATTATGATCGGTGAAAATATAGTGAAATCCTTCCAGGTAGGGCATGAAAAACAAATTGTTCTCGATGGCGTGTCCATTGAAATAAACGAGGGAGAATTTGTTTCGGTTATGGGGCCTTCGGGCTCAGGGAAATCGACATTGTTGTATGCGCTGAGTGGAATGGACGACGTTAACGGTGGAAAGGTTTCTTTTGATGGCAAGGATTTATCATCACTTAGTGAAAAGGAGCTTGCGGATATACGCAGAACTAAAATGGGCTTCGTTTTTCAGCAGCCGATTTTGCTTAAAAACTTGAACATTCTCGATAACATCATTCTTCCTGCAATGCGGGATAACAGAAAAAGCGCTGAGAAGATTACTGAAAAAGCAAGAGCCCTTATGAAAAAGGTTGGTATTGCCGGGCTGGAAAACCGTGATATTACACAAGTTTCGGGAGGACAGCTTCAGCGTGCGGGAATATGCCGCGCACTGATTAGCAATCCTGAAATAATCTTCGGTGACGAACCGACTGGCGCGCTTAACTCAAAAACCGCACAGGAAATGATGGATATCATTTCTGAAATTAACTCCGAAGGCACAGCGGTTATTCTTGTAACTCATGACGCAAAGGTTGCGGCTAGGACGGAGCGTATTATGTTTATGCGCGACGGTAAAATCGTGAGCGAAATGCGACTTGAGAAATCCAGTGGCATCGATATGGAGGACAGGACGAAAAAAGTCATGGTAAAAATGCGGGAAATAGGAATCTAATAGGCTGTTTACGACTGCTATATATGGAAAAAAATTACAGATTGACATAAAAAAGTCTCCTAAAGAAGAAGTAAGACGCAAAAAGCGTGGTTACCCACCAACTTCAACTTTAGGAGATGGTAAAAATGGTTGTTCATCAATCTATACCCGAATCTACGTAGTTGAAAACGATTTACGCTTATTACATTTGGAAAATTACCGTTATCCTATAAGCCGGAGGGGAACTCGAACCAGAGATGGTTAGCGATCATCGCGTATGAGTTGTGTGAGACCATTAAAATCCAAACAAAAGCAACATACCAACATAACGGATATTACAGCTCCTGCGCCTTATTGGTGTCAACTATCAGAAACGGCATATTGAGCCATCAAGCGCTTATAAAGGAAGGCCGGCCACGGAAATAGCTGAAGGAGCTCAAGCCTAAAACTAATAAATCGACAATAAAACAAAGGCTGACTCATCATCATTGGGCAACCATCGACGTTTTAGTTCAGTGCGCCTTTTTTAAGTAATCAATCAATGACCAGCCTGCGGCAAGCAAAATTTATCACTTTTTGTATTTTTTACAATGCTAGTGGTTTAGCAATCTTTTTAAAAGAGCATTCCAAATAAGGCAGCCGGCCATGATAAACGATATAGTTCTGATCATCCGAGCATACAAAGCTTTCGTCATATCTTCAAATAAAGTTCACCTAATCATGATTGGACTTCAACCGGGACATCACGTGAAGGTATGTTTGATGCTCGTTGTGTTGAAGTGTAGAATAAATGTAAAGTGGCAAATCAGTCTTTACTTATCTAAATTTTCAAGTAATCACGTGTCATACAAAAAAGGAATCATACATACCTTTCAACTTTTAGTGAGGTCATCCAACTGTTTATGAAACGAGAGGGAACTCATGGGAATAAAAATCAATCAATATTTTTTATATGTAGGAGTTTTATGGACAGTTTTATTTGCCGGTATGAGTTTCTACTGGGCAATGGGCGGCATGAATGGTGTTAAGTCCTTAGGTGGCGCTATTTATGAACAGGCTTTACATCCAGATCCGGCCTTCATTATTGTTGTTTGGATTACGGGATTTATAAAATTGCTTGGAGCGATCCTGCTGTTAATGCTATTGGTCAATTGGAGAAACTCTTGGATCAAAAAGGTTCTTTATTTTATTATAAAGAGTGCGGGTATTCTACTATTTGTATATGGTTTGGTCAACTTCATGACGATTGCTTTACATGCGTTAGGTATTTTAGACTTGGAATTGGATCGATACGCCACTTTTTGGAGGTTATTGTTTTGGGAGCCATATTGGATGGCCGGAGGTCTATTTTACTTTTTTTCTCTCAAAAAAGAGTATGTGGCTTCCGGACATACATTAAGTCACAAATCATCTGAACGATTTAGTCGCTATAACAAGCATTGAGTTGTTGATTATGATCGTTTTTATAATGATATTTTACTCTGCAGTATAGATATCTAGATGAAATGAATATTGATGAATCGGAGGAAAAAATAAGGTAGATGAAACACGGGATTTTATTATTAGAACGTTAATAGCCCTGTTTAATCAAAGAGGCTATCGCCAGACTTCCATACAAGATATCATGGATGCTACCTGATTGCCTAAAGGGGCAATACAGGCGATTTAAAAATAAAAATGATATAGCCCAGGCTTCTACAATCAGGGGCGAGTTGTGCGGAAAAACGCAGAGGAATAAAACCTCTGCGTTTTCCTATGTTTTTTTATTTACTGCTAGTCAATTTATGGAATGGATCAGCGACAGTGGGATGTTACTCTTTTTGGGAACGGCGGCTCTTAGATAATTGACGGTTTCCCAAACGATAAACGTCAATTGTTTGAAGGTTTTCATGAAGGTTGCTAGCTTTTTTGTATTATGATCAAGACGGATGAAACTTTTTATAAACCATCATACACTGCCCAAAAGGCAACTTGTCACTTCAGCATCTCTATAACCATCCAAAAATTCTTTTTAAACATGAAAATGATGCGCTTAAAAAGGAGCCGGAAACGACTTTACCCGCAGGGGATATAACGGAATGCACCTTTAGGAAGCCACTCAGTTGCTTTTTATTTGTAAAAAGAACCGCTTGGCTCTTTTCTGGGTATGCATCTCAATTTCCTCTACTTTTGACCGATTTCTTTATCGCTTTGTCATTTTTTCGTATGTCCCCTTTGCTCTGGCACTTTAGCGGGCAGTTTCCATTACGCTCTTTTGTCCTGCCTTAGATCTCTCATTTTTGTTTGGCGTTTCACTTATTTTTTCTATAAATTGATATACAGCTGCCCCTATTTTACTGCTTTTCGTGACTAATGAAATGGTTCTATTTCTTCCAAAATCAGTAATCGGTAATACAAAAAGTTCAAGATGCCCAATATTCTTAGCCACTAACTCAGGTACGATCGTTATTCCCATTCCAGACATTACAGCACCATATATAAAATCTCCGAAAGCAACTTCCCTTATAATGTTAGGCTTATGACCAAGAGATTCCATTTGTTCTATCAAATGCTTTCTTGTATCACAAGGGGCTTGATGAACAATCAATGGTTCTGTGGACAGTTCAGCAAGCTCAATCGTTTCTTTCGATCGAAATGGATGATGGTTAGGAAAAACCGCATAATAGTTTTCCGTAAATAATGCACGGTGCCACAGCGATTCGCCTATATACAAGCTATCAACGAAGACTGCATCAAGCCTCCCTTCCAGCAATGACTGTACAAGTTCGCCGGAAGTGTTTTGAACCATCAAAGATAAAGGCCTGCCCCACAGTTGCTGTCCTTTTGTTCTTGATGGCAAATAATAGGTCGCGATGCTAGGCAAGCTCCCTATTGCGACCGGGTTATTCTTGTTATATTGCTTTAACTCATATCGAATACGAGTGAGTTCATCCAACACAGTATTAATTTGATGATAAAAATATTCTCCAGCTTCTGTCAGCTCTATCCCAGCAGGTGTTCTATGAAACAATATAACATCAAGATTATTTTCCAAACTGCGAATTTGCTTACTTAAAGCGGGTTGTGAAAGATTATTTGCTTTTGCTGCCTTAGAAAAGCTTTTATACTTTGCAGCTTCAGAAAAATTTCGAATCCATTCCATATTCATAACACTCACCCCATAGTTATAACAATATTCTATAGCCCTATAACATATATGATCTTCCTTATATAAACATTAATTTGGTAATATCTTAACTATTAAAGTATCTCATATTATAACATACAGTTATAACAAATGAGTCATGAATACCATATTTATAGTTAAATGGTAAAAATAGGAAGGAGATAAGACAATGCGAAACGTTTTTCTTCTCGCTATTGGAATGTTCACTCTCGGGTTTGACGCCTACATCGTAGCGGGCTTGTTGCCCGATATGAGTGCGACATTCCATATAAGCGATTCACAATCAGGACAAGCCGTCAGTATTTTTACTTTATGTTACGCATTGGCTGCTCCCATTTTTGCAACACTATTGGCCGGGAAACCGATTCGTACGGTTTTGGTTTTGGCGTTTGCTGTATTCACCGTAGCGAATGGCGCCAGTGCTCTTGCTACGAATTATTCCTTTTTATTAATTTCACGTGCTGCTGCAGGGATTGGAGCCGGCCTTTTTTCACCGTTGGCTTCAACTGCGGCCGCTTCACTTGTTGCTGAACAAAAGCGCGGCCGAGCTCTTGGCATCACGCTAGGAGGCATGAGCATAGGGACGGTGATGGGAGTTCCCCTCGGATTAATTGTGGCAAACGAGGTTGGGTGGCAAGGGGCTTTTTGGATTATTGCGGTCATGGGTTTTATCACGACAATCGGGATGATGATTTTCTTCCCCGATTTTTCAACAGAAGCTCCGCCATCATTGCGTCAACGAGTTGCAATGATGACCAATAAAAACGTATTAGCCATCATTGGTATTACATTTTTAGCCAGCATAGCAAGCCTAGGACTCTATACGTATATTGCATCCGTCTTAAAGAATCTGGAAGGTATTCATTCGATCACCCCATATTTATGGGCATGGGCCCTTGGAGGTGTTATAGGAAGTCTTTCAATTGGAAATTTCATTGATAGAACAGGACGTCCCGCATTACTTATGGTAGGGATTCTCGCAATATTGAGTGTTGGAATGTTTAGCCTGCCATACGCACTTGCATTTCCTATTTTTGCATACTTTCCTATTTTTATTTGGGGAGCAATGGGCTGGGCTTCAGTGGCACCACAGCAACATGCATTACTACACACACAACCCCGGCATGGCAAAGTGGCTGTTGCACTAAACAGCTCTGCCAACTATCTAGGTGGTGCGATAGGTGCAGCGCTTGGCGGAATGGCAATGGCTCAGGGCTTATCATCATCTCATCTTCCGTTTGCTGCAGGATTTTTAGTATTCATCGCATTACTTGGGCAATGGATCATTTTACGAAAACAAAATGACTAAATAAATAAAATCGAACAATAGATCGTTTGATTTATCCGATATAGAAAGGGCATGGGGCTTTGTCACAACCGGAATACAGCAATCATCTTCACTTCCTACAACCATGAATAAGGTGGGGGCATTCAAACAGTTGTACTTTGGTAGAACCAATATGGAAGGGTTTATGCTGATGGAGATGGTTTCATATGAGGCCATCTCAACTTCTTATTGCTCTTAGTGAGGAAGTAAAGCTACTATGGGGGTCATAATTGATTTGATTAATGAAGACTTTTAAAGGGTTTTGCTTTTTTTCCTTTCATGTGTAGGGTGTTTTATTAAAACTGTCCATTACTATCAAAGAAATATCTCATCCACTGTTGCAGCAGCCAAGGTGAGAGCAAGTTTTAGAATAACATAGAAGCCCTAGCCAACTGATTATTCTATACTTACGAATCAATGCCTAAAAATAAAGTTGAAAATGTTGTGAATCCATTCAATTCTATACAACTCACGGAAAGAAGACGGAGCTGATGTTAAACGAAAGAACAAGTCTTTGTAGAGGGAATCAGAATCTCATTTAATGAACTCTATTCAAAATGAGATTCTTTTCTTTTTCTATAAAGTAAAATAAGCTTTCTTTTTTTAAGTGCCATTCTGTTGATATCAAATAAATCTGTTCTTATCCATGATACTCTTTTGTATAATGTAGATAGGTAAAGAACCGGAGTTTGAATGTTATGGAATAGCCTATTTGGTTAATTCAATCATTTTCTAGGAGTTGTTTTCTTTGAAGCAAGTTTCAGAATTTGATCAAGAGAATCCGATTTCCATGCTTTTGGGATGGGTACATTAAAGAAAGAAAAAAACTTTGTAAATTGACAAGCGTGTATCCATTTAATGGTGTGGTTCATGTGTTATGGATGTGGTTTAACTCGCATAATTAGGTAAATGGTTTTTAGGCTGCCAAAAGTTTTCTCCTCCGCCTAAAGAATTGTCATTGCGCAGTTGCAAAAATAAAAATAGGAGAGTAACATGATTAAGCAAATTTTTGAGCATAAAAAAAGATTCTTGCATCTATTGCTTCTTGCTGACGAGCAAGAAGATATGATTGATCAATACTTAGAACGTGGAGAGATGTTTGTCCTTGAAATAGATGGTGAAGTAAAAGCGTTATGTGTCGTAACAAATGAAGGTGAGGGCGTTTTTGAGATAAAAAATCTGGCAGTAAAACCTTCCGAACAGCGCAAAGGGTATGGAAAAAGATTGGTTCAATTTGTTTGTGAGCATTACAAAAATAAAGGGCATACCATGCTCGTTGGAACAGGGGACAGCCCATTAACCATCCCTTTTTATCAGGCTTGTGGCTTTACGATTTCACACCAAATTGATGACTTTTTTATTCGTCATTATGATCAACCGATTTATGAAGGTGGAAAGCAGTTAATCCATATGATTATTTTAAAGAAAACATTGTGAGGGGAACTGATCTCTGGACAGAGTTTTCACTTGGCCGAACTGTTTTAAAATCAAGTTGTTATGATAAACTCGGTGTTTCAGCGGCGGTTTATTGAAAATTCATTTGGAGGTGTTTGTATGCTGAAAGAGGCGACAATATCAGAAACGGAAGATGCGGCCCGACTTGCTTTGCTGCTTTGGCCCGAGCACACCTTACAGGAATTTATACAAGAAATGAGCGGGCTGATTGAGCAGCGGGATGCCGTTGTGATCTTGGCTTATCATGGCGACGACGCAATAGGATTTGCACAATGCCAATTGCGCTACGATTATGTTGAAGGGACAAGTTCAAGTCCGGTAGGATATCTAGAAGGGCTTTATGTTAAGGAAGCATTCCGCCAGCAAGGCTATGCGAAAAAATTAGTTCATGCTTGTGAACGTTGGGCCAAGAAAAAGAGTTGCCAGGAGTTTGCCAGTGATTGTGAATTAGAAAATAGGGAAAGCTTAGCGGTACATCTTAAATTGGGATTTAGTGAAGCCAATCGGATTATTTGTTTTAAAAAGATGTTATAATTGAATTCAAGGTCGCAATTTTCGGAAAACAACCCTAATCTTGATGCTTTTCATGAACGCAGGAAAATGCATAACCAATTGCTACTTCATCGGCATTGTTACGTTGTATGGATCCTATCATTGTTTCTCCAATTCTGAAACTCTCTTTTCTAGTTTTCTTATTTTCGATTCAGCATTACTGACAAGAAATAATGCACAAGCAGATACAGCCAATGCAATGACCCACGACATAAGTAAGGAACCTTATTTCATTTGTTTGTATTATAGCATGTGAGTCAAAGAATTGGGATGCTTAAAAATGGGTGTCACACAATTCGATTATGGTGATTATTCAAGTAGATTGCTTCGTTGGTTCCTAATACTTACTATTCATCCCCTGCCGCATGCGATTGGATATTTGGAATACGGTTTAAGAAGCACTTCTTACGATGAATGTAAAGGATCGTAGATAGGGAAATTTCAAAAGCAATCTTACAGTATTGGCTTAGTTTAAGGATTAGAAAGCAATATGTTGGAAAGCATCGAGGTAAAATATTTGTCACTAGTTCCTATATGAGAAGACATTTTTCAATCTATTTTTCCAAAATGGACAAAATGCAGACGTATTGAAAAGGAGGGTATATATTTTTGGGATATATTTGCAGCCATGATGCTTGCTTCATACATTTTGGATATAGCCAATTACATACTTAAGCTTGTCAAAGACTTTCTTCAAATTTCAATAAAAGGAGATACGAGATGGAGTATCGAATTCAGAAGCTTGATTTTGAATTAAGGATTGTAGGGAAGGGCAAGTCAGTGAAGACAAATAGCGCTTTTAAAACTATTCCTACTCTTTGGAATAACGCCAAAAAAGATGGTTTTACGCAGCAGTTGATAGATATGTCCTGGGAAAATCCAAAATGTACACTTGAAAGTCTTTTGGGGGTTTGCGGTAACGAAGCAGCCATCATGGATGAAGAATTCACGTATTTTATGGGAGTACGCTACGATGGAGATGTCCCTAATGATATGGAGAGCCTTTCTATTACCCATGCTGATTGGGCAGTTTTTCCGAATATAGCGGAAGTAAGGAAACGTTTATATGCCGAATGGGTTCCCGCTTCTGGATACGAACTTGCCGACATACCTTGTATCGAATGTTTTTACCCGCCAAAGCACAAACCAAGAAACGAACTGTGGGTACCAGTATTGCCTAAAAATAGTAACAAATAATAAAAGCGGCTGTTTAAAAAGTTCAATTTAGAGTAAGTGCACTAAAATGTAAAACCCAAGAATGTTGATTTTACGGCAATCTTGGGTTTGGTTTTTTAGTTTTCAAGCTGCAACATGACTTTTCTGACGACCCCTTTTTACCTTCATAGGGCTGTTTGAGTAAATGGGACATTTGAATGTCTATCAAACTTAGAATTGACGTTGGCTCGTGGCCAGGACGGCGCGTTCCCCAAAGAAAATTGGTCTAAGTGGGAGAAAACGGCACCTAAATGCCCGATTGGTTCAACTAACATTCAGTAGGAGATGGAAGAAAACTACTACTGAATGAAGTTTCACTTTATCCGCGTATATCATTTGCGGCAAACCGACAAAGTGTCCAGGAATCCTGTTATGGGACATGCTACACGATTACCCTCTAGGCCGACTTCTTAATTTTATTCATTAACCGCGCAGCGGCGCTATGTCCTGTAACTTCATTAACTGTGCCTGTAAAATAAAGATCTTTCTCGGGATCATGGAATGCGAAAGCCCCCGATTGGCCCCAATGTCCCAGCAATCCCTTTTTTAGCCCCCTTAATGACAAGGGTTGCCGGGATATTCCGACTCCGTAATAAAAGGTGCCCGGTAAAAAGAGGAGATTCCAGTTTTTTTGCAGCTCGGACAATTCTTGCCTCGAGAAGAAATGCCCGTTGAAAAAAGCTTTTAAAAAAGTCATCGTGTCTTTCGCGGTGGCGACGATTCCTCCTTCCGAAGCAATTGATGCCATGTAGCAGGGCAGATGGAGCGGTTTCGATTTATAGTAGAGAGGAACTGGACGCGAGTCGTTCACATCCTCGAATACATACGTTTCCTCTAGCCCGAGCTCGTCAAAAATAAACTGTTTAAACACATCTTTGACGCTTGTGCCTGTTACTGCTTCGATGATAATGCCTAATAACTGGTAATTGGTGTCGGAGTATTGTGCCTTTCCTTTTTGTCCCGGCATAAATCTAGGCTTTTTTTGTTTGATCAGCGTGAGCGTCTTCTCCAATGACCACGCTTGATCTTTACCGCTAAGAAATTCGCTAAAGACATCATTTGAGAAGTAATCGGGCAATCCGCTTGTATTGGACATGAGATGTTTAATCGTAATGGCTTGTGTGTAATCGATTCCTTTATAGACATGGAGGCCGCTTGTCATGTCCGTGGGGAGATATCTGCTTATTTTATCTTCTAGCCGCAAACGGTTTTGCGCTCTTAATCTCAACATGACCGCAGTAACATACAATTTCGTGACGCTTGCGAGAAAGTAGAAATCAGAAGGCTGGATGTTTCCCGCACTGCTGGTGAAAGACAATGCGCCGCTTCCATTTTCTACGCAAATCACGGCACCGTGGATGTTTTTTCTGGAAATGACCTTGGACATGTACGCATCAAGAAGCGACTGTGTCAGCTTATGATTCATCGTAAATTTTCCCCCTCTGACATTTGGTTACTTTGGCGTAAACGTGCGGCGGTGATGACATCATCCGCGGTGCGGTCAAGCATTTCTATCATTTTCTCCTCGTTAAAGTCGTCAGGCAGCAAGTCGTTTGCTACCATCACCGACAAACCGGTTTGAAAAATTTGCATCTTGAGCAAAATTTGCTTTAGCTCCTCATCGGAAAAGCCTTTAAGAAGCGGATCGCTCTTCATCTGCTGAACCAAGATGTTCACGTGGTCTTCATTGTGCTTCATATGACTATTGTTTTTCATAACCAAATCTCTGAACAGTACACTGTATTCTTTTGCGAAACGAATACTTGCGATTCCGATGTCGCGGAACGGCTCTCCCGATTGCTGTTCGCTTAACAATTGCCTTGACACTTCCAAGGTTTTAGCTACGACCTCTTGAATCAATTGTTCGACATCCGTGAAGTTAACGTAAATTGGAGCGATAGAACTGCCTAATTTTGCGGCTATTTTTCGGATCGTGATGGCGTCAATTCCTTCGGCTTTGGCAATCTCGAATGCGGTATCGATAATTTTTTGCCGTGTAAATTTTTTCGGCGGGGCCATCGTTAAATCTCCTTTCTCTTATATAAAACATGTAATATGTATCGGGTGATATGTATTATTATAATGCTTAGTAATTCATTTTGCCATCGTTTTTTCATCAGTAAAAAAATTTCCCTTGGCACTTGACCTAGGAAAATTGCTTCCGTCCGCACCCGATCCTCAAGGTTCTCTTAATGAACAGAGAGGTGATAGGTCAAGAAATGCTCGGGCAGATAGTGGCTGCCACTTTTTCGGGAAGGATGCATTGTGAAGGGAAAACGGAAGAAATTGAGAAGAGATTCATTATTGGCAGAACATCTTTTAGCCGACGAACAAATCAACATTCATTGCGGGCATTGCTGACATTCGCAAGACATGCTCATGAAAGTGTATATATCCCTTTAATATCAATTCATCGGGTTTATTTTAAATCAGAAGATCGAGCAATAAACATGTTAATATTGCTTTAAATTACAGAGTTCTTTTACTTTTATGGAAGCGACTTCCCCACAATCTTGGCAATAGGTGAGCAGGATTGGTGAACCTGTTGTTAGCTTTTTGTTCACTGGTCTGATATTTGCATAGCCATGTCCCAATTGCCCTACAGCAAAGGAAGAACCTCCACATGATTTACATGTTAATGTTTGATCACTCATTAAAATCACCTCCCCAATCTTATTTAATATGTAATACGAATATACAATATGTAAGTTTCAATTTTTTCAAGAAACACCAAGCTGGCCAATTTTCACAAGCGATGAAGCAGGAGAACCATCCCTTTGTTTCAAAGAGAATAAAGTTTTGAAAAGATAAGGGGATTAGATGGTTTGGATCTTGGCTCGCTTTATTTAATATGGCAATGCAGTTGGAAGTCTCATTCATGGATTTAAGTATAAATAAGCTCGAAGTTATTCTCTTTTCATCCAGTGAGCTTTACTGCAAGCTAGAATGTGTCCTTTTTAATAAAGGGAGGGTGGGGGGATTTGCTGCTGTTCGGATTGCTATTGTTGATCGTTTCTTGAGAAATTTGTTACATGAAGCACGATAGTAGGTCTTTTACTAAAATGAAGCATACTTTGATCATTGTAAATGATGAATGAGCGATCGTTTTGTTATTAAACATAGGGGCTATCAAGTGTTTTTCACAGGAAAAAAGCTATTCTGTTAGTGCTTCTCATTATTGCGATTTTATAAAACGAATATATAAGGGCTGTCCGCAAGCCTGAGTAACCGGCTTTTGGACAGCTCATTATTTAGTTTCCTTTTCAAGAAAAGGGTCAAAATAATCAATCTCACTGACACCATTCGGGATAAGGGTGCTTATCCTCGTTAATTCATCCACGATTTCCTTCGCTTTCTCGCCAAATACCGGGAGCGGCTGATAGTTATTTTCTGTTTCGCTATTATTTGAATTTTCGAGAGCCGGGGCAATTCTCAGCCCTTTTGTGACTACCGAACCGTTTTCCTTTGCAAAGGTGAGACGGAAGATCGCTGTTTCACGTGATTTTAATGTTGGGTCGGCACCAAACGCATAGTCTCCCATGCTGTATATGATATACTTCCCATTGTACTTTTCAATGCTTTGCAAACAATGAGGATGATGGCCGACGATAATATCAGCTCCGGCATCCAAAGCGGCACGACCGAATTTGGTTTGATAGGCAACGGGTGTTTGCTTGTATTCAATTCCCCAATGCATATTGACGATCACTAAATTATCTTTTCTTTTATATTTTTTAACATCCTTAATAATATTGTGGAGGTATGTATCGGCAGATTTTCTGTAGCGGTAATCGTAACCTAGAAAAACTGTTTCAATATCTTTAATGTTTACAATGAGCGGCATACCTTCATTAAAAACAGCCACATCTTGTTCCTCAAAAGCTTTTAATGTATCATGATATCCCGCCTCAAAATAATCCATTGTATGATTGTTTGCCAAATTAGCCGCTTCTATTCCGCTTGCCGGTAAAAAGGCCGCATACTTGGGATGGCTTTTAATTCTCCACATTTTTTGTTGGGCCTTCGTCTCCGTTGTAAAAGCACTTTCCGCATTGATCACGGTGTAGTCATCGGAATGAAACCATGGAAGGCTGTTTTTATATACATATTGATTATCACCATTATTCTTTTCAAACACATAATCGAACTGCAAATGCTCAGGGGCTTCCGGATATGTGCCGAACGAATTATCGCCCACCATGCTAATCGTAATTTCTTCAGGCTTCCTTTGTCCCTGCTCGTAATTAGCCGCCGCGGCATAAAACCACACGAATTGATCGATTTCTTCCAAACTTAGTGAAGAATCTGTTTCTTTTAATTTTTCCAGAGCAGTGAGATAGTCTGGATACACCTGACCCAACACTTTTTCATCAGTATCCGCCTTTCGATAGGAATGAACAGCTTCTAAAGAGGAGTTTAACATTTTCATATATTGTCCAATGACATCATCCTTCATCTTGTATTGATTGATTTGAGACATTAATTTTTTCATTTTTTGTTCTGCTTCAGCTGATCCGCCCGAAGAGGCGACCAGCTTTAAAACCTCATCGGCTTGTTTAGAGAGACTTTCAACAGCTTCTTTGGTAAGAACTGGTTTTTCTATTTTCTTATTGGCACTCTGAACATCAGATATTGCTGGCTTATTTTCTGTAACAATCGAAATAATAATGCCTATCCCAAGCAACGTGACAAAAATTGTCAGTAATCCCCTTTTTCTTAGTTTCCATCTTCTTATTCTTTTCCTGGTCATCGTTTTCCCTTCCTATTCTTTCAATTCTCAGCCAATTGGACAACCCATCCCACTTTTATTTCAAGAAATTTCGGTGTTTTCTGTAAAGAGGTGTAGAGCAAACTTCAAGTAATTCCTTGGGGCCGCAAAAACTGCTGTACTTGAATTCTATTAATGAAACATTTTTAGTATTTTGACCAATATGAGCAAATATAGGCCTTATGAATCAGCTCTATTGTACCTCAAGCTTGCTGTTTATGCATCAAAATCTTTCCTAAAAGGGAAAAAATTAAGTATTTATCCATGGATTGGAATATCCAACATAAGAATGATTATTAGGCATGTCTGTTCAATATGGAAATGCCTGCTTGACCCCCACGCTGCGTAATAGTTTATATTCGACTTATCTTAATCATGGAGGGAAACACAATGGAATTTTATCCTATGCCTTTTTTTGTAAAGCTCTTTGTCAGTCATATGGAAACTTCTCTGTCTTGGTACAAAAATGTGCTTGGCTTTGAACCTGTATTTGAGTTGCCGGACAAAGATGGAAATGTTGTAATGGCACATATTCGAGGTAAAAAGTATCAAGACATCTTGTTGGTGTTAGAGTCGGAGGAAAATGACAAGAGTTCTAATGGGAAGGGAGTTGTTTTACATTTTTCAGTGGAAGATGTTGATTTGTATGCTGAAAAAGCAAGTGCGGCCAACGCCTTCATTGTGGAAGGTCCTATTGATCGTCCCTGGAACGCACGTGAGCTTACGTTGAGAGATCTTGATGGTTATGTAATCACACTTTCAATGAGGATAGACAGGGAAAAGACGTTTGATGATGTTGTGAGCCAAGTGCAAAGTACATTTTAGGTATATTGAAAAACGAGTGATTTTCCTTATTTTCCCCATGAAATTTATTTTAGCAGGAGAGGTAATATCTCTCCTGCTAGATTGGTATGCGTGGCAGCTATTCCAGTGAAAATGATAGTAACGTTAAAAACAAATTCCTGAACTATCAAAAAATTTAACTATATAGTAAAATGGAGTTTATATTCAGTGAGCCATTTAAAGGGGGTTGATATTTTTGCAAATAAAATTACTCACGTTACAAACAAATAAATTGGAACAAATGAAACGATTTTATACGCGAGATTTAGAGTTTTCTATGTGTGCGGAAGGGCCAAATAGTTTTCAAATTCAAGCGGGAACAAGCATTTTAGAATTTACGAATGAAAATGTGGTGGGGGAACCATATTATCACTTTGCTTTCAATATTCCAGCCAATCAATTTCAAGAAGCAAAGGCATGGTTGAAAGGAAAAACAACGCTTTTACTAGAAGACGGAGAAGACGAGGCAGACTTTTCATTTTGGCCTGCACATGCTTGTTATTGTACAGATCCAGCCGGAAATATAGTAGAATTCATTGCTCGATATCATGTAAATCCAATTTGTGAATCCCCATTTTCAATAAATAATATTTTAAATATCAGTGAAATTGGTTTAGTTGTACAAGATGCACCAAGGGTCGGTGAGCGCTTGAAAAAAATCAACATATTTGAAAGTGATCATGATCCGATTACGAACTCTTCTTTAAGTTTTATGCAAGAAATTGAAAATGGCGTTTTTATTCTATTAACGGGTGTAGGGAGAAGATGGCTGTTTTCGGAAAAGACATCCGCCATTTTTCCAATGGAAATAACACTTGATAAACAAACTGTTTTAGGTGTGAATGAGGAATCTGAATTTTTTATTGAAAATACGATGATATAGCCTGGCTTTCAGAGGGAAGAAGAGAGATTATTAAATTCAACTCGTTAATAATTTTTCATTGGCGTGTAAAAGGATATTAAAAATCGTTATGACTTGCGATTTATGCTGAATTGTTTAAAGTTTAATAGCCACCTATCCGGTTTGGGATAGGTGGTTATTACGTTTGTAAAGAAAAATGAACGATTATTATCAATCCCGAAGCGGTAGATTGCGGAATAGAATGCGACGTTCTTTGCGCACCGAAGGCTGGGGTATTTCAATCCATGAGAGGAAAATTGGTTTTTGCCGACAAACGGAACGATCGTTGCTAACTACTCTGGAGAAATCGCTCTAATCCCGTTTGCGATATTCCTGCTATTCGGGTTACGAGCTAGGCTGGCGAGCCTGGTCCAAGCCCAGTTAGGTAAGAAGGGAATCGGCTCGTGTTTTCAAACTCTAAAGGGCGCAACGGGAATAGATTGAAGTGGCATCAAGAACACCATGGCACAGAATTCGATGATGTTGGAAGCGCATGTAATGAAGGTCTCATAGCAGATTGAAGCTAGGCATTTTATTGCGTGATCACGCAAAAAAAATGCGTGAGCATGTCTAAAATTGACGGGAAATACGGATTCATCTGTCGGCGAACTCCGGTATGATCAAGGAGCGTAAAAATAAATGAACGCTTACTTTGATCTTATTTGGAGGGATCTCGTCATGTCCACGATTTATCAAAAATTGGCCGGTTTTTTCAACCTGTCTGATCCGAAATATGTCCGTTTCGTCCGAAAGTATGAAGCCAAAACGAAGAAAGAAATTGCCTTCTACCTGTTTTTAGGATTGTTACCCGGTCTGCTAGCGTACCTGTTTACTTATCCGTTGCGCGAGCCCATTATGGAGTGGACAGGTTTATCCGCGTTATATGTACAATTTCTAGCGCTCGTCATTATGTCCTTTGGCTGGCATTTGTTCGTTCCGTTCCTCATGCTGCGTTACAAGGACGGACTATCGTTCAAGGAATCACTCGTATATCTTGGCTTCGCCAGGCTTGACCTGAAAGGCTTGCTAATTGTCTTTCCAATCTTGACGATACTGTTCACTCTCATATCGTTGCCTTATATGAAATACGTGTTTCCACCGTTGTTTGATTGGTTGAACGGCTTCCCGGCGTTCCATATGGGAGAGTGGCATATTTTCAATCAGGGGTATTATGACTTTCCTTGGTTGTTGCTGTTGATTGGTCTGGTTGGCAACTTCATCGGCGAGGAAGTCTATTTTCGCGGCTATTTATTAAGAAAAGTGGGTCGCCTCAGGTTTGATTGGATGTGGATCGCTATCATTTTCCAACTCTATCATATGTGGCAAATCCCGATGAATTGGGCGTTCGTACCGCTTGCCATCTTTATCCCGGAAGAAATATTGGTTAAGTTGCGCAAAAATATTTACGGCGCTATCCTGTTGCATCTGTTCGTAAACTTTGTATGGGGGATGATTACGCTGTATCTTGTTGGCGTCTAAATCATGTTGGTGTAATGCATCATCAGGCATTTCATGGCTGTCGGAAAGATGGTACACTCGAAAAGGGGTGATGCAATTTGCCGAAAATTGTTCGCAAATACAATTTGGCCGTATACGGATCGGCCCTGCTTTTCTTAATTGTTGCGGCTTATATTCATACTGCTACACTGCAGAATCCATATACGGGCTTACTGTTCCGCGAAGATGCGGGCGTCTGGACCGTCGTCTCCATCGATCCCGCCGGTCAGGCGGAAGAATGGGACGTGCGCATAGGCGACCGCCTGATGGCCGTTGACGGTAAACAACCGGATTTAATGAAGCTTGGCGACCGCGCATATCTAAAGCGTTCGGGGACGCTTCTATTCAAGCGTAACGGCATGGGGCGCTTCGAAGTCCGGAACGACGCGGCGGCGACGGACGTATACAAGGGCATGTTCGCCGTCAGTGCGGAGCTGGCTCTAATCGTCATCGGGCTGATGGCTTATCGGAACAAGCCCGAATCTTATATGGTGCGCCGCTTTTACGCGCTAAATATATTCATGGCAGCCACACTGCTATTCGTCTATTCGACTGAAACGGCACTTACCGGATTGGTTTTGCCCGTTGTTGCAAGTTGGCTACCTTACATGCTGTTTGCTTTCTTTGTACCCTTCGTATTTCGTTCAGTCCCTGGTTGGATCGGTTCGGCGATGGCGGCCTATCGGGTACTGGCTGCCTTATTCGCTGTGTATGTTTTGCTCGTCTTCGCCTGGGGAGCCATTCCGTGGTGGACCCGGAGCGTCCTTCATGCCACTCTCATCGGCACATTGCTTGCTATATTCGCGATTGCAGCTGCGTATTGGCGCGTGATGGATCGCGCTGAGAAGAATCGGCTGCTTACATTTGTTGCCGCGCTGGCATTCGGCTTGCTGCCGTACCTGTTTTTGTACGCGCTGCCCGACCTGTTATGGGGAGAATACATAGCGCTGCCGGATATGACGCTGGCAGGTCTCATCGTTCTCCCCGCTGCTATATTATTGCTGTGGGCCAGGCAGAAGCTGCTCGACATACGTTTCTATCTTCCCCGCTTGGCTATTCATAGTCTGTATGCAGGAATTGCGACGATGCTGATTGCCGCACTTGTCCGGAGCAGTGCCTCCCCCGCAACACTTGCGTTGTGCGGCGGGTTCGTTGTCCTGACACTGCTTCATCAGCTCAGCCTTAACCGCTTCAAACGACAACGCGAGCGAAGGGAAGACCGGCTTGACCGGCAGCGGCTAGAGATGTCGATTCGATTTGCTGAGCATCGCAATAGTCATGATTTATTGCGAATGCCTGCAGAGCTTATTCATAGCGTGACAGATATTGAAGGGCTGTGTTTCGTCTGGTATCGCGGGGATGACGCAGTTGTATATGGAACCGGGCCATACACTCAGATTGCGGAGCTTCCCGATCCCCGCAAATCTATCTCGGGCATCTTTGCGCAGGTGATGGACTTAATGCAGCCTGATGGGACGGTTATCGGCTTTTTAGGGCTTGGCTCGAAAACAAATAACACCTCCTTTACCCCCGAGGAGCTTGGCCTGATCGACAAGGTGAAGTTGGAAACCGTCCGCTTGTTGACGGGAGCCGCCTTACTTGACGAGCTTCGCGGAGCACAAAGCGGGCTGCCTGGGGAAACCTCAGAATACCATTTGTTGGAAGCACAACAGGCGGAGCGAGTACGAATGTCATACTATCTGCATGATCATATTTTACAAAATCTAATTTTCCTAACACGCGATTTGGAAGAATTACATGATACTGGACAAAGTGAAAAGCGGCTAACCGCCGTTTGGTTGAAATGTTTGTATGATACGCAGCATGACATCCGTATGTTGTGTGATGATCTGTACCCGCACATTGTTGATCAGGCGGGACTGGGCACGGCGATGCGCTGGCTTACACGTATCGTAAAGGAGAATGGGGGACCGCCGATCAAGTTGGATAACAGGCTACCAGAATCATTGCCTCCGTTATATAAGATGACGCTGTTCCGCATTGTTCGTGAACTTGTCAATAATGCGGTCAAGCATGCGAAGGCCGACAAATTAGAGATTAAGTTATGGGAAACTGATGAAGCATTCTGTGGACAGGTCAGCGACGATGGCATTGGGTTCGACCCGGAAAATGTAAGCGGCATTCGGACAGGTCCTCAAGGATTCGGACTAGTCACAATTGGCAGTCAGGTCGCCCAATTTGGAGGCGGAATTGATATTGATTCGGGAGTTGGGCACGGAACGATTGTCCGGATTCGACTGCCGAAACAGGGAGGTGAAGCGAAAGATGGAACCGCCGATCAAAGTTCTGTTGCTAGATGATCATCCGTTGGTTATGGAAGGATTGAAGAATCGGCTGGAAAGGGAGCCGGATATGCGGGTCATTGGGACATTTAGTGAGCCACACGAACTGCTCAGGCGTATCGGCACACTTAATCCGGATGTCGCCGTGATCGACATTTCAATGCCCGGCATGAATGGGTTTGACCTGGCGACGGAATTGAAGCGGACTTACGACATGGCAATCAAGCTGATTGTGCTATCGGGGTATGTCTATGATGAATATGTGCATAAAGCTTACGAGCTGGGTATTCACGCTTATTTATCCAAACAGGCGACCTATCCGCAAATTATCAATGCCATTCGGCAGAGCATGCTCGGACTTCGGCTGGTGCCGGAGAGAATGGCCGCCCTGCCAGGGTCCAATCATTTGACGCCGACGGAGAGGGAAGTGCTAAAGAAGGTCGCGCTAGAGAAAACAAATAAAGAAATTGCCAGGGAGCTGGCGATGAGCCAGCGCACGGTAGAGTATCATATGGCGGCTATTAACCGAAAACTTGACGTCAGGACAAGGGTTGGAGCGGTCGCCAAGGGCTATGAGCTGGGATTGCTGGAAAGGTTATACGACTGAGGTTGACGGTTGACAGCCAGGGCAAAGCGCCCATATTAATATTAGATACGATATAGAGACAACACACTGTTTGTTTGATAGATATAGAGCGACTATTCATTAATATCATATCCATATTTTTCATGCGCTTGCCGCCATAAATCGCGATACAGACTAATTTGATCCGGTATTAACTAAGTAAAGTAAGATCCCGCGTTTCAAGAAATCGAAATCGGCTGCCATTAAAAGCCCGATTCTTTCTATTAATAATTAGTGAAGGACTGAGGTTCGCAGACCAAAAACAGCGACATCGTGTGGCAACCCGCATTTTGTGATTGAAGCTGGAGGGCATTTGGCTTTTTTCACAACAGTCCATAATAACGCAAACAAATGGAAAAAGTAGAAACCAATAGCAGGTAGGCTGGCGCATGATATTAAATGGAAAAATCAAACAAATTAACTCATAAACGAAAAAGTTCCAATGAGCCTGTTTCTGGATGATATCTCGATCAATAAATTTCATATAAATACACAAAGCGAAAGTTATAGAAGGAATTCGTCTCCTTGTGTCGAATTATATGAAAGTACAAAATAGGGAGATCGTTCTCTTTTTATCATTGTACAGTTTAGTGTTGGTATCCATCTTATGAGGAGTGATGTGGTATGTATATGAAATCAATAAGGTGCTTCATCAGTAGTACATCATAATGTAGTAGAGAATTCATCGCAATGGATTTCTCTACTAAAGGGGAGGAATCCGAGATTTGATTAGTTTGAAATTGATTGATGAGAGTAATTGGGAAGATTGTATTGAACTAAAGCCTAAGCAAGAACAGGAAGTGTTTATTGCCTCGAATCTGTATTCTATTGCTGAAAGTAAATTTTTTCCGAATTTGGAAATAAAGGCAATCTATTATGAGGAGAAGATGATCGGTTTCGCAATGTACGGATTAGATTCCGATGATGGGAACTATTGGATATACAGATTCATGATTGATGAGCGATTTCAAGGTCGCGGATATGGCAAGAGTGCGATGAAATTGGTCATTCAAGACATCGAGAGCAGAGAAGATCGAACTGATGTCATATGGCTTGGGTATCACGTGAACAACGAGCAAGGAAGAAAGCTATATGCGAGCTTGGGTTTTCAAGAAGCAGGGATAGCTGATTGGGGAGAAATGTTGGCAAAATATAGTTTTCGTTAGCAGTTTGATGAGAGAATAAGTAACGTAACAACATAATCGTGCTAAGGGCGGCATGTCGCCCTTAGCCCTTAGAATAAAGTCTATAGTGACGGGGCTGAGATACAGTGATTTTTATCCCGCATAAGGTGCCGTAAGACTCCCCTTCAAGACCTGAATAGATACAAAAGGTCTAAGTGGGAGAAAACGGCACCTAAATGCCCGATTGGTTCAACTAACATTCAGTAGGAGATGGAAGAAAACGCCTACTGAATGAAGTTTCACTTTATAAGTTCAGACCTAATCATAGTTGGGGCGAACTAAAACCAAGAAAGGTTTGGAGATTCGCAAATCTGGTCGCCCCCACATGACTTACATGAATAAGCAAGTTTTACTGCAGTGACTCCATTGAACGTAGAGGTTCATCCACTAATGCTTCATAAAAAGATCAATTGACACATGCGTTGAAAAGCTATAGTTCTTTCATATCAGAATAGACAGACCAAAAGTTTTTTAACAAGCTGTTTGTTCACCCTCGTTGTCACCCTATTTTAAAATGAAAAGTCAACTGATTCCCTGAGAGTTTAAAGTTTTTCTAGAAGGCATAACGAGTATTCTTTTCTTCATAAGCTGGTGCGCCGAGACTCATGGCAGATGGTAGAAAAGTCATTTTATACCCCTTTTCTTCAACGTTCCCCATCTTTTCGAATCTGTAACTAAATCACAAACCATATGAATTGCCGTTATATAATGTAATTATCGGCAACAAAAATCATATAAGATGAGTGATCCTTTTCTTTTACAATTTGTTTGACGAAACACAAATAAAAGAATCCAAATGAGTAAGTACATATTTGCGAGATTTTTAATTCTTTAGGTATATGTATAGTTCAACTATTGTTATTTGCTGTTGGGTCCATGGTCACGATTGTACCTTGTGCGGTGGCACAAGTTTTCTTTTCGCCATGATGCAGTACTTGTACATCACAACGGCATACAGCTTGCCGTTTTCCGGCATGAATAACAGTGCCGATCGCAATGATTTTTTCACCTACCGCTGGCCTCAAGTAATTAATTTTGTATTCTGAAGTCAAAACATGCGGTCCTAAAACAGAGCCACCGACAAAAGTTAGCGCGTTGTCCGCGGCATAGCTTAAAACACCACCATGCACAAACCCATTTTGCTGCAACAAACTATCTTTTATTGGTATTTCCAAAATAACTTCCCCTGCCGCAAACTTTGTGAGAGTGGCACCAATCAGTTTACTAAATGATTGCGCTTCCAATATCTGTTTCCCTAAATTGATGAGATTTCGATTTTCCACTATAAAACCTCCCTTAGATCAATCTCTTATTTTGCAGACAGTCATTTTCCGATTTTACAATGTGAAGTGGGAAAAGGTAAAGAGGGAATGAGTTGACCGAAAAACCTATGGATATTTGCTCCTTATTGCCGAAGCAACGCACATAAAAGCAACTCAATAAGAAATTTGAAAATTTCATATAATAATTTTAACATAAAGATGTTATTAAAGGGAGTTACTCATGAAAATTATAGAATAGAAGAGAAAAGTAAAAGATAGATTTAGCTAAGGAAGCAAAAGTAGTAGTGATAATTTGCGGAGAAAAGCTACTGAATCATTAGCAAAGCAGGGAGAGCTTCTGAATCCGATAACGTAAAACTTGGCTTGATTTTTAAATGATATCTTTAAAATAATGGTCGTGGAGGTATCCTACAAGGCAGTGTTCTTGACAGTTATTCGCTCATCATAAATTGAATAACATCGATAATTGAAAACTTGCTGTAGATGAATTAGTGTGCCAGGCGATTTTTTTCAAGTATCATGATTTAATGAGCGAACTCAATCATTATTATGCCGTTATAACAACTGTTTGCGCTTTATTGTCAAACAGTTTATAGATTGCAGGAAGCCGTGATGAACCTGATAAGTGGTTCATTCACGGCTTTTTTTGTGTGTTCTGGAAACGGCGTTTAAGAAAAATGGAGGTTAACATGACTCATTATTTAGAAGCGGATATTTTAGTAAAGATATCAATTCACGCACTGATGTAGAGTGCGACATACAAGTGGCAAATTATCTGATTTAATTGATACAATTTCAATCCACGCACTCATATAGTGTGCGACTCTATTGTTTCATCATAAATAACAAAAGTTTCCAATTTCAATCCACGCACTCATATAGAGTGCGACAGCGAAAATCTCCTAATAAAAGGGAAATCATTTCCTGAATCTAGTAGAATAAACTATTTTTTGGGTGTTTCGCCTATCTTCTTTTCAATTTTACCATATATTTTCGTATTATACTGGGTTTTTTTGGTGCGGATCCCCTAGGGATTTTATGTTTGCTTGGATCCGCACCAAAGCTTACACCCTTCTTATTTCGCTTTTTTAATAAAAAAATCATTTCTAGTCCCTAAGAGTCCTAGTATTAAAAGTTCAATCCTCTTTTTACGAAATGGATTTTAATCAAGTGCTCATCCATCAAACCAGAGCCATTCCTGAGGCATTCATCCACGCACTCAAGTAGAGTGCGAAGAGTATATCGTGCTATACTCTTGATTTCAATCCACGCACTCAAGTAGAGTGCGACAAAACAATAAAATAGAAAAAATAGAAAAATTTAAATGTCAATCCACGCACTCATGTAGAGTGCGACAATAGCCAATGCGTTTCGGCCAGGTTTAAGTGTAAAATTTCAATCCACGCACTCACATGGAGTGCGACGATAATATGCTATTCGGATTCGCCGATAAACTGACGATTTCAATCCACGCACTCACATGGAGTGCGACAGCGAAAATTTCCTAATAAAAGGGAAATCATTTCCTGAATCTAGTAGAATAAACTATTTTTTGGGTGTTTCGCCTATCTTTTTTTCAATTTTACCATATATTTACGTATTATACTGGGTTTTTTTTGGTGCGGGTCCCCTGGAGATTTTATGTTCGCTTGGGGTCCGCACCAAAGTTTACGTTCAATTTTTTATGAGCTGGCGTTTCTCTTTCTAATTAAAATTATGTCCCGTTCTTCATTAAAGTCCCAGAATCAGTTCAATCCTTTTTTGAACTACTGTATTACCATCCAGTCCTCATACAAAGTGCGAGCGGTATTCAAAGCTTCATTTTCACGGCATTAACAATTTCAACCCCGAATTCCAATTGAAGGAGAGCGCTTAGTGAGATTGTTTCGCTTGTTTTTTGCAAAATTGCACGAAGTGAAATGAGTTTCTATGGATTTATTATTTTCAAAAAACCCATTATCAACACTGACGTAAAGCTATAAAATATCAATTTTGTAAAATACCTCATAATACGTAAGAACGCTATATTATATGAAGAAATTTGCCAAGATCGTGCCGTCCAATGAGGATTATTAAGAAAACGTTTATCAGAACGTTGGTATCTTGCTTGTCCAGCGGAGATGAGCGAAAAGCAGCCATTTGAAAATTGGAAGGTACAGGGCTCAAAAGGAGGAGATTCACATACTCCTTCTTTTACCCCGCATGAAACGGTAGTAGGACTCCCGCTTAAAGTGATCGTAAATTAGAAAGGCTTATCCCGGAAAACAACGGCAATAGAAGCCCGATTGATTCGGGTAGACATGAAAAGTAAAAACTTTGGCAGGACAATCGCATGTTCTTCAAGGATGAATCACAAAGGCGTGGTGACGGATAGGCGTACGAGCGCCAGCGACGCGGCAGGACAAGGAAAGCTTCGACAACATTGTCAACGACCAAAAGGAAAGCTTTTTCGATGATGTCGCTGTTTGAGCTTGCCGACAGGGCGCTTTCGATCTTGGCCTTTGTTCTGATTTCTATCAGTGGGGGCGCGGACTAATAACGCCCATCATGTGTTAATGTCTGCATGAACTATGTTCGCCTAATCCCGGTTATGTTTGTGTCATGAATTGGATAAATCTTCAACTTTTTTTGTCATGACGGTTAGCGTCATACCAACTACCAGCATGCAAGCCGCGATGATCGTAATCCACATGTAGCTTACCTCGCCATGCAGCAGGAACGTTCCCAATGTAGCGCCTATGCTATTGGCTAAATTAAAGGCTGATGCAGCGATTGTACCCGATAGAGAGGGGGCTTCTTTGCCGCCAATAATAATCTTTGAGTTGAGAATGGTTGCTGTTCCAAATGTTCCGGCCCCAAACAAAAAGCTCATGACCAATGCCAATGGAGTTATACGGATCACAAATGTAAATGCGGCTAGTGTCAGGGCTAAGATGGCTAATGAGAAAGCCAATCTTTTCGTTAACAAGCCGGTGCGAATTCCACCGGACATAAAATTCCCAATCACTGCACCGAGACCGAAGCAGAAAAAGGCAGTTGTAATGCCGGTAATGCCAAATCCCGCATATTCACGCAACATCGGTTCGATAAATGTATAGGCAGTAAAAGCGCCGGAATATCCACATATGATAATGGCCAAGACAAGGAGGACATGTTTATTTTTAAAAATACGCAGCTCGGTCTTTACATTAGGGGGCGTTCCTGGTTTGAGATCAGGTGTATATGCGATTAAGCCAATGAATGCCAGCACCCCGAGGAAGACAATGAACCAAAATACGTAGCGCCAATCTAAAATTCCGCCTAGGTAAGAACCAAAAGGCACACCTAGCATAATTGCTATTGTCAAACCTCCTTGCACCGCGGCAATCGCACTTGTTCCTTTTTCCGGAGGTGAAATGTTATAAGCAATTGACATACATAGCCCAAAAAATGGAGCATGCATAGCCGCCGAAAATAACCGGGATAGTAATAACACTTCAAAATTGGCTGCCGTTGCCGCCATCACGTTGCTGCATATAAATATGGCCATGAGTCCAATCAGCAGTGGCTTTGGAGCAAGTTTGATCGTCACGATCCGTAATAATGGGCCAAAGATGGCTACACCGATAGCGTAAACACTTAATAACAATCCGGTGGTAGAGACAGATACATGTAAATCGGAAGAAAATTGGGTAAGCAAACCGGTTACGACGTATTCGGTCATCCCGATGGCAAAGGTTGAAATCATAAAGATGATTAAAACGATATGTCTGGATGCGGTAATACGCTTCATGATCCAAACCTCCTTTGCTTCTAATCAAGCCAAGGGTGACATAATAATATAAAATTATTTTCGTGTCTATATTTTTTTGTTAAAAAAACGTTAAGATATGATGAAGATCATCTCTTGCAGATCAGATCGCTCATTGTAACGTCGGGTGTGTACTAATGTAAGGAACAATTTTTAGTTGACCATTTCCTATCAATCAAACTCATTTTCGAAGGAAGGAAAATGAAATAAGAATCTTCTCCTTTTTCCAGCCGTAGTAAACAAGAGGGGAGCTTTCTAACTAACTATTATGAAAGAACTATTCTTCTAAGTATCTATATATTGTGTTATGCTAAATAAGGCTTAACTATAGGTTGAAAATGGAGAGCCTGAAGTTGAATGCGAGAGATTTCCAAAAATGGATACGGGATTATTATCAACAAAGAGGCTGGTCTGATCTAGATATCTTTGTGCGGATTGGTTTTTTATCAGAAGAAACGGGGAAGTAGCGAGGGCTATTAATTAGAGCACTGGAAATAGGCAGAGACAGGCCGGATGAAGCCGATTATCCGTATGAGGAACATAAGAAAAATTTAACAGAAGAATTGGGCGATGTATTGGGAAACGCCGTTGTTATTGCTAATAAATACGATATAGATATTGAAGAAATTTTTTTACTACATAAGGAAAAATTGTCCAAAAGGTATCAAAACAGTAAAGGTGATGTGTCATGAAATTGAATAGTTTAGCAGTGTTTTGCGGTTCAAGTACAGGGAAGAATAGCATGTATGTGGATTACGCAAAAAAGTTTGGTGAAAAGTTGGCCTCTAGTAATAGAACGTTAGTGTATGGCGGTGCTCAGGTCGGTTGTATGGGGGCATTAGCGGATTCAGCCCTTCATCATGGGGGAGAAGTCATTGGTGTCATACCGAAGAAGCTCATAGATGTAGAAATAGCCCATAATCATTTAACTCAACTTTATGTGGTAGAAACGATGCATGAGCGCAAAGCAAAAATGGCGGAGCTAGCCAATGGATTTATTGCTCTTCCTGGGAGCGCAGGAACATTAGAGGAATGGTTTGAGGTGTTTACTTGGGCACAACTTGGTTATCACCAAAAACCATGTGGCTTATTAAATATAAATGGATTTTTCGACCCATTAATTTCCATGTTAAACCATATTATTGATGAGGGATTTATGAATCCAAAATATAATGATTTGATTATTATTGATTCTGATATAAACGACTTATTAGAAAAAATGGAGCACTATTCTCCAACGACCACGACGAAATGGGAATAAACAATCCCTCTTTCGGGATTGCCGCTGATATCCATTTGTTTATAAACTCGGCAATACAAACAGGAATACAAATGAATTTTGAATAAAAAATTTAAATCTCTATAAAACTTTCTCAAAGAGAACGATTGGATATAGAGAAAATTGATTATTTTTTAATCTAAAATACTTCCTGCCTCTGACTGGATTCCTAGCCAATCCAGTCTTTTTAGATTTATCCCGCATCAACTACAGCACGCTCCCTCGTTAAAAAGAGTGGGGCAACTGCCAGTAAAACTCCGATTTGTTCAGGTCGACAATCGATATTACGCTTAGAAAAAGCGTAAGCTTTTTCGAGGTCGTCGCTACTTGAGTTTGCCAACAGGACGCTTTCGCTCTTAGCCTTTGTTTTGCTCTTCATCAGTGGAGATTCGCAGAAGTAAGAATGTTACGTCTGACTGACCACATTCTGTGACCCAATCCTCCGCTTGAAGTTCGCTTTATTGCAAATGATTTTTTTAAAAATAGGAAGGGGAATGTAAAACTGTATGTATTCGGGTGAGACTATTTGTATAAATCAATCGTATTTATGGGTGAATTTATATTTGGAAGTGGGAACATGTTTTCGATAAATGAACTAACTCAATTGCATTTCAAGACAAGCCATTTTTAGTAACGTTATTGGTCATCTTGTTTTATTAGTTATTGTAACTGGATTGATATGGGCAAGTTATCAGTTTGCATGGTGTCATTAGGATTGCTGTTATTTTTTGGTGTTGAGCGGCTTAGTGCTTATTTCCGATATTTTCTTCAACCCTTTATTATATAAATATTGGAGTGACAAATGCTAGGTAGGATCGAATTGATTAAGGAAAGGAAATTTTAATGGAAGAACTTGAATAATTCTTATCTAAAAAGAGAAACGTCAGTTCGTATAAAATAAAACGTAGACTTGGTGCGGACCCCAAGCGAACATAAAATCTCCAGGGGACCCGCACCAAAAAAACCCAGTATAATACGTAAATATATGGTAAAATTGAAAAGAACGTAGGCGAAAATCCTAACAAACAGGTTATTCTACTAGATTTAGGGACTTATTTTCCTTTTATTAGGAAATTTTCGCTGTCGCACTCTATATGAGTGCGTGGATTAAAATGGCTCTGGTGTGCGCCACTCCATGATTGAATGTTATTGATGTTGTACGCATCATTTGTTTTCCAGCTCGACGTGCTCCATGTGGATAAAATAAAAGTTGGTTTGATTTAAGTAAATGCCACGCAATAAAAGGGAAACGTCAAGGAGAGTATAATAATGTCATTTGGGAAATAGTGGATTTAAACTACGGACATTGTAACTACTTTGATCTCGTACATTTTTAAAAAAGCATATGTTCAGGCGATCATTCGCTACAAAAAATTCATGTTTGATCGAATGATATAATTGGTAAAAAGTGGGCGTTCATTTGTATAATGGCTTTATTCCCTCTGATGATGAATCTGATTGTTTTGATAAATAGAATCCGTCTGTCGGGGGCTGTATATTTTGTAAAAAGGGAGATGGCAGATGAGTAAACCGGAGTTATATGTAAGTTTAGTTGTAGGCCCAGATTGTGATTTGGAATCATTTGCTCTTCGGACAGCATTAGAATCTTTTGGAGCCAGGGTTATTGTACACTGGATAGGGCGGCCAAATGATCTGGTGGATGTGTTGTCCGGTGAGGATCTGGATCACAGGGTTGATTATCTCATTTTGAATTTTCATGGGGACGAAGAAAGGTTTTGTTTGCCTGAACTTGGTGAGGAAGTCTATGAACCTGGTGAGCCTCGGGGAGAATTTTTTGATCAACACGATGTGATGCGTTATACAAGCTTAAAAAATGTGAAGGTGATCGCTTCGGGCTGTACATTGGGAGCAGAAGCGCTTGCGAAAGCATTTCTTCATTGTGGTTGTCGTTCTTATATGGGACCTGATGATTATATAGATGGCAACGCCAATTTAATGTTTCTTTTAAGATTTATGTATGAGGTCATACAGAATAAAAAAAGTCAGCTAGAAGCGTTTGAGATCGCAAAATCGATGGATGAGGAAACTTCTATGTACCGACTTTATGTATCGTAAATCTTTTGGTTTTTCTTCAATCTCATATTTTTTTATTTGAACTGGATCCAATAGGGGTTCAGTTTATTTTTTTATCTGGTGTTCATTGGCAGTAAGTCCCATGAAGAATCGATATGAAACGTGAAGATCAATAGCCAGTAAACGCACGATTGTTTTTTAGTCTATCATGTTTTCGGAAGGTGGTGAGGCGATGGCCGATCACAATGATATTTTTCAGGATGTAAACGCGGAGTTGAGAGTCACACTGAAAGAGCCATGGAAAGTTTGTCAAGCATTTCTAGTCATGCTTTTCGAATTCGTCCGTCCAACCGTTTTACTTTTGGCGGACATGGCGCATTATTCAAATTAGATTTTACCAGTATCAGTGGTGTTTTGCCATTATACGAATGATACGATGCGCTCTTACGCAGTATCCATTTCACTTACAGCAAATTGTCAATTTGCAAAAAGTCTCTAATTAAAAAAGAAATTCCCTCTTTTCAATTTTTGAAAAATAGGTATAATGAATATAATTATGGAATAGATACTGAAAATATTCCATAATTAATTAATTGTCTAAAAGGGGATTAAAGGAGGATGTGAAAATGGTAAGCGCTTTAAACAAATTTATGTTGAAATTTTTAAATTTTGTTGAAAAGGTAGGAAATAAGTTCCCTCATCCATTTATGATTTTTATCTATTTAATAGTGGGGTTATTGATCATTGCTGAAATGGCGAGTTTTTTGGGTGTCTCGGTGGTTCATCCGAGAACTCAAGAAACTATGAAAATTAAAAGCTTCTTTTCAAAAGATGGGGTACAATTCATTTTTGGTGATATGATTACGAACTTCACAAGCTTTTATCCGCTTGGAGTTGTTTTAGTATTGATTTTGGGAATTGGGATGGCTCAGAAGGCGGGACTTTTAGATGCGTTTATGAAAAGGATGATTTTAGGGGCGCCAAAGCGGGTTGTTCCTTATGCGGTTGTTTTTACAGGAATAATAGGAAATTTGGCTTCTGATGCAGCATTTGTGATTATCCCTCCTTTGGCAGGAATGGCATTTTATGCACTTGGCAGACATCCGCTTGCAGGAATGGCAGCGGGATTTGCCGGCGGGGGAGCAGGATTTACCGCCAATATTTTCGTGGCGGGTACGGATGCCCTTTTATCCGGTATTTCAACTGAAGTAGCGAAAAGTATAGATGAGACTTTGGTTGTTACATCTGTAGACAATTATTTTTTTATGGCGACATCCGTTGTACTTCTTACTTTTTTAGGCGGGCTTGTCACTGAAAAAATAATTGAGCCGCGACTGGGAGAATTTAAGGGGACAAAGGCTCAAGATGAATTTTCCATTTCCGCCATTGAAAAGAAAGGACTGCTCGCAGCCGGCATAAGCGGATTTATATATATTGGTTTGGTATTATGTCTTATTTTACCAGGAAATTCACCGTTGCGGAATGATGATGGGGGACTGATTCCATCTCCTTTTTTAAGCTCAATCGTACCATTTATTTTTTTGTTTTTTGTTGTGGTGTCTATAGCTTACGGAATTAAAGTCAAGAAAATAAAAACAAGCGCGGATGTGCCCAAGTTGATGACAGAAGCAATCATGGATATATCCGGATATATTGTTCTTGTATTTGTTGCTGCGCAATTTATAGCTTATTTTAATTGGTCAAACTTGGGTATATGGCTGGGAGTAAATGGGGCAGAGCTTTTACAAGATTTACATTTAACCGGCCTGCCTGTTATCGTTGGGTTTATCCTTCTGACCGCTTTTCTAAATCTTTTCATATTTGGTGGATCGGAAAAGTGGCTGATTATGGCTCCTATTTTTATTCCGATGCTTACGATTGTTAATTACCATCCTGCTTTTATTCAATTGGCTTATAGAATTGGAGACTCATCAACGAATATCATTACACCATTGAATGTGTACGTACCCATGCTTCTTACATTTATGAAGCAATATGATCACAAAGCAGGATTTGGGACACTTTTATCACTCATGATGCCTTATTCAATAATATTTTTATTTTCTTGGATTGTGATGTTCGTTCTCTGGAGTATTGCGGGCTTGCCGATCGGTCCGGGAGTTAATCAATTTTTAAATTAACAGATATTTCATTCAAAAGGTGAGGAGTCAAATTGAAAACAATCGAACCTATCTTACAGATTGGACAAGTTCTAAAGAAAACAATTGCATACCATAACGGCTTTTACTTCATTTGTGATCTTTCGGAAACACCTCAAGTGTGGTATGAATCATCGGGGAAAAAAAGACAAGTAACCGAGATTAATGGCAGGGTGAATCAATTCGTATTTTCGCCCGATGGAAAGAAAATGGTGATTTTATTTGATGTGGATGGAAAAGAAATGGATCAAATCACAATGCTTGATTTGAAAGTAAATACGTATACACCAATTGCGATAGATCATCCATATTTTCACTTTTTTGGTGCGTGGTCACCAGATGGAAAGCAGTTGGTTTACACCAGGGTCCATGAAGAACAAGGATTGTTTGAACTCATGGTCTATGATGCATCATCCGGAAGAAATGAGAAGATTTACTCAAGCCCTTCTAAGCTGGTGCCCGTTAAATGGTTCGATAACACCCTTTTACTGAAGGAAGAACACACTCTTATCCACCATCAGTTACATGTATTTGACCTGCAAGTAAACGAGCTGAAACAACATTTGCTTCCGAGACCTGCCCGCTGTTATGGCGCAGACATTGATGAACATACAAATCATTTATATGTTGCGGTTGATTTGGAGGGGGAATTTACCAGTGTGAACAAATATCAGCTGAAGAGCGGCGAAAAGCAAGTATTAGTACAGGCTGAATGGGATATCGTTGATTTTAAGCGGTCTCCTGATGGAGAAAAGCTGGCCTTTGTGACCAATGAAAATGAGTCAAGTCCACATTTATGTGTAAAAGTTTTCGACCTTTGCATAATGTTAAATTTGTGTATTCATCAAAGCACAGCCACAGCGAAGCTGCTTGCC
>NZ_JAFBFH010000001.1 GCF_016909185.1 Siminovitchia thermophila | reverse complement strand
ATAACGAAATATGTGTCGGTAAATGCCGGCTCCAATCTGAATCTCAGGAGCACAGCGTCAACGCGTGGATCAGTTATCGGCAAATTGTCCAGAGGTACCCAAGTATCAGTGCTATCAGAATCCAACGGTTGGGCAAAAGTGACAGCAAACGGTAAGACAGGCTATGTAAGCAGTCAATACTTGTCAAGCCAGTCGGGTTCGGCCACTCCGAGTCCTTCTGCCCCAGGAAAAACGATAACGAAATATGTGTCGGTAAATGCCGGCTCCAATCTGAATCTCAGGAGCACAGCGTCAACGCGTGGATCAGTTATCGGCAAATTGTCCAGAGGGACCCAAGTGTCAGTGATCTCGGAATCCAACGGTTGGGCAAAAGTAACGGCAAACGGCAGGACCGGCTATGTAAGCAGTCAATACTTGTCAAGCCAGTCGGGTTCGGCCACTCCGAGTCCTTCTGCACCAGGCAAAGTGACAACGAAATATGTGTCGGTAAATGCCGGCTCTAACCTGAACCTGCGGAGCACAGCGTCAACGCGTGGATCAGTTATCGGCAAATTGTCCAGAGGTACCCAAGTATCAGTGCTATCGGAATCCAACGGCTGGGCAAAAGTAACGGCAAACGGCAAGACCGGCTATGTAAGCAGTCAATACTTGTCAAGCCAGTCGGGTGCGCCAACAGCGCCAACTCCGAGTCCTTCGGCCCCAGGAAAAACGATAACGAAATATGTCAATCATGCATCTATTTCTGGAATAAGCATGCACACGAAACCTTCATCACAGGCATCAGTCATGGTAAACATAGCCTCGGGAGTTCCAGTGCTTGTATACTCAGAAGAAAATGGATGGGCCAAAATTCGCGCCTATGGCAAGGATGGATATGTCCAGTCAAAATATCTCGCGGCTACACCTCCTGCTACAGGCGGTGGGCAAGATAACAATGCTCCCGGAGGACAGGTCAAATATGTAAACATAAATGCAGGATCAAATTTAAATTTGCGGTCATCGCCATCACTAAGTGCCTCGGTTATTGCAAAACTGGCCAATGGTACTGTCGTTAATTTTCTTTCTGAAAAAGATGGCTGGGCCAAAGTATCGGTGAACGGAAAAACCGGTTATGTGAGCTCACAATATTTATCCGCCAAATTGGATACACCACAAGAGAATGGTAAAGGATCCACAATGTATAGCAATTATGATCTGACGTTAGATGAAATGGTCAAGATTCAAATGGCGGCAAAGCCGCAGACCGACAAGAAATATCAAACATACATACGGGCAGATGCATTAAAAATGGATTCTCGTTCATCAGGAATTGTTCAAGGAAGCAACTGGAACGTAAGGGGCGGAGCCGGAACAAACTTTTGGACAGTAGGACAAGTTCAAAGGGGCACTCGTTTAAAAATCATTTCTTCTATAAAAGGTACAGACGGTCATACATGGTATCAGGTACAATATAATAAGACTTGGGTGAATGCAAGTCCAGATGATGTAAGATATTATGTGGACCCAAACAACTTTGTGAATGATCCGGTCAAGTCGCTGCAGTTTATCAATTTATCCAAACCTACACATATTCAAGCGACAGAAGTAAATCAAAATATTCTTTACAGAAAAGGAATATTAAGTGGAAAAGCTGCTGCTTTCATAAGAGCAGGACAGTTATACGGAGTTAACGAACTATATTTAATTTCCCATGCATTGTTGGAAACAGGCAACGGCTCTTCCAGATTGGCAAATGGTGTCAAAGTAAATGGAAGAACGGTCTATAATATGTACGGCATCGGTGCAAAAGATGGAGACGCAGTGGCAAAAGGCGCTCAATTTGCCTATAATGCAGGCTGGTTCACACCTGAAGATGCGATTATTGGCGGGGCAAAATTCATTGCACAAGGTTATATTGGCAAAGGCCAGAATACCATATATAAAATGAGATGGAACCCGGCGGCATCAGCTGCAAATGGAAGAGCCTCCCATCAATATGCAACGGATATCGGTTGGGCAGTAAAACAAATTAATCAAATTCATAATTTATATAGTCTACTAGGCTCTTATAAACTCATTTATGATATTCCGGTCTATAAAAAAATGTAGTTTCATTTCTACTTGGAAAAGACACTCACCTCAAACTGACGGTGAGTGTTTTCCTTCTATTGCTTTGCTGCTTTCATTTACACAACCTGCTCTTCTTAAAATAATTCACGTTTCTATTTTCAAGATATTTCATGGACAAACTCTCTCTCGTCTTGTAAACCAATGATAGATCAATGCTTTCTATAATCACTTTTTCTTGATGATCCGTTTTATTTAAGTAGTCACCATATGGTGAAATAATGGCACTTTCACCAAAATAAACAGATTGTTCTTCCAGGCCAACCTTATTGACGACTGCCAGAAAAAGCTGATTCTCCAATGCCCGGGCTCTCATCATAATTTTGTGATAGATTTGATAAGGAACAACATGCGCTGACAACACGACGATCATTTCAGCTCCATTTAAGGCATATATGCGTGACATTTCAGGGAATCCCGCATCAAAAGTCATCATTAATGCGATTTTTCCATCCTCCATGGTAAACAAGGGGCCTTCATTCCCCGCCGTAACTTGCCAACAAGTCTTTATTGCTGAACTTTTTGGGAATTGAGTGAAGGGTATGATGAGAGAGGTTTTCATTTTACTTCAAACAGTTTCCATGGACGATTTTAAGATCCATGATCATGCCTCCTTATGGGAATGCAAAATAACATTAAAATGCTTTTTTTCATCACGATTTCATCAAGTTTGGATTGTTATACAATCTCATTTTGTATGTGGCCGTCTCTCTTTTAACGAAAAAGCAAGCGCATGTAGACGAGTTATTTAACACGTTGCACTCCTATTCAGAAAACGCCAAACAAAAAAGTGAGATAGAAGAAACGACTCTTAAAGCATTGTAGAACCAAGGGGAAAGAACCCTGCTTTTGAAAAACATCCTGAAGGAGAGGGGAATCCCTTCAGGATTTTCCATTACACTTCTCTTCGAATCGCACCTAATACATCTATTTTTGTGGCGCGCTGCGCCGGCCTCCATCCGGAAAAAATGGTGACAATGAAGCAGATTGCCATACTGCTGATGGTTAATGTCCAGGGAATATACGAAAACAGAAGTCCTTCGGGAAAAGTCTCATCAAAAACATGTTCAAAAACGAGGGGAAAAGAAAAGTTAACGAGAGAACTGATTCCGTAAGCAACAACTGATCCGATAGCGGCACCGAGAAAGCCGATATAACTGCTTTCCAATAAAAATATACTTTTTATTGTTTTTGGCTTGGCCCCGATCGCTTTCATAATCCCAATGACCGGCGCCCGTTCTGTTACCACCATCGTCATCGTGTTATAAATTCCGATAGAAGCAATAATGATTGCGATTGTGCCGATAAAGAGTAAGCCTGTTTTTATAATCATAAATAGCCTGTTCACTTGCTTCATTTCATGAAGGATGGAGTAGGTGATATAGCTGTCAGCATCCAGCTTTTCAAGAATATCGGACACCGCTTGAGCGTTTTTTGTGTAAATTTTTACACTGTCATACGTTTTTTCTTTTGCTCTATTTTTTTCTGGATTGCCACGGGGAGTTCCGGTGAATTTTTCAACCTCTTGTAAAATGGTTTCAGAAATATACACATTCGAGATGCTCAGCCAGTCTTTTGCGGGTTTTTTGGCAACCCCGACAATCGTAAGGGGAAATACCGCTCTCGATTCTTGTCCATCATTGATTTTGAGCACTTCCATATCCACTGTTTTCCCAACTACACCGTCTTTATAAGCAAAATCGCTCTTTAAAGTCCCGTCTTTATGATAAGGGGCGACAGCATCTGGAGCCTTGTGTGACAAGTCTTTTGAAAACGCGTGGCTAACGATGATTTCATTGTCCTTTTCCGGAAGCCTTCCTTCAGAGAGTTTGAACCCGGCTTTTAGTTCTGAAGGGAAGTGGGTGACGAAAGCTTCGGCAGAAGCAGTGAATTCTCCAATTGTAAAAGAGGGAGTTTGTTGTAAATTTTGCCTGCGTGTCACGACTTTCACATTTTCCAGCGCTTCGAAATATTCAATATGCCTGTCCGTCAATTGATCAATGCTTCCCGCTTCATTTTCCTTTCCATTGACATCAATTTCCGTCACAAGCCGGCCTTCCAGCATTTCTTTTATTATAGCTTTATGAAGTCCAAAGCCTACAGACGCCAGGACAATCAAAAATGCACACCCAATCGCTGTTGCTACAATCGTCATGAACATCTGTCTCTTATTCTTTTTCATATTTTGTTTAACAAATCGGAATTGATCTTTCAAACTCATGGAAGAACACCCTCCATCATTTTGCCATCCGCCATTTCGAGAATCCGACTTCCCATTTGCGCCACCTTTTTATCATGGGTGATGACTAAAAAAGTAATACCAAGTTCATTATTCAGTTCTTTCATAAACATCAGCAAGTCATCTTCCGTATCACTGTCCAAACTTCCAGTCGGTTCATCGGCAAGGATCAGAGGGGGATTGACAACAAGCGCGCGTGCGATACTGACACGCTGCTGCTGGCCTCCCGATAACTCACTGGGATAGTGAGACTTGTATGTAAGTAAACCAACCCTTTCCAATGCTTCATCCACTTTCATACTTCGTTCGGCTTCCGGCATTCCTTTTAATATAAGCGGCAGTTCGACATTTTGAAAGACGGTCATGCTTAGGATCAATTGAAAGTTTTGGAAAATAAAACCGATATGGTGGAGGCGGAATTCGGCAAACCGAGTCTCATTCAAATTTGTAACGAACGTTCCTGCAATTTTCACCTCGCCCCGGTTTGGTTTCAGGAAGCCGCTTATGATATTCAGCAACGTAGATTTCCCTGAACCGCTCCTGCCCGCAATGGCAACCAGCTCACCTTTTTTTACTGAAAAGGATATATCTTTCAGCACGTGAATTTTTTGCCTTGTACCTTTTCTCCCCACCCGAAAAGCATGACATAGATTTTTAACCTCAATCATCCTGATCCCGTCCTTTGAAAAATGCATTTATCTATTAGACGATCGAAAAGCAAGAAATACTACATAAAATATTTGTAAATATTTTTTCCAGCTGCCGCAAAGGATAATGGTTAAGGGAGATGATGTAATGAACGCCGTTTTGCAAGCTGCCATTATCCTGATGGCAGCAATCTTGTTGTTACGGTTATCCGGAAGAAAATCAATTGCCCAAATGACCTTGCCTCAAACGACTGTCATGCTGGCGGTCGGGACTATTCTCGTCCATCCGATCACGAATAAAGGTATGGTAAATACATTCATCGTCATTGCAACGTTTGTGGCCATATTGCTGCTGTTAGAATTTTTACAGGTAAAAATAAATGGAGTTGAAAAATTATTGACGGGAAAGTCCAAAATTGTCATTCAAGACGGGGTTTTGAATGTGGCTGAATTAAAAAAGATGAGGATGACGGTTGACCAGTTGGAGATGAGGCTCCGAACGAGTGGAATTGACAAAATCGGAGATATAAAAACAGCCACAATTGAACCGAATGGTCAATTGGGCTATGAGCTAATGGAAGATGCCAAACCGTTGACCGCAGGCGAATTCAAAAAGTGGATGGACGTTTATTTGCAAAGTAATCATAGTGACCCGGCAACGAGTCAACAGACCGACAATCTATTTAAAGAAATTCAAGACAATGACAAGAAAAATCCCAAATATCTTCAGTGACAAAATGCAGTGTGCAGTCAATCACCCTGCATTTTTTAGTTGGACAAAGAACCTATTGCAACAATCAAGCTCTGCTACATGAATGTAAGAGGTCGATTCGTATCAACCAGAAGCATCCGAAGGCAGTGAGAAATACGGCCGGATACAGCGGTCAATGGCTCCACGACATAAATGGTGTCAGGGATTCCGGAAAGAAAAAACGCATAAAGAAGGCAATCTGCCTTGAACATAGGTGAATGGTATAGAAAATAGAGATAGTCATAATAAAAACTGCAAGAGTCATAAACACCTTCCGCGGCTGAAAAATTAAGAAAGCCGCCACCGCCCATCGCTGTTAAAAAAGCAAGGAGGATCAGAAATTTGCCTGTTTTTTTGTCCGAGATTTGTCCAAAAGCCGACGGCGGGAAAAAAGACAGCTGAAAAAATAGGATGTACGTCGAATGCTTGAACAAAAAAGGAGGGGACAATCACTGCCGAAATAAGCGAAAGGTACGAAATGAACGGAAGGGCTGTCACATCATCCCGTCATAGACCGAAGTATCTTGATGACCATTCCATAAACGGTTTACTCTATTCAACTTGGAAAAAAAGCCTTATGATATGGTAAAGGAGGCTGTTGTGATGAGGGGGAGAGTCATTTTACGAAAAAAATTGCCTGTTTTCCTTATCATACTCATTGTCGGGTGCTATATCTCGGTCTTTACGATATCCGCACATGACAAAAATCAGGACGCGCGTCTCATGACAGATGTAGGACGTCTCGTTCCCACTGATGTAAAAGAAGTCATTCAGGGGCGGGAAGAAGACCAGATCAAAGACATTTTACAGGAGGCTAACGAGAAAGATCTAACAGTTTCCATTGCCGGGAAACAGCATAGCCAAGGTGGTCATACATATTATAAAGATGCGGTAGTCTTGGATATGACAACTTTTAATCAAGTGATTAGAGTAGATAAGGAAAAAAAGATAGTTACCGTTCAAAGCGGCGCCACATGGGCCGATGTACAGGAAGCAATCAATCCATATGGATTATCAGTCAAAACAATGCAGGCGCCCAATATTTTTACCATTGGCGGGTCTATGAGCGTCAACGTGCACGGCCGGGATATTCGTTACGGTCCCCTTATTGACAGCATTCGGTCTTTTCGGCTTATGAAAGTGGACGGGGAAATTGTGAATGTCAGCCGGACAGAAAATGAAGAGCTGTTTCGCCTTGTAAATGGCGGGTACGGCTTGTTCGGGATCATATTGGACGTGGATATTGAATTGACAGATGATGTTTTATACCGGTCGGTCCATGAATGGATAGATTATCGCGAATATCCGACATATTTTAAAGAAAAGGTATTGGCGAATCCTGAAATCGAGATGCATAACGCAAGGATTTCTGTTGCTCCAAAGCACTTTTTAACGGAAATGTACGCGACTAATTATCATCGTGTAAAAGGGAAGTCATTGGCAGATTACAATGAATTACAGGATGAAGAATATGTTCGCCGCAACAAATTTGCTTTTGGACTTTCCAGAAGGTTTGATTGGGGAAAAAACTTTGTCTGGTATGTGCAAAAGCAAGCTTTTAAAGATGGAAAAGAAGAATGGATTTCACGCAATAATGTCATGCGGCCGGAAGTTCAATTTTTGGAATATAATGGAAAAAATGATGCGGATATCCTTCAGGAATATTTCGTTCCAGTCGATGATTTTCCATTGTTTATTGATCGGCTCAGAGAAATCCTTTCTCATAATGAATTGAACGTCCTGAATATTACCGTGCGGTATGTTCCGAAAAATGATGAAGCGTTTTTGTCCTATGCACCAAACGAGGATATGTTCTCACTCGTATTTTTCATCAATCAAGGGCTATCCCAAAAGGATATTGATCAAACAGGGAAAGCCGTGAGAGAAATAATTGACCTGACATTGGAATTGGATGGCTCTTACTATTTGCCTTATTATCATTATCCGACAAAAAGGCAAATGCAAGAAGCTTATCCGCATGCCAAAGAATTTTTTGACAAAAAAAGAGCCTATGACCCGGAGGAACGTTTTATGAATGAATTTTATGAGGAATACGGTCAATGAGATGGATCGTCTTTTCACAGAGTGCGACAGTCCTTGGGAGCAGCCTTGTATTTCCGTTTTATTTAATTTTCATCAAAGAAGTCGGCGGCAGTTTTTTCCAATATGGCATTTCTTACGGACTGTTTACGATTAGTTCTGCTTTTGTTCATTTAATGATTGGAAAATGGTCTGACAGGACAGAAAGAAAATGGCTGCTGCTCATCAATAGTTGGGGCATGGCCTTTTTATTGTTGTTTTTTCCATTGGTTGTTCATGTATGGCAAGTATATATACTGCAAATTTTTCTTGGAGTTGTCGGCGCCATGCAAAAGACTGGCGAAAAGGCAATTCTCGGGGATTTTACTGACGAAACAAACAGGGGGGCCGCCATCGGAAACTATCATTTTTGGACGACGGTCTTTGCGGGTCTTGCTGTCATGCTTGGCGGCCTCATGATTGATCTGTTTACGCTTGATATCATTTTTTATGTCAGTTCTCTCATTCTTTTTATAAGCGGTTTTTTTATTTTGAAAATTGCTGAATCATGAAAAAGGTAAAGATCACAAAACGACCTGATTTGGCGAACTGGGCTTTGCCTAATTCTTTTTATATCAACCATGACTTGCCCTATCCTAAGCCATGATAAGTTGGCCAATGCGATATTAGCCGTTGCATCACGCAACTGTTGTCACAATTATGGGCGGTTCCTATCATTTGATGGATCATTTAACGAAAGAGTCCGAGTGGTTTTGTACATTCTTAAACAAGCGAGTTTTGTTGACAGATGAAAAATTATTATACTCTAAGGGATTCAAGATGATCGGGAAATTGAATATCAGGTGGCAATAGAGCTTGCCAATTATACATTGATTCATCTCCAACTTTTCTCTTGATTTTATTGAAAGATAAACAAGCATTTTCTAAAGTGACCATCGGGTTTGAAAAGCAGCGATCAATAAATACGCCGCTCCCCGATGGACCATATGTCCATATATTTTGATTTAAGATGTTAGGCCTCGTTAAACCACGATTACTCATGGATCGCTCAAACTGTTCTCACAAGGAAAAAGCTCAATTTAATGAAATCAACAAGCTATCATGTATTTTTTTCACTCAAATCACTCTCACCCCGCCTTGTCTGACATTGAAGCTACCGAACTCAATAAATTGTCAAACTCGAGCAATATTATAGGAGTACTAATTATGATCTTTTGCCCCCCCTTGTCGGTTGCGAAAAATACAAATATTCCGATATTTATTAAAGAAATTCCGGAAACAGGGAGATAATTGCGAAAAAACCGGATAGTACAAAGGATCTTATAAAAATTTTTTGAAATTCCCACTCTATTTTCTTTTTGAATCGCTGATTCACTCGAATGAAGCTCCTCTATGGACGGCATAATGATACAATAATCAAGGCTTGAATAAATTTTACATAATACTGTAGGGAAATCCAGGTGCCCTGCGTCTATATAGGTGACGTACGTTTGAAAGGGGGGGAGAGAAGGATTGGATGATCAGCTCATTGAAAAAATCAAGAGCGGAAATGACCATGCGTTCCGGATACTCGTTGAGAAATACCGGAATCTGGTTTTTCATACTGCATATGGCGTTTTGCGCAATGAAAAAGATGCGGAAGACGCCGCGCAAGAAGTATTTCTTAAAATCTATACTTCTCTCCCCCAATATGAGAAGCAAGGTTTTACAACGTGGGTTACCAGAATTGCTGTCAATCATGCCATTGATATCAAAAGAAAGAAAACGCGAAGACATGAAGAAATGAATGTTGAATATGAGGAAAAGAGTCATGCCCCGCCTGGAGAAAGTGTTGAACTACTTGTGATCCAACGTGAAAGGAAACGGCTTATCCGCAAAAGACTGAATGAACTTCCCGACAATTACAGGGACGTTGTGGAAGGTTTTTACATAAAAGAACAGACCTATGAAGAACTGGCTGAAAAACTGGATGTAAAATTGAAAACGGTCGAAGTAAGATTGTACAGGGCAAGGCAATGGATGAAAAAGCACTGGAAGGAGGATGATTTTTCATGAACCACCAGACGTATGGGCAATGGCTCCATTATGCCAAAGACGAACTTGATGAAGAATTGCGTGTTCAATATGAAAACCATCTATACAGCTGCGACCACTGCCTCGAGCTGTACGTAAAAGCCGTTGAGGAAGCGGATTATCCTTCTCTCGCTGATTCTGTTGGAGCAAGCTTTTCCGACTCGGTGATGAAACATATTGAAAAGCCGAAAGAAGTGCCGCGGGAAAAAGCGGGCGGCAATATAAAGAAGCAAACATTAATGCATTACGGGGTGGCTGCTGCCATGACGGTTTTGCTAATGTCTACCGGGGCATTCTCACAATTGGTGAACATAGCCAGTACCTTTGCCGCCAACGAGGATCGTTCCATCGTGAATGGCTTTTTGCAAAACACTGATTCCATTACTGAAAAAATTGAAACCACCCTTGAGGAGGAAAATAAAGATGAATAAAAATCCGATCATTGCATTTTTGCTCGCCTTCTTTCCGGGCGGGGGGCTCATGTATCTCGGAAAAGTATTACGCGGGCTTTTTTATACGGCTATCGTATTTGGCTTTCCGGTCCTTTCAGTGGTGGCGACCGGTGTTACTAACAGTGATTTTTTCCTTGTATTTGCTTTTGGCGGGCTGATCATGTATATCATCAATTTTGTTGATACGACGATCACCGCCTCAAAGCTATACAATCCAAACGAAGTGCCAGCCGACGGGCAATTGATGGAAAAGACACCGGATTCGGAACGTTTTTTTGCCATCATTCTCTCTTTCGTGCCCGGGCTTGGCCACTTTCAACTAGGATTGGTTTACAGGGGGGTAACACTGCTTGCCATCTTTATCGGGCTGGCTGTTATGGTGCTTTTCGTGGCCATGATGTCAGGATATGGTGAATTTCTCATTTTCCTGGGGGCACTTCCGCTCATTTGGATTTATGGATTTTTTGATATCATGCAATTACTTGAACGGAAACAGAAAGGGGAAACACTTGAGGACATCTCCGTTTTGGAAGACTTAGAAAAGCGGAGGGCGGGCGGCAAAAAAAGCAAATCAGTAGCTGCGTTGCTTTCTATCATGCCGGGGGCGGGGCACCTGTATCTTGGCCTGCAAAAACGCGGAATTCAACTTATGGCTGCCTTTTTGTTCTCCATCTATATATTGGATGTGTTAAGCCTGGGGCTTTTCCTCTTTATCATTCCGATCATTTGGTTTTACAGCTTTTTTGACAGCATGCAAAAAGCCGCTCTATACGGTACCGGGGAAGTAGAGGATGAGCCACTCGTATCATATCTGGCCAATCACCAGAAATGGCTTGGTTTAGGGTTAATTGTTCTTGGTTTCTACTACCTGGTTATGAACATTTTTATTCCGTTAGCTGAGCCGGCACTTGAAGAATTTCTAAATACGAACTTTTACGATTTTGTCTACGGTTATCTCCAGCAGGCGATTCTTTGCCTGATTCTCATCGGAGGCGGAATTAAGGTATTAATGGGAAAAAAATCAAGCGCGACAGCCAAAGAGGGGGATGCGAAATGAGAATGTGTAGAGTTGGCTCATTTTCCATGGGGGCTGCCCTATTATTATTGGGCTTGTTCCTTTTATTAACCCAGGTTTTCCAATGGGATCCCGGATATGTATTATTGTCCTGGTGGCCAACGCTGCTTATCATTTTAGGTCTTGAGATCCTCATTTATTTGAGAATAGCGAAAAAGGAAAATGCTGTAGTCCAATATGATTTTATTAGCATCATTTTTATCGGTTTAATCGGAACGGCAGGTATTGCCATGGTGCTGGCCCATTCAACAGGTATATTGGCGGTGGCGGAGCAAGTCATGAAGGCGGAAGTGAGAACGGAGAATTTGCCGAAATATGAGGAAACCTCCTTGGTGGGGGTCAAACGAATCGTTGTGGATTCCTGGTCCTACCCGCTTAACATCGAAGGTACTCAAGAGCAACACGTTTCACTATTTGGAACATATGAAGAAGAAAAGGCAAATGAAACTTCCTCGCCCTCAATAAAAGAAGTTTCAGATTACGCACTCGTTGAAAAAAAAGGCGACACCTTATTTATCAAAATGAAGGAGCTTCCGTATCATCGGTTTTCCGAACATTTGACCGCCGAAGCAACATTACTCGTGCCAGCGGGAATGAAGTTGGAAGTAAATGCAGAAAACCATATGATCAAAGCCAGCCCCCGGCAAATGGAAAACGATTGGAAAATCAAGGGAGCAGGGGTTGTTGAAGTGAAAGCGGAAAAATCGGCAAACATGAATATTTCCGTTCAAAACATTCACAGTCTCGGACAAGGAGACTGGGAAAATGTCCAAGATAAAAGCAACGAAAGAGAAAATAGGGGAGAGTATGGCCCTCTTTCAGCTACTATGACGATTGGAAAAGGCGCACACACGCTAACAATCGTCGGAGCTGGTGCAGTGAATGTCCACTAAGTAGATTTTCTGGAGAAAAAAAGGTATGATTGTTGAGGAAAGATCTTTCGAAAAAATCTTCTTACAATATATTTCAGGAATTTTTGGTTGTTAGCTGATGAAGGATGGATGTACATGAAAAGAGCACGAATAATTTATAATCCCACAGCCGGGCGAGAAATCTTTAAACGCCATATTGCCGAAGTCCTTCAAAAACTGGAAATGGCCGGCTATGAAACTTCTTGCCACGCAACAACTGGTGCGGGCGACGCGAAAAAAGCTGCACGTGTAGCTGTAGAAAGAAAGTATGATGTTGTCATCTGTGCGGGCGGGGATGGAACGATCAATGAAGTGGTCAACGGCCTTGCGGAGCAGGATTACCGCCCAAAATTGGGAGTGATCCCTACGGGAACAACGAATGACTTCGCCCGTGCTTTGCAAATGCCCCGGGATATTGAAGCCGCCGTCGATATCATTACGGCTGGCCATACGATCCCAATTGACATAGGCAAGATGAATGACAGTTATTTTATAAATATTGCCGGAGGCGGAAGACTGACCGAACTGACGTATGAAGTACCTGCCAAATTGAAAACGGTCCTTGGACAGCTTGCCTATTACTTAAAAGGCATCGAAATGCTGCCATCCATTCGTTCCTCAGAAGTGAGCATCGAATATGACGGGAAACTGTTTGAAGGGGAAATCATGTTATTTCTGGTCGCGCTGACAAATTCCGTTGGCGGGTTTGAAAAGCTGGCGCCGGACTCTTCCATTAACGATGGCTTGTTTACATTGCTTATCTTGAAAAAAACAAATCTGGCCGAGTTTATCAGGATTGCAACACTCGCACTCCGGGGAGAACATATCAACGATCCCAATTTAATTTATTCAAAAGCAAACCATATCAAAGTCAAGTCGAAAGAAAAAATGCAATTAAACATTGATGGAGAATATGGAGGACTTTTGCCAGCCGAGTTTAACAACTTGTACAGGCATTTGGAAGTATTTGTTCCCATTGATGACATCAGACCTGAAGACAAGGCAGAGTAAATGGTAATAGAAAAGCAGCTCCTTTTGCCCACCGTGACGATCGCCAAACGGTTTAGTGCAAGCAGCTGCTTTCTATCACATTCACATTCTTGTTTACGATAAAAGTTTATATAAATATAGTTCGTTAATCGGCTTTCCGTTGACCATCAGTGAATGGACCCTTTCGCCCTCAACTTCAAAGCCAAGCTTTTTATATAATTTGTAAGCCTTTTCATTGTGTTTTATCATTGTAAGGCCGAGTCGGGTCACCCCAACTTCTTTCGCCCACCGGAAAGCCTCCTTCAACATTTTTTCGGCAACACCTTTTCCGCGGTGTTCCTCTACAACTCCGGTTACAATACGGGCAGAATGCTGGTTTCTTGTTGTTGTCCCGCCGAGGACCATCACATAACCGACCAGTCTATCCTCTTCTTCGGATACAATGATTGTAGAATTGCTTTGCAGAAGAATTTTTTCAATGCGTTGTTCTTCCTGTTCTATGCTCGTTTTTCTTTCTCCAGGATCAAACAACATCATATTGGAAGAATCGATGCTTACAAGTAAATGAGTAAACTGCTCGGCGTCCTCCAGGCGGATATGCCTGATGTTCATAGGCGTCATTCCTACTTTCTATTTCAAATTTTATTTACCGCTTTTTTCGGAATAAAACCCGATGAGAAGCGCGATCGAAGCTGCAGCCATACACCCCATAGCCAAAATAAGCCAGAAAAGAATCAAGTCTAAATTGGTCATACTTCTGGCGAAAATAATAAATCCAATTCCCAAGGCTACTCCCGCAAAAAATAAGATCGAACCTGTCGTATATCTTTTCCCTTTTTGGATATTTCTTTTTGTTTGTTTAACCCCCCAAGCAGTTAAAATTCCGATAATTATAAATGCTAACATCATAGTCCATAAACCGCTGGACATACTAACTCCCCCATTTCACCAGTTCTATTTTACCATAATTTACGGAATCTCGCAGTTTTCCCTTTTTTGCAGTAGTAAAAACGGCGGAGAAACAAAATTTCATGTGACATGTGTTGAGATTGGCTATGAACAACAGTAGAATATACATTGGAGAATTTAAAAAGAAAGGAAGCTTTCATGAAAAAGATCATAATCAGTGGGATGTTGTTTGGGATGCTGCTGCTGGCGGCCTGTTCACAGTCAGGGAAAGAAAAACCACAAGATGATTCAAATAAAGATCAACAAGTCGCTGCTGCGGATATTCGCGAAGAAACGAGCGGGACAACGGTGCTTCCCGAGTTTTTAAAAGAAAAGCCGGAAGACATGCAAACGATTTATAAAGCGGCGGCACTTAACAAAGATTTATTAGAGAAAATGCCTTGTTATTGCGGCTGCGGAGATTCTGTCGGGCATAAAGACAATTATGATTGCTTTGTTCATGAAAATAAGGAAAATGGTGCAGTCGTATGGGATGATCACGGTACAAAATGCATCGTTTGCCTGGAAATTGCCGCAAAAGCGGTGATGGATTTTCAGGAAGGAAAACCCATAAAGGAAATACGTTCTGAAATTGATCAAAAATATAAAGAAGGTTATGCAGAACCAACACCGACAGAAGAAGCATAATGTAAAGATGTGGGAGTCTGGGACACAAATAAATCAGCTGATGAAATAAAGAATAATAAAGTGAAACTTCATTCAGTAGGGCTCCTACTGAATGTTAGTTGAACGAATCGGGCATTTAGGTGCCGTTTTCACACACTTAGACCTTTTGTATTCATTCAAGATTTTGAAGTGGGAGTCCTACGGCTTTGCTTGTGTCCCATACTCTTCTGTTTATTGTAGAAAAAAGCCGTGAAAAAGCGGCCGCACGCTATGTTATGTATGGGTTCATCGACTCAGCATGTTGTGAGCCACTCTTCCACCATCCCGGGCAGATCATTGCATGTAAAATCGGATAAACTTTACCAAAAAAATGACCATAAAACAAAAGCGGATGAAACATCATTCCGCTTTTTTTGTGTGTAAGTGTGCCGTTTCATCGATGCTTACGGTCAATTTATAACGAAACGTATTTATTGGGACACCTTTTGCATAAATATGTAATGCGGGACAAGCGGGCGGGTGAAAATAGCGCGCGTCCCTGAACCCAGATTGGATAGAGGAGTTGAACTTTATGCGAGTTGTTGTGCTAGGAACCGGAATGATTGGCAACTTAGTCGTATGCGAGATTGCCAAAAGTGAGGCAGTTGCCGAGGTACTGGCGGTAGATGGTTTACAAAAGAATTTGGATCAGTGTGTATCGCAGGCGAATAATGTGAAAGTAAAAGGCAAACTGGCACAATTAAACGAGGTTGAAGGCCTGACAGACGTGATGCGGGAAGCTGATATTGCGATCGCCTGCTTGCCCCATTCCCTCAGTTTTCTGGCTGTGCAAGCGGCGATATCAGCAAAGTGCCACCTCGTGGACTTAGTCGGCTCTCAATATGTAGAAAAAGAAAGGTTAAACGGTGCCGCACAAGACAGTAACGTCTTGATCGTACCGGGGTGCGGTGTCGCGCCTGGAATTGTAAACGCTTTAGCGGCGCGTGGAGCTGAATTGTTGGACGAAGCGGATGAAGTGACAATGATTTGCGGCGGGTTACCCCGTCATCCCAAACCCCCATTATGGTACCAAGTCGTTTTTCGCTTGGAGAGCGTGATGAAACTGTACACAAGGCCAGCTTTGGCAGCTGAAAATGGTAAAATCATTGAATTTCCCCCACTCTCGGGATTGGAAGATATTCATTTTCCGGAACCAGTGGGCGCGTGCGAGGCTGTTATTACTGATGCCCATAGTGTCCCCCATACTTTAAAAAATAAAGTCAAAAAAATATATGAAAAAACAGTGCGTTACAAGGGTCACTGGACCAAAATGGGGGTTTTGGCCGAGTTGGGATTTTTGGATGAAAAAACACTCAACATAGACGGCATTATGATCAGTCCGCAACAGGTGACGACCGCATTGTTGGAGCCCAAACTGAAAAGCGGCTCCATTGAAGATACAACCGTATTAAGGGTCATTGCAAAAGGAAAACGAGATGGGGAAACAGCAACATTTACATGGGAGATGGTCGACCTGTACGACCGGGAACGTAACATTACTTCGATGGCGAAAACGACAGCTTTTCCAGCAGTAGTAGTGGCAGATTGGATGGCGAGAGGCAAGATTGCTGATCAGGGCGTTCTCCCGATTGAACAATTAATAACTGGAGAGAAATTTCATGGTTTCATGACAGAGTTGAAGAAGAGAGGGATTACGATTTCGTTTAACAAAAACTGATCACAAGCAGTTGCCCATATTATACTTGGAGGAGAAGAATATGGAAGCGGCCGAACACTTAGGCATTGTTTCGATCATTCCGGCAACGGTTGCCATTGCTTTGGCTTTTATAACCCGAAATACAGTTTTTTCTTTGGCTGTGGCCTGCTTTGTCGGTGTCTTATTTGCGGGACAAGGGTTAATGGGCTTTCCTAACTTATTAAAAGATTCTTTAGGAACGACGAGTTTTTCGTGGATATTTTTACTGGAATTGTTTATTGGTATTTTAATTGCCTTCTTTCAGCGCACCGGGGCCATTCAAAACTTTACAAAGATAATTGATAGGAGAAATTTAACCCGTGTCAAAACACAAGTCCTCTCATGGTTATTAGGTATGTTTGTTTTTTTTAGCGATTATTTCAGTCCGCTATTTGTCGGATCAACGATGCGAAATGTATCAGACAAGGCAAAAATTTCGAGGGAAAAACTAGCGTACATCGCAGATTCGACATCTGCTCCCGTCAGTGTCATGATCCCGATTTCGGGTTGGGCAGTTTATATTTCCGGGCTGCTGATCGGTTTAGGGAGTGTTAGTGATCAATCATCTGCGATAAATGTATTTGTCCAATCGATTCCATTCAATTTTTACGCCATTCTGTCCGTCCTTTTCGTTGGATTGTTGGCTCTCCGGTTCATTCCTGAATACGGTCCCATGAAGGAGGCGGAACGGCGTGCGATGGAAGAAGGAAAAGTATTGCGTGATGGGGCTGAGCCATTAATGGGGGAGGAGTTGACGAATACACCTCCTTACGAAGGGATAAAAACGAATATTTTTTTGAACTTTTTCTTTCCGGTCGCTATTGTCATTTCGATCGCTGTCGGGACCTTTATGGCTGTTCAATCTGCCAAAACGATGGAAGCGTTCTTGGCGGCCGTTGTCGTGCTCGGTATCATTATGCGAATTCAAGGCATCCCATTGCAAGAAATCATGAAAACGGCTACAGATGGAGTGAAGGGAATTATGCCCGCCGTTATTATTTTGGCGTTTGCTTATTCGCTTAATCATTTGAGTCAACAACTGGGGACTGCATCTTATATTGTTTCGATCACTGAAGGGTGGATGTCGGCCAGTTTACTGCCATTACTAACCTTTCTCATCGCGGCGGTCATTTCATTTTCGACAGGCACGTCTTGGGGAACTTTTGCGATTATGATTCCCTTATCGGTTCCGATGGCCTTTCATTTTTCAGGAGGAGAAATCAGTACTGTGGTGCTTGCCACCATTGCCGCAGTCGCGGGAGGCGGTGTCTTCGGTGACCATTGTTCGCCGCTTTCAGATACATCCATTTTAGCTTCAACGGGGGCAGCTTCAGATCATATTGATCATATTAGGACACAATTGCCATACGCTTTAACGGTTGCTTGTATCGCCGCTATTTTATATCTTGCGATTGGCCTCATCTTTATTGGTTAGGAGTGCTATTATTTACAGAATATTATGTGTTATCTTGTTTTCTATAAAAAGAATCATTTATCAGATTCCAATTCTGGCTTAAAAAGATAATAGGCAAGCAGGAGGGAGACCAAAAACCGAATACCAGATTTGCTGGATACCCCTGATCGAGGAAGAAAAAGCGGACTTGATACCCGTTATGTAAAGGTAAACGAACCGCATCTATATTGTTAGACGCAGTGTAACAATCGAAGAGGGCCTTTATTGTGCAAAAAGGTGCTGCCCGTTTCTAGGTTTCCGCGAGGATTTGGTCGTGATAATCGTTCTTCGATCAATCGGGTGTTCATCCCGAACGCATCCTAAAGACAAATTAGAATCAATTGTGGAAGCAACACCGCAGAGCCGCGACATGGCAAAGGCAGGACTCTAAAAGCGGGGAAGCGGCTCTCCGCTAGCAAGGGGGAGGACGTTCAAAACGGCTTGTCATCGGAATGTCATCCAAAAATGCCATTTCATCCAGCAGCTTAGAAATGATTCACTTTCCGTTTTGCCACAACCCATCACATTTCTATTTCCATGCTATACTGAAGTGAGAAGCTGAAAGGAGTGCTGTACCAGGTGTTGCTCGAAAAATTGAAAAAATCCAATTATACAGTTGTCCTGACAGGAGCAGGCATGTCGACGGAGAGTGGCCTTCCCGATTTCCGTTCTCAAAGCGGCGGCCTTTGGCAGAAAGAAGATCCAAGCCGGATTGCAAGTACTGATGCGCTGAACCGCAATGTGGAAAAATTTTTCGAATTTTACCGCCACCGTGTGCTAGGCTTGAAAGATTGCAAGCCTCATATTGGCCACGAAATTTTGGCCAAATGGGAAAAAGACGGAATCATCCAAAGTATCATCACACAAAATGTGGATGGATTTCATACGGAAGCGGGCAGCAAAAATGTCGCGGAACTCCACGGAACACTGCAAAAGGTTCATTGCCAATCGTGTGGAAAACAGTATAGAAATGATACTTACATTAATAAGCAATATGAATGTGAGTGCGGCGGCAAACTTCGCCCGTCTGTTGTGTTGTTTGGAGAAATGCTTCCGGAGGATGCGCTTTTTCAAGCCGCGGAAGAGAGTGAAAAGGCAGAGCTGTTTATCGTTCTCGGGTCTTCACTCAGTGTTACACCTGCCAACCAGTTTCCACTCATCGCGAAACAAAACGGAGCCTATCTTGTCATTGTGAATATGGAGCCGACCGAGCTGGACATATATGCCGACATGACCATTCATAACCGGAAAATCGGCTCGCTCTTAAAGGAATTGGATCATCAATTGAAAGAGTAGGGTATTCAAAAAATCCGCAGAGATCAGTCAATCGTTCTCTGCGGACTTTAATTGTATTTTATAAAGGTATTTCTTTTTTGCGGATGTCTACCTCAATTTCATTTTCACAGTAATGAATAAATTCGACCACATTTTCTACGAGTTGCTTATGATATTTTTCGCCATTCTCTTTAGTCGAAACGGTCGGATCCCCAACGACACCGATATTTAATGCGCCTTCGCGGTACAGGGCCACGTCACTCGGAACAAACACGGTATCCCCTTCAACAAAAGGATCATGGGATAGGAAGCGATGTTTTTCCTGAATGTTCTTGACCGCCTCTTCCAGATTGCACAGCTCCGGATGGATATAGAGCATATGGGACGTCTCCATCTCAGCCGCATGGCCGACTCCTCCAGGTTCTGACACCTTGATTTCTTTGCCAATTTCATAAGCGACATAAAAAGGGTCCAAAATTGAAATATAAGCACCTGTCTCATTCCGGAGTTTCGTCGCCGCAATTTTTAAAGGCGGCAAGTTTGCTTCACGGTGGCCATTAAAAATATGAATCTTCTCAAATCCATGGTAGATTAAGCTTTTACATACATCATAGACAAGTTCGATTAATGTTTCCGGCTTAAGCGTAATCGTTCCAGGAAATGCCATGTGATGGGGAGCCCATCCAAGCCAAAGCGGGGGACTCACGAGTATTCCCGATTGTTTTGCGGCCTCTTCAGCCACTTTGATGGCAACCATGGAATCCGTACCGAGAGGAAGATGTCTTGCATGCTGCTCAACACTGCCGATTGGCACAATGATGCTCTTCTTATGTTTTAAATATTCCTCTACATCGTGTGATTTATTTTCTTGAAGCCAGACGCTTTTCATAAAAAAACACTCCCTCTTAATCTTCCAATTCACTTTCATCTAAAAATTCCCAGCGTTTTCGAGAATAGGCAAAATACCAAATCGTAATAACGATGACCCATGAGATTCCGATCAGCAGTGGAATCGGCTCAATATAAGCCAAAATGGCCATTGCGGCAACTGTCGCAATGATCGCCAGCACGGGAATATTTTTGATATTGAGCGGATAGCGAAACGATGCCCGCAAATGGGGCTGTTTGATTCTTGTAATGATAAGCGCGATATTCATTAAAGCCATCATCAGCCAGTTGGAAAAAACAGCGGCGCCAACAGCAATCGAGATTGCTTGTCCAAGCCCGAAAGAGCTCATCAGTGTTGTAGCCAAAGCGATGACACCTGTAAAAATAATGGCATTGGCTGGTACTTTCGTTTTTTCATTCACTTTTCCAAAAATCGCCGGAATGGCTTTTTCGCGTGCCGCCGCAAATAGCATTCTGGAAGAACCGAGCAGGCACCCGACAGTCGAAGTGCCAGTTGCTGTTAACGCGGCAATCGAAATGAGCATGGCCCCTCCAACTGGAAGCACTTTTTCAACAGCCAGTGAAAGGGGAGCCGATGATTCACTTAACGCTTTAATGTCGGCGGCGGAAACGACCCCATATCCGGTGCATATATACAAAACAACGACCGTTGCCAAAGCCGAAATTTGTGCAAGAGGCAAATTCCTCCGAGGATTCTTTGCCTCTTCCCCCAGTGTAAGGACAGCCTCGACTTGCATTTGTCCAAAAGCAATCAAAGCGGTGGCAGCAAAGACTCCTGTCCATCCATTTGGTAAAAATTCAGGATACGTGAAAGGACCAGACGGATTGGAGAACATGGCGATAATTGAAATGACAAATAAAGCCGCGACTTGAATAATGGAAAAAATGGTATTCACTTTCCCAGTCGTTTTAATACCGGCCAGTAACAGCAGAGTAATTAAAACCGAAACAATTGGTGCGACGAATTGGGGTGAAAGCGAAGGGAATAAATATTGAAAATAGCCGGCAAACCCCATATTGACCGCACCTGCGGCAAACGCAAAAGATAAGAAATAGAGCATAGAACAGAGCAATGCCATCCATTGTGCCAAATCTTTGGAAATGGGCAAAAAAGCAAACTTTGAATAGGCATAAGATGCTCCTTCATATGGCCATAGTGAAGCCATTTCTGCATAACTCAAGCTGGAGAGCAATGCTACTACTCCCGCAATTAAAAAGGCAACGAACAATGCCGGCCCCGCCTGCGCTGCGGCCGGGCCAATGACGGTGAAAATTCCGCCGCCAATTAAAGCGCCGACACCAACGCTCCATAAATCAATAAAACCGAGGCCTCTAGACAGCTTTGCGCCTTGGGCCCCGTCCGCGTGTACTTTTTGAACAGACATTTTTAACCCCCATATTCCGCATTGTGAAATAGTAATTCCATAATACGAATTTAGTTATATTTTAACACGGCGTGAATTATAATCAATAACTGTTTTGTGTTAACGTAAAAAATCTCAGCCGAGGCCAGCTTCGCCGACATAACACTTCGATAATGAAAAAGAGCAAAAGAAGCGCTTCGTTATATTAGTGAAGCTATTACTACAGCCATTTACACCAATGATGACGGAAACATGTGAGTGCTGAACATACTGTTCTACCAGGGATTGTTTTCAAAACCTGCATTACATCCAATACGTATAAGGATGGCTTGCAGGGCTTGTATCAAAGGTCGGGATGAATCCATATTTTTTACAATTATCCTAAAAAAAGCTTGTAGAGAAAATCTCATCCTTTCTCTACAAGCTGCTTTATCATTTGGAAGTCAAATAATCTGTTATTTTTTTGGAAGCATCGTTTAAAAGCTGTAAGAAATGTTCCAAGCTTTCGGTTTCAAAATCTTGCTCCAATCCAATAACACTCAAAGCGGCCACAATATGGCCCGGAGGGTGGTAGATCGGTACGGCAATGGCTAAAGTTCCAGAGTAAAGCTCACCCTTACTGATCGAATAGCCTTGTTCTTTTATTTTCATCATTTCGTTCAGGAGCTCTTCTTTTTCATTTAAAGTTTGTTCAGTAAAGGAGGAAAGCTCTTGATTACGAATATAAGTCCGAATATCTTTTTCGCTCAGACCGGAGAGCAACACCCGTGGACAGGCAGCGGCATATAAAGGAACTTTTCGGCCCACCTGGGGATAAACACGTACGGCTTTCATAGATTCAAATTGCTCAATATAAATGGCATCCAAACCCGATTTGACGGCAAGTTGAACAGAAAGCCCGGTCTTTTGCCGCAACTGTAGCATCGGCATCTTTGCCGCTCTTTTTATTTCTAACTGGGAGGAAACATAGCGGCTTTTTTCAAGGAAACGCATCCCCAACGATATTTTCATTTCGCCTCCTTTTTGTACCTTCGATAAATATCCGAACTTTTCAAAGGAACTGACCATCCGAAAAACGGTTGATTTTGAGTAGCCCGATAATGCAACGATTTCATCTAATGTCAGAGAGGCGACTTCTTCGGAGAATAAATCCAGCAGAGCCAATGCTTTTTCCAGACTGTTAATTTTGCTTCCTGTTTCTTTCATATTCACACACCTTAGTCATCATAATTACGAATCCAGTACTTATCATACAATCTTCACAGCAAACTGCAAAGAAGTGGGTGGATACGCGAACAATCAATAGTAAAAACATATGTAGTTTGAAGCTGGAGCCATGCTGGGAAATCGAAAAAAAGTATGAGTTCGGATGAAGATTTTCAAGAGAAGGGGGAGAAGAAAGAGAAGCGGCGGCCACCGCGATGCATGGGAACCATATAGAGAAACATGATGATATCCCGGTGCAAGGCACTGTAAGGTTGGCTAGGAGCAAGGCGGGACCCGGTGCTCCCATACAACATCTATATGGAAGCACATATCAAGCCGGAAGAAAGGCGTTGTGATACCATAATCGCCTAATGGCTGTCATTCACATAATAGCAGCTACCTTTCACCTTTTTACAGCGCTTTTTTACTACCGCTGCAAATTCGGCCAATTCTTCTATACTGTTAAACTGCTGTGCTTCATTTGTGGCGACCGCTATGGACAATGAAACGAGCGATACTTCTTCCAGCACGCCTAAACGATTATCGGTGACAACATATTGTTGCAACAGATGAACGGGACTATAAAATGACGTGATCATTTTACCATATTCTTCAATTATTTTTTCAAAGCTGAATTGATAATGATAATGATTTAAAATAGCGATAAAATCATCTCCGCCGATATGCCCCAGAAAAACGCCATTTTGTACAATAATCCTTTTCAACAATTCTGCAGTCGATTTAAGGAGGTCATCTCCTCTTTTAAAACCATATGTATCGTTATATTCTTTAAAATGATCGAGATCAAAGTACAGTATGCTGAATGGTTCTTTTCCAATGATTTCTTTCAGCTTTGCCTCGATAATATGATTGCCGGGAAAACCTCTTAAAGGATTTAAATAGCTTGCAATTTCCACTTGAATTTCGACTAACTTCATGAGCAGCCTTTGAATTCTCACAATTTCTACAAACTTATGATCTTGAATGATGACGACATAATCGTAAAGTTTTTCTTCCTTGCGTGACATTGCCAATTTACTTACTTCTGTAATAGAGTCATAATAATGTGCGATGAGGGGTTTTTTGGGTCCCAATAATGGAATCGGTCTTCCCATATATAAATGATAACCGTACAGTGTGCCAATTTTTTGATAGAACTGTATTTTTGTAATCAGTCCGATCGGTATGCCTTGTTCTATGACAACAATTCCTTGCAATTGATGGTTTTCGCTAAAAATTTTATCAACCTCTTGGCTTTTTGTATCTGGGGAAATACAAGGGACTGGTTCAGCGATCTCACCGATATGTGTTGCCATACGCTCACCTTTCTCACAATATTTTCCGTTTTTGAAAAAAATCTGGGATCTTCCCCGGCATAACCTCCTTTTTAGGCTTGCCCAAAGCATATCCTTGGCCAAAATCCACTTCTTTGTAGCTCAAATAGGCAAGATCTTCCACCCTTTCAATACCTTCCGCAATCACATGTGTCATTGTCTTTTTGGCAAACTCAATGATTAACGTAACCATTTGCTGTTGCGCGTTGTTTTGATCAATATTTTGAGTCAATGATTTGTCAAGCTTGATAAATTCCGGCTTTAAATGAACGAGTGTTTTCAAGCTGTTATATCCTGCCCCCATATCATCTACGGCAATACGGAAGCCTTGTGAACGATAGTTGGAGAGAACTTGTTCAAACTGGACGAAATCAGTCACTGCACTTCTTTCTGTCAATTCCAATACAATGTTTCCCGGATCAATTCCCAAATCCTGCAAAAGACCTAGTGTTTCCCCGCTATGATAGCTGGAATCGAGTAAAACATGGGGATGTATATTAATAAAAAGCAATGTATCCTCACGGGCTTCAAGATGTTCAGACAACTCCATAAAGCGTTGCAAAGAAATATTTCTGCAAAAATAATCAAACAAGAAAACTTGATCTGTTTGTCCGACAAAATCGTAAAAACTTTCAGTGCTGGGGAACCACTTTGAAGGCGCCGGTCGGTTCAAAGCTTCATACCCTATCGTTGTACCGGATTGCAGGCAGACAATGGGCTGAAAGAAGGTGTCCAATAATTGGTTTCGCATAATCTTTTGCAGCATCATAAATCTTTTATGATACAAACTCTCTTTCTTGAGTCGATAATGTAAATACTTTAAGTAGGAAATAAAATGATCGGCCCAAGAAAGGAAAGACGATGAGTGGTTCATGTATGCACCTTCTTTGTCTATTTATACATCTATTTTAAGGGGTTCATTTTAAAATATTGTTAATGATCTATGAAGTTTTGTAAAGGTAGAAAAATTCTCTATTTTTTATAATCTTGCTGACCTGTCCTTAATTATTGACGGCCATTCGGCCAAGCGGTCCATTTTCGTCAATGATGTCCTGTATATCATACACAGAGATGGGAAACATGGGAAAGCCAAAGACATATGGGGTGATTTCATACAATTGAAAAAAGATGACGAGCGCTTTGTCCGCAATGTAAAAATCCTGGTTCGGCCCAATGCGTACTTGGCCATTGAGAAGAGGGATGTTGCGTTGCTTTATTTGTGATTGAATGATGGCCGAAAGTCTTTCAACATAATCGCTTCCCGGTTTAAATAAGTTTTGAAGAGCACAAAGCTTTCCTTTTTTTAAGTCAAATGTTAAAGATTTAATATACGTCATGCCATGGGCGGCATGGTAGTGGTAAGCATAATTGGATAATGACATGCTAAGAATGTTGCGTTGATTGTTCTTGATTTCATAAGAGCCGATCATCTCTTCTATCGGTGTCGGTATATCACCCGCTTGCTGCTGAATGAGCTGTTTTGTTTGCTGCATGATCGTTCGATTGATCATTTTTTCCAAATCGCGATTTTTCATTTCAGACACTTGGGGATAAAAAACAGATTGCTGAGGGCCAAAGTATGCTTTACTCGTTTGAATGTTTACCGGCAAGGCGTTCAGCATGGCATACACAACTCCACATCGTTTTAACGTATCATATTCAACCAATGGGCCGACGTGTATCAGGCGAGTTTTATCCTGCATCAACTGGCAGTAACGGAATGAGTGATCCATCTGCCAGTAAAAGTCCGATTGTCTTGACTAGCAATCAACGTGAATAAAAAGCCTTCGCTGATTGGAATTTCTCCTAATCCCGCTTTAATTGGCAGTAACGGGGTGAGTAGTCCATTTGCCAGTAAAAGTCCGATTGTCTTGACTAGCAAACAGCGTGAATACAAGCCTTAGCTGATTGGAATTTCTCCTAATCCCGCTTTAACTGACAGTATCGGGGTGAGTGATCCATCTGCCAGTAAAAGTCCGATTGTCTTGACTAGCAAACAGCGTGAATACAAGCCTTAGCTGATTGGAATTTCTCCTAATCCCGCTTTAACTGACAGTATCGGGGTGAGTGATCCATCTGCCAGTAAAAGTCCGATTGTCTTGACTAGCAATCAACGTGAATGAAAAGCCTTCGCTGATTGAAGTTTCAGTTTATACAGGATCAATTGGCAGTAACGAAAAGCTCGTCAAAGGATGATTCGTCCTGATAAGCAGGGTAAGAAAAAAACTTCGGCCATAGATACATCGAATCGCATTTTTTTCAAGGGGGGCGATTACAGGATGTACGAGTGCAAGCGCACGTCAGAACAAAGAAAGCTTTAACAACATCGGCATCGAACGAAGAAAAAGTGTGTGCTTTTTCAAGGACTGTGCTGCTTGATGATGCTGCGATCTTGCCATTGTTTTGCGGAAATTGAGGTTTACGACTAAGAATCTTAACCTATTCCTGTCGGCTTATTCTCACTGATTGAGAAGCTGTTATGGCTGGAATTACGACTCCCTCGGTGATGTATGTTACAATCTTATCAGCAAACTGCAAAGAAGAAGGCGTAAATCATGAACAAACATCCAGACATTCGAAAAAATGAGTATTATGACGTTTATGTGGAAGACTTGACGCATGACGGAAAAGGCGTGGCAAAAATAGACGGCTACCCGCTTTTTATTGCCGGTGTGCTCCCAGGAGAAAAAGCGAAAATACAAGCAACAAAATTAAATAAAGGATACGGGTTTGGACGGCTCGTTGAACTGCAGGAAAAGAGCGAGTTCCGGGTGGCTCCAGCTTGTCCCATTTATGAAGAATGCGGCGGCTGCCAACTTCAGCACATGAAGTATCAAGGACAGCTCCTTGCTAAAGAAAAACAAGTACGGGAGGCCATGCAACGAATTGGGAAGCTCGATAGCGTTCCTGTTCATCCCGTGTTGGGTATGGACGATCCGTGGCGGTACAGGAACAAGGCGCAAGTGCCGATTGGGGAGCGGGAAGGGGGGCTTGTCGGCGGCTTTTACAAACAGCGCACACATGACATCATTGACATGGAAGCATGCCTCATCCAGCAAGAAGAAAATGATGTTGTGCTTCAGAAAATCAAAGCGATTTGCAGCCAATTTGGACTCAGGGCGTACAACGAGAAGACGCATAAAGGAACACTCCGGCATATCATGGTGCGAAGCGGTAAGGCGACAGGAGACATCATGGTCGTCCTGATCACAAGGACATCAGACATCCCCAACCGAAAAAAACTGGTAGAAGCTATCGTTGATGCGCTTCCAGAAGTCAAATCAATCGTCCAGAACATCAATCCAAAGCGGACAAACGTTATTTTCGGCGAGCAAACAAACGTCATTTGGGGCGATGAATTCATTTACGATTACATCGGTCATATCAAATTCGCCATTTCCGCCCGCTCTTTTTACCAAGTCAACCCTGCACAGACGAAGGTATTATATGAAAAAGCACTCGAATACGCTCAACTCACAGGAAAAGAAACCGTCATCGACGCCTACTGCGGCATCGGCACCATTTCACTATTCCTGGCTCAAAAAGCCAAAAAAGTGTACGGCGTCGAAATCGTTCCCGAAGCAATAGAAGACGCCAAACGCAATGCGGAACTAAACGGTATTTCCAACGTCAAATTCGCGGTGGGGGAGGCAGAGCGCGTCATTCCAAAATGGTATGAGGAAGGAGTGCGAGCAGACACCCTCGTCGTCGACCCGCCAAGAAAAGGCTGCGACGAATCCTTGTTACGAACAATCATCGACATGAAACCCGAGAAAGTCGTCTACGTTTCCTGCAATCCGGCCACATTGGCGCGGGATCTGCGAATTCTTACAGATGGCGGATATGCAACGGTGCAAGTGCAGCCAGTGGATATGTTCCCGCATACGACACATGTGGAGTTGGTAGCATTGATGTCTAGGGTGGATGAATAAGAAGAGTTGAAGTGTTGATAGAATAAGGTTTTCCAGTGGTTTTGGAGAATGTCCAAGCTGGGGAATCTTATTTTTATTTTGCTGAAAAGGAAGAGTAGTTTTCAGTAAAGGTAGGGTTGAGTTGATAGGATGACTTTTGGGTGGGGGGAGTTGACAGAACAGATGTTTTCATTTTGAATTGATATCCAAATGTGATATTCTATTAATAGAGAATTTTATTCTAGAAAGAGTGAGTGAATTGGCATTTTCTTATAAACCATTATGGAAGTTAATATTAGAGAAAAATATTAATAAAACTCAATTGAGAGATAGAGCAAAAATAACTAATCAAACACTATCACGTCTAAGTAAAAATCAAAATGTAAGTATGGAAATATTAGGTCGTATTTGTAAAACATTAGATTGTAGATTAGAAGATATTGTTGAGTATGTAAATGAAAAAAAAGATTTATCAATGTCACTAGATACTATTTCATTATTTAGTGGAGCAGGAGGGTTAGATCTAGGTTTAATTAATTCTGGATTTAACATAGTGTTTGCTAATGATATTCTAAAACCAGCAATTGAAAATTATCGTGCTAATATCGGAGAGATAACTGAAGAAGATATCACAAAAATTAATGCTAACGATATGCCGAATGCTGATGTAGTTGTAGCTGGTTTTCCCTGTCAACCATTTTCAAGTGCAGGTAACAGATTAGGTACAAAAGATGACAGAGGAAATTTATATTTGGAAGTATTAAAGGTTATAAATGCCAAAAAGCCAAAAGTTGTTATCATGGAAAATGTTCGTGGCTTATTATCTATGAAAAATAAAGATGGCTCCAAATTAATGGATTCTATTGTTACTCTATTAGAAAACACAGAGCCTGGTTATAAAGTTAAATATAAACTTTTAAAAGCTAGCAACTATGGAGTGCCACAAAATAGATTTCGAGTTATAATTATCGGCATTAGAAGCGATATAAACATTGATTATGAATTTCCAGAACCAATTGATTATGATCCTGAAAAGTTAACTGTAGGATATGTATTAAAAGGTGTTGAAGGATTACCTAATCAAAATGAGGTGTGGGAGTTGTCTCCTCAGAGCAAGAAACTAGTCCCATTCATTCCTGAGGGAGGTTCATGGAAAGACATCCCATACGAACATTTACCTGAGAGATTAAAAAAGATTAGGGATAATATGAAAAAATATCGTTCTCCTAATTTCTATAGAAGGTTTGCTAGAAATGAGATTAATGGAACAATCACAGCTGCTAGTACCCCTGAAAATAGTGGGATTTTACATCCTTTGGAGGATAGAAGATATTCTGTCAGGGAGATTGCTAGAATTCAATCATTTCCCGATAATTACATTTTTGTCGGAGATTCAGTATCAGCTAAATATACAATTATAGGAAATGCTGTTCCACCCAAATTAGGAGAGATTATTGGTAAATCTATAGTACAGCAGCTAATTGAAGCGGGATATTAAATTTATTATATGGAGTGAGATAAATTGAATTATTATATTTCAAAAGAAAATGTTTTAAACTCAATAGATTATTTTGAAAATCTTCAAGTGGATCCTGACTCTTCATTGTTTCTTTTTCTATTGTCTAAAAGAATTGGGATTTCCCACTCGTTTCCGGTAACATACAAAAGTGGAAGTCTTTCTGAAGAGCAAAAAACTGATTACTTAAAGTCATTGTGGATGTTAGGTGGATTATTTGATTCAACTGAGAAACCTAAAAGTAAAGTGTTGATGTTCCCGAACGGTTTTAGAAAACTTGAGTTATATCAACCAGCTACAGAATTTACTAGAATTATTGGTAGAATTAAGGACACAATAGAAAAGAAAAATTTCAATATCCCTATCTATGAGGATAATAATTCAAATTTAACATTAAAACATAACTATCAAGAAATATTAGAAGAATATTATCTTAAAGGGAATAGGATATCATTATCGCATTTTACTGCATGGGTGCTTCGTTTTACAAGATTTGAATTTGAACATGAACCGAATGAAAAAGAATTTACACGTGTATTAGAAAAAGTGATTAAAAAGTTATTTAAAATAAATAAAAAGGATTTTTTATGGCTTTTTGATGATGATATATCTTTTAATAGAATTGCACCTTCTAAAACTATTATCAAAGGTTCGGAAATAAGAGATAAGTTTGAGTTTGATACTAAAAAACAACCTGAGGTTGAATCAATCAGTACTTCAGAGGAGTACCAACAAAATCTATTGACCAAAGAAGAAACGACACAATATTTAGCTTTAAGTGGTGATAATCCCTCAGATAAGGAAATACTAGATACGCTACTTTATAAAAAGCAAATTGTATTGACGGGGGTTCCTGGAGTTGGGAAATCTAGATACACCAATCTATTAAAAAATAGTGGAGAGTTTGCAGAAACAGAAATGGTTCAATTTCACGCTAACTATTCTTATGAAGATTTTATAGGATCTGAGACGTTGACGGTAAATGACCAAAATGCAACGATTGTTTCAACTCAAAAAGGCTTGTTTTTAGACTTTGTAGAAAAAGCAAAGCAGGATAAAAATAATAAATACCTATTTGTAATCGATGAATTAAATCGAGGTAATATTGCAGAAATATTTGGTGAGACAATCCTTACTTTAGATAGAGGATATTCGGTAAAACTTTCACGTCCAATTAAAGGAATTAAAGAATTAAACATTCCCGATAATTTATATATTGTAGGAACGATGAATACTAGTGATAGAAACATAGCATTTTTAGATTTAGCAATCAGAAGGCGTTTTGCTTTTATAAATTTATTACCAAATTACGACTTTTTATCAGAAAAGGTCATTCTTGAAGATTTTGACCTAGGTAACATATTAAAAATTATAAATCAAAGAATTTTAGAAACGTTAGGTGATTCCGAATTGATTTTAGGGCAATCTTATTTCATTCCAAACAAAACAGGTGATGACTTTATTTGGAACTTTGAAGAGTTTAAAAATCAATTTAATTTTGTGCTATTACCAACTTTGGTGGAATATAGTTTTAATGATATTAATGCAATAAATACTATAGTTGGTGAAAACCTTGCAGATGGTATTCAAGATATAGATGAATTTAAAATAGCTTTTCAAGCAGAGTTTCAAGTGTAGGTGAGTGAATGTTTAATAAAATTGAGACTGCTGGACAAACAATTATAAATGTATTGGATGAAGAATTTAGTTATTTTGAACAATTTGTACATAAGAACAATATAAGATGGGCGAGAGAAGAAAAGAACAACTCTATTTTAACTATAAGCCAATCCTATGTTGGGTATCTTGTAACACCTGTTCGCAAAATAAATTTGGAACCAAAGTATAATGAAATAGGATTCGAGCATATTTTTCGAATGTACTTATATGTTTATGGGTATAGGACTTCTGATAGTTCGTCTGTATTAGATATCTCAGAAGCCCAAAATGAGGTAGATGTTGCGGAGCTTTTTTTGGAAAACCTTCAAAAAAATATTCAGTTGGGTATTATACAGTCCTATCGAATATCGAATGAAAAGCTTGGAACTATTAAAGGTAATGTCCATTATCCCAGCACCTACAAGAATTATCTTTTAAACAAAAAGAAATATGTCGACACAAAGGTATCAAGACTCTCATTAAATAATGATATTAATAGACTTATTGCTACTGCTTTAATGAAACTAAAAAATGTAAAGAAATATACTTCAACTGCTACAAAACTTTTAATGTATTTTGAAAATGTATCTCCAAATGTTAAAAATGGTAGCGAATTATTAAAGAATATAAATTTTAATTCCAATACTTCAAGGTATCGAAATACATTGATTTACGCATCAATGATAATAGATCAATTAGATTATGAAGATGTGGGAAACACAATTGGAACAGAAAGTTTTATTATAAATTTCGATAGGTTATTTGAGGATTTTGTTATTAAAATATTAAAAGAAACTCCAGATAAAAGGGAGTTTTTCACATGGGAAAATTCCAAGAAATTTGCAGATATTCTAAAAAGTGATAATTGTTATGATAGTAGAGAATATCAACCGGATATCGTTTATCGTTATCTTGTAGAAGATGAAAGTTATGACTATTTACCTTCTGCTTATGGAGTTTTAGATGTTAAAAATAAAGCTTATAATGTCTTTAATAATAGCGATATTTATCAAATTGTTACATATGCAAGATTATTAAATAGTAAAAAAGTAATTCTACTGTATCCTTCTTTTTTAAACAAAAGACCGGAGACGCTCACTTTAAATTCAGATATATTTAATCCTTATGTAATAACGGCTTGTTTTATAAATATTGCTGATAAATCAGGAAAAGATTTCCTGAAATCTATTAATCTATTTGTGGATACAGTTGAAAAGACATTACTAGATATAAAGATTGATTAGTAATTATAGTGTTATGACTCTTTATGCATATCGTTTGATGCATAAAGAGTCGATGTTATCCTTAAAACATGTAGTAAGACTGCGAGGTGTGTAAGGGTTTGCTTAGCTTTAATGATAAAAATTTCATTAGTACTTTTTTTAATGATGGTGGGTATGTTTTGAATTTTAGTAATTCAGAATTTGATGATTTTACGCTGAATTCTGTTGGAATACCACTCCAAACGCAATATAAGTTATCAAAAGGAAAATCCTTTGTTGAGTTTATAAATCAAGCTGACGATGGTGAAATTATAAAATTAGTTACTGATTTAATTGAATATATAGAATATCAAAACATTGAAGATTTACTTACGGTTGAAAAGAGAAATCTTTATCCGAAATTGAAAGCGCTTATGTCAAAGTTTTCAACTAATCAAACATTTAGCAGTACATTGGTTACTGATGTCAAAGAAAAGTTTAATGATGTCTATATAGCTAGTCAACTCAGCATAATGATGTCATTAGTTGAAGAATCACCTTCGGATGTGATAGGGAAATCTAAAGAACTATTAGAGTCCTGTTTCAAACACATTTTAGATGAATTTGACGAGGAATATTCTCCATCATCCACTGTAGTACAATTAAGAAAACAAGTGTTTTTAAAATTAAATCTAGATCCGAAAGAAAATGTCTCAGCTAAAAATAATAATGATGTTAAGAAAATACTAAGTAGTTTCATTCAGGTAGTTGATGGTTTAAATTCTCTTAGAAATGATAAAGGTGATGGGCATGGTAAAGGAAAGAATTATACAGAATTACCTGTGCGATACGCTAAATTAGCAATGAACGCATCATTAACTATCGTACACTTTACCTGGGACACGTATAAAATGCATATTGGTAAATATAAATAGAAAGGGAGTCTTGCGTATGGGGCTAGAACATTCATTTACTAATTATGTGAAAGAGAAATATTATAATGAGTTGTTTGAAGCCCTTCAGGACTTCATAACAGACCAAGTAGAAAATTTAGAACTACGCCTAAATGTTGTTGAAGAAATTGATGAAGTAAACTTATCAGATATAGAAATAAAACAAATTTACATAGAAGATTTACCTGGAACAAAAATCGATTTCGATATTTTATTAGAAGCTCACATTGAGGTTAGTGATATAAATAAACGGTTAGTTGATGAACAAGAAATATGTTATCAATGGTTTCACTATGAATGTACTATTAATTTGGATACCCATTTTAAAAATTTTGTTATTAAACACATCGATATATATAACCAGAGAAAAAATCGAAAAAAAATCAAAAATGGATTATCTGAATATTTTGTACCCATTATTTACAAGGAAGATTTAGATAATGTGGCAACTAATTTTTTAAAAGAACATTATCCAGAAGCTTTAATTACTCCAATCAAAATAGATCCAGAATTATTAGCAAGACAGATGGGTTTAACTGTTCATATGACTAGAATTTCAAAAGATAATAGTATCTTTGGGCAAATTTATTTTAAGGATACTGTAAGTACATTTTACGATGAAACGCATGATAAAACAATAGAGAAAAAGGTTGAAAAAGGTAGCATTTTTGTAGACCCTAATTGTTTTTTTCTTAGAAACTTAGGTTCATATAATAATACTATTGTTCATGAATGTGTTCACTGGCATTTACATAAAAAAGCATTTATGCTTAAAAATTTGTTTGATGAAGATATAACAAAAATTAATTGTAAGGTATCAGGTGGAGTTAAAGGTAATAAAAAGGAATATATTGATTGGATGGAATGGCAGGCTAATAGCTTAGCTCCTAAGATATTGATGCCACTGAATATGTTTAAACAAGAAGCATATTCTATAATTCAGGATTTAATGAAAGAAAAAGGCACCAATGATTTGTTAGTTATAATAGAAGAGACTATCGATAAATTAGCTGAGTTTTTTGGTGTTTCTCGATTGGCTGCGAAAATCAGAATGATTGATGTGGGTTATGAGGAAGCTATTGGTGCATTTAACTTCATCGATGGTAGGTATATACCTACACATAGTTTTAAAAAAGGAACATTAGAAAGAAATCAAACTTTTTCAATTGGAGCAGTCGATGCGGGAATATTATCATTCACTGATGCTGATTTTGCAAAGCTTACATCTAGCGGTCGCTATGTTTATATAGATTCGCATTTTGTATTAAACACTCCTAAATATGTTGAAAAAGATTTATTTGGTAATTTAACATTAACAAATTATGCAAGGCACAACATGAATGAATGTTGTTTGGTTTTTACAATTACAGTACGCTCGAGTGACAGAATAGGTGCAAATTATCATAGTGAATGTGTGCTGAATCGAGATGAGAACTCCCCATTTGAATTTGATATTAGTTTTCATCAAGGCTACGAAAATTCAACACCAGAAAAACAAGAATTATTTTTGGAAAAAGTTATCATGGAGAATATGGAAATGTACGGAAAGATGAGTAATGATTTTTGTGATTGCTTAGCTAAAGTTAAAGATTGGCGCGGGTTAACCTATAAAGAAATAGCAGCAAAAATCCCTATGGATGATCGTCAAGTACGAAGGATTTTCAATGGTGAATCTAATGGTAGCTTGGAAACTTTAGTGGCGATATGTATAGCTTTATACTTACCACCTGAAATTAGTTTTCACATTATAGATCAATCCGCACATCGATTATCAACAAGAGTAACTAGTCATCAATGGTATCGATATGTTTTAATGTATTTTCAAGGGAAATCAGTAGATGAAACAAGAGATTTTTTAAAAAAATATGATGTAACTTTATGAAAAAGCGGACATGCTCATGTCCGTTTTTGTTTTGTTGATTTTATGCGGGCTAATACTACTTCATTTTTATAAATGAAGTAGTATTAGCCTATTTTTTATGCTCAAAACGGGCATAACCATGTCCGACCGCAATGCAGAATTTCATTATACACTTTAGATAGATTAAAAAAATATCAAATGCCTGATTTGCAATAAGGGCAAAGGATACATATTGAAGTACGCAATCCATACCAGGATTGTAGTGTCTCAATATTAGTACCCTTACCTTGTTGCGCACTTTTTTAAGTAAAGGTCAGGTTACTAAAGGACAAGCTCTTCATTGTTTGCATCCTTTGCCCTCCGCAAATTGGCGGAGAGGATGCCAAACAATGACAAAAAAGTACAAAACAAGCCAAAAGAACAGAGAATCTTATATTTACTATTCAGGAGGTAAAAAGATAGCAACCATCGTACCAGGAGAAAATGGTGTAACAGAGGTTGATATTGAATATTTACATTCTGAAGATGATCAGGAAGTGGACGAAGGTCGCCGCTATGATTACCGAATTGCTTGTAATTTAGAATCTTATGTAGATGAAAACGGAGATTCAAAAGCTGAACATAACAAACATTTAGCAGATTGGGATGCAGATCCGTTTAATGAAATTTTGGAAATGGAGAACTATGAAGAGAAACAAAAGTTAATCGAACAATTGCATAAAGCAATGGATCAGTTAACAGATAAACAATTTAGAACGATACAAAAGAAGTTTTACGACCAAAAAACAAATGTTGAGATTGCTGCCGAAGAGGGTGTGACCGAAGCGGCTATCAGAAATCGTTTAAATAAAATATACAGAAGATTAGAAAAACTGATAAGAAAGGGCTCTTAATTGAGCCTTTTAAATTTTATTTTAAAAAAGGGGTTCGAAAGGGCATGATTTTTCGCTTACTAGTAAGGGACGAAATAAAACCCTTAGAAAGGAGTGTTTCCAGATGAGTCTAAAACACAAGGTAATCATCAATGTTAAAGATGAAAATGGTGAGAAAACAAGAGTAGTTGAAGGTAAACGTAAAACTGTACGTAGCCGAATGCTAGATTTATTGTTTGGTAAAAAAGTAAATCTGCTTGTTATCACACCTGGTGACTCAGTAGAAACAGTGGAAATAAAAGAAACTCGGAAAGGCGGTGAGGCTTAATATGAGCAGAACAAAATTACTTCTTGATGTAGTCACTGATTTGCAAAATTTAGCTGGCTCACTTCAGACGATTGCTGGAGTGTTGGCGAGTAATGAAGAATCACCACGAACGGAAGAAAAAGCACCAGTTAAAAAAGCGAAGCCGGAAAAGCAAAAAATATCACTTGACGAAGTTCGTACACTACTTGCACAAAAGAGCCAAGCGGGTTTTACATCTGATATTAAAAAGTTACTTGAAAAATATGGTGCAACTAAGTTAAGCGAAATTGAAGAAAAAGACTATGAAGCATTGATGAAAGATGCGGAGGAATTGAAATGACGAAACATGCCATTTTATCTGCGTCAGGAGCACATCGATGGATGAATTGTACTCCATCGGCACGTCTTGAATTAGAGTTTGATGATTCTAGTGGTGAAGCGGCTAAGGAAGGAACAGCCGCTCATGAACTGGGGGAACATAAGCTTAGAGAAGCGTTAAAGATTCCAACGAAGAAACCAACATCCATTTATGATTCTGAAGAGATGGAACGTTATACCGATGAGTATGTCCAGTTTATCTTGGAAGAACTAGCGGCAGTAAAACAAATAACGAAAGATCCACTTCTTCTGATTGAACAGCGATTGGACTTTTCAAATTATGTACCAGAAGGGTTTGGAACAGGGGACTGTGTGATTGTTGCAGACGATGTAGCTCATGTTATTGATTTTAAATATGGACAAGGTGTTTTAGTTGAAGCAGAAAATAATCCGCAAATGATGCTATATGCATTAGGGGCGCTTAATCTATTTGATGCAATTTATGATATCAATGTAGTAAAAATGACCATTTATCAACCGAGACGTGAAAACATCTCAACCTTTGAAATACCCAAAACGAATCTTATAGATTGGGCGGAAAATACACTTAAACCAAAAGCAGAATTAGCGTTCAAAGGTGATGGCGAATATAAGCCTGGTGATTGGTGTAGGTTTTGTAGGGCATCTGTGGAGTGCAAAGCAAGGGCGGAAGAAAATTTTAAGGTAGCAAAATTTGAATTTAAAAATCCGCCTTTATTAACAGATGATGAAATTGCAGAAATCTTGCTTCATGTGAATGACCTTACTAAATGGGCAAATGAAATATTTGCTTATGCAACGAATGCCGCTGTTCAACAAGGAAAACAGTGGAAAGGTTTTAAGGTTGTAGAAGGTCGGTCTAATCGTAAATATACAGATGAAGAAGCGGTAGCTGAAGCTGCAAAGAAGGCAGGCTATGAAGATATTTACAAGCAAAGTCTGCTAACGATAACCAACATGGAAAAACTGATGGGTAAAAAGAAGTTTAATGAACTGCTTGGTGATTTCATTACTAAGCCAAAAGGGAAACCAACGCTTGTTCCGGTATCGGATAAGCGTCCAGAAATAAATATTTCAACAGCAAAAAATGAATTTATGGAGGAGAAATAATTATGTCGAAAACAGTAAAAAATCCAACAAAAGTAATTACAGGGGTAGTGCGTTTATCTTATGCCAACGTGTGGGAGCCAAAGTCAATTAATGGTGGAAAAGAAAAGTATAGTGTGAGTGTTATTATTCCAAAAAGTGATACGAAAACTTTAGAGGCAATTGAAAAAGCAGTCGATGCTGCAATTGAAGAAGGTCGCGGAAAGTTTGGCGGGAAAATTCCAAACAAGGCATCGTTAAAATTACCGCTTCGTGATGGAGATATTGATCGTTCGGATGATGAAGCGTATGCAGATAGTTTCTTTGTAAATGCAAACAGCATTACACCACCACAGATTGTAGATGCTGATATTAATCCAATTTTAGAGCGCTCAGAAGTTTATTCAGGTGTGTATGCTCGGGTAAGTATTAACTTTTATGCGTTTAATTCAAATGGTAACCGAGGCATTGCCTGTGGTCTTGGTAACATTCAAAAGATTCGTGATGGGGAGCCATTAGGTGGAAGAACGGATGCATCGGTAGACTTTGCTACTGATGTGGATGATGACTTCTTATCATGAAAACATTAAATATTGATATTGAAACATATAGTAGTGTGGACCTCGCTAAAAGCGGGGTCTATCGCTATGTGGAGGCAGATGATTTTGAAGTAATGCTATTTGCTTACAGTGTGGATAGTGGACCTGTTCATGTTATTGATTTAGCGAATGGTGAGTCTATCCCGTCTGAAATTGAACAAGCGATATTTAATGAAAATATAACAAAATGGGCATTTAATGCTCAGTTTGAACGGATTTGTTTAAGTAAACATTTTAAGCAACATTTATCACCTGTCGATTGGCGATGCACTATGGTGTGGTCTGCTTATTTAGGCTTACCGCTATCTTTAGAAGGTGCTGCAATGGTAACAGGAGCGGATAAACAAAAGCTGTCGGAAGGGAAAGATTTAATTCGTTTTTTCTCTATCCCTTGTAAGCCAACAAAAACAAATGGCAGTCGAACAAGAAATCTAAAAGAACATGATCCTAACAAATGGGACAGTTTTAAAGCATATAACAAACGTGATGTAGAAACTGAAATTGCGATACAAGATAAACTATCTAAATTTCCAATGCCCGAAGCAGAGTGGGATAACTATCTTCTTGATCAGTTAATAAATGATAGAGGAATAAAGCTAGATTTGGAGTTAGTTGCTCAGGCTATTAAATGTGATGATTTAATTCGCAATCAGTTAGTCAGTCGTATGAAGGAAATAACTAAGCTAGAAAACCCAAATTCCGTAAAGCAAATGCGGGAATGGTTACAAACAAAAGGTGTAGAAACAGATAGTTTAAATAAGGCTGCAGTGACACATTTAATTGAAACCAATGAAGGTGAAATTAAAGAAGTCCTTCAATTGAGAAAACAACTAGCAAAGTCCAGCGTGAAAAAATATGCGGCTATGGAAAATGTCGTTTGTCGTGATGGACGAGCAAGGGGATTAATTCAATTTTACGGTGCAAATCGTACGGGGAGATTTGCAGGAAGATTAATTCAAGTTCAAAACCTACCGCAAAACCATATATCCGATTTAGATGAGGCACGTGCTTTATTGAAACAAGGGAACTTTGAAGCCTTGCAAATTTTATATGAATCTGTCCCGAGTGTACTTTCTCAACTTATAAGGACAGCATTTGTTCCTATTCGGAACAATCGCTTCATAATCGTTGACTTTAGTGCAATTGAAGCTCGCGTGATTGCTTGGATTGCAGGAGAAACATGGAGAAATGAAGTGTTTGCATCACACGGAAAAATCTATGAAGCATCTGCTTCTCAAATGTTTAAAGTTCCCTTGGATGAGATTACTAAGGATAGTCCACTTAGACAAAAAGGTAAAATTGCCGAATTGGCACTTGGTTATGGTGGTTCTGTTGGTGCGCTGAAATCAATGGGTGCACTTAGTATGGGACTTGAAGAACATGAATTAAAACCACTTGTTGATGTGTGGCGGCAGTCGAATTCAAAAATAGTGAAATTTTGGTGGGATGTTGATCGTGCAGCAAAAGAAACTGTGAGGCAACGAAAAGCACATATGACCCATGGTATTAAGTTTGAATATCAAAGCGGAATGTTACTCATTGGTTTACCGTCCGGTAGATGGCTCTCTTATGTAAAGCCGAGAATAGGGATAAATAGTTTTGGAAATGAGTCTGTTTCGTATGAAGGTATTGGTGCAACAAAGAAGTGGGAGCGAATTTTCAGCTATGGTCCCAAGTTTGTCGAGAATATTGTCCAAGCAATATCAAGGGATTTATTATGTTTTGCCTTACAGCGTGTTCACGATGAAGGCTATCGTATTGTCATGCATGTGCATGATGAAATAGTAATTGAAGCACTAAACGATGTAACGGTCGAATATATCAGTGATTTAATGAGTGAGTCTCCCCCTTGGGCAGAAACGTTGGAATTACGTGCGGACGGATTTGATACAAGCTTTTATAAAAAAGATTAATTATAGGGGGTTCGAATCCCCCTTTTTCTTCGCATATAGGTGAGGGTAAATTTATTTACTCTACAACTATTTGTAGGAGGTTCATTAATATGATGAACAATTTAAAAGTATTTGATTTTGAAGGCAGTTCAGTTAGAACGGTATTAAAGGAAGGCAATCCATGGTGGGTCGCAAAGGATGTTTGTGAAGTCTTAGGTATATCAAAACATCGTGATGCTGTTGAAAAACTTGATGCTGATGAAAGGGAGCCGATAAAGGTGGACACCCTTGGCGGGCCGCAAAATATGGTTTGTATAAATGAAAGTGGTTTATACACGTTGATTATTCGCTCAAATAAACCAAATGCTAAAAAATTTAGAAGATGGATTACGCATGACGTTCTTCCTTCGATTCGAAAGCATGGTTTGTATGCAGTAGATGAAGTATTAGCTAATCCAGATATTTTGATTAAAGCACTGGAAGAATTAAAGGCAGAGCGATTAAAAAATAATCAATTATCAGAAACAGTGAAAGTCCAGGAACAGCAAATTGTTGAAATGAAACCAAAAGCTAGTTATTACGATGTTGTTTTAAATTGTAAGGATGCAGTTGCGATTTCGGTGATTGCAAAAGATTATGGAAAGTCTGCCCGTTGGTTAAATAAATATTTACACGAACAAGGTGTTCAATATAAACAAGGGAAGATTTGGTTGCTTTATCAGGGCTATGCGGAATATGGCTATACAGCAACCAAGACTCATACATTCCAAGTTAATGGTTATGCCCGCTCAAGTGTGCATACGTACTGGACACAAAAAGGCCGATTGTTTATTTATGACTTACTAAAAGCAAAAGGAATCTTACCTAAAATTGAAATGGACAGTTAAGCATTGGAGGTAATCAATATGAAAATAGCTGTCGGAAATAGTCGAATGGACAGAAAGTGGAAGAACAAAGATGTAACGTGGGACGAGTTTATTAATCTTGTAAATCAGACAATCCGTACAACTGAAACGGTAGCTGAATATAGAAAAATGAATCGTGCAAAACAAGATGCAACAAAGGATGTTGGTGGCTTTGTTGGCGGTGCTTTAAAGCAGGGGAAAAGAAGGAACGGACATGTTTTGTCTCGTTCGCTTCTTACCCTTGATATGGACTATGCAGTACCTGGTATTTGGGATCAAATTGAACTTCTTTATGATTTTAAGTGCTGCGTATATTCAACACATAAACACACTCCTGAAAAACCAAGGTTACGTTTAATTATTCCGTTTAAACGTGATGTTTCGGAAGATGAATATCCAGCGGTCGCAAGAATGGTCGCAAAAGAAATCGGTATTGATTATTTTGATGATACCACATATGAACCATCAAGATTAATGTACTGGCCATCGACACCGTCAAATGGTGAGTTCTTTTTCGAACAAAAAGATGGTGAGTTATTAGATCCTGATTTCTATTTGTCGAAATATGACGATTGGCGTGATACGACAACATGGCCAGTATCATCAAGGCAATCCGAAGTTGTACAAAGGAATATTAAAAGACAGGCTGATCCTCTAGAGAAGGATGGTATTATTGGCGCTTTTTGTAGGGCTTATTCTATCGAAGAAGCCATTGATAGTTTTTTGTCGCATGTGTATGAACCAAGTTTGATGGAAGGAAGATTTGATTATATACCAGCTGATTCGTCTGCAGGGGTTGTTGTATATAACGGAAAGTTTGCCTATAGCCATCATGCAACAGATCCTGCTTCAGGGAACTTACTCAATGCATTTGACCTAGTTCGATTACATTTGTTTCAAGATTTAGATGATAAAACATCTTATTCAACCGCAGTAACAAAACTTCCATCCTTTAAGGCTATGACTGAGTTTGCTTTAAAGGATGAGCAGGTAAAGGTGCAGTTTGCAGAAGAACGAAAAGAACAAGCAGAGATTGAGTTTACAGAAGATGACTGGGAAGGGCAACTTGATCTTGATAAAACAGGTGCAGTAAAAAATACACTTAGAAACCTTACTTTAATTTTGGAACATGATGAAAACCTTCAAGGTATTGTTTTTAATGAGCTATCAGACAACTTGGAGATTGTTAGTCCTGTTCCTTGGGCGCATCCATCTAAATATTGGCGGGATGCGGATGATGCTCAGTTAGTTAGTTATATCGATACGCACTATGGAACGTTTTCAGCTAGAAATTATGATATCGCAATTGCGAAAGTAGCTGATGATAGGTCGTATCATCCGATTCGTGATTATCTTGATGAATTGCCCGAGTGGGATAAAGTGCCGCGAGTCGATACGTTATTAATTGATTATTTAGGAGCGGATGATAATCCATATGTTCGTGCTGTAACAAGGAAAACATTATGTGCGGCAATATCTAGAGTTCTCACACCTGGCATTAAATTTGATTCAATGCTCGTTTTAAACGGACCTCAAGGAGTCGGGAAAAGTACGCTTATTGCAAGGCTTGGTGGTGAATGGTTTTCGGATAGCTTAAGTTTATCGGATACAAAAGATAAGACAGCTGCTGAGAAGTTACAAGGATACTGGATCATTGAAATCGGAGAACTTGCTGGACTTAAAAAAGCAGAAGTAGAAACACTTAGGAGTTTCCTTTCACGACAAAACGACATTTATCGAGCGAGTTTTGCTAAAAGAGTTACACCACATTTAAGGCAATGTGTATTCTTTGGAACAACTAATGCTGAAAAAGGTTATTTAAGGGATACGACAGGTAACAGACGATTTTGGCCTGTGAAAACTCCAGGCGATGGAGTAAAAAAATCGTGGGAAGTAACTGAAGAAGAAGTGCTGCAAATATGGGCAGAAACACTCGAATACGTGAAGCAGGGTGAAAAGCTGTACCTTGAACATGATATTGATCAGTTAGCGAAAGAAGAACAACGAATGGCGATGGAATCGGACGAGCGAGAAGGTTTGGTTCGTGAATACCTTGAAACGCTACTTCCTGATGATTGGGACGATATGGACTTATTTGAACGTAGAGCATTTATCAATGGAACTGAATTTGGCGATAGTCCAAAACAAGGTGTTTGGAAACGGGAGCATGTTTCTAATATGGAGATTTGGTGCGAATGTTTCCAAAAGGAACGTTCCAATTTAAAACGGATAGATGGTAACGAAATATCAACCATTATGGCCAGCATTGGTGGCTGGACAGGTTTATCAAAGAAAAAGAGACTTCCCATTTACGGAACGCAGTGGGTGTATGAATTAAAAAAGTGACGTTCCAAAAAATCGAGTTTGGAACAAAAACATCACATTGGAACAGAATATTATGTTCCTGGAACAAAATAAAAGAAGTTCGTCACATAGTCAGGAACAGCAATCAACCTATGTTGTATAAGGGTTTGTGAAAAACTTGTTCCAATGTTCCAAGAAAAATATGATATTAGGAAAATATAAGAATATAGGGTTAAATCACGCAAATACGCATATACGCGCGTAAGAAAGTTTAAAAACGTTTGGAACAGGAGAGTTTGGAATGCGAGAAAAATCTATCGAGTTAAAATTAAGTGAAGCAGTTAGAAATATGAAGGGTTTATCTATTAAACTTACATCTCCAGGTTTTGATGGCTTGCCTGATCGGTTAGTGTTACTGCCAAACGGAAAAATCGGCTTTGTTGAAGTGAAGGCACCTGGGAAGAAACTCAGACCGCTTCAGCAGAAAAGAAAACAGCAGTTAGAATCACTAGGTTTTATCGTCTTTTGTCTAGATGATCCTGAAAGTATTGGAGGGATGTTGGATGAAATTCAAGCCACATAAATATCAGGAGTTTGCAACAAATTTTATTATAGAAAATCCTATAACGGCAATATTTCTTGAAATGGGTCTCGGTAAAAGTGTGATTACACTGACTGCTATTTATGAATTGATGTTAGAACGATTTGAAGTTGATAGGGTTTTAGTAATCGCACCACTCAGGGTTGCTAGAAATACGTGGCCAGAAGAAATTGAAAAATGGAGTCACTTGAAAGGATTAACTTATGCTGTTGCTGTTGGGACAGAAAAAGAGCGCTTAGAAGCACTATATTCAGATGCCCACATTTATATCATTAATCGTGAAAATGTAGAATGGTTGATTGCTAGAAGCGGTATCGATTTTAATTTTGATATGGTCGTTATTGATGAATTATCATCGTTTAAATCTCATCAATCAAAACGCTTTAAAAGTTTGATGAAAGTGAGACCTAACATTAAAAGAATAGTTGGTTTAACAGGAACACCTTCATCGAATGGCTTAATGGACTTATGGGCGGAGTACCGATTACTTGATATGGGTGAAAGATTAGGGAAATTCATCGGACGTTTCAGAGAATCATACTTCGATCCCGACAAAAGAAATCAACATATGATTTTTTCATATAAACCAAAACCAGGGGCAGAAGAAGCGATATATGAAAAAATAAGCGATATCACTATCAGCATGAAAGGGACGGACTATTTAAAACTACCCGATTTAGTCATGAATGAAATGCCTGTTTCGTTAAATCAGAAAGAAAAAGAAACGCTTGATGTCATGAAACGTGATTTGATTACAACGATAAAAGGTGAGGACATAACCGCTTCAAATGCAGCGGCTTTATCAAATAAACTTCTTCAAATGGCAAATGGTGCAGTTTACGATGATAACGGTTCTGTCTCTCAAATACATGACCGAAAACTTGAAAAGCTAGAAGATATCATTGAAGCGGCAAACGGAAAACCTGTGCTAATTGCTTATTGGTTTAAACACGACCTGCTCCGAATACAAAACCGATTTAAGGTAGAAGTTTTAACAAGTAGTGATTCCATTAAAAAATGGAACGAGGGAAAGATTCAAATTGCAGCCATTCATCCAGCATCAGCGGGACATGGTTTAAATTTACAAGCGGGTGGTTCAACACTCGTATGGTTTGGACTAACTTGGAGCTTGGAGTTATACCAACAAACAAATGCAAGGCTGTACAGGCAAGGACAAACAGACACAGTGATTATCCATCATTTAATCGCTAAAGAAACAATGGACGAGCGTGTGATGGATGCTTTAAATAAAAAGAATAATACGCAGTCAGCACTCATTGATGCGGTGAAAGCAACGTTAAAAGGGGGAATTCCTGTATGAATATTGTATGGCACTACCTAGATAAACGAGCAGCAACGATTGATGTGATAAAAGATTATAATAGTATGAAACACATTATAGATAATACCGATGACGATATTGCAATCCTTCATGATGGAATGATGTCCCCAAGTGCACCAGTGAATGATGGCATGCCGTCTGTACACAATCCAAAAGCAAATGAAAACCGTATTGCTTATAGCATCGATAAAATTGATGTTCTGAAAGAAAGGTTAAGACAAGCCGTCGAATATATGAATTGGTTCCAGCCTGCTTGGGATGAGTTAACTGAAGATGAACAGTTTGTTTTGTATGAATTTTATATGGTGGAAAACCAAAGACGAACCGATGCTGTGCATACGATTTGTGATTACTTTAAAATTGAAAGGTCATCTGCCTACAATAAAAAGAACAGAGCGTTGGATAGGTTGACACTACTGCTTTATGGCAAGTGAGTAAAATCGCGGATGCATTTAGACATTACGCAGGTTATAGTGGTAGTATGGTAAAAGTATCAAAGAGAAACAAAATGGACCTTTGAATATTCAAGTGAGTAATATTGCGGACGCTTTTTGACTTTGAGCATGTTATGGTATTAATATAGACAAAATATTGCGAGCCTTCGTGGGATAAATCCTGCGGGGGCTTTTTTGTTTGGAGGTGAAAGCTATGCCGAGAAAACCAAAGCGACCTTGTTCACAGCCAGGATGTCCTGAGTTAACGCATGAACGCTTTTGTGATGAACACCGGAAGGCAGAGGCGAGAAGATATGAAAGGTATCAACGTGATCCAAACACCGCAAAGCGATACGGACGTGCCTGGAAGAGGATACGTGACCGTTACGTTGCAAAGAACCCGCTCTGCGAGGAATGTAAGCGAAATGGGAAGCTGACTCCAGTGCAAGAAGTACACCACATCCTACCGCTGTCAAGAGGTGGAACGCATGACGAAAGCAATCTCATGTCTGTTTGCACCCCTTGTCACTCATCGATTACTGCTCGAGATGGTGATCGTTGGCGAAGGGGTAGGGGGTAATCAATCTCTACAACTTATGATGTGGACAACGGGCGGGGAACGTCACGCAAAAAGTCGCGATTTCAAAGAGGGTATATAGGGGGCGAGCAGAAATGAGGTGTTGAAATGGCCAAGGATGGAACAAATAGGGGCGGTGCTCGGGTTGGTTCTGGACGTAAAAGAAAGCCATTATACGAAAAATTAGAAGATGGAAATCCAGGTAGACGAAAATTAGAAGTGCTCGAATTTACACATGCACCTGACCTTCAAGGACAAGAAATGCCACCGCCAAGAGAGATGCTATCTGCCACTGAAAAGGACGGTTCAACTCTTGAAGCGGCAGAAATTTATGAAGAAACGTGGAATTGGTTAAATGAAAGGGACTGTGCTCATTTAATCATGCCGCAACTTTTAGAAAGGTATGCTATGAGTGCAGCAAGATGGATGCAGTGCGAGGCAGCTGTGACAGAGTTTGGCTTTTTAGCAAAACATCCAACAACGGGAAATGCTATGCAAAGCCCGTATGTTGCTATGAGTCAAAACTTCATGACACAAACCAATCGACTCTGGTTAGAAATTTATCAAATTATAAGAGAAAACAGTGCAACAGAATTCATTGGTGCGAATCCACAAGATGATATGATGGAGCGTTTATTAACGATGCGTAAAGGCAAATAACTGAAACGAGGTAATGTGATGACGATTAAATATTTAACAGCTGAAAGTGTATGTGCGGGTCATCCGGATAAACTTTGTGATTTAATATCAGATAGTATTTTGGATGCTTGTTTAACAAAAGACAAAGCTTCACGTATGGCATGTGAGGTGCTTGCGACAAAAGGAAGAATCATCGTGGCGGGCGAAATCTCCTGTAGCGAAAAACTTAATCTTAAAGATGTTGTAAAAAGTGTATTAGTTGATGTGGGTTACAAACCTACAGATTTTAAAATATCTGTATATGTACAGAAACAAAGTACAGATATTGCACAAGCGGTAGATACAGCACTTGAAGCTCGTCAGAGAATCAAAGAGCCTTACGGAACAATTGGCGCAGGTGACCAAGGAACAATGTATGGTTATGCGACAAATGAAACAAAGGAAATGCTGCCATTACCATTAGTGCTTTCACATAAAATTGTAAAACGATTAGATGAAGTCCGCAAAGGAAAAATTATTAAAGGTTATTTTCCAGATGGGAAAGCCCAGGTCACAATTGAATATAAAAATAATCAACCAGTTAGAGTGAAAACAATCGTAGTATCTGTACAGCACGAGCCTTATAAAAGACAAACAGAAATTGAAAGAGATATTATTGAAAATGTCTTATGGCAGGTTTTTGAAGACTTCCCGTTTGATGAAAATACAGATATTTTAATCAATCCATCAGGGCGATTTGTTGTTGGAGGACCAACAGCTGATACAGGATTAACTGGGAGAAAGCTAATGGTTGACACTTACGGAGGTTTTACAGCGCATGGTGGTGGGGCATTTTCAGGAAAGGATCCTACCAAAGTTGATAGAAGTGGAGCTTATATGGCAAGGCATATTGCAAAGCATATCGTGTGGTGTGATTACGCAGAAAAATGTGAAGTAAGTATTTCATATGCCATAGGAAAGGCAAATCCTGTCGCATTTTCAATAAATACATTTGGCACGGGAAGTGTTTCAGTTTCAATACTTGAACAAGCAGCTCTAGCAGTATTTAACTTAAAACCAGCAGCGATTATTGAATACTTACAGTTGCGAGATGTTCAGTATGCCGATACAGCAGTTTACGGACATTTTGATAGTTGGTTATATCCATGGGAAGACGTGAAAAGGTATAAAGAATTTAATCAGGCGGTGAGTAAACATGATAATAGAGAAGATTAAAGTTGAACAACTTATTCCCGCCGATTATAATCCGAGAAAAGATTTACAACCTGGCGATAGTGAATATGAAAAGATTAAACGGTCACTTGAAGAGTTTGGATATGTTGATCCCGTTATTTGGAATAAAACAACTGGAAGAGTAGTTGGTGGACATCAACGATTGAAAGTTCTAGCAAGTATGGGAAGAACTGAAGTCGAATGTGTCGTGGTCGAATTAGACGAAGAAAAAGAGAAAGCATTAAACGTTGCTTTAAATAAAATTAGCGGTGATTGGGATAAAGAAAAATTAGCTGTACTTATGACAGATTTAGATGCAGCAGACTTTGATGTTTCACTGACAGGTTTTGACGCTGCTGAAATTGATGATTTGTTTAAAGATACACTTCGAGATGGAGTAGAAGATGATGACTTTGATGTCGATGAAGAACTTCAAAACCCACCAATAACAATGCAAGGTGATATATGGCTTTTAGGTAGACATCGACTTGTATGTGGAGATAGTACGAAAAAAGAAACGTTTGATAAGTTAATGGAGGACAAGAAAGCAAACTTAGTGGTCACTGATCCACCTTATAATGTTGATTATGAAGGCAGTGCGGGGAAAATTAAAAACGACAATATGAATAATGATACATTTTACCAGTTTTTATTGGATGCTTTTAAGAACACAGAAGATGCGCTTGCGAAAGATGGCAGCATTTATGTGTTTCATGCGGATACAGAAGGTCTTAATTTCCGCAGAGCATTTGAAGAAGCTGGTTTTTATTTATCTGGAACTTGTATATGGAAGAAACAATCACTTGTACTTGGCCGTTCACCTTATCAGTGGAAACACGAACCGATATTATTTGGCTGGAAAAAGAATGGTAGACACCGCTGGTATTCAGATAGAAAGCAATCGACTATTTGGGAGTTTGATAAACCTAAACGAAATGCCGACCATCCAACGATGAAACCAATTGCCTTAATTGCCTATCCAATTATGAATTCAAGTTTAACAAACAGTATTGTACTCGATCCATTTGGTGGTTCTGGTTCGACTTTAATTGCATCGGAACAAACCGACCGAATATGTTATATGATTGAATTAGATGAAAAGTTTTGTGATGTGATTGCGAAAAGATACATTGAACAAGTTGGAACAGATGAAGGTGTGTATGTTATTCGAAATAATAAAAAGATTGCTTATAGCGAACTTGAGGTGAGTGAAAGTGCGTAAACTTACTTTAGGTTCGCTTTTTGATGGTTCTGGAGGATTTCCACTTGCAGGTATCATTTGCGGAATTGAACCAAAGTGGGCATCTGAAGTTGAACCATTTCCAATTCGTGTTACATCAAAACGAATTCCTCAAATGAAACATTTAGGGGACATTAGTTCAATCAACGGTGCAGAGGTTGAACCAGTTAATATTATCACTTTTGGTTCACCATGTACTGATCTATCAATTGCAGGAAAACGTGCAGGACTAGACGGAAGTCAGTCCTCTTTATTTTATGAAGCGATGCGAATTATAAAGGAAATGAGGTGTAAAACAAATGGTGAATATCCAAGATATGCAGTGTGGGAAAATGTCTGTGGAGCCTTCTCCTCAAATAAAGGAGAAGACTTCAAAAGTGTCATCGAGAAATTCTGTAAGGTCAAGGCCGAGAAAGTTGATATCCCTAAACCAGATAAATGGGAAAATGCAGGAGAAGTGTTGGGAGATAACTACTCAATTGCCTGGCGAGTCCTTGATGCGCAATATTGGGGAGTACCCCAGCGAAGAAAACGAATCTTTCTTGTCGCAGATTTTAATGGAAGAAGTGCATCCAAAATATTATTTGAGTCAGAGAGCTTGCGAGGGTATTTTACGCAGAGCAAAACAGCGGAGCAAGGAACTACCGGAGATACTTCAAAAAGTGCTAAAGAAACAAGCAATATCTGCTTAAATGACCAAGGTGGTAGCCGAATGGATGTAACCAAAGGGGTAACAGCAACTTTACGAGCAAAATCAAATCATCCTCCACTTGTATTCGATAACCATGGAAGGGATGCAAGAATTAAAGGACCGGTTGATGTTGCCCAGACCGTTGTGTCTTTATATGGAACTGGTGGAAACAATCAGCCATTTGTTTTAGAGAAACCGAGAACCTTTGATATTCGTTTGACATCTGAAGGAACGGTTAACGTTCGAGCAAATATTTATGAAAGTGATGTGTCAAGAACAATAGATACATCTGGTAACTCACCAAACAGTAATCAAGGCGGAATTGCAATTGTGAGTAGTAAAGATGAATTAAGAAAAGGAAAACAATCAACCTATTCATCTAGTAAAAACTCACATTTTACAAGTGCCGAAAAAGAACTCGCTAGTACGCTTGTTGCTACTGATTATAAGGATCCCCCACTTGTAAATGTTGAAGATTTAATTGTGAGGAGGCTCACCCCTACTGAATGTGGTAGATTGCAAGGTTTCCCAGATGGATGGTGCGATAACTTAAGTGAAGACAACCCATCGGATGAAGAGATTAACTTTTGGGAGAAAGTGTGGGAAACGCACCGACAATTGATTAGTAAAAATAAGCGACCTAAAACTCGAAAGCAAATCGTCAAATGGTTAAGCCAGCCACATTCTGATACTGCTGAATATAAAATGTGGGGAAATGGAGTCGCACTTCCTTGTGTTATATATGTTTTAACTGGAATTGCCATACAATTAAATAAAGATTAGGAAGTCAGATGGAATCTGTTCAAAACACTTGATATAAACACCTTTTAGAGTGATATATGTATGTACCAAAATTGAAAGGTGGAATAAAAAATGATTGTAAAATTTAATGTGAAGGGAAAAGAACGGAAAAAGTTAGTGGAAGCAATCAGCGAACATTTGAATATTCCTTTTGAGTATAAAGGAACACCAAGCTTTGCTTACGAGATTGGAGAGTATGTAGTTGATAGGGTTGGAACTTTGGAAGGCCCGACTAATGAAGAGTTAATCCATACATTAGAAAGTAAATATAACTTTGGAGCGGATCGGGATGAGTCAAAGGAAACGTTCATACTTTCCATTGAATATCCCCGAGACCCCTTCGATGAGCAAACAATAGAGAATTTAGAAAAACTGATTCAGAGTAAAACCACATTAATTAAACTGGCACTAGCTATTGAAACAACTAAAATTGCACTAGAAGACGACCGTATCATATTCCCTTGGTTTGAAAGAAAATTGACACCAGAGGAATTAGAAACATACACAAAGTTTATTGTCGCATTATGCGAAACAGCTCTAAAGCAAAAACGAGTGACGGCAGTTGAAAAACAAGTCGAAAACGAAAAATATGCATTTCGATGTTTCCTGTTAAAGCTAAATTTTATAGGCGATGAATATAAATCCGACAGAAAGCTCTTGATGTCAAAACTGTCAGGTGATTCTTCATTTAAAAGAACGAAAAAAATGGTGGAAGCTTCATGAACAATATAACGAAAGAATCGCTGACCAAGTTAAAAAAACAATATCAGCCTGGAACAAGAGTACGTTTGATTGAAATGGATGATCCATATTCAAATCTTATCCCAGGTGATGAAGGAACTGTTTCTTATGTCGATGATATAGGAACAATACACATAAAATGGGATAAAGGAAGTTCACTCGGAATTGTATTTGGAGTTGATAAGTGTCTAATCATCGAACAATAAAAATACATTCAAATAACTGTAGATAACACTTGATATATAAGGCTTTTAGAGTGATATATGTATGTAACAAAAACACACATACACTCTAAAAGGGGATGATGAAATGTTAAACGCAAAGTTTGGAATTGAAATTGAATTCACAGGAATCACAAGAGAAAAAGCAGCGAAGGTAGCAGCAAAGTTTCTTGAGGGGAAATACATCGAAGGTGGAACATACTACGATGTAAAGAAAGTGAAAGTTCCAGACGGACGGATATGGGAATTTGTTTATGATGGAAGTATTCGGACGCAAGTTAGTCGAAACGGTAGAAGGGTTAATGCAAACAGAGATTATAGCGTTGAGATTGTAAGCCCAATTCTAACCTACCGAAAAGACATTGACACTTTACAGGAGCTTGTTCGAAGGATACGGAAAGCGGGAGCCTTTACCAATTCATCTTGTGGAATTCACATTCACTTAGATGGGAGCCCACATACACCAAGGAGCATACGAAACTTTGTAAACATCATCGCAAGTAGGAACGATTTGTTTTACAAGGCACTAGAAATCAAGAATGAGAGAATGCGTTATTGCAAACGGATGGATGACATTTTAGTAGAAAAGATGAATCGGAAAAAGCCAAAGACAATGCGGGAAATTGAAGACATTTGGTATGAAGGATACAGCGAAAGCAGAAGTAGACACTATCATAATAGCCGATACCATTTCTTAAATCTACATAGCTTTTTTAGAAGAAACCGAACGGTTGAGTTACGAGGCTTTAACAGTGTCCTTCACGCAGGGAAAATAAGAAGCTTCATAGTTTTATCCCTAGCAATCAACAATCAAGCATTAACACAGAAAAGCGCTTCATCGAAAAAACCGCAAGTTGAAAATGAAAAATTTGCCATGCGAACATACCTCAATCGAATCGGATTGATTGGAGAAGAGTTCGCAAACTGTAGGGCACACTTAACCAAGCCTTTGTCAGGCTCAGCAGCGTGGAGGTTCCGGGTTGGATAAGCTACCCGGAATCATTCAAAAATAAATTGTGAAAGGATTGACATGATGGGTAAATTATATATTGCTTACGGATCAAATTTAAATCTAGAACAAATGGCAAATAGATGTCCGACTGCAAAAGTAGTAGGACCAAGTGAAATAAAGGGGCACAAACTCGTTTTTAGGGGGCCACACGCGCATGCAGTTGCAACGGTTGAACCATGCAAGGGAGAAAGCGTTCCGGTCCTTGTGTGGCAGATTACCTCTAGTGACGAAAAGGCACTTGATCGTTATGAAGGATGGCCACATCTGTATAGAAAAGAAATGATGAAAGTTAAAGTAGATAAAAAGACAGTAAATGCGATGGTCTATATTATGAATGAAGGCAGACCACTTGAGCAGCCGAGTTGTTACTATTACTCAACCATTTTAGAAGGTTATCAAAGCGCAGGATTTGATGTCGAATATTTACGTAGAGCAGTTGAGAATTCATATAAAAAAGACGGTGTTACTTTAGAAAACGAATCTAATGGAGGGAAATTAGTGTAGTCCGAATAATATGATAATATATAAGCAAAGTTGAACACACTAGGTGAATGGAAAATACCAAAAAAGGACTGCCTAGATGGCAATCCTTTTTATTAAATGCTAAGGAATTTGTCACTTAGTTATTAAACAATTTATAGCTATTAAATACTGATAAAAATTGTTCGAAGTTAATGTTCCTTAAATCCTTTATTTTTGCATAACTTAAGGCTTTATTAAACTGGTTTTTAGTAAATAGTTCTCTGTATTCTTGGTTAACCCATTTCATAACAAAATTATTATATATTTTTTTATCTTTGTGTGATATTTTTGATGGGTGTCTTTTTAACATAATTAAAGAACTATTAATTTTAGGTTTTGGATGAAAGTATTCTTTAGGGATTTTACTTAATATGGATATATCTACTTCAGTCATTAAAAGTAACGCTAGAGAACGATTTGTATTGAGTAGCCTTTTAGCAAATCCTTCCTCGACTATTAAGTAACTAACTGTTGCATTACTTTCAAAGACAATTTTTCGTACTATATCCGTACTTATATAATAAGGTATATTACCATAGATTTTATATGTTCTGTTGTTTGGGAACTTGAACTGTAATATATCCTTATTTATAATTCGAAAATTATCGTAATTTGTAACTTTATTTTGTGTTTGAATACATAAATTTGAATCTATCTCGATAGCTGTTACATAATTACATTTTTGAACCAGTTCTAGTGTGAAATGGCCTTTTCCTGAACCAATTTCAAAAACATTATCATCGCTATTTAATTCTAAATTACTCATAATTTTATTTATATGTCGTTTCGAGGTAATAAAGTTTTGACTAAATTTTATCTCTTTTTTGTTCATTATAACCCACTCCAATGTGGTTATAATGAATTTTCTATATTAACAATTCATTATAACCAATTATTTTTCATTTGGTTGATAATGAACTGTATTTATTACAAAAATGCTAAAAATACCCAAGTGCTAATTCTCCTTCCGTTTTAAGTGTTAAAACTTAGACGAAAATGGAGAAGTCAATTACAAATAATGAACAATTACCCATTTAAATTCCTCCTTGTTAAACCTAAAGTTATTTTAACACATAAATTGTGAATTAAACAGTGAATATTGTTCTGCAAAAGGGTACAGATTGTGGAACAATTAAATAGATGTCTTAAGCTCAGATAGCAATCTGGGCTTTTTTGTCGTGCAAAACTTTATAAATTCATTTAGTTTTTTTATTTGCTAAGGGGGTGGTTATAATTAGAAAGCTAGAAATTTATAAACCAACAATCTTTAAAGCTGAACAATCTTACTACGATAAGGATGCTGCTGATATGGCAGTAAACTTTATAAGTTATTTAAAACATACAAAAGGTGAATGGTTTGGAAAAAACTTTGACTTGATAGATTGGCAGGAGCAGATTATTCGAGATGTATTTGGGACGATGAAGCCTAATGGCTATCGACAGTTTAATACTGCCTATATTGAGATAGCTAAGAAACAAGGAAAGTCAGAACTTGCCGCTGCGGTTGCCTTACTTTTAACATGTGGTGACTTTGAACATGGTGGAGAAGTATATGGATGTGCTGCGGATAGGCAACAAGCATCGATTGTATTTGACGTTGCAGTTGATATGGTGGAACAATCACCCGCACTTAAGGCACGATTTAAACCCGTCCTTTCACAAAAACGATTGATTTATAAACCATTGGGTAGTTTCTATCAAGTGTTATCTGCGGAAGCTTATACAAAACATGGATTGAACGTCCATGGGGTAGTTTTTGATGAGTTACATGCACAACCGAACCGAAGGCTATACGATGTTATGACTCATGGTTCAGGGGACGCAAGGAAACAACCATTGTATTTCTTAATCACAACTGCAGGAAATGACCAGCATTCAATATGTTACGAAGTACATCAGAAAGCAAAAGATGTACTTGAGGGAAGAAAAATAGATCCTACTTTTTATCCTGTTATCTATGGTGCAGAGGAAGATGATGATTGGACAGACCCTGAAGTTTGGAAGAAGGCAAATCCATCACTAGGAATTACAGTAGATATAGAGAAAGTCGAACAAGCATGTGAAAGTGCGAAACAGAATCCTGCTGAGGAGAACTTATTTAGGCAGTTACGATTGAACCAATGGGTAAAACAATCTGTCAGATGGATGCCAATGGAAAAGTGGGACAGATGTGGTTTGCCAGTTGACCCTAAAAGGTTAATTGGTAGAGAGTGCTATGCGGGTTTAGACTTATCATCGACAACAGATATCACAGCATTTGTTTTAATCTTTCCACCAGAATATGAAGATGATAAATATGTTGTTTTGCCTTACTTTTGGATACCTGAAGAAAACATTAGACAGCGTGTGGATAGGGACAGAGTACCTTACGATGTGTGGGAGCAACAAGGTCACATGCAAACAACAGAAGGAAACGTTGTTCACTATGCTTATATTGAAAAGTTCATCGAAGAATTAGGAAAGAAATACAATATAAAGGAAATTGCCTTTGACCGTTGGGGAGCTGTTCAGATGACGCAAAACCTCGAAGGATTAGGCTTTACTGTAGTTCCTTTTGGACAAGGTTTTAAAGATATGAGCCCATCATCAAAAGAGTTGATGAAATTAACATTAGAAGAAAAACTTGCTCACGGCGGACATCCAGTTTTACGTTGGATGATGGATAACATTCATGTTCGAACGGATCCAGCTGGAAACATTAAACCTGACAAGGAAAAATCAACGGAAAAGATTGATGGTGCGGTGGCAACAATTATGGCACTCGACCGAGCGATAAGAAGAAGCGGAACAAGTGATTCCGTTTATGATGATAGAGGATTGATTGTGTTCTAACGTTGAGGAGGTGATGTTCATATGCGGTGGTTTACAAATTTATTTAAAGCAAGAGATAAACCACAAAACTATTCATTTGGGAGCAATTATAGTTTCATCTTTGGAAATTCTAGTAGTGGAAAATCCGTTAATGAATTTACAGCAATGCAAATGACTGCAGTATATTCGTGTGTACGCATATTAGCTGAAGCGGTAGCTGGTTTACCACTGCACTTATATAAGTACACAGATACAGGTGGGAAGGAAAAAGCAATATCCCATACCTTATATTTTTTACTTCATGACGAACCAAATCCTGAGATGAGTTCATTTGTGTTTAGAGAAACATTAATGACTCATCTTTTATTATGGGGAAATGCGTATGCTCAGATCATTCGCAATGGAAAAGGGGAGGTTATTGCACTTTACCCACTTATGCCAAATAAAATGTCAGTCGAAAGAGATGCGAGAGGTAATCTGTATTATTTATACACAAAAACATTTGAGGAAATGAATGGGTCAGAGAAGACAACTATTGCATTAAAAGCTGAAGATGTACTTCATATACCCGGACTTGGTTTTGATGGTTTAGTTGGATATTCACCAATTGCGATGGCTAAAAATGCAGTGGGTCTAGCAATGGCAACTGAGGAATATGGTGCAAAGTTTTTTGCTAATGGAGCGGCACCAGGTGGTGTCTTAGAACATCCGGGAACTATCAAGGACCCCCAAAGAGTAAAGGATAGTTGGAATAAAGCTTATCAAGGTTCAAGTAATGCCCATCGAGTTGCTGTATTAGAAGAAGGGATGAAGTATCAACAAATCGCAATTGCACCCGATCAAGCACAATTTCTTGAAACAAGAAAATTTCAGATTAACGAGATTGCTCGAATTTTCCGAGTGCCACCTCACATGGTAGGTGACTTGGAAAAGTCGAGCTTTTCTAATATAGAGCAACAATCGTTAGAATTCGTTAAATACACACTTGATCCATGGGTTATTCGGTGGGAACAAGCAATTAGTCGTTCACTATTTACTAAAAGTGAAAAGAAAGCGTACTTTGTGAAATTTAATGTGGATGGATTGCTTAGAGGTGATTATGCTTCACGAATGAGTGGCTATGCAACAGCAAGGCAAAATGGCTGGATGAGTGCTAATGACATTCGTGAACTTGAGAATTTAGACCGGATACCGGATGAACTTGGGGGAGATTTATATTTAATCAATGGGAATATGACGAAACTCCAAGACGCAGGTGTGTTTGCAAAGAAATATGAAAAGGAGGAAACCGAAGATGAAGAAGTTTTGGAACTGGACAAAGAATAATGAAACTGATAAACGAACCCTTCATTTATATGGGGCAATAGCAGAGGAGAGTTGGTTTGATGATGAAGTCACACCATCTGCCTTTAGGGAAGAACTCGTGCAAGGCAAAGGCGATATTGAAGTTTGGATTAATTCGCCAGGGGGTGATTGTATTGCAGCTGCGCAAATTTACAACATGTTGATGGAATATCCAGGTGATGTCACTGTCAAAATTGATGGGATTGCCGCATCGGCAGCATCTGTGATTGCGATGGCAGGCACTGAAATTCAAATGTCACCAACGTCCCTAATGATGATTCATAATCCATTTACTGTCGCAATTGGTGATAGTGAAGAAATGAAAAAGACGGTGCATATGCTTGACGAAGTAAAAGAAAGCATTATTAACGCATATGAAATTAAAACAAGTTTATCAAGAAATAAACTATCCGAATTAATGGATGCTGAAACGTGGCTTAATGCACTTAAAGCAATTGAACTCGGATTTGCGGATGCCATTATGTTCGCAAATGGTAAAGATGAAAACCAACCTGAGAACAGCTTTGTTTTTAGTAGACGAGCAGTAACAAATTCATTAATAAACAAGATACAAAAACCACAAAAAGGTCAATCGGTTGATCCGCTTTATGAGCGGCTTAATTTATTGAAATATTAGGAGGAAACCAATATGAATAAAATTTTAGAATTACGTGAGAAAAGAGCAAAAGCATGGGAGGCTGCTAAAACTTTTTTAGATACTAAACGTGGAAGTGATGGTTTGGTAGCGGCTGAAGATGCACAGATGTATGATCGTATGGAAGAGGATATTATGAATTTAGGCAAAGAAATTCAACGATTAGAACGGCAAGAGGCTTTAGATGCAGAATTAAATCGTCCAATAAATACACCTATCATTGGAAATCCATCTGTTCCAGGAATGGAAACAAAGAGTGGACGAGCTTCTGAAGGTTATACAAAGGCATTCTGGAATGCGATGAGAAGTAAAAATCCAACACAAGAAATTATGAACTCACTATCAGTGGGAACAGATTCAGAAGGAGGATTTTTAGTTCCCGATGAATTCGAGCGTACACTTGTACAGTCATTAGAAGAAGAGAACGTATTCCGAAAACTTGCTAAGATTGTAAAAACGTCCAGTGGCGATCGTAAAATTCCAGTTGTCACTACTAAAGGTTCAGCGGCATGGTTGGATGAAGGAGAAGAATTTGAAGAAAGCGATTCAGTGTTTGGACAGACTTCAATCAGTGCTTATAAGTTAGGTACAATGATTAAAGTTTCGGATGAATTATTGAACGATAGTGTATTTAATTTAGAGAATTACATTTCAACTGAATTTGCTCGAAGAATTGGAGCAAAAGAAGAAGAAGCGTTTCTTGTCGGTGATGGAGCAGGAAAGCCGACTGGAGTGTTTCATGATACTGGTGGTGCAGAATTAGGAGTTACTGCATCATCAGCAACAGCTATTACTGCAGATGAAATTATTGACTTAGTTTACTCTTTAAAAGCACCATATCGTAAAAATGCTGTATTCATTATGAATGATGCAACAATAAAAGCAATTCGAAAATTAAAAGATGGTCAAGGTCAGTACTTATGGCAACCATCACTAACTGCCGGTACACCAGATACGTTATTGAATCGTCCAGTATTCACTTCAGCTTATGCACCGACTATTGAAACGAAAGCTAAGTCTATTGCCTTTGGTGATTTCGGATATTATTGGATTGCAGACAGACAAGGTCGTTCATTCAAGCGTTTAAATGAACTTTTTGCAACAACAGGACAAGTTGGTTTCCTAGCAAGTCAACGTGTCGATGGAAAGTTAATCTTGCCAGAAGCAATCAAAGTCTTACAACAAAAATAATAAAGGGGTAGAGTGCGATGGGGTATAGCGCTAAAAACTATACAGAACAAGGCGGAGAAAAAACGGTGATTGGCGGGGAACTTGTTATTGAAGAAGGAGCAAAGGTCACTGGCCTTCCTTCTTCTTCAAATGAAAAAATGGCAAATCAATCTGATAGTACAGCAGAAACAATAGAAGACTTAGTTGCGGATTTTAATGCATTACTATCGAAATTAAAAACATCTGGTTATATGTCAGAAGAATAAAGGTGGCGAAAGTGATGACATTACTAGAAAAAGTAAAGGCTAATTTAATACTCCAACATGATAAAGATGATGCTTTAATAGAAATGTACATCACTGCCGCCATTTCTTATGCAGAGAGTTATCAACATATTAAAGAAGGCACATATTTAGATGAGAATATGCCCGCGACAACGGAACAAGCGGTTATCATGTTGGCATCACACTTTTACGAAAGTCGAGATGGCAGTACAGGTGGATTTTTCGCAGATAGCGCACTTGCTGGAGAGCAAGTTTGGAAAACAGTCAACCTTTTATTAAGGCTAGATAGAGATTGGAAGGTATAGCGTATGAGTTTTGGTAAAATGCGTACATTTATCGATATCGTAACACGTGAAATTGTAAAAGATGAAGAGTCTTTCAGTGAAGAAACCGATAGAATCCTAGCATCTGTGACAGCATACAAAGAAGAACGCTTTGGTAGTAAGACTTGGGCAAATAGGGCAGCCTTTTCTGAAGCGAATGCGTTATTTCGTTTTAGAAACATTCCCGATTTAACCATTAAACCGAAAATGTTTATTGTATGTGATGATGGGCGATATGAAGTAGTAAGCGTTGATAATGTGAAAAACAGAAATATGTATATCGAGGTTTTAACAAAAAAGGTGGTGGCATCAGATGGCTAAAGTTAATATTAAAATGCCAGAAGAATTCTTGATGAAGATTTCAAGATTGGGAAGTAAAACAGATGAAATCGTTCCGAGGGTTCTTGAAGCAGGAGGAGCAATTGTATTAGATAAAATGAAGTCTAATTTAAGCTCGGTTATTGGGAAGGACACAAAACTTCCGAGTAGATCAACTGGTGAGTTGGTATCTGCATTAGGAGTATCACCTGCCTTAGTTGACCGAAGAGGAAATCATAATGTTAAAGTAGGGTTTAATGAACCACGTAAAGATGGGGTTAGCAACGCTAAATTAGCTAATATAATCGAATACGGAAAATCGGGTCAACCTGCAAAGCCATTTTTAAAACCAGCAAGAAGAACATCAAGGCAACCTTGTATGGATGCGATGATTAAAAAATTGGAAGAAGAAGTGGAAAGCATATGAATGTATTAGCCGAAGTAACTCAAATTGCGGAACAATGTGGTATTCCAGTTGAAACAGGTATCTTTTCAGATACTGCTCCTGATTTATACATTGTAATCACACCAATCGTTGATATGTTTGAATTACATGCAGATAATATTCCAAAGTATGATGTACAAGAAGTTAGGGTTTCGTTGTTTTCAAAAAAGAATTATACATCAATTAAAAATATTATAGTCCGTACTCTATTGGGTGCGGACTTTGTTATTACGGATAGGCGATATATTGGTCACGAAGATGATACTGGATATCATCATTTAGCTATTGATGTAGCAAAATATTATGAATTTGAAATGGAGGAATAATTTATGGCGACTATTGGTCTTGATCGGCTTTATTATGCAACAATAACAGAAGGAGAAAACGGTGATGAAACCTATGAAACTCCTACTCCTTTAGCAAAGGCGATTAGTGCTGAATTATCTGTTGAATTAGCTGAGGCAACTTTATATGCAGATGATGGTGCGGCTGAAGTGATTAAAGAATTTCAAAGCGGAACACTATCGCTTGGTATTGATGATATCGGTGTGGCAGCAGCTAGTGATTTAACTGGAGCAACAATTGATGACAACCATGTATTGATTTCTACAAGTGAAGATGGCGGGGACCCAGTTGCAATTGGATTTAGAGCGAAAAAGGCAAATGGAAAATACCGATACTTTTGGCTATACCGAGTAAAGTTTGGTATCCCAGCAACAAACCTCGCAACAAAAGGAGATAGTATTACTTTCTCTACACCAACAATTGAGGGTACGGTTTTACGAAGAAACAAACTTGATGGTCAAGGAAAGCATCCATGGAAAGCTGAAGTAAGTGAAGGTGACGATGGTGTGAATCAGGAAATAATTACTGGTTGGTATAGCGAAGTGTATGAACCAGTATTTGCTGCGGGGACTGAAGGATAAAAGGAGCGATCAATTATGACGAATGAAAGAAGTGCTAAGATTACGATTGGTGGTTTGGACTATGAATTAATCTTAACAACAAAAGCGACAAAGGAAATTGCAAAAAGGTATGGTGGCCTTGAAGATTTAGGTGAGAAGTTAATGAAAGCTGAAAATTTTGAAATGGCTTTAGACGAGATTGTCTGGTTAATTACCCTGCTTGCCAATCAAAGTATCTATATCCATAATCGATTAAATGAAGAAAAGAAAGAGTTGTTAACGGAAGATGATGTGGAACTGTTAACATCACCTGTTGAAATGGCAACTTTTAAAGATGCAATTATGGAAGCAATGTTTAAAGGGACAAAACGATATATTGAGTCGGAGGAAACCGATACAAAAAACGAAGTGGTCGAGTAAACGATGAAGAAATGTTTGCTCGACTTATTTATTATGGAGTCACTCAGCTAAAAAGGACTGAAGAAGAAGTGTGGTTAATGCCTATTGGCCATTTACTTGATCAATGGGAAATCCACAAACAATTCACAGGTCTTACAAAACCTAAAAATGAACTATCCATTGATGACATCATTCCTTATGGAATTTAGAATATTTATTGACTGTGATATACTTTTTACTATAAGAGTGGATAGTTGAAGTATTCATCAAACAATTATATTAGATGTTATTTTGAAGGGAGTTCTTGTATGGATAAATTAAAGCAAATATCTGACTGGATAATATCACAAGGTGCAGAAATAGCACGAGATGTTTTAGAAGAGAAATTAAAAGAAGCATATGATCAAGGACGATTAGACATGTATAACGAACAAGTTGACGATACATTGGATAACATACTTTTTAATACTAAGCGGAACATTAATATCGAGAAGAAAAAGCTCCAAGAAAAGAATTTCTATAATAAACCTTCAGAAGAAGATGTAATCAAAATGCGAGCTTACGAATATTTGAATGAGAACCTTGGAGAAATAATAAAAAACTATAAAGAGAATTAAATATTTTTACATTCTGAGAACATGAATTTGAGAGCAATCAATAGATTGTTCTTTTTTTATGTCTATTTTAGGAGGAGGTGGCAGTATGGCAGACAATTTTGGTCTTAAAATTGGTGTTGAAGGGGAACGAGAATTTAAGAAATCTCTACGGGAAATTAACCAAAGTTTCAGAGTGCTAGGTTCTGAAATGAAATTAGTGACATCAGAATTTGATAGAAATGATAAATCAATTAAAGCAATAACCGCAAGAAATGCAGTATTAAATAAAGAGATTGATGCACAAAAGGAAAAAGTATCAACACTAGAAAAGGCTCTTGCCAATGCTGCTGAATCCTTTGGAGAAAATGATAGAAGAACACTTTCTTGGCAAACCCAGTTAAATAATGCGAATGCTGAGTTAAATAACTTAGAACGTGAACTGAAGGACTCACAAGAAGAAGTAAAGAAGCTTAATCGAGAAAAAGTAGAAAAACTTGTGAATGGTTTAAAAACAGCGGGTGAAATTGCGGGTAAAGTATTGGTAGCAGGCTTAAAAGCAGCCGCCGCAGCAATGGCTGCAATCGGAACAGGGGCAGTTGCATCAGGTAAGTTTATAAAGGACTCTTTAAATGTATATGGCGAATATGAAGATGCCATGAAGCAAGTTCAAGCAACAATGGGACTTACAGGAGAAGAAGGGGAAGAAGCCTTTAATAAATTATCTCAAGCAGCAAAAGATGCGGGAGCAACTACACGTTTCTCGGCATCGGAATCAGCTGAGGCATTAAATTACCTAGCTTTAGCAGGATATGATACAGAACAGGCGATAGGAGCACTTCCAGGTGTGCTTACACTTGCTGCCGCGGGTGATATGGATTTAGCAAGAGCATCTGATTTAGTAACAGACTCGATGGCGGCTTTAGGCCTTGAAATCGCTGATATGGACATGTACATGGACAAAATGGCGAAGACGTCACAAAAGTCAAACACAGATGTACAGCAATTAGGTGAAGGAATACTTGTTGCGGGAGCGACAATGAAAAATGCTGGCCAAGATTTAGATACATTAAATGTGATGTTGGGAGTCCTAGCGAACCGCGGGATAAAAGGCGCAGAAGGTGGAACGAAACTTAGAAACATCATTATGTCTTTGACATCTCCCACATCGGCTGCTGCAAAAGAATTAGAAGGTCTGGGCATAAGCGTTACCGATTCATCAGGGAATATTCGTGATATGAACGATATATTTACAGATTTAAATAAAGAACTTGATGGATTGTCAGAAGCAGATAAAATGAACGCATTAAGTAATATTTTCAATAAACAAGATCTAGCGGGCGTGAATGCATTATTATCTGGAACTGGCGATGAGATGAATAATCTATATAAGGAACTTGAAAATGCTGATGGAGCCGCACAGCAAATGTCGGATACCATGGAAAGTGGTTTAGCAGGTTCAGTTCGGAGCTTAAAATCAGCTTATGAAGGTTTACAAATTGTTATTGGAGAACAGTTTGCAGAAATGGCCCAAGGAGCAGTTGGTGATGTAACAGAATTAGTTCGAGATATAACTGAAATATTAAATGATGGATTTCAAGAAGGTGATATTACTGCTATAGGCGAGAGAATATCATCTTTTTTAATTCAAGGAATTAATCGAATTACAGAGTATATCCCGGGTGCCATTGATATGATAGCCACAATGCTAACAGAGCTGGTGAATGTATTGGTAGAACTTTTGCCTACTTTATTGCCACCTTTATTAGAAGGTGCGATTGCTTTATTAACAGGAATTATTGAAGCGATTGTAGGGAATATCGAGCCGTTAGTTGAAATGGTCGTATATTTAGTAACAACTGTTGCGGAGTTTATCATTGAAAATTTACCTATTTTAATTAATGCGGCTATCCAAATTGTTATTGCATTAGCGAACGGAATAGCAGATGCCTTACCACAGCTAATTCCAGCAGTCATCGATGCAATCATTTTAATAGTAGATACGTTAATCAATAATTTAGGGCAAATATTAAATGCGGCTCTTCGAATTATTATGGCTTTAGCTGAAGGTATTGTTGCAGCTTTACCTAGATTGATAGCTGCCTTACCACAAATAATAAATTCAATTATTAACTTTATTACCTCAAACTTACCGATGATTATCGATATGGGGATCCGTATCATTTTGCAATTAGTAGTAGGCATAATTAAAGCTATACCTTCCCTGGTCGCTGCTTTACCACAAATTGTGATGGCATTAATTACGGGAATAGGAAAAGCAGCGATTGCAATTGTCGATATCGGTCGAAATATTGTACGTGGTCTTTGGGATGGAATTGCCTCTATGGTTACTTGGATCAAAGATAAAATCAGTAATTTTGTTGGTGGAATTGTAAGTGGAGTAAAAGGTTTACTTGGTATTAAATCACCATCAACTGTATTTGCTGGTATTGGTGATGATATGGCTCAAGGTTTAGGGGTTGGTTTTGATAAGGCAATGAGTCAAGTATCTGAAGATATTCAAGATGCAGTTCCGACAGACTTCGACATTCAATCAAACGTGAATGTTGGGGCAAATGGTATCGCAACGAGTCAAGATGGCTATGGTTCCTTAATTACAATCCAACAAATGATTGTCAGAAGTGAAGATGATATTAGAAAGGTTTCACAAGAATTATATAACTTGATTCAAACAGGATCTCGAGCACAAGGAAGGTTTGTGCCAAGTTAGAAAGGAGTGGGCTGCATGGGGTTTACATTTGATGGCGTTCATTCGAAAAATATGAAAATCACTGCAAGAATTGTTAGTTGGCAAGTTTCTCCCGCTCCTAGAAATGCATTTGAAGTAATACCTGGTCGAATGGGAATTGCCGATCTAGGTTCAGATACATCAGAAAAATATATCAAAGTCATTTGTAATATTTTTCCGCAGCATTCATTTACCGAAGTGATTCATCTATTGGATGATGTAGCTGAATGGTTGAACCCTAATTTAGGATTAAAACAATTAGTGCTAGACGATATTCCAAACAGATATTTTTTAGCACGTTTAGTAGAGGAAGTGGATTGTGAACGAATATTAAGAAGTGCAGGTTCCTTTGAACTTACATTTGTTTGTCCAGACCCTTATGGTTATGCGATTACAGATGAGCAATTTACGATTAATTCTACTGGTAGCCATGTAGTTGAAAGGAAGTTAGGCAATATAGAGTCCTTCCCGATATATCGGATGAAAGGGAACATCAGTAGTTCAAGAACGACATTTTTAACGATTACTACAAATGGTGAGAGTTTAAAAGTTAATGGACCATTATCATCAAATGAAATATTAATCGTTGATAGTGGATTGCTGACGGCAAAAATAACAGATACAAGTGGTAATACAATCCGAAATGGGTTGTCTATTTTAGACGAGTTAAACTTTCCAGTTTTATATCCTGGCAGTAATGAAATGGAAGTAAGTAGTACAGGAGCAGCATTTACGGAACTTCATGTATTAAGTCAAAGTAGATGGAGGTGATTTTATTATGGCGATTAAATCGGTTGTAACATCTCAAACAGATTTTACTGGTGAGTTTCCGATTCATGATGAAACAGTTGCATTATGGCATTTTAATGAATCACAACCAAATAATAATCAGTTAAAAGACAGCAGTATGAATAATCATCATTTTACGATATCAAATTGGTCTGGAACATCTGCAAGTTTAGTAGCAGGAAGGTTTGGGCGATTTTTCAGGCAGAATATTGTCAATCCAACAAGTGAAAAGACATATCTTACCGCTACCAATGATGGTAGCTTTTTTACTGATTTAGGGGAGAAAATTGTAGTTGGTGGCTGGATAAATCCGACAACCTATTCAATTGGTCAAACATTTATTCCTATATTTAGTACAAGGAATGGACCCGGACAACCAATCCTATATATGTCGTTATATCAAGGAAGACTACGATTAATGCTTTATAACAATGCTGGGACATTAATTTATGATACATCCGAGACACCAAGTATTAGCTTTGTAAATAATGGCTGGTATTTTATCACAACAATTATTAATAGAAACAATAAAACAATTCAAAACTTTATCGGTGATAGGTCGAATGGGACGACTTGGCAATCACTTGTAAGAAATTATACAGGTGTATTGAATGAAGAATGTACCGCTGACATTGTCATGGGTATGTTACAAGATACGTATTACTATGCTGGAGGTTTTGATGATTGGTTTTTTGAGAAAGATTCAAAGTTAACGATGGAAGATATACACTTATACTTTAAATCTTCTATTCAAGCAAATGGTGCAGATAGTGCATCCCAAGTCGATGCATTAACGGAACCAGGTGCTGTTATTTTAAAGCAAGAAGATAACAAGTATCCAGGTAGTGGTGTGCTCTATACAATACCTAAAAAGTGTAGTTTAGGTGGCAATGGTAGAGTTTCAGTAACTAGTGAATATATTGCTGGAACAACTGCGATTAGTTTAGTTGAAACATCCACATCAGATGACCTTGAGGATTGGACTTCGTGGCAAACAATTGGACCAACAGGTGAATTAATTTCACCTAATAGAGCTTATATCCGCTATCGCATTACTTTAACGACAGAAGATGAAACGAAAACACCGAAACTAATAGAAGTTATATTGCATGATATCCCAAAACCTGCCTATGAAAAACTTGGATTTGCTAGGCCTGTCGTTTTGGATAGTAATGGAGCATGGGATGCAGTTTTAGAAAATGCGTTTGATGTCATTGTTACAAGTGAAATTAATGGTGCTGACATCTTAGAGTTTAAGATTCCTTTTCATGATTTAAAAAGGGAAAGTATTGAAAACGAAAAACAAATTCAAATCGTAGACGATGTGTATCGCATACGAACGATTACGGATGAAAAAAGCCAAGAAGGTAATATCATCACTCACGTATATGCAGAAGCAGATTTTTATGACTTAGCTTTTAGTACAGATAAACAGCCTATTGAATTTAATGCAGATACTGCAGATGTTCCAATGAAATACGCGCTAGAAGGAACAGAGTGGTCTGTTGGGAATGTAAATGTAACAACAAAGCGAACATGGGAATCGGAAGAGAAAAATGCATTATCCATATTACGTGAAGTGCAAAATATCCATGGTGGAGATTTGATATTTGATAGCGCAAATCGTTTAGTTCATTTATTAACATTTGGCGGTAAAGATAGTGGTGCGCTCTTTAGTTATAGAAAGAATATGAAAAGTATTCAAAGAACAGTTGATACAAGAAGTTTAGTGACAAGATTATATGCATACGGTAAAGATGGCATGACATTTTCATCTATTAATAATAACAAAGCATATGTAGAAGATTATAGTTTTACATCAGAAGTTCGAATTGCAACACTTGATGCCTCATCATTTAGCAATCCTTATCAAATGTTAGAGTTTGCAAATATGAGATTAGGACAATATGCAAAACCGAGGGTGTCTTATGTTTTAACAGCAATGGACTTATCTGTATTAACAGGTTATGAACACGAGGAGTGGGACCTAGGAGATATTGTTACGGTAAACGATAAAGAATTAAATTTACAAGTAAAAACTCGTATTGTGCGTAGACAATATAATTTACAGGAACCATGGAAAACAGTGATTGAATTATCGACAAAATTAAAAGAATTAGGTGATTCATCAGCTCAGTGGGATAAAGCTGCGGATATGCTACATGATACAGATGTGCTTGATCGGCAGGAAATAAAGGATTTAGTACCGTTTAATCATTTGAGAAATTCAAGGGCAGATGATGGATTTACGTATTGGGTGAATTCTGGTTTTACAGTTGACCCTAACAATGGTGCAAGCGGTGATGCATCTTTTAAAGCAGAAGGTGTTTTGGGAATGACGAAAAGTATGTATCAAACTGTATATCCAGCAAATCGAAAGAATTATACTATATCTGCTCAAATTGGTTCTGAGAATTTAGAAAAAGGACCAAATGGACAAGTAGGTATTGAGGTGGAGATTGAATATGAAGATGGTTCGATTGAAAAAAGAATCATTGATCTATATTAGAGGTGTTGGCAATGGTGTTTTTAACTCAAACTGCACATGCAATTACTCCAAAAGGATCTGGGAAAATTAAGAAATTAACAATTCGATTATTTGTAAAAGATTGCACTGGGACAGTGTATTTTACAGATATTCTTTTGCAAGGTGGTTCAATCGCTACTGGGTGGGTTGGGCATGTATCAGAAATAAAGTGGACCCTTGATGGTTAGGTGATTTGAATGGCGATACAATTTACTAGATTTAGTGAAACAATACGTGTGAAAGAAGATAAAAGAGTCGTAAATGTAACTTTGAAATTGTTCGTTACAGACTGTACGGGGACGATTTATTATACAGATATACAACTTCAAGAAGGCGATAAGCTAACGGGATATGTCTTAAACACAGAAACCTCACTTGAAAAATATAGAGAAGAAAGCGGGGTTCTCCCAGTTCGTTTCTATAATGGAGTGGTTAGAAGTAAAGAAACGATTGTCATATTTAATCTGGGAACAACATCTGCAGGACTGGATTGTCATATCACACCCCTTCAATCAATGAAAGCAGGAAGTATTAAACTTTCGCAAGGATATGGATCCCACCATATGAAATTTAAAGCTGTAGCAAATCCAGATGACACATTTTCATTATTGGCTTCAAGTAGACAAGCGTTGCGAAATCAAAGCAAAACAGAAAAAGAAGGGTTTTATCAATATACCGCAGCATCTGATAGTAAGCACATTGTAGAACTCGAAGAAGGAAAAGCAGCACGAGTTTTATTTGAATTCCAGGAAATGCAAGAAGGAAGTGGCAAGCAATGAGTCAATATCTAGAAGGCAAAAAGACAATGGTGTGGAGTTTCATGGGAAACGCAAGAATGTATGAGGCTTTAAACAAATACGGGGATAGGCTTGATACGGTAGGTATATTTACATTTGAGGTAGATATTACAGGTACTATTAAAGAAACAGGGACAAGTATATCGAGCATGATGCCGTATATTAATAAATGGCCTCATATAAAGTGGCTGCTAACAATCATGAATCATGGAACGGCATCAATATTTACAGCAATCAGAAATAACACAAATGGTGCAAAAGATAAATTTTTATCAGAAATCGTTCGGATCATGAATAAGTATCCATGGTGTGATGGTGTTGATATTGATTTAGAACGTGGTGGTGGTTATGAAAATAAAGAGGCTGCAAACCTTCTATTTAAAGATATCTATCAAACTGTCAAACAGCACGACTCATCAAAACTAGTCAATATATGCTTACCTGGAATGACAGGGGTTCAAGGCTCAGTTGGAGGAGAAAACTGGTGTGTATATGAAGATTTAGATCCTTATTGTGATACAGCTGCGATTATGAGTTATGGGATGGCTTGGGCAGGTTCGGCTCCTGGTCCTGTTTCCCCGCGAGATTGGTTGGAAGGTATTTATAATTATGCAACAAGCGTCATGTCTCCAAAGAAGATATTCTTAGGTCTTCCAGGTTACGGTTGGAACTGGCGAATTGATGATACTCCTCAGAATTTAAATAGGGTTTATCGTGGTACGTCCAACACCTATTATGCTGCACAACTTTGGATGACAGGTGGTTATAACTTTACAAATGATGCACCACCGCAACCGATGATTCCTATCATTGCTTATTGGGATGATTACGATAAAGTCCCATGGGCATTGCCACATGTCTATGATTACATGGAAGGTCCAGATGCAGTTACGAGAACCAATCCATTAATTGCAGAAGATTATAACCGAAGAAGCTTTTTAACAGCGTATAGTAAACAACAAAAGACAGAGTTTGGAAGTGTGTTTATTGATCGTCTAGGAAGTAATTATGATAGTCATGCGGGAATTGTATCTGATTCTTCTCAGATGGTTACTCTCGGTGAAAACGGTGAAACGACATATAATTTCACTTTGCAATCTAGTGGAACTTATGACATTGCAGTAAGGATTGGTTTTCCTTTTTGGGATAAAAATACGATTAAAATATCAATTGATAATGATGAAACAACCTTTAAGGAAAGTAGGCTATGGTGGCCTTATTGGAGAACAACTTGTTGGTTAACGTTAAAGAAGAATATATCCTTAACAGCAGGTGCACATACCATCAAAGTTAAAGCAGGAATACCTGGTGTACAGTTTTATGGTTTTAGAGTTTGCTCAGACTTTCAACAATCATCTAGCGCGGGTGAAGCGAAGTTCTTACTTGCACCTAGAAAGTTTAAAGGGGTAAATGGTCAAATGGTGGAACCTGATCGGGCATTTAAATTAACAACAGAAGTATTAAGAAGGAAACCAGATTCCGCACTTATTTGGTATGAAGACTTCAGGGATGAAAATCCGCTACCTAGCAATTATTGGACAACCTTAAGTGGTGAATGGGAAGTATGGAAAAAAGATGATTTTAACAATCCACGTCCTTATGCACAGCTTGATGGAAAAGGTGAATTGACATGGAGATATTCAGATTTTAAAGATATACACATTAGAGCAAGAATTGGATTCCCACAAAACGGAAGTGGGAGAGCAGGAGTTTTTTGTGGAGATTTGTTTTGCTGTTTAAATTATACATCTCAACGTCTAGAGTTGTATAAAAGTAATTCATTACTGGGTAGTTATAATGTTCAAATTGAACGAACATCAAACGCTAATTTACGAACTGCTCCTAATCTGTACACGATTGAAATGCGAATTCGTAATAATTCTGTCAGGGTGTATTCCGGGGCAGCAAACACATTCAGATTTAAAGTGGATATAAATGATTTCAGTGGAGGGTATGCAGGAATTCGTTCAGATAACCGCATGATATCTGACTTACTTCGTTTAGGAGATGCATGGACATACGAACCATATGAAAGTGTAGATATAACTTTTCCAAATGGAAACACAGTAGAATTCGGAAGGATACCAAGAATAGGTGTTACTTGGAATAACGAGTTTCAGGTCTTTAAAGTAAATAATGATGTGGAGGAGATAAGCACAAGAAGTGATGATATATCAATGGACTATGATTTCTTCCACTCACAAGAATTACCACTAATTGCGGGAAATGATTATACCGTCAAAATAAAACCAAAGGACATTAACCTTTGGATATCACGTTTATTTTTAGGAGATGCGGATGGTTTTTCAATTCTTTATTATCAAGATGTTGATAGCTTGGTTTATTGGGCAAATGAGGCAGCTTACAGGTGGAAATTACGAGGCATTGCCATTTGGTCATTAGGGCAGGAGGATATGCGAGTTTGGGAAGCATTACCAAAACAAATATAAACATTTAAGGGTGTCTATAAAATGTGGACATCCTTTTTATATAGATGTTTTTAAAATTAAAGGGGGAAACTTTTCTATGAAGGATATATGGAACTGGATACAAATCATCGTTACAGCGCTAGGTGGATTTATTGGTTGGTTTTTAGGAGGGTTAGATGGCTTTTTGTATGCATTGATCATATTGGTTGTTACTGATTATATCACTGGAGTTATGTGTGCAATTGTCGATAAGGAACTATCTAGTGAAATTGGTTACCGGGGGATATTTAAAAAGGTATTAATTTTTATATTGGTAGGTGTCGGACATATGATTGACACTCACTTGATAGGGGATGGCAGCGTTCTAAGAACAGCAGTCATCTTTTTTTATTGCTCGAATGAAGGTATTTCTATGTTGGAAAATGCTTCACAATTAGGTTTACCAATACCTGAGAAGTTGAAAAATGTACTTGCTCAGTTAAACAATAAGGGAGGAAATGAAGAATGAAATTAAAACAATTATTTTTAACGAAGAATGAATGTTACAAGGCAGGAAGGAAAATTACACCAAAAGGAATCATGGTCCATAGCACAGGGGCAAACAATCCCAATTTAAAACGTTACGTTGGCCCAGATGATGGTTTGTTAGGAAAGAATCAATACAACAATCACTGGAACCAGCCACGTCCAGATGGAAGACAAGTATGTGTTCATGCTTTTATCGGAAAGTTAAAAGATGGATCAATTGCAACTTACCAAACTTTACCTTGGAATCATCGCGGATGGCATGCGGGCGGTGATGCGAATAATACACATATTGGTTTTGAAATTTGTGAAGATGGTTTAACTGATAAGACTTACTTTAATAAGGTTTATAAAGAAGCGGTTGAACTTTGTGCTTATCTTTGTAAACAATACAAACTGACGGAGAAAAACATCATCGGTCATTATGAAGGCTATCAGAAGAAAATTGCTAGTAATCATGGTGACCCACGTCATTGGTTTTCAAAACATGGAAAATCAATGGATACGTTTCGGGCAGATGTGAAGAAGGAATTATCGAAAGGTGCGTCAACCTCAAAGCCATCAACTGGTGGAAAGAAACTATATCGGGTTCAGGTTGGTGCGTATAGTGTTAAAAAGAATGCAGATAAGCAACTAGAAAAAGCAAAGAAAGCTGGCTTTAAAGATGCGTTTGTGAAGTATGAATAAATAAAAACAACCGAGGAGTAGTTAAACTCTTCGGTTGTAACTTAAATGACTATTTGTTCTTCCACAATCGCGCCCGTTAGCTTAATAACAGGTTACATTCCATAAGATTATTTTTCACTCAATTTTTCGTAAACATTGCGAATAAAGCGTGTCATTTTTTGATCGTATTCAGGATACTTGTAACCTAATGAGGAAGCGACCTTTTTAGAATATGTTCTGAACATTTGACAACACAACTCAAAGGATTCCCAAGATTCTCTATAACCTGATAGTGAGAAGGTTTTAGTTAGTTTGTCAAATTCCTTTTCGGGTAGATACTGATCAATAAATTTGTAGTTTTTGCCAACACTAAAATTAAACCCTTTACGTAGACCAACTTCCCAAGATATCATTCTTAAAAGTTCAGGACGGAGAATTTGATTAAAATGATCCAATGCGAAAAGAAGTTCTTTTCTAAACAATCCTTTTGCTACATAAGCTGATACATTCCAAAATTCATTACAGCAATCATCAAACTCTTGTTCATTGGGCTTTTTTGTCCAGTATTTAATATCACTTGGAATAATCGCTTTACTGATTCGATCGTCTTTGTCAACCAATATTTCTACTAAGCCATCTGAGTTGGAAAAGTATTTGTTTACCTCATCTAAAGGAATTAAACTCAGATCAATCTTTATACCATCGTTAAAATACATAATGTAGGTGAACCAGTGCTCAAACTCTGCCGGAAATAATTCCATATCCTCTGGTTTTTGCATGAAAACCATATTGCCGAAAATATTTAGCCAATCATCATCTTTCTTATAGGGTGCGATATCTGTGACAAAAAAGGAAATATCATAATCTTGAAAATCATCTTTTGGAATGTTTTGGTTTGTTCTAGAACCTTCAAGGACTGATAATCTGATGCCGTCATCATTCATAACAATATTTTTAAAAAGGTTTATCATCTCTTTTTCTTTGCGCATTTAAATCTCCCTATTCTCACAATAAGTTATTCCACAATATAGCCCAATTCTGTAATTCATGGCGCAGATCCTTGCTCCAGAACAGCGCCCTTTAATGGAACAAAAAGATTTGAATTCCTGTTATAAAAAAAGGATCAATTTTGAACTCTCTCCCAAAGTTGATCCCTTAACGATTTAGAAATCCCTTTGAGAATGTTTATATACATTCAAGGTAACCAGCCAACTAATGACAATGATTCCTGAAAAAAGTAATAACAAATTACTATACAAATAAGTTGACTGATCAACTTCCATAGGTAACAACCTTTGATCAAGTAAGGGTATGGATAATAAACCACCTACAATTGCAATACCTGTTCCCTCTGATAAAAAGCTGGTAAAGTTAAGCAAACTCATTCCAGCACCAGCTTCCTGCTGTTTCAAGCTACTTGAAACAATTGTTGATATAACTGTTTTGGTGAACGAAAGCCCACCTAAAACAAATACGATTATAATTGTCATGAACCATGATGTTGTTTCTAAAAGAAAGGAAGCAGTTAAAAAGCTAACAGAAAGAAATGTAACTCCGATGTTTAACACGTATAAAGGACCTCTTCTATCAACAAGTATCCCACCAATGTAGCCGAAAATAATGACACTCATTGTTCCAGGGAAAATAATTACACTTCCGATTTCGGCAGTACTTAGCTGGTGAACATCTTTCATCATATAAGGAACCATAGAGACAAACCCTGCTACTGTTCCAAATATAATTCCCCCACAAAGAACTCCAATCATAAAAGGTATATTTTTCCCTAATCCGGGATCAACAAAAGGATCTGTTACTTTCCTGATATGTTTTACAAATATCAGGAATGACAGCACGCTAACGATAAGAAAAGAAATGCTATATGATGTTGTAAACAACATAAAAAATACAATGCCTACAGACATTAGTATAATTCCTTTGATATCAAAATGACCTTTTATCCTTACTTCTTTCTTTAATAATTTCATAAGAAACGGAACAGTGATAATTGTTATCATAGGAATGAGTAGAAGATAGGACCAATGAATATAATGGGCTATCATTCCACCAATCGCTGGACCGACTCCTTCTCCCATGGCTACTATCGATCCAATAAGACCAAATGCTTTACCCCTATTTTCCTTTGGAATATAGCGCGCAACTACAACCATTACGAGTGCTGGAAATGCAGCTGCACCAGCCCCTTGAATAAAACGAGCCATAATAAGTAAGGAAAAGAAAGAATGGCCAACAAACCCAATTACCGACCCGAAACAATTTATTATAATTCCAAATAGGAGTAACCTTTTGATGCCTAATTGATCAGATAGCTTTCCATATACAGCTGTTCCAATGGAAAAGGTTAACATAAAGGCTGTGTTCACCCAGTTTGTACTCGCAGGTGGTTTATTAAAATCATTTGCAATATCAGGTAATGAGACGTTCAAAACCATTTCATTTAATACGCTAAAAAAAGATAAAATGCAAAGCCAAATTAAAATTTGGTTGTGTCGTAAATTCGATTGTGAATAGGATGTATTCACATTTCACCCTCCAATAATGAGGGCAGACGTAGTTTATAGGGTTAATGATACGCTTCCCTCTTTTAATTGAACCCTGTTACATTCATTACGCTTCATAATTAATTCCTCCTAAACTTGATTAAAACATTTTACCACATATAAACTAAGTTTTAAATTCAGTATTTCATCACTTATACAACAATATGGCCCGTTTGTTGAATAATCTACTTTCATTATATCTAGAACTTCAATTACATATCAACTATTAATCAACATATTACAGAAACAAGGGTTCGAATCCTATCTTTTTATCGCATATAGGTAGAAGACTATTTAGGAGGAAAACCATATGCGAATGACACAACTCTCATCTGAGCATCAAACACCAAATCATAAACCATCAAAACCAACTGAAGAACAACTTCAAAATGAACTTCATTTTCATCTTGCTGAAAAAATGCTCATGAAACTACGCGAAAAAGAACTCATTTCTCAGGAAGAATTCGATCAAATAAGTAAATTAAATCGTCAAAAATTCAATCCATTATTAGGTCCTTTAATGTGCGATAAACCTTGATATAACAGTGTTCTAACGCTAATATGTCACGTACAAGAAAGGAGGGTGAGTGGATGAGAAAGATAACAACACTTGATATGACAACATTTTCAGTAGTAAAACCGAAACAAAAGGTCGCTGCATATATACGGGTATCGACATCAAACGAGGAACAGCTGATTAGCTTAGAAGCGCAAAGACGACACTACAAAACTTTAATTGAAAATAATGATGAATGGCAGCTAGTTGATATTTACAGTGATGAAGGTATTACAGGAACGAAAAAGGATAGACGACCAGAATTGCTTCGCTTAATATCTGATTGTGAAAAAGGAAAGATTGATTTCATTTTAACGAAATCGATTAGTCGATTTGCGAGAAACACAATTGACTGCTTAGAGTTAGTCAGAAAATTGATGGACCTGGGTGTGCACATTTATTTTGAAAAGGAAAACATCAATACGAATTCGATGGAAAGTGAACTTATGCTTTCAATCTTAAGTAGTCTAGCAGAAAATGAATCAGTGTCACTTTCCGAAAATAGTAAATGGTCGATTAGACAAAGATTTAAACGAGGGACTTACAAGATATCGTACCCGCCATACGGTTACGATTATATCGATGAAATGGTGGTTGTAAATGAAGAACAAGCACAAGTTGTCAAGCGAATATTCAATAGTGTACTTGAAGGAATAGGAACAGAACGAATTGCCAGACAGCTAAACGAAGAAAGAATACCAACAAAGCGAAATGGCAATTGGACAGGTTCTACGATACGTGGAATTGTTAAGAATGAAAAATATACGGGAGATGTGCTACTTCAAAAAACCTTTACTGATGAGCATTTTAATCGAAAGGTAAATCAAGGTGAACTTGATCAATACCTAATTGAAAATCATCATGAAGCGATTATCACACATGCTGATTTTGAAGCAGCTAATCGAATGTTAGAATATCAAGCAAGCCAAAAGAATGTAGCTGCTGGCAGTAGAAAATATTTAAACCGCTATCCTTTTTCAGGGAAGATTGAATGCATGGAATGTGGAGATACATTTAAAAGAAGAATACACACTTCCACGCATAGTAAATATATTGCCTGGTGCTGTTCTACACATATTAAAAACAAAGATGAGTGTTCGATGCTATTTATAAGGGAAGAACGTATTCATCAAGCTTTTATTACAATGATGAACAAATTAAAGTTTGGCTATAGTTATGTATTAATACCACTATCTAAACAACTAGAAACGTCAAATCAAGATGAAAACTATCAAATGATTTCTGAAATAGAAACACAACTCGAAGTTACAAAAGATGAACTGAATACATTAATTCAATTAATGACAAAAGGCTTTTTAGAACCTGCTATTTTCAATCAACAGAAAATTGAATTGTCCCAAAAGAATATGAAGCTAAAAGAAGAAAGAGAGCAGTTACTGTATTTAATCAATGACAGTTCAAATCAGCTAAGTGAAGTAAAGCGGCTCATTAAATACTTTAAACAAGGAATATTTATAGATGCATTTGATGAAGAATCTTTTCAAGACATTGTAAAAAAGATAATCGTATATTCACCAAATGAGATAGGATTTCATTTGAATTGTGGCATTACATTAAGGGAAGGGGTTAAGCGCTGATGGCACATACACCTTTTGGATATGCAATAGTAAACGGAAAAATTGAAGTTCATGCCAAAGAAGCTGAGCAATTAAAGCTTTTAATCGCATCATACTTATCGGGCCAATCTTTAGCTAATGCAGCAAGGGAATCTGGTATTAATCGGTCACATGGCGGAATTACTAGAATATTAACAGATGAAAGGTATCTAGGAAATGAATTGTTTCCGAGATTAATTTCAAAAGAACAATTTGAACAATTAAAAAACGAAAGATTTAAACGAGCGAAAAAACTAGGACGATTAAATAGAACGAAAGAGGAAGAGTCATTTACACCATGTTTTGAATTTACGATCGGAGAAGTGGAAGACAAATACGACAATCCAATTAAACAAGCAGAATATGTATACAGCTTAATTAAAGAAGAGGTGACTTAAAATGGCTTTAGCAAGAAGCGTAACAGTTATCCCAGCTAGGAGAAGAACGAGAAATGTTGATGCAGAGGATAAGAAAAAATTAAAAGTGGCAGCTTATTGTCGTGTATCAACAGATAGCGAAGAACAAGCAACTAGTTATGAAGTTCAAGTGGAACACTACACTACCTATATTCAGAACAATCCTGAATGGGAGTTGGCAGGCATTTATGCGGACGATGGAATATCTGGGACAAATACCAAAAAGCGTGAGCAGTTTAATAAGATGATTGAGGATAGCATGAATGGAAAAATCGACATGATCATTACAAAATCCATCAGTCGTTTTGCGAGAAACACGCTTGACTGTTTGAAATACATTAGACAACTTAAGGATAAAGAAATACCTGTGTTTTTTGAAAAGGAAAATATCAATACAATGGATGCCAAAGGTGAAATTATGCTCACCATCATGGCATCCCTAGCACAACAAGAAAGTCAGTCACTTAGTCAAAACGTAAAACTTGGAATTCAATACCGATATCAGCAAGGTGAAGTCCAAGTGAACCATAACCGCTTTTTAGGCTATACAAAAGATGAAAACAACAAACTAGTCATCAATCCAGAACAAGCAAAAGTTGTTAAACGAATTTACCGAGAATATTTAGAAGGAGCAAGTTTGGTTCAAATAGCACGTGGACTTGAAGCGGATGAAATACTTACCGCAGCTAAACGGTCCAAGTGGCGGCCAGAGTCGATTAAAAAGATACTGCAAAATGAAAAATATATCGGAGATGCACTACTTCAAAAAACATACACCGTAGATTTTTTAACAAAGAAACGAGTTGTAAACAACGGTCATGTTCCACAGTATTATGTCGAAAATAACCATGAACCAATCATACCGAGAGCTATTTATCTACAAGTCCAGGAAGAAATGATGCGAAGGGCAAATATTCGAAACGGAAAAACTGGAAAGAAACGAGTGTATAGCAGCAAGTATGCCTTGTCGAGCATTGTCTTTTGCAAAGAATGTGAAGATGTTTTCCGAAGGGTACATTGGAATAACCGAGGATACAGATCTATCGTGTGGCGATGCGTTAGCAGGCTAGAAAGAAAAACACATCTTTGCAGTGCAGAAACAATCAGAGAAGATGAACTTCACCAAGCAATAGTACAAGCCATCAATGAAGTGTTGAGTAGCAAAGATGATTATTTGAATATTTTAATAGAAAATATTGAAACAGTGCTAAATGAAAATGCGGATAGACCAACAGCTGACATTGATGAAAAGTTAGAAGAACTTCAAATGGAACTGCTTAGGCTTGCAAATTCAAAAGAAGATTATGATGACGTGGCAGAAGAAATATACGGGTTGCGGGAACTGAAGCAAGAAGTCATGATGAAAAATGCAGCACGAGAGGGACTGAGACAACGGATTGAAGAAATGACAAAGTTTTTAAAAGAGCAACCGCAGCAACTTGAAACGTATGATGATTTACTTGTAAGACGATTGATTGAGAAAATAACAATTCGCGCAAGACAATTAACCATTGAATTTAAGTCAGGGATTGAGATTGCAAAAGAAATATAATATGAATACTTAACGAGCTCATGTCGGATCAGGCATGGGCTTTTATTAGTGTTAAATTGACCGAAAATTTTAATAGTATAAAATGTAAGTAAACGCTACTAGATGGGGTGGTATATTTGTTATCAATTTCTAGGAAAGATTTATATGATGAAGTTTGGTCTGTTGGAATGACAAAGGCAGCTAAGAAACTTGATATACCTTATCATAATCTGAAAAAGGCTTGTGTTGATTATGGCATACCACTGCCTACCCAATCTTACTGGAGTCAATTATACATGGGGAATGAAAAGCCACCGCAGCCAAAATTACCGAATGCGGAAGATAGTGTAGTGATTACAATTAAAAAAGCGAAAAAGCATCAAGTTAAATTAGCTCCAAAAAAGATTGTTAAGTCCACAAAAGAAAAACAAGAATTACCACCATTAAAAACAAATCACGGCAAATTATTAGAACAGGAAAAAAGTTATTTTTCTTACTTTAAACAAGATGAAGATAGGTTAATAGATATTTATAATAATTTAAAAATAAATAAAACACTATCTTCAAAACCACATAAGGCGATAATTGGGTATCGTAAAAAAAATCAATCCTATCGAGAGGATAGATTGAGAATTAAATCGGCATCTGGAGAAATATTTCCAGAAGTTTTACCTTTTATAGATAGTTTATTCAAAGCTCTTGAGAGAGCGGACGCTAAGATTGTTCCCAAATATGAGGAAACGGAAATTATATTGAAAGATAAATATACTATTACTTTGAACTTTAAATTGCCATGTAGAAAAATTAACTTATCACCAGAAGATGAAAGATATTCTACATATCATACGTTTGAATATGAAACAAAAGGAACAATAAATGTGGAAGTTGGTTATAAGCTGTATTGGCGTAACTGGGGAAGAAGTGAAAAAAATATAAATCAAACCAAAAGAATGTCTACTGAGGATCTTTTAAGAAAAGTATTTGTCTATATTTTTTCATTACCAGAAATAATTGATGAGCGAGAAAAGGAGTATATAATACAAGAAAAACAACGTTTGAAAGAGGAGGAAGAAAGATTAATCTTACAGGAAAAGCGGGACAATGAATACACAAAAACACAGCAACTCATAAACAATTCCTTGAATTACTTCTATTCTAAATTAGTTCAGGAGTATGTTACTGCTGAAATGGAAGAAGATTCAGAGGAGTATAGATGGGCGATAGAAAAGGCCAATTGGATTCGGGATTCAGAAAAACATCCTGATAAATTGTTAACGGAGAATGAAAAAGAGAAATTGTTTAATAAGAAATCCAATCATATGAACCGTTGGTAAAGTAATCTAACCAAACCAAACTATAAATATAATAAAAACTAGCATGAGGTGAAAAGTAAATTGAAAATTGATAAGGCAATAGGGGTAATTGATAAAAAGATTTGTAGGAATATTGAACATTTTAAAACAATTGATCGTGGTTTTTTGTCGCAAAACATTTTGTCTGATTTACGTGATTTAGTAGAACATACCTCTTTAAAAGCATTTAGTAGCGGGGATGACATAGAAATCACATACGAAAACATACAAAAAGCAAATGAGTTTGTGAAAACAGTTAGCTACTTAAATTTTTTACACAAATTTCATAGATTCCTTCAAATAACAACTTCGCATTACACTCTTGATGAAGGAAATTCGGAACGATTAATGCTTAAATATTACAAATATATGTTACAAATAAAAGAACTACTAGAAAAGAGATATAATATAAATATTCTATCGAATATTGAGGAATTTCCATTAAAGCTTGATCCACACTTAAATGAATATTACGAAAAAATTGCGGAAAAAATCAAAGTTTCTCCAATGAATGGTTATAATGATGTATACAATGACAGGTATTATATACGGAAAATAAAACCGTTTTTTGTAGATCAAAAAGTATACTATGAAGTAACATTTACAACAGCGAATGATTATGTAAGTAAATTTGATAGAATTATAGCCTTTACTGATATTGATATAATGTCTAATTATGCAGTGAAATTTTGGATTAGGCATGACGTTATAGATGTCTTAGGAAAAAGAATGCCAATTAGGATTATAGAGAATTATGAGGTGTCTATACGACCATGTGAATTAAACAACTTTGCTAGTATCTTTGGTTTGAATTCGAAAATTTCAACCGGTCATGTTGAGTATAAGGAATTAATGTTATTTATATTCAGTACTGGTATGGATCTTAGTCAATTTGTAAGTATGCCGAAAAGTTACTATAGACAAATAAAAGAGGAAGTAAATTCTAAGTCAAAGAATTCAAGGATTTTCGATTTGTTAGATAAGTGTAGAGGAATAATACTTAACAATTCCCCAGGAGCAAATACGTTAAAATACTTACTATATAAAATGAACAATAAAGTTATAAAAAATCAACTAAATTACAGAGCCTGTCATCTTTTATCGGATTTAAATTTAGATTATGGATGTATACCGTTTGATCAGATGCCGTTTAATACTTCTTTAAAGAGTCATAATCCCAGATTGGTTGATTTATTTGCTTGTATCGATATTGATGATAGAGAACATGAGTTATTTGCTAGAATGATTAAAAATAATACCGAGATAGAAGGACAATTGTTTACAAGTAAAAAAGATATAGTTAACTTTGAGAATGTTGATTATTTGATATTAAAATATAATAACAGACTATACTATAAACATGAAAATCGAAAAATACAAGAATACAAGGGAAATCTTTTTATTAAAGGTTATGAGGAGAATGCAGTAAAAATCATAGAAGAGTTAAACGAACTAACTGATGAAGGTATCGGGGGATACGAGTTGTCTGTAGATTATTGGTTGGAAAATACATCGCATTCAATAGATTGTGAAGAAAAGAAAAGTGCGTTGAGAAGTATATTTGACAAATCTAGAGTCGCTTTAATATATGGGGCGGCTGGTACTGGTAAAACTACTTTGATTGACCATATCTCTAATTTTTTTAATGAGGAAAAGAAAATATACTTAGCAAATACTAACCCAGCGGTAGATAATTTAAAACAAAAAGTACACGCTTCAAATTGTTCACATTACACAATAGCGAAATACTTAACGTACTCTCATAATGATACAGATTGCGATGTTCTGTTTATTGATGAGTGTAGTACCGTTAGTAATGCTCAAATGTATGAGGTTATAAGTAAATCAACGTTTAAATTACTGGTATTAGTAGGCGATGTATTTCAGATAGAATCAATAACCTTTGGAAATTGGTTTAATATTATACGTTCATTTGTTCCCAAGACATCAGTTTTCGAATTAGAAAAACCATACCGAAGTAAAAGTGATAATTTACTTAATGTATGGAGAAAGGTTAGGGAACTTGATGATGATATACTAGAACATCTAACCCGAAATGATTATTCTTCTAATTTAGATGAATCAATATTTCAACGCACGACAGATGATGAAATCGTACTTTGTTTGAATTATGATGGACTTTACGGAATAAATAATATTAATAAATTCCTTCAGGGTAGTAATCCTAATCCCGAGATTATATGGGGGGTGCAATCCTATAAAGTAGGAGATCCAATACTTTTTAATGAGTCTAACAGATTCCATCCCTTAATATATAATAATTCAAAGGGGAAAATAGTAGATATTAAGGTGTTCGAAAAAGAAATCGAATTTGATATATTATTAGACCGACCAATTAATGAATTGCAAGCATACGGCTACGACTTTGAACTGATAAATGAATCTGAAGATGCAAACTCAATTATACGATTTACTGTAAATAAATATAAAAGTACAGATGAAGATGATGATGAAAACGGTGATGATATTGTCCCATTTCAAGTAGCATATGCAATATCGATACATAAAGCTCAGGGATTAGAATATGAATCGGTAAAAGTTGTAATAACTGACGAAGTTGATGAGCAAATCACTCATAATATATTTTACACAGCTATAACACGGGCAAGGGAAAATTTAAAAATATATTGGACCCCTGAAACAGAAAAAACAATCCTGTCAAATTTCAATAAAAAGAATCTTGCAAAAGATGTTGCTTTAATTTCAGTGAAAAATGATTTGGAAAAGCAAAAAGTTAGATGAAGATTTTGGATATGTTCCCGCGAACGTACAAATAAGTCGATATGTTCCCGCATACGACCGTTTTGCTAAAATTCGCAAATACATCAATTCTATCAACTCGTCCCATGTAGAATGCGTTTGTAACATAATTAGAAAGCCCAATCAATAACAACCTTATTTTCAAAGACCGTGATTCTATCTATAAGCGTTGCAATGACTAATCTTTTCTTATCAGTCTCTTCGTTCTCCCAGTCGAAATTGGGTAATTGAGAGACTGTTTCTTTTATTTGCTCTAAGTGTTTCACATCTTTTTCCTTTTTTAATTCATTAATTCTGTTTGAAATACCTTCTTTGTCTTCATTTAGTTTTTTGATTTTATTTGATATTACTTCGGCAGGGATGTTACCTAAGCTGTATAAATCAACCAAGTTGGATATTTGTTTATCGATGCCACCCAACTTCTTTTTAAGTATTGAGACTTCTTTATTTTTATCGTTATTCTTTCTTTTGTATTGCTCGAAGTTACCAATATTGACTTTTTTAATCTCACTTATGATATAATTTTCAATATCTTCTTTCGCTTCTTCTTTTTTATTGCAATATTCGTCGGCAATACCTTTCCTTTTTTTAATTATTTTATCAGAACACTTGTAGTATTTGTTTCTTTCACCATTTTTTAGCAATCCTCCGCTTCTTCCGTTCATTCTAGCTCCACATAAACCGCAATAGATTATCCCAGATAATAGATAGGTTTTTCTAAAAGGATTCGTTTTACTTGTTCGTTTTGCTAACAATTCTTGAGTTCGATTAAACAAATCCTCTTCTATTATAGGTTCATGTTCGCCCTCATAAATTTCCCCTTTGTATTTCAATTTTCCTATATAAATGGGATTAGAAAGAATGTTGCTTATTGTTGTTTCAGAAGAAAGAACCCCAGGAAACTTTTCCCTAACATTTTCTAATATATTAAAAATACCGTGACCTTTGTTGTACCTATCATAGATGTATTTGACGCATTGTGCCTCGTATTCATTGATAATCAAACTGCCATCAATGTAATCATATCCTGTGACTATCCTTGCACCACCACCTCCACCATGCCACTTTCCACTCTTTGCTCTCGCTTCTTTTCCCATTATAAAACGTTCTCTTATTTGTTCCCTCTCTAGTTGTGCAAAAACGGAAAGTATACCAATCATAGCTATTCCAAAGGGAGTAGATGTGTCAAATGATTCGCTCATACTAATTAAGGCTACCCCATTTTTTTGAAAAATTTCTTCTATCAGAAATAAAGTATCTTTCTGTGATCTACTTAACCTATCTATTTTGTAGACTAACACAGCGTCAATGGATCGAGTTTTTATTAACTTTATCATTTCTTGCATAGCTGGCCTGTCTAAATTAGAACCAGAAAATCCAGGATCCGAATATATTTTAGCAACATCATAACCTTTAGCTTCAGCAAAAGATTTTAGCCTTTCTTTCTGTTCTTCTATAGAATAACCTTCTTCAGCCTGTTCGTGTGTAGATACTCTTACATATATAGCTGCATTCATAAATTATCCCTCCTTTTTAAAAAAAGGCGGGCTGTCCGAAAAGTAAAATTACAGCTTGAATACTAAATAAAACAAACCCAAGATTGCTGTAAAATCAACATTCTTGGGTTTAATATTTTAGTGCCTTTACTCTCAATTGGATTTTTTAGACAGTCCCTTTATAACTACAAAATGCTCAGGTAATCAAAGGATCCTTAATTAGTTTAAAATATGCTTTTTACCACAATTGGTCTCTTTCAGCACCCAATACACCGTCGATTAATATAAAGAGCAGTGATCGCTTCCTGTATTTATTTATTCGTTTTTTTAAAAAAATTTGTTATAATTAAACAAATTTATAATTCAGGAGGATTTGAAAATGAACAGTTTATTTTCAAAAAAGAGGATGAAGAATGTAATTTCTTTACTATGCGCTTTCCTTTTAGTTTTCGGAATGACATTACCTTTTTTTACCAATGTGGTTAGCGCAGAAACTAATAAGGTTTCAATCAAGGATGAAAACCAGTATAATTCTGCGCTAAGCGAGAAAGAAAACATTATTTTGACTCAAAAGTTATCAAATATTGAAGATGAAATTGATGATTATCTTAAAACAATTCCTTATACCGAAGAAGAATTTGAAACAATGAGTGATGAAGAGTTTGATAAGATTTTTAATACATATTTTTATAGCGAGGAATTTCTAGAACTAGAAAGAGAACATGGGGAAGTATACTCAGCACTTGAGGGTCAACATGGAGAAGTACAACCTGCAATAGCTCCAATTTTTGTTCCAATTCTAGCCCATGTTGCAAGAATTGCATTACAAACTGTTGTAAGACATGGAACTCGTGTTGCATCCTCATATTTAAAAAAGAATCTAAAAAAAGTAGGAAAGAATTACAGATTAATCTGGAATATTAAAAATTCTAAAGGTAAAGTTACAACATTATTAAGTATTCAACACAAACCTACAAAACAAATTGTATTTAGATTAGATAATGGTAGTTTACATGCATATTTAAAACCTGGTACATCACAATGGTTCTGGCATTTCCATATAGGAGGAACACCAGCCGCAATGAAACATCATTACTCTTTAAGAGCTATAATTCCTTCAAAATATAAACCTAAACCAGGCCTTACGTTATTTTAAAAATGATGCTGGGTAAAACCCAGTGAAAATCAAAAAAGCCGCATGAAATCAAGGGTTTTCAAATTTGATTTTATGCGGTTTTACTTTCTGGGTTTGTACCAATTCCGATGATTTTTTACTTATTTCCCATCCTCATTTTTATTTTTCAACAAGATCGCAGGAGGATGAGGTGTACTGTTATCTTTCGTTTCATTCACAAAATACATATGGTTATTAATTTCTCCGTATTGTTCTGTATAAGGCATTTCAAGTGATTCAAATAACTTCATGCTGTCATCTGAAACTTTTATCACAATTACTTCATAACCCTCTCCATCAGATGCAGAAAAATCACCTTGAGACTCTCCCGTACTTAATGCTACATCAATTACTCTTTTTAATTCTAATAATGCTGTTTTATTCCCCACTATAAATGACTCGTGGTGTGGCATGTATTGAGCATAAATATGAAGATATTTCGTATCTTTAAAAGTCATACCAATCACTTTCCCTTCTTTATTTTTTGTTGTTCCAGTCATATTCCGTGTAAAAACGTTGTCCGCTGATACGCTTTTTTAAGCTGGGTTTACGGGGACCGATTTTAATTTTCATTTTTTAACAGACCTCGTTTTTCTTCATATTCGTTGATGTCTTTTTCAATATAAAGAGGGAGGGAGTTGTCATGTACCCACATCGCCGGTTTTGGAAAATCGTCATGTCTCAACTCCCAATTTTTTACGACTTGTCTACTTACGTTCCAACGCCGAGCTAAGTCGGCTTTAGAGTATAGTTTTGGTAAGTTGTCATCGCACTCACTTCTTTTCTTTTGTTGGTAATATCATTTTAGTAATAAAGAGTATAAACCATAATAAACTTACTACTAAACCGATCCAGTTTAATGTAGTCATGTTGTTGAAGTCAATTTCCAAGAGCAGTATGGCCATTAAAACAAACGCCAATAAGTCTGTACTGTTTATCTTATTCATAAGCTTGAGAAAGATGTGTTATAATATTTGTAGGGAGGGGGATTGCCTCCCCCTGTGGTTTAGTCCTTATCGTCTCTTTTAGTGAATCTATCGTATATATCAAGTAGCGCCTTGATGCTAGCGATGATTCCTGCGACGGTGAGGACTATATTTCTTACATCCTCCAACTTTTCACCTCCTTTCTATAACAAATTATACCACCGCTTTACGTTGTAAACAGATATTATGAAAAAAGTTAATGTTTTTTATAAAAAACAAGCCCCTTTCGAGAGGGCTTAAAATCAAGCGATGTTACCGTTCAAGATCAAGGTGTCGCTTCCTTGATTTATTTGTTTCTTCTTTTAAACTTTGGTCAACGTCGTATTGCAAACCCACTATTTCGGTATATAAGTTTGAACCTTTTAAGGGCATGCTTCTCATACTTAGATTTTTCGCTTTGTTTTTTATAAACTTTAGTTTATCTTTCTTCGTTTGAGAGTTTGTAATCGTTGATTCACGACGAAATTCAATAGTTAACTGTTCAAGTTCATTCTGTATTTCCATCTCAGTTTTTATTTTGTCATCCATTATTTTATTTCACCTCGCACTTTATATTATTCACGAATCACCTGATCAAACCATTCTTCGCCAACCATCATTTGTTCACCATTTCTTTCATAACTAAACTTGGCAACATTGTTTGCTTCTTTATGATAGGGAACCTCCCAGAATACTGTAATCTCACTTACATCAGATTCTTTGGCCAACTTTGCAGCTAGATGTTCACTGTACATTGATAGCATGTTACGTGTATTTTTAGCACCGTTTTTTACATTCCAAGTGAAGTGGGGGAGTACAACATAACTCCCGTCATTAAGACCCATGTTTTCATTTGCTTTAATCTCTTTGATCTCAACGAAATATTTCTTTGCGATTTTTTAATAACCTCTTTGATCTCTTCATCACGGGGAGACTCTTTCGCTGATTCAGCGCTTTTCGCCTCGGCATTGGCTTTTGCTTCGGCCTCTTCCTTCTCAAGCGCTTTTTGCTCTTTCTCTTTTTCGAGTCGCTCTTTTTCTTTCTGTTTTTCTTGTTCGAGCTTTTTCTGTTCTTCTTCAGCTTCTTTTTTCTCTTTTTCTTTCTCGGCCTTTTTGGCTGAAAGCTAAAAAACTTTTTATTGCAAGTGGAATCTTACTTTTATCAACTGGCATCATTGCTAGTTTTGATAATGATTCTGAAATCACTAGTGTTGCATTAATTAAATTTCACTTTTTATTTTTTGCATAGAAAAAGTCTTTTATAATGGATAAGTCATGTGGTAACCCATCCAAATCCACTAAAAAGGACACAAACTCATGGACAAGATTACATGAAAAACTTCATAATTTGAAGAACAGGTGAAAACCAGAAGTTAGATTTCTATACTAAAAAATTAACGACAGAGTCATTCCTAAAATTACTGCTTTTTTCTTAGCTACATGAAGTAGAAAGTCTTTATGCGCTAAGTGATTGTCTTTTCGATGATCATCTTCAAAAAGAGATTGACCTTGATTCGATCAGTATTTCGCAGCTGTCACGCCGAATAAATGGTATGAATCCAGATCTATTTCAAAGGCTTTTCCATGACTTAGTCTCATAAATGCATGCCAAAACTCACTATACAAAACTTGTTATGCCGTTAAAAAACATAGATTCAAGCACATTGTCACTGAATTTAAACAACCATGGGTGGGGCAAAGTTCCGCAAGACAAAAGCCGGTGTGAAACTGCATCTACGCCTTGTATTTATGGAAAAAGGAACTTCCTATCCCGAAAAAGCCGTCATAACAAAAAAAGAACACGACCGTGGTCAGCTTGAATTCATGGTGGATGACAAGGAATGCATGTATGTGTTTGACCGTGGCTATCTGGACTACGAGCGCTTTGACCGCATGAAGGATGACGGCTACTTTTTTCTATCAAGACTACGTAAAAGCGCTGTCATACGGGCAATTTACAATTTTAAATTGCCCGAGGATACGACTGTTTTATCTGATCAAATGGTGCTGATTGGTACGACTACGACTCAAAATAGTGCTAAAAATTACTTTCGTTTTCTAAAAGGGATGGATTCAAAAGGGAATGTACTACACTTCATTACAAATCGGTTTGATTTGAGCGCCGAAGAAATTTCAGAGATGTATAAATCACGTTGGGAATTGAATTATTTTTCAAATTGATCAAACAACATCTCAACATAAAAAAATTCTACGGTCAAAGCGAGTGGGCCATCCAAAATCAAGTGTTCATCGCACTGATTGTTTTTTGCCTACATATTCTCGTACAAATAGAGACAGGAAGCAAACGAAAGACCTTGCAAATCAGCCGTTATTACGGGCTGCTTAGCGCATATTTGGCTTCGGAAAATTGAAGGAAAAGGCGTTCCCTGATAAGTAAGTCGTCGTCGTTCTTAAAGTCTAATTGTAAATAAACCCCAAGTGGATGGAACCACCTTTAGTTAGGTTTTTACTTTTTTAGCTCTTAACACGGAAAGTGAATAAATGGGAAATTCTATCAAATTTTATGCAACAGTAGTGAGGTTATTTCTGTTTAAATAAACTATTTTCTCGTCAATGTGCTCAAAAATTATAAATGTTTTATTCATAGCAAATCTATAAGTAATACTAAGCAACGTGATGTTCAACAAAAATTAGTAAAGCTGTCATTAAAAATATTGTCATACCGATTTATCCACAAAATTCTATTATGGTCATGTAGTGATTAAATATGGTTAACCCACTCATATATTTACCGTATCATATATAAAAAGGAGAAATCATGGCTGATAATAATTATATTCAGGTATCAGGAGCTCGGAGCACGTGCATCAGGTTTTAGTTCGGGGCAAATATGCGAAAAAAAGAGAAAAGGTAATACATACTGGTGGTAGTGGTTATATAAATATAATGATGCCAAACCAATGGATTTTCAATTTTCCCGTAGGCTGCGGTAAACTATTTTAAAATTATGATGATTTCAAGAAGGTTTAACGCACTTTTCTGTTGAACTAATTGAACTAAGAAGGATTATCGTGTCTTTTATTGTACTAACGAAGCAGGTTTCTTTAATAAGCACCAATGGATTTTTTGTTATTTCAAATAAAATTGAATCAAAAGTGGAACTTATATTTGTTTTAACTGTATCAAAGTAAAGTGCAGAAGGAGTCAAAACAATGAAGAAAACATATATATCTGTAACTTTAGTGATTTTGATTTTATCGGCTTGTAATTCATCAGCATTGAGTTTTAGTGAAATTGAAAATGTACCTAATCATGTGCAAGACAGAATTGATTCCAATTTAAAACTTCAATTAATCAATGATGGAGAAAAAGGTTCTTATATCATTTTTCATTCAAGTGGAGATGTAGAAACTGATTTAGAAACACAAGGGGATAAAGTTACTTTAAAGTTGAATGAAACCAATTTAGCAGAAGACGCTGTAAAGCAACATACATTTTATTTAACGACAGACCCAGAACACGATGTAATAGAAGTTCTAGTAAATCGGGAATCAATACCCTTTGATAACGTGACAAGTCTATAAGCAACGGGATGTTTTTGTATTAAGCAAAAACACTCTTCCACTAATGGGGTGCTTTAATGGAATGAGGGATGAGAATGGCTGCAATTTTTTTTCTTTATTCTCTCCCTTGATAATTCTATTTCTTACGTGGTTAAATTGATAGTAAATGCTGGGGGTGGTATGTTGAAAAACAACATTGAAAAGGTGTTAGGGATATTGCTCATAGCCCTACTAGCCTTCAATTTTTTCTTTTTATTGCACATTAATAATTCAATGAACGAAAAGCAGAAGCAATTAGAAGAAAGACTTACCAAATTAAGTAGTCAAATAGGCGATCTGCAGGAAAACAATTCAACAACAGGAAATAGTAGTGCTGATAAAACGATTGATTTTCTTAAACAGGAATATATAAACTATAAGGATTTTGCAAACAATGACCGAGAAAGCTTCATGAACTTAGTCAGCTTATTTTTTGTAGCATTAGCCGTCTTGGTAACAGGTGGAACAATAGTCCTTTATTGGATTTTTGGTCAAACGAAAACAGAAGTAAAAGAAAATGCAAATTTAACAATAAAATCATCCATTAATGAGATAAAAGAAAGTGCTGACTCAACAGTGAAGGATTCCGTAAAGGTAATTGAAGAGGAAGCTAAAACTAAAATTAAACTTTTAATTGATCCTAAAATGGAAGACTTTGAAGCAAAATACAGTGAGTTAGAAAGGTTTATGGAGAATCAACACTCTCTTAGAAAGAGCAGAGTAATGGTTTTAAGCCCCCAAGATAAAAAAGAAGAGATGGAAAGACTTGAAGTAATGAGAATTCGTAGAATAGTAGATGAAGCTCGGTTATTGAGTTTGGAAAACTTCAAAGAATTTGACCAGGCGATAGCTAGTGGTGAAATAGATATTATTATATATAGGTATGAAAAAGCTGGTGGGAAAAAGCAAGAAGAAACTATAAGGAAATACATAAAAAAGCTAAAAGATTTGGACTTGGAAATTCCCATTGTAGTTTATGCTCCTCATGGTACAAGAGTAGATGGAGAAGACCTTCATTCAGTAAATTCTTACCCATTTTCAGTTATGGCGAATATGCCGACAAGCCTTACAAGTAATATGATGTCATTGGCTAATGCACTATCATATGAAAGGGGAAATTAATATGTCAGTAATAGAGTATTTAGAATCATTACTTGAAGAGGAAAAAATTGACGATGAAAATAAAGAAGAAAAAAGAGATGAAGTAGAAACAGCAATAAGAGAGAAATTTGGTGATAAAGTTTAAATACTCAGGTTCTATAGCAAAGCATACTGCAATTAATTCGAGAAAGACTTAGACCTTTCTATCCATTTCAATAAGGAATCTTTTTGAATCGGCTACACTTAGTTGGACAGATTTGTTAAGGTCATAGACTCGATTCAATCTAGTCGGAGGAGAATCGAGAATGAACAATTTAAAGAACAAATCGTACAGCTGTATGCAACTGGCAAGCCACGAACCGAAATCATCATGGAGTATGATCTAACACCTTCTTCCTTTGATAAATGGGTGCGTTAACACAATATGACTGACTCTTTTGAAGAGAAAGATAACCGAGTGCCTGAACAGGAAGAACTGATTAAGCTACGTAAAGAAAACCAAAGGCTTGCGATGGGGAATGACATTTTAAAGCAAGCCGCGCTGATCATGGGACGAAAGTAGATGTGATTCGAAATAACGCTCACAAATACTCAGTATCAGCACATGTTTTTACTGCACCGAGTAACCGCAGGTGCAATGTGTGACGTCCTGCAAGTCCCTAGAAGTACGTATTATGTATGAAGCCAAAATCAAAGGTGGCCAGGAAGAAGAGGAACTGATAAGGCTTATCAAAGATATATTCAAATCCAGCAGAAATAACTACGGCCAGAGAAAAATAAAGATTGAGCTTCAAAAGCAATGCTGATAGTAGGATTATAAAGTAAAGGTTAAAATGACTAAGGAGTTAATATGATGTTAAAGGTACGCCCTTTAGAGGATAGAGACTATGATTTGATCAAAGAAGCAGAAACAGTTATTAAAAAAAATTATAAGTATGGACGACACCATGTTGGTTCCGCAGTAAGAACTAGAGCTGGTGCTATTTTTTCAGCCGTTCACGTAGAAGCAAATGTGGGAAGAATCACCGTTTGTGCGGAAGCAATAGCTATCGGTAAGTCTATTTCTGAAGGAGATCATGAATTTGAAACAATTGTAGCCGTGGCTCATCCTCACCCTCATGAAAATATAGAAAAATGTTGGGTGGTTGCCCCCTGCGGCATGTGTCGGGAGTTAATTAGTGATTATGGGAAAAATACAGATGTCATCATTCCCTATAATGACAAATTAGTAAAGTGTAAGATTTTGGAATTACTTCCTGAAAAATATACCAGTGATGTTTAAAGAAGTTCCTGATAAAGAAAGGAGCATTCCTGTTCATGTGTGGATTTGTAAGTAAACATGGAGAGAGAGACTTAGAATTACCAAATAACCGAAACAAATTATTAGATGCAATTGCAAGTGATTTATTAAGCGATGGTAATGTTCTGTCATTTTTTTATGGTGGTTCCATCGGTAATGAAAATACAAATATTTTTTCGGATATTGACCTTAGAATCGTTGTGAAACCTCACAAAATAAACAAATACATTGCAAATAAACAGATGCGCGCAAAAAACTGGGGAAATGTATTGTATTTTGAGGATTCTGATCCTTCGTCAATCTATACTGTTGCCCATTACGATTGTTTTGTTAAAGTGGACATTTTTTATTTTACTTTGGACGATATTCAACCCTCTCCTTGGTTACAAAACATTAAAATAATCAAGGACACCAATGAAGTGATGAGAGCTATACAAAGACAATCCATGGAAATGACTTACAAACCAACAATCGCTGAATTTGAAGCTTGGAGAACAAAATTTTTTGCGTATTTACATGAAGCTTATCGGAAGGCAATGACAAAAGAATATTATTATGCTTTGGATTGTATTGATACATTACGATTATCCATGTCAACAGCTTGGTATATGGCTTCAGGAATTCAACCAAATACGTTTGGTGATTGGTCTAAATACGAAGGTGATAGAAGTCGGTTAAAAGACTGGCAGAAGTCGCTACTTGAAAGTTGGGAATGCGGAAGAGAAACGATAGAAATGATGAGTGTTATGAGAAGTATCGTACTTGAATTTAAAAAAGTACATGATACACTTTGTGAACTATTGGAAATCGAAAATGATTCAGAACGGGTGAATGAAATTGTAAATATGGTGATATAAATGTAAATATTTATCCCGCATGTAAGATGCCGTAAGACTCCCACTTCAAAATCTTGAGTGAATACAAGAGGTCTAAGTGGGAGAAAACGGCACCTAAAAGCCCGATTAGTTCAACTAACATTCAGTAGGAGCCCTACTGAATGAAGTTTCACTTTATCCCGCATGTAAGGTGCCATAAGACTCCGCCTTTAAAACCTGAGTTGATACAAAAGATCTAAGTGGGAGAAAACGGCACCTACATGCCCTATTGGTTCAACTAACGGGGCTGTCTAAAAAATCCAATTTAGAGTAAATGCATTAAAATGTAAAACCCAAGAATGTTGATTTTACGGCAATCTTGGCTTTGGTTTTTTTGTTTTCAAGCGGCAATATTACTTTTCGGACAGCCCCGAAGTTTCACTTTATCTTTTTCATGCTGCTTTCCACAATCGGTTGCGATTGTGGAAAAAAACAGGATAGCTCGTAAGGATCATGAAAATGTTTTAGTAGTTTGAGATTTGTTTTTCATTTCTCCACACTGTTTTCTGAGCACCCCATTTCCATTAAAAAATGGCCCCTCATACATTGACTCTACGTTTAAGTGTACATTACATGAGAGACGTTTATGACGCATGTGCGTATGAAAAATATTGAGTAAGAAAGGGCACGATTGTTGTTAATACTTTCCAAAAAAACCACAAAAGTAGTTATATTAAATTAACCTATCTAAGCAGGATTTAATTTTCTACTTCTATCCCCTTGTTTTGTAATAAAATCCTAAAATAAGTCTTTAAAAATCAGTATGATTCAATCCAGTAATGAAAAAGGCTTGAATCATCCTTTCACTATTCAAGCCAGCCAAAAATCAGATGGGTTAATGAATGAAACAAAGCAAACGGCATTACGTAAAGAGCTTGTGCAATGCAGCGGTTATCATCACTTCAAATGAATACGCCCCTCTTTTAGACAAATGTAAAAATATTCATGAAATAATTGACCTTCATATTTTACAAGTGTAGAATATGAGGAAGACAATTGTAGAAAAAGGAGTTATTTGTATGGAGAAAATGAAAAAGTTACCTGATGCAGAATTTGAAATCATGAAGGTTGTATGGGAGAACGAACCACCTATCACAACAGCGATGATTATGGCAGAAATAGGAGATAAACGTAAATGGAAAGCGCCTACTGTACTCACCCTTATGAGGCGTTTGGTAGAACGAGGGTTTTTACGAACAGAAAAGAAAGGGAAAGAGCGCACGTATTACCCGTTGATCAGTAAAGAAGATTATCTTCAATTAGAAACAGAACAATTTATGAAGAAATATCACAAAAACTCATTTTTAAGTTTTGTAAATACGTTGTATAACACGGAGCCGCCTACCGAAGAAGAGTTGGATGAGTTGTTAAAATGGGCGAAAGAACGGAGGGAGTAATATTGCAGAAATTGTTGTTTTCGTTGCTTGAAGTTTCGATTGCCATGTCAATCATCGCGCTTGTGTACATGGCCGTCACTCCATTATTAAGCAAAATATTTACAGCAAAAGGACGTTACTATACATGGTTGGTCATTATTATCGGGCTGATTATTCCCTTCCGATTTCACCGACAAGAATCAGCAATTTCTATTGATAAGTTCATACCTGCCATAAAGACAACAAACAGTCATTTCGTAGCACCCTATGAGATGGCGATGTCATCAGCTATTCCATGGTCTGTTCTATTGAGTGGGCTATGGCTTGTCGGTGTGGTTGTTTTTATCATCATTCATGTCATTCGACACGGACACTTCTTGAAAATGGTGAAACGCTGGAGCATGAAAGTCGAGGATTTGAAAGTACTGAATCTGTTGCACGATGTTCAAAAAAAGTTGCGAATCAAGCAACAAGTAGAATTGCAAATCTGTCCCGGTATTTCCAGTCCCATGTTAATTGGTTTTATCCGGCCAACCATATTGCTCCCAACGGGCAACATTCCGCCGGATGAGCTTCCGCTTATTTTAAAGCACGAACTGATTCATTTTAAACGCAGAGACATTTGGTTTAGAGCACTTGTATTTTTAGCGACTGCGCTGCATTGGTTCAATCCATTCGTTTACCTGATAGCAAGAGAAGTTTCTATTCAATGTGAAATTGCTTGTGACGAAGAAGTAGTCAAAAATACGAATGTGGATGGTCGACAAAAATATGTTGAAACAATTATTGGGGTCATCCGCAAACAATCCAAGGTACGAAGTACATTTTCCACCAATTTTTATAGTGGGAAGCAGGGGATGAAACACAGAGTTTTCTCCATTATGGATGTCAGAAACAAAAAATGGGGATTTTCAATTTTCGCAATGATTGTTGTGGCGACTTTTAGTACAAGTATGATGATAAAAATCAGCACTCCAGACGCCTCTCCCGAACCATCTGTACTTGTACCTGAGAATGAAAGCGATCCGAGCATGGATCATGAGGAAAATAGAAAGATTGATCAGACACTCCCCCAAAAGGATAAACCGGTTCTAGAAGTGGACGAAGATGTATCAAGAAATACAACAGATAGGAATCTATTAATAGATAATGATGAAAAGATGTTCGAATATGATAATCCTAAGTTGATAGAGAGTAAATAATGCTACAGCGAGAAAAGTCAATCATCAGAATATGAAAGGAGAAATGAGGTATGGGGAAATGCGGGTTCTCTCGGTATGCATTGGCATTATTACTACTCGCATTGATGGTGTTGGCGGCAGGTTGTTCCAATCAAAATTCTGATAAAAATAACGAGGGCACCATCCATCATGAAACGGACAATCCATTTGAAGTAAATGACGAAGAAACGGGTATTATGGGATCTATGGTTCATGGTTTTGATAACCCAGAAGTAGATGAAAATGAAGAAATGCTCCCCATTCCATATCATGGGGGAGAGTTGAAAATAGACTATTCCGTAGCTGCATCAGGGAAAGCTAAAAATGTCGGTTTTCTTATTTTCGTGGACGGCATCCCGCAACCCTATAAATTTAATACAACGGAAGCACCTTACGAATATATGCATATTCTTGATTTGGAAGAGGACGACAAAGAGACACCATTCACATTTGTCTTTACCCCCATAACAGGGAAGCAAGGGGATACTTTGGATGTCAATATTACGAGCGTTTACAATCCAGCATTTATGCCAGACATGAAAGAAACGAGTTCTTATGGAGGATATCACTCTACATTGCAGTCGTTAGGTTCGTTGGTTTTTGAAAAAGATGCAGATGTTCTGGAAGCTTCTAGCATCCCTAAAAAAGACTATTTAAGGAATGTTCGTCTGTCAACAGAACCAGTGACGAAGGAATTGTTGGAAAAACATGAAAAGCATAGTGCGATGAAAATAGACTTGGAGACATTGGAAAAGCTCGTAATAAATGAAGTGAATTTTGATGGGGATCGTGCGATGAATGTCGATAACCTACAGGTAAATGATAACGGAACCCTTCACGTGACATTTAAACTATTCGGCCACCCAGGGATACACTACCAAAATACGTTTTATATCAACCATCAAGCGTTAGCAACCGTAGATGGCGACACTTCTTTTGAAACAACTTTAGCAAAAGGAGAGGTATCCGTGATTGATGTGGAGATTGACTTAGAGAGATTGGAAGATTTCAATACGTTTTATGTTGTTTCCGTACCTACGAATACGGCGGATTTCCCTGATAATGCTTTTCTACTAAAAAGTGAATCCGTCTTATTGTATAAATGATCGGGGGATCAAGATGAATTATAAACGATTCAGCATTATATTCAGCATATTTGTGTTCTTTTCCGTGGGATGTTCAAAAAATAATGAACATTTTGGTCCCTCAAATGATGGTCAAGAGCATTCAAATAGAGCAGATGAAGTCCGCGAAACAACCACACCCAAGCCGACGACACCGGATGTTGTTTCAGAATTGAAATTAGAGGGAGATATCAAGCATGTTTATTATGCTGATGACGACAAGGTTTTCATAGTGGCTGATAAGCTATACCTATATGATACAGATACGAAGAAAATACTACAAGAAGCCCCGCACGAAGAAGTTTTAAGTGAACGTTTTTGGGTGACTGACAATGGTTATGTGGCAGTTAGACAATCATCAACGAGCGATCATGGTGAGTCGGTGATGACGGATGGGGCTTTTCGTTATAAAGCCGCGTTTTACGATTATGACTTGAACATCGTTTCAGAATTTGACTTGAATCAATTGCTAGCGGACGACGATATGTTGATGTCAACAGATGCGATTTCGTTTTCTGCCTCTGGAACCCAAGTGGCATTTGCAACCTATTCCGGATTATATATCTATGATTTTACAACAGAAACAAAGAATACGATCATCGATTTGACATCTGAAGACGCAAAGGAGCGTTCTGGTATGGTCAACATTGAACAAATTGGCTTCACGAATGAGGATCAACGGATCGCATTTAAGGCGCAAAGCTTTGATATTCCAGCTGACCCTGACAAGCCTTCCTTTGCAACTTGCGGGATCGTAAATATAGATGGTTCAGAGTTGTTAAATCGTACATTTGACAATTTTTCATGTCAGAATTTAACGGCTTACAATCATTTGCTGTTATTTGCAGAAGATCCGACCGTTGTATCCGGAAAAGCATTGGTGATGGAGATGCCAAGCAATCAAACGAAACTGCATACTCTGAGGGAAAAAGCGGAAAGCGGATTCATATCGGGTTCTAATGCCGGTCGTTATTTTGCCACTCCGATTGCACATAAAACCGGCTGGACCATTCGGGTGTATCATACGGAAACCGGAAAGTTGGAAGCGGAGCAACAGGTTTCAAATGACGGAAACGATCATTTTATGTCTCACGAACCAGTGATCAAATTGATAGACGAGACGAGGACTTGTATTGTGTTATTAGGGTCAAAACGAGACGATATAGAATCGAAAGTAATCATTAGTCAATTTTAATGGTAATGAAATGTTCTTTCTGATAAGCGGGAAATAAGGGGGGCATGTTTATGAAAGTCACGTTTAAGGATATTTCAAAGCAATATAAGGGCAAGTATGCACTCAAAGATTTCTCCTCAGAACTAGAGAATGGGATTTATGGTCTGTTGGGCGCGAATGGTGCGGGCAAAACAACACTGATTAATATTTTTGTGGGCATTTTAAAGAGCGACAAAGGGCAAGTGCTCATGAATGATGTGGATGTGAGACATTTAGGAATCGATTTTTTATCCCATATTGGCTATTTACCACAGTACCCGCAGTTTTATAAAAACTTTGAAGTGATGGACTTTCTGCGATACATGTGTGTCCTCAAAGATATTCCGAAAGAACAAGGTGAAAAAAGAGCAAAGGAATTATTGGATATCGTCAATTTAAGTGACGCCTCTAATAAAAAAATCGGCGCACTATCCGGCGGCATGCGCCAGCGCGTCGGTATTGTACAAGCGATGCTGAATGATCCTGATATTTTAATTTTGGATGAACCAACAGCTGGACTTGACCCGCAAGAAAGAATTCGTTTTCGAAATTTGATTACCAAGTTTTCAGAGAATCGAATTGTCTTACTGGCAACGCATATCGTCTCCGATGTTGAATATATCGCCAATCAGGTTCTTTTACTAAAAGCTGGACAGCTTTTAAAACAGAATTCGCCTCAGGCACTTGCGCGTGAAATCGAGGGGAAAGTCTGGATGGTGACAGTGACAGATGAAACGATGGAAGAAAAGCTCAATCATTTTCACATTAGTAACATGATGAGGGATCACGATGGCATTCATTTAAGAGTGATTGATGATGAAAAACCGGATCCCCATGCGGTGAATATAGAGCCCAATTTGGAGGATGTATTTTTGTACTATTCGGGAGAACGCGAACGATGGTGAAGTTACTTCTTTTTGAATGCCGTAAACATTTCTTTAAAAAGTCAGTTGTCCTGGCGATTCTTCTTTTTAGTATACTGAATGTTGTTAAAATATATAGCGTTTATGACCAAACATCATTACTTTCCAAAAGTACAGGGTCGGATTGGCATGATTTATATTGGGAAATGTATGAGGATTTTGGGGGAACCATTACAAAGGAAAAAATCGAGAAACTCATGTCGATTTACGGACCGCTTGACCAGCAAACAGCGGATAAAACCGCAAGCACAGCAACAGATAATCCGAATACATATACGGGAAATGTATACAACGACACCTTATTCTTCCGTTGGAATTTTGTGAATCCAATGGAATATGCCTATATGTACAAAAGTTATGCAAATGATGTTGTCATGACGGCAAAAGAGAATCTGACATTTTTTGAATCGCTCGGAAATCAATACGAATATAGAAAGAATGCAGCGATTGCGGATCGTTACGCGGGACGGATGATATCGGATTTTTCATATACGGAAATGTATGAAAACCTTATTCATTACGACTTTTCATCTTTTTTGGTCATACTGATTTGTATGTATGTCTTAATCTATGTATTTGTCTCCGAAAAGGAAACGGAGATGGATGTTCTTTTATTGACGACGCAAGCAGGAGGAAATAGAACTGTTTGGGCAAAACTGATTTCCTCTGCCATTTTTGTCTTTGTTGTCTGTTTTTGGTTTTGGTTGCTTGATTTTGTGGCATTTGCGACTTTTTTTGGATCGGTGGAAGCAACCTTTTCCCCGCTTTATGCGATTGAAAACTTTGCAAATTCATCGATTGGTATCCGTTTAGGAGCGTATGCCGTTTTATCGAATCTCATAAAAACAATGGGAATTCTAGTACTGAGTTTCGTGTTTTTATTGATTTCCATTTTTTTTAAAAATGCTTTATTTCCGTTTATTATCAGCCTGCTCGCTACCTTTGGATTCAATTATATCCAGGAACTGTATATAGGGTCTGGTCGAGTCTTGTTCAAAGTTCTAAATCCATTTGTGCTTGTGGTCAATCGGGAATTATTTCGTAAAACGGAATTTGTCAATCTTTTCGGATACCCCGTGGTGAGTTATACCCTAGCCTTATTGTTTGCGGTAGCTTGGGGAGCGATCTGTATATTAGGCATAATGCTGCTCATTAGGAAAAATACTGTCACCAGAAGAGGGGGGAGAGAGCGTGTCACTATTAAGTTATGAATGGAAGAAAATGCTTTTCTATCAGAAAGGTTTGTACTTTATCAGTTTGTTTTTCGTCTTAAGCATGGCGACATTACTGATTTTTGACACGCCAAAAAACCCGGAAATTGAGATGAATTCCGAACCGTATGCTTTCTATTTAAACCAAGTTAAGGGGGCACTTACGGACGAAACAGAGAGATTCTTTAAAACGGAAGCAAAGAGAATTTCTGAAGCAAACGTAGCATTAGAAAGGGCATACAACGATTACTATGATGGAAAAATCTCCGAGGATGAGTTACTAAAAATAGCAAGTCCATTGGAGGAAATCGTAAAAAATGAAAGTGGCTTTAAAGTCATTTTTGACCAATATTCGTATATTCGCGAAAATCCGGACAACCGGTATTTTTTATCTACGAATGGTTGGAATGGACTATTGGCCACGGATCATTTGGATTTGTTATTTCTATTATTATTGTTAGTATTGGTTACGCCCGTTTTTTGTGCGGAGTTTGCCAGTGAGATGGATTCCCTTCACTTGACTGTAAAGAAAGGGACGCGCGTGCATGCTGTCTCAAAAGTTGTTCTTGTATTCATGACGGTGATTGTGCTTTGTTTCTTAACCTCGCTGTTAAGGTATGGATTCTTTCACATAAAATATGGCTTAGAGAATGGTGATTATCCCCTACAGAGTTTATCTTATTTTGGAACTTCTACAAAAAACAGCACACTTTTTTCCACTTTTATATGGGTAACGGTTTTAAAAATATTCGGCAACCTAAGCTTCTCCGTGCTCATTATGCTCTTTTCTGTATGGACGAAAAAATACGCATTAACCTTATTTTCATCTACTGCCGTGATTCTGTTACCTTATGTTGGACTGAGTATGGAATCCACTAAATATTTTTTGCCGGGGCCGCTTGCCTTTATGATTGCCACCGGGTTTTTCAGAGGGAGTGAAGCTGAGTATAATATCGTTACAGATCAGATGGATGTGACGTTTGAGGAAATTTCGATGCTGACCGTGATGATCCTGTTCGTGATCACATTGTGCCTTAACATCGGGGCCATGATAGTGATTATGATCCGGCATACGAATGTATGGAGTGTCAAGAAAAGAAGAGGCGGAAGGTTAAAGTCATTAAGTATGATGGTGATCCTCTGCCTGACCGCATTTACCTTTGCCGGCTGCACCTCCACTCAAAATATGAAGGACGTTGATATTTATAATTATTCTTCCAGGCAGTCCTTTGAAAATGAGCAATATCGTTTTTATGTGGATGAAACGGATTTGGATGATATGAAACTTGTATTTGAAGATAAGCAAACTGGTGAAATGAATCATTTGATCAGAAATCCGATGCAATCACTCACAAAGGTTGAGACCTCTATTTATGGAAATGGTCCGTTTGTCTATTATATCAAGCAAGAGTTTGATAAGTTGCGAGGTTTTGCCTACCGCAATGAAGAACGTGGCAGGTTTTTTGTTATGGAAGTGGATACGAGGACGTTTGATGAGTGGATCATTTTTGAAAAAAACATGAATTCCAATGAAGATCATTTTCTAGGACCTCATTCAGCGGACAGTGCTGACTCGGGGTTTTACTTTGAAATAGATTCCTTCTTTTTGGATGAGAAGAGTATCTATTTTATCGTTCAAAACGAGATTAGGCGGGTAAATAGGGGGACAGGCAAATCAAATGTCATCATTCGTGCGCCGTTATTAACAAGTGTGGCCTTTGATGGTCAGCATATTTATTATTTTAATGAAAAATATGAAGTGGTTCAGTATGATACGAAGACGGATTCGGAAACAGTTCTGCCTGATATCATAACGACACATTTTATTTTAACGGAGACAGAACTGCTCTTTTTGAATCGTAAAGATCAATATAAAATCTATGCCATGAGTCTGGACGATTTTGCAACCCGAAAAATCACGGAGCAATCTGTACTGAACTTTACTTGTGATGATCAATATATTTTCTACGAGGCGAGGACGGACTCCAAAAAATATCGCATAGATAGGGATGGGGAAAATGATCTATTATTAGAGGGTCAAAATGATTAAATTTGGTAGGATGGTGCATTGACTGCAACACTGTACCCAGAGAAATCCCTTGAATAGAATGGGTTGTAAAATTAATAAAAGTCTAAATAATCTGGACTTTTTAAGGTAAGTCATGTATGGTGGTGGTAATGAGTAGAAAAGGAGGCATGTTATATCCAATAAATCTATTGGTTTTAAATAGTTTTTGAGATGTTGTTGGGTCTAGTGAATGTTTACGAAAAAAATAGGAGGGATTACTATGGTATTAAGTAAGAAAACGCTAATAAGTAGTATTGCTGCTATTTTGGTTTGTTTGTCATTGGCTGCCCCATCATTTGCAAACACTTCTTCTAAACCGGTAACTGGGTATGGAACACTGACTGGAACGTTATCGGGTTCGAATTATATTACAAAGGTAACCCAAAACCCTGACTCTGCACAGCTGTCAATAAAGGGATCTATGCAGGATAGAAATGGAAAAACAGTTGTCTCAACACAAGAAATTAAGAGTCCAAGAGGAAGAACCTATTTCTCAGGCTCATGGTCATCTGTACCATCAAATGTTTATGTGATTTATGGAACACACGGTGTGCAGGGTGGAAGTAAATATAAAGCTGCGGCAGTATATACCTATACACATCGTTAATTGAATAATTGTAGATTAAAAGAATGTTTATACTAATGTGGATAAAGTTTGTATATACTTTATCTGCATGGTATAAACATTTCTTTTTTATAGGTGGGGAAACCTGGAAAAGATTACAGCCGTAATAATCGAGTATATCTCAAAATATTTTTGATATATATTTTGAAATTGCTATATTACTTGAAAGATGGTAAACAAATCCAACAGAAAAATAAGAGTTGATTAAAAAATGAAAGGCAAACTGTTAAGTTTTATTACCGGGCACTTTTTACCATCAATATTAACTGTTGTTCTGTTGTTTCTCTTTACTATTTATTTAAAAATGAAGGATTTTAGCTCATTTGTTTTATTTGGAGACTTTTTTTAAAGTGTATGAAATTACTGCAGATGAAACAGGGTTCGATTTTAATATCAGTACGTTAAATCTTCTGCCATTAGGCTGTTTTATCTCAATAGGACTTACAATCTTTTTAAACCGCTTTAGTACTATTAAGTAGCGACATTCTTAAAAAAACTGTTTTATGGTGCTTTTGTAGACGGGGAGCATGTAAAAGAGAATAGAACAGGAAATGATGAATATAATACTTTCCATAGCAAATCAGGACAAGCGAATTAGAATTGTAACGATCGAAGGTCTCATACAAATATTAATATACCCAAAGATGAATTCCAGGATGATGATATTACATATTTTGTGCGGATATGAATGATGTTTGGCTTAATCAATTTGGGAATATCATAATGATGCAAAAGCCAGAGGATATGGGGCTTTTTCCACCTGAAGATGAAGCGAAAATTTGAGATTAAGATGCAATAGAGTTTCATAAATATGCTCTATTTTTTCATGAAAGGGGGATAACAATTGAAGGGCAATTCGCTGAAGAAAATACCAAAGGAAGCCATTCAAGCAATCGAAATGATAGAGGGACTGCTTGATAGGATATTAGTGGGGGTATATTTATATGGTTCTGCTGTGATGGGAGGTTTACGCATTAATAGCGATGTAGATATTTTGGTGGTAACAAATCAGAGTTTATCTGAAAAAACCCGGAGAGAGCTTACAAATAGGCTGATGCTTATATCTGGAAAAATAGGAAATGCACATGCGATTCGACCACTTGAAGTGACGGTGATCAATCAAAAAGATGTTGTTCCTTGGCAATTTCCTCCCAAATATGAATTTATGTATGGAGAGTGGCTGAGAGATCAGTTTGAAAAGGGAGATATCCCTCCGCCCACTTATGATCCTGATTTAGCTATTCTTTTAGCTCTTGCAAGAGAGAATAGCATGACTCTTTTGGGAGTAAATGCAGCAGAAATCCTTGATCCTGTGCCAATAAAAGATATTCAAAGGGCTATTAAAGAATCTTTACCTGGGTTGATTGAGGATATAAAAGGTGACGAACGCAATGTCATTTTAACTTTAGCCAGAATGTGGTTTACAGCATCTACTAGTGAAATTAGCTCTAAAGATCAGTCCGCGGAATGGGCAATACCTCAATTACCTGAATATCATGCGGCTTTACTCCATTTAGCGAGAAAGGCTTACTTAGGAGAGCGTGTTGATAAGTGGGAAGGAAGGGAGATCGAGGTGGCGTCACTTGTTCATTATATGAAAAAGTCTATAGAGTCTTGTCTTAACATTTGAGTACTTTTCCAATCGTGTTAATGATGAAAAAGCTGATTGCTATTGGCATGATTGTCGAGGATTTTTCGATATGTTCCTTCATACAGATATCTCAACAATTAATAGGTTCCCAAATGGCCTCAGACATCAATGCCATCAGCTCGGCCAATAGCGTTTCTACAAAGACAATTGGCTCCCTAAAATGAGCATTTCCCACTTTAAACATCTATTTTTGATTCAGACCTCGATTTTCGTCGGGGTCTTTTTAATGATCAACCCCAGAGTAGAACTGGTTTTTCAGAAAGCGGGTTATTTTCCAAAAACGGAAAAACTTTATTTTAACGACAATGGAGGAATACGGGTATGCGGATCGTATGTTGAAAAGGATTTCTTTTAGAGTTGGGACAAACTTTTTCAAAAAAAACCGTCCATTATCACCTGGATTTTTTGGGGTTCAATCATAACATTTTATAATGTACGGTTGAATACGGGGGGATTTGCTGAATGTTTATGATCGAATCAATTTGCTTGAGGGTAAAGGGGAAGGACTTTTACAGGAGAATATATCAACATTCCTTATTGCAAATAAATGATGTGTCATTTAATATGAATAATAGATGACGCGTCATCTATTTTGAAGGGGGATTTGAAGTGCGAATACATATTTTACACACAGGGAAAGTACAGATTGATCGAGCATTAGCTTATAAAGAGCGAGGCCTACACCCAGCTCCATTTACGGGATGGTTTAGGAATAGCGGGAAAAAGATATGGGTGCCGGTTTCTTCGTATTTGATTGAACACCCTAAAGGGCTCATTTTAGTTGATGCGGGCTGGCATGAAGATATGAGAGTGAATCAGAGAAAACATCTAGGGAGTTTAGCTTTTTCTATGTTTAAGGGTGAATTGCCAAAAGGGCATTCAGTAGCAGAACGGCTCAATCACCTTGGCATTAAGGCAAGGGACTTGGACTATGTTATTCTTTCACATATGCACTCTGATCATGTCAGTGGTATTAAACATGTTCAAGACGCTAAAAATATCCTTGTTAGTGACATCGAATGGAAGGTGGCCCATAAAAAATTAGGCTACATTCAATCAATGTGGAAAGATGTGCCTATAAATACCTTTCGTTTCACTGATATACCTTATGGTCCCTATAAAAGAGGATATGACCTATTTGGTGACAATTCGCTTTATATCGTTCATACACCGGGCCATAGTGCTGGTTTGGTCGCTTTGATGGTTAAGATGGAAAAAGGCTGGGTGGTACTGGCAAATGATGTGGGTTACTCAGAAAAATCATGGACGCAAATGATATTGCCTGGTATAACTACAGATAGAACGGCTGCTTATGATTCTTTAAAGTGGCTGCACAACTTTGCAAAAAGAGAAGAATGTGTAAGAATCATTTGTAACCATGATCCAGCGATTGTGCCAGAAATAATTCGATAAGGTGAAAAAATGGAAAAGTATCGCGAGATAGAAAAGTTCAGGTATTTGATTTTGGCTGCACAAAGACAAGGAAATAAAATCTTAATGGAATTACTAAGAGAAATTGGCGTTACACCTTCACAAGCTGAAGTAATACGTATTTTAGCAGAAAAGGAGTTCCTTACTCTGAAAGAGTTGGGACAGTTACTAATCTGTGAAGATGGAAGTCCTTCCAGGTTAGTGGAGAGAATGGTAAAAGAAGGCCTCATAAGGCGGGAAAAGGATAAAAATGACGCCCGGTTTATAAGAATGACACTCAGTCCATTAGGTAAAGAAAAACATCTACTCATTACAAAAGCGGAAGAGCAAATGTATCGAAAAATGACTCAACTTTATACAACGAAGGAAATTGAACTGGCAAACAGGGTGCTAAGCAAGTTGTTATTAGACACAAAGTTCGAGTATAAATTTGAACAACGTGGTTTTAGCTTACATCACAATCATGATCGAAATTAAGAAATGAGGGAACGATCTTCCCGCCCGCTGCTAAAATGTCGGTATAAAGAGAAAGAAGAAGAGCGTAAAAAAGAACTGAAATAGTTTCGGGAGGATTTCCCCATCTAAAATCAAAAGTTCAGGATAGTAGAAGGATGAAACAGTCGTAAAATGAAATTGGTAAAAATTGAACAATTCGGAATGAGTTTGGGATGCATATTGAGTATATGTTAACATAAACAAAGAGTAAGAGATGGAAAAAGATGGTTTTAAACAATAGGTTAAAGTTGTGGATACAGAATAACCTACATTATAGAAAAAGAAAGGCAGTATTTTCATGAAAAATAATCGTACATTTTTATTAGGAATGTTAACAGTCGTATTCGTTATATTGGCTGCTTGTGGCAACTCATCCGACGAGTCAAGTGCTGGCTTGGACAAACAGTCTCCAAATAACACCACTCAAAACCCAAACACCGATTCTTCTGGTGCAGATTCGGCAGAGAATGATTCACATCACGACAAAGCGAATACCGCTGATACAAGAAGTGAAACAAACGAAAAAGCAGATATATCAACCAATGAGCTTAAAGAAGAAGACGCTTCAACGAATCAAACAGCGAGTTTGAAGGAAGAATATCTCAAGAAATTAAATGAAACTAAAAAAGAAATGGATGAGCTAAAAAACAATCCAGAAGATGATTCAACATACGCTTTGAAAAAAGTTGAGGGAGATAGATATGACGTTTGGGATGGATTGTTAAATGAAGTTTATGAAGTTTTACAGAAGCAACTTCCTTCAGAAGAGATGGACCAACTAAGAAAAGAACAACGTGAATGGATAGCTTACCGAGATAACTCTGCAAAAGAGGCATCTCTTACATATAAAGGTGGTACGATGGAACAATTAGAATTTGTGGCTGTGCAAGCAGATATTACAGAAGAAAGATGCTTTGAATTAGTTGAAGACTATATGGAATAATTTTTTCATCTAATGTATGGAAGGTAGAAGTGAAAGAGTTTCAATTTGCCTTTTTGACAGCTTTGGGAATGGGGCGAGCGCTATCTGTTATCCTGATATGGCAAGGTATTTGGTTGAAGAAACAGGCGCTTTTAATGAAGCGCCGCCATATATTTAGAAAAGTGATATAGTTTTGTATATTACCTTGTCAATCAATGGGAACATCTCTTGTCACTTTACATGAATATATGAAACAAAGCTCGTACTTGATATAATTGATCTATGAAACATTGATCATTATTATGTCAAAACCGAAATGTAGATGACTGTATGGAATTCTGGCTATTCGTATATTCTGAAATAATGAGTAAAAACGATAAGGAGGAATGAACATGACAAAGGGAAATAACATCAGCAGTGAAAAGGAATTGTCCCTAGAACAACGTGAAGAATTACTTAAAACATTGAAAGCCCGTTTTGAGAAGAACATGGACCGCCATAAAGGTCTTGAATGGACGAAAGTTCAAGAGAAGTTGGAAGCTACTCCTCTAAAACTATGGTCGCTCAATGAAATGGAAAAAACGGGCGGTGAACCGGATGTTGTTGGTTATGATAAAAAGAAGGATGAATACATCTTTTATGATTGTTCAGCGGAAAGTCCCAAAGGGCGCAGAAGTGTTTGTTACGACCGTGAAGCGCTAGAGTCAAGGAAAAAACATAAACCAGAAAATAACGCTATTGATATGGCAACGGCCATGGGCATCGAACTTTTGACAGAAGAACAATATCGAGAGTTGCAAAAACTCGGAAAATTCGATCAAAAAACGTCAAGTTGGGTGCAAACACCGTCTGATATTCGAGAACTTGGCGGTGCCCTTTTTTGCGATTATCGCTTCGGCCACGTTTTTTTGTATCACAACGGTGCGGACTCTTACTATGCTGCCAGAGGATTCCGCGGCTCACTAAGGGTTTGAATTTTGGTAGACAGCTAAGTTTGAATGTGAGAACAGATCACCTAGGTTTTTAACAAACGGGAACGATTGTGGAGGAACAGTAGAAAATTAAAATAAAAAGTTCAACAGCAAAACTATTTAGGACTGGGACACAACTAAATCAGCTGATAAAAAACGAACAATAAAGTGAAACTTCATTCAGTAGGAGTTTTTTTCCATCTCCTACTGAATGTTAGTTGAACCAATCGGGCATTTAGGTGCCGTTTTCTCACACTTAGATCTTTTCCATTCACTCAAGATTTTGATGTGGAAGTCTTACGGCACCTTACATGCGGGATAAATTTTCCCAATGTATCATACGCAAGCTTTTAGCGTAGTCAACATATGTAGACTCCTGCGGGAATAGCTCGAGCTGAAGATCCCGCAGGAAAGCGACCTTTGCTTTCCGAGGAAGCTGAAGCCGTGCCCGCGGAAAGCGAAATATGTTGACGTAGCGATAATCGGGATTTTTTTAACACAAATAAACCGGACAATTACAAATGAATTGTTCGGTTTTTGCTATTTCGTATTTGCTTATGTCCCGGCCCTATTTTTTATTTGAATTTAAACGAATTGGAAGAAATTAAAAAGCTATACCAGTATCTGATCGGGGGAAAGTTTACTTAGGCGATTAATGACTTTCGCTTGTCTACTTCTGCGCCGTTTACCCAAATGGCATGGTTTGTCCTATATCTGTTGGTTGTAATGTCATTCGATATTTGAATCCGAGTCTTGCTAGTCAGAGTGTAGAAGGATCCGTTACCAATGCTCTTGCTACTGCCTTTTTAAGTTCGCTTGGTGGGGGTAAATCTTTTTTTACTCATTTACTTGTCTATTATGTGTTTCTTTGGCGGTTAGGCCGTGATTGTCGAGGCAAAAGTGGAACGTGGAAAAAAGTGCATGCCTTACAGGAGACTCAATTCTTGATCTCTGTTCTTTGGCAGTATTTCCTTGATTTTTCAAAATGTCCATTCCTTACTATTTGGAATAGCCTGTTTTAATACAGAAGAGAAAACTATAAAGAACGTCCTGCTCATTTTATAGATATGTAGTTTTACTAAAAACAGACGATAATATGATTGTGACTATTCATAAAAAGGGGTGATATGATGATGGTGCGTTCTGGTGGTTTGGACCGTTTTTCAAGTATAAATTCTCATGCGACTCATAAAGCAAAAGCAGATAAAAGCATTTTTGAAAAGAAAAATACAAGCTCTTTGCCAGATAACGTTGTAAGAAGAATTAAGGAAATGGCGCAGGATGGTGCGGCGAAAGGCGTGTACATGGGAAAGGATTATATATCCTATATCAATTCTTATAAGAAACAACATGTATCTCCTGACCGTTCAAGACTTATATCACTGACGACACCCAGGTTAATGAATGCAACATATACAAATGGTTCACCATTCTTTTTTAAGATTACGGGATTACCGTTTACAGGGCAAATATGTGTTGGTGCAACTGGGGCATCTATGTTTATTTATAATAAAAACGGCGAAGAAGTATTATCTTATGGCACTAATTCCGGATGGGCAGAGAGGCAGACAAGAGCAGAAAGTCAGTTTTATGATGAAACAACGGCAATTTATTATGAAGCCTATAAAGCCGCAAGAGCAGAGATGAAAACAAGCCCGACACAAAACTACAGTCGGGCCGCTAGTTCTAGCTTCGACCTAAAAGTGTAAATACCACCAAGATAAGCAGTTTGGTTTGCTCCAACTTTTTTCATGTATAATCAGTTAGCCGTATAAATTGGAAAAAGGGCAATACTCACAGGATAAACTCCTGTAGATATTTGCCCTTTTGTTCTAATAAGGCATTGAAATTTCCATTCGAATGGTAATAGTAACCTCCCATTTATTGGTGTACTTCAAGCCGGGGAGATATGGCATGTCCTTGAGCGTTAAAGTCCATCAAGGATGTACGGCGGTGTTCTTGTATAGACAGGAACAGTTTTCGCCCGCCCCCGCTTTTCATTGATACATTGATCATCGCTTTCACAGGTGTCGCTGCCCAGCCTGCCTGTCTTGCTGTACCTTATCAGGGGGAATGGAGGTTCGTAGACTAGCTGGGAATAAGTTGAAAACGAAATGATATTCGTACAAGTCGTGAACAGAAAACCGCGTGAAATCAAAGTTTTTACATTTGATTTCATGTGCGGCTTATTCATTTTTATAAGGTTTTGTGTCAGCCTCGAACCCCCCACTGGTTGAAGTTTCACTCTATCTAAGGGATTCGGGCTCAACCGTTGGCAATAACTTTCACACCCCGGCCGAAACAGTTTCCGGCAATGAGCTTCCGCCGTCTATTACAATTTGAGCGCCGGTTATGTAGCTGGATTCGTCCGATGCTAAAAACGCCGCCAATTCTCCCACTTCTTCAATTTTTCCAAGCCGTCCTAAAGGTACGCCACTCGCAATTCCGGCGATCACTTCTTGAGGGTTTTCCGGATTGGAATCATGGGCAATTTGTTCGGCCATTGGTGTATGGATATACCCTGGCATTATCGCGTTTACGGTAATTCCGTGTTCGGCGACCTCTCGTGCCAAAGCTTTTGTAAAGCCAATCACAGCCGCTTTCGATGTTGCGTAGGCAGTTTCTCCAGGATCCGCAACCATCATGCCTGTTACGGAGGAAAGATTGACAATCCGCCCATATTTTTTCTCTTTCATATAAGGCAAGACGGCTTTTGAAACGTTCCACACACCATTAATGTTAATGTTGAATTGAAAGTCACGGTCTTCATTTGTAGTATCCAACAACGAGCCTAACCGTATGACTCCGGCGTTATTGACAAGGGCATCGATCCGTCCGTATTGCTCCATTACTTGTTTCACGGCGGCATTAATACTTTCTGGATTACTGACATCCATTTCAACCGCCATTGTTTCATAGCCTTCTTCATTCAATCGTTTACTCGCTTCGTGCACCTTTGATGAAATATCAGTTAAAACGACTTTTCCACGGTATTTCGCTAACACTTTGGCGATCCCAAATCCATTACCCATAGCCGCTCCAGTTACAATCACAACTTTATTTTCCATCTTTCCCATTCCATCTACCCCCTTAAAAGTTAGGATCTATAAAAATTATATCGTACCTAAATTAATTTACAAAAATATTTAAATATAGAATGTTGTTTCGTTTTTATAAAGGGAGGCGACAAAGGCGCTTACGTGGCACTTTATTGACATAAAAGAAGGTTTTGGCGATCAGCTGCTTCTTCGTTCAAAGCCTTGGCCACTGAACTCGGAAACAAGTGGGAAATGGTGAAAAAATGAAAGAGCAAGGAAACATGCGCCATAAAGTCATTTTTCAACCGTTAAACCATGGGTCTCCGCAGTTTAACGTTTCATCATTACAAAATTCAATTTTGTGTGCCTGGGCAACTTTGGCCTGTAACGCTCGGAGAACTGTATTTAGCAAATTAGTATGTGAAATCGCTCCTGTAAGTCTTCATTGATGGTCGTAATGGTAAACATGCGAAAACATCCTTCATTTAAAACAGTCTGCGTCATATACATGTGACTTTAATAAGGGTGGGAGTCCGGCCCATTTATGATACGGACTGCTCCGTATTTCTTCATTTCTATTAAAAAAATTTGTAGCCCCAACCCATGGCAGGTGCTACTTCTTTTACTCGAGAAGTTCAACTTTCAATGTCCTTTTTCCTATCTCATCCACATCACGATGTGCTCATATAATTGAGAAATTGAAATTAACTCCATGAATGTTGAGGTATTTTGTGGCGAATTCACATCCTTACATGATTTATACATCCAATATGTAAGGAAGATCAAGCGTGAGAGCTAAAAATGAAAAATTTACAAAAACATAACATTCTTTTCTATTTTGTTCCAAAAAATTTACATGGGATTTACATTTCTTTGCTAAGTTGGTAGAGTCGTCAAAAATTGACATCAATTGTTAGAATAGGAGGATTCCATGAAACTTTTGTTACGTAATAGTTTGATTGCCTTATTTAGTTTGCTTCTTATCGTTTCTCCTGTTGCTCCTTATGTAGGGACACCCGTTGCTTCGGTTGAAGCAGAGTCGTCTCAACTGGGGACACTTGTTGAAGAAGAAGAGGCAACGATTGCACCAGGAGTAACGCAAAAAAAGATGCATGTTTCGAATAATCGGGGTAATCAACGTGTATCGATGCTATCGGTTGATTTAAGTAAAGGGGATTTAGCCATTGAAACTGGAATCCCTAACGGTAAATATCCAGGTATGCAAACATTAACAGGTCAAGCGAAGCAAGTATCAAAGCCTGGTCATGTGGTTGTAGGTGGTATTAATGCCGACTTTTATAACATGAGTACAGGTGAAGTTGTCGGTTTATTTGTACATAACAAAGAATGGTTACATATGTCTACTCGACCGGCTTTTGGCATTACTGAAGATGGAAAACCAATTATTGGCACACCCTCATTTAGCCATCAAGTGACGTTGGGAGACAAATCTTTTGATATAGCCGGAACAAATAAAGCCAGAGGGACGGATCAATTAGTTCTTTATACTCCGAAGCAAGGAGCGTCTACAAAAACGAATTCGAGCGGAGCTGAAGTCGTTTTAGAAAATGTGGAGGGAGATGCCCATCAGTTTGGTACTGTAAAAGCTACAGTAAAAGAAGTGATCAGTGATAAAGGAGATACTCCATTAGCTGAAGGGACAATCGTTCTGTCTGGACACGGTGCCGCAAAATCATTTTTAGTAAATGAATTTAAAGAAGGCGCTGAGGTGGTCATTACCATGGCTGCCAACGAACCATGGAATAATGTTAAAGAAGCGGTAGGCGGGCATCCGTTATTAATAGAATCAAATACATTAACGGATCTTCCTAGTAACGCTTTTAATGACGCGGTTGCACCAAGATCGGCTGTTGGTATTAAAGCAGATGGGACGTTCTTTTTTGTCGTCATTGATGGGCGTAACCCTGGATATAGTGAAGGAGTTACCGTGCATGAATTACAGAAAATCATGCAGGAAATGGGAGCTGTTCATGCACTTAACTTAGATGGCGGCGGGTCTTCCACTCTAGTAGCAAGGCAACCAAGCCAAGAGACTGTTTCTGTTGTGAACACACCTTCTGATGGTTCTGAGCGACTCATTGCCAACTCATTATTGATTGTAAGTTCTGCTCCGGTAGGACAATTAAGTAGTTTAGCAGTTACGCCGAATAAAGGATTCATATTAAAAGGCAGTAAGATGCAATTTAAGGCAAGTGGATTAGATGCTGCATACAATCCAGTTGCCATTAACGACACTATTTCTTGGTCTTCATCTGAAAACATTGCGGATATTTCAGCTGAAGGTTTACTTACCGCGAAAGAAGCTGGTAAAACAAAGATTACTGCTGCGACTGGTTCAGTAGAAGGCAGTGCAGAAGTAGAAATTGTTGATCAAATTGATGAAATTAAACTTCCACAATCAGAACTAACGCTTGATCGTGGTGGAACGTTTGATTTGTCGGCTGCTGTCTATCATAAGGGAAAAAAAGTAGTGGCAGATCAACGCTTATTTAATTGGAAAGTAGAAGACGAAATTGGCACGATTAATGACGAAGGAATATTTACTGCTACAGACAAAGTCGCAAAAGGAAAGGTAACAGTTTCCTATGGCGGTGTTGAAGATACGATAACGATTGAAGTTGGCAAGCCGCCCATTATTCTAGAAGACTTTGAAAAAGGAATATCCCACTGGGCATCTGGAGGGGCAAGATACAATACAGTTGATATTCGGCAAACAACGTATCCGGAACCGGCTCGTTTCGGAAATCATGCTCTCCAATTGGATTACGATTTTACCGGAAAGCTGGGCACATCGGGTGCATACGCATTTCCGAAAGAAGATATCATAATTGAAGGATATCCGGAAGCAATTGGTATGTGGGTATATGGTGATGGTAAAGGACACTGGATTCGTTCTCAATTAAAAGATGGTGAGAACAAAGCATTTGCTATAGATTTTGTGACGAATGCGGACTTTAAAGGCTGGAAATACATTGAAGCACCCGTTCCAAAGGGCAGGCCGACGCCGCTAAAGTTAGACTTAGCATTTCGTTATATGGAAACGAGCAACGATAAAAAAGACGCGGGAACGGTTTATATTGATAATATTCGCGCAGTCTATGGCGAAACGAATGATGATTTAACCAATCCAACGATATCAGATATTGCACCAGCCGATAAAGCGGTGTTAAAAGAGAATACCGTTGAAATTTCGGCCGTTGCAACAGATGATAAAGAAGGAACGGGGATCAATAAAGATCGAATCGAAATGAAAGTAGATAATGTTTCTGTAAAACCTTCATTCGATGAAAAAACTGGAAAAATCACGTATACATCTAAACAGCCTTATGCGGATGGCATCCACCATGTGTACTTAGCCGTCCAAGATAATTTTGGAAATCCGGTGGAAAAAAAGTGGAGCTTTGAAGTAGATACAGACAGTGCCCAATTATCTCTTTCTGCTCCCGAAAAAGTATACGCAGGAAACCCATTTGAATTAAAGGTCCAAGCGAATAAATTAAAAGATATTCATGGTTCGTCTCTATCATTTACATATGATCCTAGTAAAGTAGAGATCGTAGACCAGGATGAAGAAAAAGAAGGTATTCAAATAGCTGTTGCTGAAAAATTAAAGCAAGCGACGATTACGGCGAACCAGGTCGATGCCGATAAAGGCATAATTACATTCTCAGTAGAAAACATGGAGAAAATAAAAGATCTTACCGAACAAGAAGAGGTTATATCGATCATCGGGAAAGTGAAGCCGAACGCTGAAGACGATGTGACCGTTGCTTGGAAAGAAGGCCATATTCGCTTACAGGACGATAAAGAGAATGCCAAGCCGATAAACTTGCCTGATTTTAGCCGTGAAATCAGTTATGGTGTTCAATTAGAGTTGGAAGCTTTATCTGTACAATCACCCACAACGATTAAAGCAACAGACGAAAATGGAAAACCACTTGCTGGAGTTGGGGTTTTTGTACTGGGGGATGTAAATCAAGTAGCTCGAATCAAGAGCGATAGTGTAAAAGTCTTTAGTGATAGTAATGCGGAATCAAAAGTGTTAGAAACAGTAAATGAGTATGATCAGTTATTAGTGATCGATCATAACGACTCATGGATTAACGTGAAACTGCCGAACGGCAATGCAGGATGGATCCTCAAAGAACATGCGTCGATTTCTTCTTGGGGACAACCTTTGGGAGTAACAAATAAAGATGGAGAATTTGTTACGAAAGATCTTACTTTAGCTGTAGGCTCGTATGACCTGCAAGCGAAAAAAGGGTCCCATTATAGTAAAAAGACAACTACGACAGTGAAGCCGCATCTTGGATCAACAAAGCCGGAACATTTGGCTTTATCTTGGGAACAAAGCCCAAAAACAACACAAAGCTTTACATGGAGAACGGCACCGACCGTTACAAACACAGTAGTTGAAATTGTAAAAACCGATGAATTTAAAGGGTTTGAAGCGGATAATGTCGATACGATAAAAGGAAAGAATTATCCGTTTGCTACCGACATTGGTGTCATGCAAATTCACGAAGCGAGCGCCGTTAATTTAGAGCCAGGGACATCGTACACATATCGTGTTGGGGATGGAACAGACGCAGGATGGAGTGAAAGTGCCACATTTACGACCGAAGCGAAAGAGGATGAGGCATTTACATTTTTATTCACATCAGATACACAAGCCATTCCGAACGAAACAGCGGTAGATGGTTACGGTATTTGGGGAGAAATTTTTGGTAAAGGACTACAAGAATATCCAAACGCTAAATTTATGCTTCTTTCTGGGGATATCGTTGATTATGGCGACAAACAGCTTCATTGGGAACATTGGTTTGACGCGGCGAAGGAATATCTTCCGAACATTAATATGGTGCCCGTCCTTGGGAACCATGATGTTGTGGGCGGAGGAAATGCCAACTTCAAGGCTCAGTTCCAATTGCCTTTAAATGGTCCAGAAGGTGAAGTGGAGCAAGCATATTCGTTTGATTATGGGAATCTTCATATCGCTGTCTTAAATACAGAAGGCGATCTGAAAAAGCAGGCAGAATGGTTGAAGCAGGATATGAACAGCAGTGATAAGCAATGGAAAATTGTTTCTTTTCACCGTTCTCCATACCACAGTCATTTCTCTCGTGGCAGCGAAGATATTCGTAATGAATGGACGCCAGTCTTTGATGAGGTTGGTATTGATCTTGTTCTTTCCGGTCATGACCATGCGTATATGCGGAGTTGGCCGTTATACAATGGAGAGAAGGTGGAAGAAGGTAAAGGTCCTACGTATATCATAGGCGGATCCGCAGGCCCTAAGTTTTATGAAATGGGTGATCAGGAATGGATTCGGGTCGCTTTTGATGACGATATCCAAATTTATTCTGGTGTTACGATTGATAAGAATGAATTAACGTTTAAAGTAACAACAAGAGAAGGTGATACGGTAGACGCCTTTACAATGGTCAAACAAGATAAAGACCCAGGCGAAGGCGAGAAACCGGGCGAAGGTGAGAAACCGGGCGAAGGCGAGAAACCGGGCGAAGGCGAGAAGCCGGGCGAAGGTGAGAAACCGGGCGAAGGTGAGAAACCGGGCGAAGGCGAGAAACCAGGCGAAGGTGAGAAACCGGGCGAAGGCGAGAAACCAGGCGAAGGTGAGAAACCGGGCGAAGGTGAGAAACCGGGCGAAGGTGAGAAACCGGGCGAAGGTGAGAAACCGGGTGAAGGTGAGAAACCAGGCGAAGGTGAGAAACCGGGCGAAGGTGAGAAACCGGGCGAAGGTGAGAAACCGAGTGAAGGTGAGAAACCAGGCGAAGGTGAGAAACCGGGCGAAGGTGAGAAACCAGGCGAAGGTGAGAAACCGGGTGAAGGTGAGAAACCAGGCGAAGGTGAGAAACCGGGCGAAGGTGAGAAACCAGGCGAAGGTGAGAAACCGGGCGAAGGTGAGAAGCCAGGCGAAGGTGAGAAACCGGGCGAAGGTGAGAAACCAGGTAAAGGTGAGAAGCCGGGCGAAGGTGAGAAACCGGGCGAAGGTGAGAAGCCGGGTAAAGGTGAGAAGCCGGATGATAAGGAAGAACGGAAAAAAGTTGTTACTGTAGTACCATCTAAAAATAAGAACGATCAATTCGAAATTAAAAATGGCTCTATTGAACAGCTCGCATTACAAGGAAAATTGGTCGTTGACTTGAGGAATAATGAAGAAGGTTTTGTGAAATTAACGAAAAAACAAGTCCAGATGTTAAGAGAGAAAAATGCGACATTGAACGTGAAAGCTGCGAATGTCGAGTTAGGAATTCCGGCAATAAACTTTGTTCATCAGGATGAAGAAGTCGTCATTAAAATCACGAAAACTGGAAAAGTTAAAGATGCTCTTACGGATGTTTACGATTTTACAATCATTCAAGGAGATCAAGTGATTCAGGATTTCGAAACACCTGTAACGATGAAGTTTACCATTGACGGAAAAATACAAGATTCCAGCAATGTCCATGTTTATTATTTCAATGAAAAATCCAAGAAGTGGGAGTTAATTGGCGGTACGTATGAAGCTGGTGTCGTTACTGCCGCGACGAATCACTTTAGTGAATTTACAGTGTTTGAATCAAAAAAGGAAACAGTAGCGAACAAAGAACGTACAGAAAGACAGAGTGATCAGGACAATAAAGATAAAGCAGGAGAAAAACTTCCAAACACTGCAACAAATATGTATCTTTGGTTAACGGTAGCGATCGTATTGCTATTTGCAGGTATTGTTATTGTTCTTATCAATAAAAGAACAAGACAAAATAAGTAGTTGTACGTATAGGTAATGTGAGGATCAGTCCTAGTGACTGATCCTTTATTATGGGGCCGGGACATAAGCAAATACGAAATAGCAAAAAACGACCAATTCATTTATAATTGTTCGGTTTATTTATGATAAAAAAATCCCTATCATCGCTACGTCAACATATTTCGCTTTCCGCGGGCCCGCCTTCAGCTTCCTTGGAAAGCAAAGGTCGCTTTCCTGCGGTATCTTCAGCTCGAGCTATTCCCGCAGGAGTCTACATATGTTGACTACGCTAAAAGCTTGCGTATTATATACTAGGACCATTTATCCCGCATGTAAGGTGCCGTAAGCCTCCCACTTCAAAATCTTGAGTGAATACAAAAGGTCTAAGTGGGAGAAAACGGCACCTAAATGCCCGATTGGTTCAACTAACATTCAGTAGGAGCCCTACTGAATGAAGTTTCACTTTATCCCGCATGTAAGGTGCCGTAAGCCTCCCACTTCAAAATCTTGAGTGAATACGAAAAGGTCTAAGTGGTAGAAAACGGCACCTAAATGCCCGATTGGTTCAACTAACATTCAGTAGGAGATGGAAGAAAACGCCTACTGAATGAAGTTTCACTTTATCCGGCATATAAGGTGCCGTAAAGGCTCCCACATCAAAATCTTGAGAAATACAAAAGGTCCAAGTGGTAGAAAACGGCCCCTAAATGCCCGATTGGTTCAACTAACATTCAGTAGGAGATGAAAGAAAACTCCTACTGAATGAAGTTTCACTTTATTGTTCGTTTTTTATCAGCTGATTTAGTTATGTCAACGGAAGGAATCAAAATCAATAATCCCTATTACGTTGTAGTTTGCGTTTTAGTTGCTTTGGTCATCTTAGCTACTTTTAAGTAAAGTGCTGCCAGCTGATCCAGGAAAAAATTTGAATATGATCACCCGATTGCACCACTCTAACCGTTTTTTACACCACTGCATTTCACAGCCAAAACGATAAATTCCCCAGATTCGATATGTGAACCTGATGGAATCGTGAATTTCGTCAGGTTTTTCAGCATTATGACTCTTGTTAAATATAAGTAATCTAATCAAAAATAAAAGTTTTTCATTGTTTTGTATAAGTTTACTTTACTATTATAAAAGATAAGTTTATAATTTGATTTGAAGAGGTGATGGTCGTGAAGAAAGATTTTGGTGATTCGATATCCAATAAAGTTTATGAATATCGTGTACTTGCCAGAATGACTCAGCAAGAATTAGCAAACAAAGTCGGGGTTTCCAAACAAACCATCTTCGTAATGGAAAAAGGAAATTATGTTCCGACCTTGCTGTTAGCTTTTCGAATTGCCGATTTTTTTAATGTCGATGTAAATGATATTTTTACTTATGTGAAAGGAAATGATCAAAATGATCCATGAATTTTTCTCAAATATCCACGACGCCATTTTTTCCCCTTTAAGGTCCTGGGCTGAACAATCTCAAGGAAATTGGAATATTCTCGTTGTAGTTGGTTTTTTACTGGTGATGGGCAGTGCGATTTTTGTCTATATCTTTCATAGGAAGATGGGACCTGCCGATGAACGGACAAGTAAGATCTCATTGAAGAGTGCTTACTTTATGCTATTGACAATTGTGCTGTGTGACATCATTTTTCCAAAAGACTATATGTGGAACATCTTTTTCACGTTCAAATATGCGCTGGCATTTTTAGCTGGTGGAATTTACTTGGCCGTTCAATATAAAAAGGATTTTTCATAAGAAAAAAGGCTGAGAAGCGAGGCTCAGCCATGGATGGAGGATTAGACAATGCTGGTAAATAAGCTAACGAAGCGATATGGAAATTCAATCGTTTTAAAAGATCTCTCTTTAGAATTTAACCAAGGAGAAATCGTTGGTCTGATTGGAAGAAATGGTGCTGGCAAAAGTACCTTGAATGAAGATTATCACGGAACTTATCTGAACCTATGGTGGATCAGTAACAGACAATGATCAAGTGGGGTACTTGATCGAAGAACCAAAGCGATTCAGTCATAAGACGGGATTATTCCACCTAACTTATTTTTCGGGAATTTACGGAAACACCTTCAAACTCAATGAATACGCGGGGCTCTTACGGAACCTGCAATTTCAAAAAATTCTCCAAAGATGTTCATGCTAACGTACGATTTAATCATCACTTGGGCATTAAAGATATACAATAAACGATTCAGGCACGAACTTACTGAGGAAAGTAGCTGTTCGGACTGCTTTATCCGAAAAAGATAAACCTTTGAAAAAGGGTATTATTCTGATAATGGGAGTACATTCATAAAGAATGGACGAAGTTAGCTTTTACACCAAAATATATGTATAATTCCCATTCTTGGAAAAAATTAATTTTTGGCGAGGGTATAAAGACGATGTTCTCAAGAATAAACTGACAATGCCCGCCAGACGGACGCTTGGTGAATTAGCTGAATTTGACTGGGCGGGGGCTGTCCGCTAAATCTTGCGACAAGTGGCTGGACAAAGCCATCTATTTGTAAGCCCCACTATTTAGTCAATATTTCTATATGTGTATTATAAAATTTTAGAGAATATGGGGCGATATAAAATGCAATTTTTTAAAAAGTATTCTTTATTGGCTCTAGCAATATCTTTATTTGTTTTATTGTCTGGATGCGGGGCAGGTAAAGCAGTTGAAGGAGCAGATCAATACATAACAACTATTGAACAAATCGATATTCCAGATGATATAAAGGTTATCGGACTGGGTGAGGCAACACATGGAAATATTGAATTTCAAGAGTTGAAAAAAGACGTTTTTGAAGTATTGGTAAAAAATGAAAATGTCCGTGTTTTTGTCTTAGAAGGTGATTTTGGGGGCGGACAGCAAATAAATCAATTCATTTTAAATGGAACTGGTACTGCGGAAGAGGCAGTGAACGCCCTTGATTATGGTATTTATAAAACGGAACAAATGATTGAGCTTGTTCAATGGATGCATGATTATAACGCGACGGTGAGCGAGGACAGGAAAATTTATTTTTATGGAAATGATATGCAACGCTATGACTACAGTAAAAAAGGCGTGCTAGACTATTATAAAGTTGTAAATGAAGATGCATTCAAAAAATATGCATTACAGATGGAACCTGTTTCAAATGATAAAATGCATGAGTTAACGACAGAGCAATTGAAGGAAATCGATGAAACAATAGAAAACATCCTTTCAGACCTGCAAACAAATGAAGGGAATTACGTGGAGCAATCATCTACTGAAGCTTATCTCTTTGCTTTACAATATGCGCAAATCATGAAACAGCGTACACAGTTATTTTTAAACGAAGGAGATTATACAAAACTTCGTGATCAATATTTGGCGGATAATTTACAATGGATTGTTGAATTTGAAGCAGAGCGAGGTCACGATAAAATATTTATGACCGGACATAATGGGCATATTGAAAAAACGTCTGCATCGTTAGCTGGTTACAAATCGATGGGAAATTATTTGGATGATTTGTATGGTGAAGAATACTTTGCAATTGGTACTGATTTTATCAGCAGCGAGTTTCAGGCGAAAAATGGCGGCTCTGGTGAACGACAAATTCATACACTGGAGAATCACAATGATTTAGTTGATGCATTCAGTGAAGTGGAATCAAATGTTTTCTATGTTGATTTTGCAAAAGCAAGGAAGTCGGATGAGTTATCGGATATCATCTCGAGGGAACAAAAAATGGCGAATATTGGGGATGATTTCCGCTGGTGGTACAAGACTTTAAAGAAGTTTTACACGATTGAAATGACACCCGACAAAGCATATGACAGTGTTATTATTGTAAAGGCAGCAACACCAACAAATGTCATAGAATAGCGTTATTTATTGATAACACAGCATAAAATAATCCAATTCTATAAGTGTCCGACTTGCTTTTCTTTTTTCCACAAATAGGGCCAGATTGTAGAACGTTTCATTCGTATTTGCAGTGGTTATTGTTGACTTAATAGTAAGGAAGTATTTTTGATAGGAGTTTGGGTAATGCACATAAAAACGAAAAGGTTATTGATACGAGAATTTGAATCCAAGGATTGGCAAGCTGTATACGCGTATACGTCGGACAGTAATGTTATGAAGTATATACCTGAAGGCGTTTTTACTGAAAAAGATGCCAAAGAATTTGTAAGTAAAAACACAGGTGATGATGCCGAAAAATTTCCTGTAGTATTAATAGCGGAAGATATTGTTATAGGGCATATTGTTTTTCATAAGTATTTTGGTGAGCATACTTATGAGATTGGCTGGGTGTTTAATCCAAAATACCAAAACAGAGGATATGCCTCTGAAGCGGCAAAAGCCATCTTGGAATATGGCTTTAAAGAAATGAACTTACACAGGATTATAGCTACATGTCAGCCTGAGAATATTCCTTCATACCGAGTAATGGAGAAGATTGGAATGAGAAGGGAAGGCTTTTTTAAAAAATGTATTCCTAACGGTAATGAATGGTGGGATGAATACTATTACGCCATTTTAGAAGAGGAGTTCAAATGAACGATAAAGAGTTCACAAGGTTTTCTTCGTCAATAAAAGGTGAAAAAATTGGATCGGATTGTGAAAAAGTAAAGAGGGTTTTCTGGTAATGACAGTGGAATTGTTTTATTTGCAAGTCTCATCTTGACATTGCAAATACTTCAAGAACGCATGAGAAATTTTTGAAGGAAAGTTAAATTACCGCAATCGGGCGGTATTGAAATAAATTGGGACCACCATTTAGACAACTCTAAAATGTGCGGTCCTTTTAATATCCACTATTATATAAGATATAAAGCGAAAATTCTGCGAATCAGGATGCCGGGTTTACTTTTGGGGCCAGGTTGTTTCGGTTTGCGGTACCGGTTAAGGCCGCATTTTATCCGGCATGTAAGCTGCCATATACCCCACATCAAGACCTGAGTTGGTAAGTGGGAGAAAACGGCACTAAATGCCCGATTCGTTCAACTAACATTCAGTAGGGGCCCTACTGAATGAAGTTTCACTTTATGTTCACGACTTGTACGAAGATCAATTATTTTTAGATGTGGTGGAAGGATCTGGACCTTCCATTACGCTTAGCCAAAAGTAAGAATGACAGGATTTGAACCTGAGGCCTTTTGATCCCGAAACAAGCGCTCTACCAATCTGACGTCTTCTTTTCAAAAATTCCATCTCCCACTAGATTCCGCCTTGAAAAATCTAGCTGTTTTAGGACAACAAAAAAGACTACTACGTTTCGTAGAAGCCTTGATATAACTGGTATTTGATGCCGCGAGTGGGAGTCGAACCCACACGCCCTTGCGGACACTAGAACCTGAATCTAGCGCGTCTGCCTTTCCGCCACCGCGGCAAAAATGATAGCTCCATTATTATAACATAATATGACCATAAAATGTTTTGACGTTTTTTTGAAAATCCAGCGTCTTTTTGGTTGATTGCATGCTTTTCCACATTCCCTCTTGCACCTCCAGCTACGTGAGGCTTTATGATGAGTATATACTTTTCGTAGGAGGGATTTTGATGAAAGAGAATACGAAGTACTCCGTTGGAGAGTTTTCCAAAAAGACAGGCTTGTCTGTTCGTACGCTGCATTACTATGATGAAATTGGGTTGCTTCAACCTGAAAAGGACCCGGAATCAGGCCATCGCATTTACAGTCATTCAGATATTGTAACCTTGCAGAAAATCTTAAGTCTTAAATTCCTCGGTTTCAGTCTGGAGCAAATCGCTTCCTTGCTGAATAAATCGAGCTTTACGGTTGATTTGGCTGACACATTGACTCTTCATATGAAGGCTTTGGAAGAAGATCAAAAGCGAATTGAGGCATCACTGAATGCGGTAAAGAGAGTCATCAGATTGCTTGAGGAAGAAGAGGAAGTGGACAGTTCCGTATTATTCAGCCTCATTCATAATATGCAAACGACAAAAAAGCAAAAAGAATGGATGGATCAGCATAAGCTGACAGAAGTAATGGAAGTGTTGTCCGGGAGATCCGAAGAAGAAAAAATCGCCCTGGACCAAATGTTTATTACTTTTTATAAGGAAGTCAAACAATTATACGGCAGTCCGGTAGACGATCCCAAAGTAAAAAAAATGCTTGAATCTTATCTTCATAATGCTTTTTCCTTTCTGGGGGAAGACTTGATTCACCAACTGGCGGACGCAAATATCGAAGAAACGGATATTCAAGAACTGGAGAATATGTCGCCTTTTCCATTTACGGAAGAAGAGCAGAAATGGCTTAACGAGGCGATGGAATATTATATGAAGGAAGCAGAACAGGAATGAATGCTTATTGAAAAAGGGATTCTTACCACCTGATTAGTTTCCGGAAGTTTTTAAAACCAGTCCCAGCCATATGTAAAAATAATGAAATCCCTTCCGATTAATATCATGATTGGAAGGGATTTTCACAATGGGTAACGTATATTGGAGTATATAGTTTCAGCAGCTACGTAAAATGAACAGTCAAAGGTGATAAAATGGATCATTTATTGTTGTTTACAAAAATGACTTTTACAAGAATGAAGAATAGAATATTGATTCGTTGATTCATTTAGCAAAGAGGCCGGAAGTGATCTTGTTTTTTGTGTTGCTGGTTGTCGTTCTTCTGATGAGTTTATTGACTTTATATACGTTTGCCGATACCACTTTTGAAGTGCATATACATTTATTTCCTACAATGTTTTATACATTGGTACTCGCGGTCATTTTTCCATATGGTGCTTTTGAACTGAAACGTGGTGAACCTGTTCAAGAGCAAAGCATATTTGAACTCATGATGGGGCATAAAAAGTTTCTTTTTTTAAATGAAATGGTAAAATTTTTGGCTTCAAGTGTTTACACTTTCGGATTATTGTTCCTAATATTATCCAGGATGAGCAATATTGACCTCTTTTCTTCAATATTGTATTGGCATTCTGTTTCAATGTTCATCTTTACAATGAGTATCGTAAGCAGTAAGGTGACACTGCTTTTGATTCGGCCTTTAATTCAGTCTATTCAGCTTTCTTTCATGTCTATTTATAAAATTGGTTTCATCGTATACTTATTAATTTTTTTATCTTTGCCGTTTCATCAGGTCATCGCTCGTTATTGGCTTCATCATAGTACAATCCTATCATCTATTCTATTATTTGTGATTGCTATTGCCGCTTATTTGCTTCTTCAACTGTTTGAAATAGAACAACCACAGAGTCATATCAAAGATGAAAGAGCCAATCCACGCATATTATTGCGGCAAAAGTATACGTATTCCGCTATCGCCATGATCAACATAAACAAATATATCGTGTTTATCTTCATGCTATTTCTTTTCTTACAATTGATTGGCATTTTTTCAAACCAAAGCTTAATGATGCTGACATTTTTCAAACTCTTTTTATTAATGGCTATTTCCAGTTTTATTTTTGACAGGCTGGAAACACAACATTTCATATCACTGATTAACATAAGGGCGTCCCTTTTAAAATATACATTTGCGGTAGAAGTTTTTTATTTTCTCGTTGCCCTCTTGTCGTTTATGGGTTTCACGGCTGTCACATTTCTATTTTATGATTACTCATTTACGTATTTTTTAATGATTACTGAGTTCTATTTTTATATTTTTATCTTATGTCTTGCGCCTATTTTAACCATCATCTTACGATTTCTATTTGATGAATTCTTCGGAATCCTGGCAAAAACGATTGGTACAGGGGTAGTGATTATGGGGAGTTATGTGGTTATTCCGAAAGTCGTCGACAATATCGCCAAAAAGGGAAGTGTCACGCTGGCAATGATCGGTATGATATTCATCCTTTTAGGAATTCAATTTTTATTGGTAAGGAACCATGAAATTAATACATAACATTTCATTCTATATGAACTTACTGTTTCAAATCATTTATAGATCAATCATCATGCTTTTGGTCATTTTGATCATCGTATACTATTTTTCTGGTGACCTGCTCATTTCAATGTTAACCATCCTAATAATTACCTTTTACATATTTGTTCATGAAATGGGGCACATCCTTTTTCTTCAAAAGTTTCAAATTTCTTTTTTGTACAGAGTTAAACATCTGGCTTTTTATCCCGCATGTAAGGTGCCGTAATACTCCTACTTCAAGACCTGATTTGATACAAAAGGACTAAGTGGGAGAAAACGGCACCTAAATGCCCGATTGGTTCAACTAACATTCAGTAGGCGATGGAAGAAAACGCCTACTGAATGAAGTTTCACTTTATATTGATGTTGAAGAACAGTCATTTTCACAACTAAAACGAAAACAACAGCTTGTGATTGTCTTGGGCGGCCCAGTTTTTTCAGTGGTATATCTTATTACAGTATTTTTCATTATACTAGCTTTTCGTGAAGTTCTAAGGCTTTGTGAAATTTGGTTTTTACTATTCTTTCTCTTATTGAGTGAAATATATGGAATTACTTTTGGAAAGGATGGCCAAGCGTTAGAAAAAGTCATCGGGATTAAAATAAAGGAGTAGATCGTGTTGATTAAAAAAATCAGGACTGCGCTTATTATATTTATTGGTCTGTTTTTGCTGCTGTTTTTTTCAGGGTATATATTTTTTTCCAAAAGTCTTATAGAAGAAACGACAACTACATCATTTATACCAAATAAACGATTCGCTCTATACATTATAGAGGGTACCGGAGAAGTAACCATTCATATGTTTCATGTAATGATTTTGGCATTCGTTTTAACCATCCCAGTATATTTTATCCTTCAGTTGATCCAAAAATTGTTTAACCGTTTTTTATATAGCAGGGGGAATCAGTAATGCTGCATTCTGTCGAAATATCCTCTTTAACGAAACGATACGGTCAATTATGCGCATTGGAAAATGTATCGCTTCACTTTAAAGCGGGGAAAATCTATTTACTGTTAGGTCATAACGGAGCCGGTAAGACGACACTAATGAAGTTGTTGTTGGGCATTATGAAATTGAAAAAATCGGATACTGGCCGAATCCTTTATTATGGCGAAGATTCCCTTATAAAAGATTTTAAATATGATATGTCGTACTCTCCAGAGGTTTATTCATTATTTGATGACTTAACCATTATTGAATACTTGCATTTTGTAGCCAATATGTATCGTAAAAACATATCTATTCAAGAAAAAATTGCTGACTTATTAGAAAGATTCAGCTTAAATGAACAAAAAAACAAATTTATCTTTACGTTATCCAACGGGATGAAGAGAAAAGTTTCTCATATTGCTGCATTAATGCTGGACAGCCCATTTACCATTTTGGATGAACCATTTACCGCGTTGGATCCAACATCTATCTTTCTTTTAAAAGATTATCTCGTCCATAAGATCAAACAATCGCAGCACACTTTCATCATGAGTTCACATCAATTGGCGATACTTGACAGCATTGAACTGGATGAGGATTTTATTGAAGTTATTTTTTTGGAAAACGGCAGGCTCCTGTTTGCAGGCAAAAAAACACAACTCTTCACATTAACTGGCTCCAAGACGCTTGAGGAAGCCTATATGAAGATGCAGCGTGAAGACCTTTCGCAAGTAAGCGGGTGATGGCGCACGATTTGACACTGTATTCCCTACAATGAAGATTAATGGATGATTATGACGAAAGTTTTTTACAGGAAGACATGCAACTTCATCGTATTCATTATATATAGTGAAAAGGATCGCAATCAGTATGGTTTACGGGTCAAGAGAGTAGTCACAAAAAGAAGGAATGTTCGCCAACCCAATGTTTGCAAACGACATCGCAGAGATTCAATCAGGAAAGAGTGTGGAAGAAACTGAAAAAGTCAATCATTTGTATTTCTTTTTTCACATATAGGAGCTGCTCAGTGGTTTGCGAAAATGAAAAATTGGGTATTCCTTCATTGATATGATTACATATTAGGGGGAATGTGGTCATGGAGGAAGGTTATCCTAGTCGCAGGCAGTATCAAAAGAAAAGACAGCAGGGAAAAAAAATATTAAAAAAGTTAGCCATTCACACCGTGATGGCATTTTTTATCTGCGGTGTTTTATTGATGGGGGTGCTTGCGTTTGCCGCAGTGGCTTATGTAAGGGATGCTCCACAATTAAATCCCGAGTTGCTGAATTCCCCGCAGTCATCCACGATCTATGATATGAATAGCAAAAAAGTGACAGATATCGCCGGAGAGGAATATCGCAAGGTCGTTCCTTTGGATCAGATACCAAAAAAAGTGCAAAATGCGTTTTTGTCCGTTGAAGATGCGAGGTTTTGGAACCATCCCGGCATTGATGTCAAGCGGGTTGCCGGCGCGGCGGTGGCCAATGTGAAGGAAGGTTTTGGGGCAGAAGGGGGCAGCACAATCACACAGCAGCTTGTCAAGATGTCCTTTTTATCCTCGGAAAAAACGATTGAGCGGAAAGTACAGGAAGCGTATCTTGCCTTAAAAGTGGAAAATAAGTATACAAAAAAAGAAATATTGGAAAAGTATTTGAACAAAGTGTATCTTGGCGAAAAAACTTATGGTGTAGCGACAGCCGCAGAAGTGTATTTTGGTAAATCGGTTGAGGATCTGAATATCAGCGAGGCTGCGCTACTGGCGGGGTTGCCGCAAAGGCCGAGTGGGTATAATCCATACAATCACCCTGACCTTGCCGAGAACCGGAGAAATATTGTCCTTTCTTTAATGGAAGAGCATGGATATATTTCGGAAAAAGAAAAAAAAGAAGCCCAGTCGATCCCTGTAGAGAAGCTTCTTAAAAAACGGGAGAATAAAACTTTTTATAACAGCTTTACGGATCGGGTTATTGAAGAGCTGAAAGAAAAAGGGATTGATGAGAAGGAACTTTTTACACAGGGACTGAAAATCTATACAACGCTTGATCCAAAAGCACAGTCAATAACGGAAAAAGTGCTAAAGACAAATGAATATATCGAATTTCCCGATGATCAATTCAAAGCGGGTGTTGTGCTGTTAGATACAAAAACAGGAGAAATACGGGCAATCGGCGGTAGCCGGCATTCGGAAGAAGTCCAAAGGGGATTCAACTATGCCACTCAATTAAAGCGCCAACCCGGTTCCACGGCTAAGCCGGTTATGGCTTATGGACCGGCGATTGAAAAGTTGAAATGGTCTACTTATGAGCAAATTAAAGATGAACCCATTGAATTGAATGGCAAGGTATTTAAAAACTGGAATAATCGTTTTCACGGAAACGTCTCCATGCGTAAGGCGATGCAATGGTCATATAATATCCCGGCTATCAAGGCGATGATGGAAGTGGGCACTGAAGAGGCCAAGCAGTTTGCCGGAAAGCTGGGGATTCCCTTAAAGGAAGTTTTTCCATCTTATGCTATCGGAGGGTTTGGTGACGGAATATCGCCTCTGCAGTTGGCAGGAGCTTATTCTGCCTTCGGTAACGACGGTGTTTTTAACGAACCACATACAGTGAGAAAGATCGTCTATCCAAGTGGAAAGGAAAAGAGTCTTCAGCCAAAACCTGTTCAGGCAATGAGCGATTATACAGCCTACATGATCACCGATATGCTAAAAACAGTGGTCGAAGAAGGAACGGGACAGATGGCCCATATTCCAGGACTTCCTTTGGCCGGAAAAACCGGAACGAACGAACTGCCGGATACGATTAGGGGTTCCGGGGTAACGGATGCCTGGTTTGCCGGATATACAACCCGCTATACCGCTGCGGTATGGACGGGATACGATGAGATTACGCAGGAAAGCTATGTTCGAACAAAGGACTCCCACAATGCCAAATTGATCTTTAAACACATCATGTCCGAAGTTTCGAAAGGAATCGAAACACCTGATTTTACGATGCCGCCCTCGGTTGAAAAGGTGACGATTGGCAATCAGGTTGAGTTGTTTGTCAAAGGCACCGCGCCGAAGAGGAAACAGTTGAATATCGATAAGCCAAAGAAAGTCGAAGATAAAGAGGAAAACAAGCAACAGGAAGTGGAAGAGACAGAGAAGAAACAGGATGAAGTGCAAGAAGAAGAGAAAGAACCGGAGCAGGAGAAAGAGAAAGTGCCTAATCCGAACGAGGAAAAACAAGAAAACGAAACACCCGACACGAATAAACCAGAAAATCCTGGTGGAGAAAAGCCTGCTCAAGACAATCAGCAGCCTGGAGAAGATGATAACCAGCAAAACGATGATCAGCAGGATACTGGGAACAATGATAAAGGCAATCCAGGAAATAATCCGCCGGGAAATAAGGATACCCCGCCCCCGGGGGACACTGGCGGAACGGACGGCTCCGGCGAGAAAAAAGAGGAGCCGGCTACTCAAAGTCCGCCGCCCAGAAAAGATGACGGTTAGGATGGAGCAACGTTATCCTCATTTTAAAACGAACCGTTTCAGGAAGAGAAGACTCTTCTTGAGCGGTTTTTTTATGTAGGATATGCGCCTGAACAAAAGGCGTATAACCTTCGGATTTTCTGGCATTTTTTCCTGAAAGAGGTTTAATGGTGCATCGATAACGGAATAAAAGAAATAATAAGACTTAGTCAATAAATCAACAAAGGAGAACGAACATGTCCAATGTCAAATTAGCAGTCATCTTTTACAGCATGGGCGGAACGAATTATCAATTGGCAAAATGGGCTGAAGAAGGGGGAAAAGAAGCAGGAGCTCAAGTTAAAGTGCTGAAAGTGGAGGAGTTAGCCCCGGAATCCATTATTGAAAGAAATGAAGCATGGAAATCAACAGTAGAGACAACAAAAGATGTTCCCATTGCTACTGGCGACGACATTCAATGGGCGGATGCGATAATCTTCAGTGTCCCTACCCGATTTGGCAACATGCCTTCACAAATGAAACAATTTCTCGATATTCAAGGAGGGCTGTGGTCTTCGGGTAAAACAGTGAACAAAGTGGTCAGTGCCATGACTTCAGCGCAAAACCCGCATGGCGGCCAAGAAGCAACGCTTTTATCTTTGTATACAACGATGATGCACTGGGGGGCGATCATTGTACCTCCTGGTTATACAGATCAATCGGTTTTCGGGGCCGGTGGAAATCCATACGGCACAAGTGTAACCGTGGATCAAGATGGCAACATGGTTGACGATGTCCAAGCCGCGGTTAAGCATCAGGCAAAGCGCACCGTAACCGTCGCGGAATGGGTGAAAAAAGCGAATCAATAACGGTAATCGGGAGCTAATCGGCAAATGTCCGGTTAGCTTTTTTCATTGGAACTTTTTCATGACTTGCTTGGATTTCCAAAAAAATGTTCCGGAAATAAAAAGATTTGCGCACCCGCCGATTCAAATGAACTAAATGGTGCGTGGCGGCTTGTGACGAGTGTATTTTGCCGAATTTAATTGGTCAATGTCTCGATAAAAGAAGGTCAATCTAAGTATCTTTTTTCAAAGAAGCCGGTCCACTAATCGTACTTAATGGTGGTTTTACCCCCAAAAAAACAACGTGGCCACTACAGGCAAGTGGTCAGAAGCTTCTGGCATTATGTTAACAACCCCAGCATCCATTATGTCAAAATGATGACTGGCAAAGATATAATCTAGTCGCGTTCTTGGCCGATGTGCAGGATATGTAAAGCCTGTTCCTTTTCCAACTGTTTCCCACGCATCCTGAAATTCTTTCGTCAAATTTTGCCATCGTTTCGATCCCGGCTTCATGTTCCAATCGCCCATTATCACGACCGGTTTGGCTTTATTTTGCTGTAACTTCAATATATAATCTGTTTGTTTTTTGTGGAGCAATGGGTTAAGGCTTAAGTGGGTGACGATTATTTGCAAGGATAATGTTTCGATTTGAACTTTTGCCTCCAACAGAGACCTTCCCTCGCTGAGTCCCGGCATCGTAAATGAATGGGTTGCTTTGTCGACAATGGGATATCTCGATAAAAGGGCGTTTCCAAATTGCCGTTCTTTCGCCAAATATGTAAGGGGAATTGCCAATGGACATTAGGATGAGACAATATTGCCTTTCGGCATGGAATATCATCGATCCGGTTTATTTTCAATGTACGCGGTTGCAATATATTCAAAAAGCATGCGGTAATCAATCCATATTACGTGTCCGGTTAACGAAATACAAAGGAAGGGATATCGTTTTATCAGACGGGACTCCTATCAAGAAGAATGACGTACTTGTGAAAATTCATTTGCATAATAGCAAGCTTTTGCAGCAAATGGAGTCGTGTCATAGCGAAATTAGAAGAGCTTTATATATTTACCAAGCGGTTAAAGAGTCGCTTCCATTCGTTATCCGTTATATCCAGACTCAGAAGAATCATGAGCAGATAAAAGGGCTGATCGGCATTACGATGCTTTATAAAGGATGTAAGAGATTAGGGTTTGAGCCGTACCCAATTATTCACCCGTTTTATAAACATTTCAAAAAGATTTCTCTTCTTCCGATCTATTTTCTCTCCTCCGCAAGAGCATTCAATAAAGAAATTCCGTCTCCCATGTATTTATTTATGTCAAGGGATACATTAATGAGCCGTTATGGACACAATAATTGATACGAAAAGGAAATGAAAAAGGATGAAGAGAATGGTCTATCTAATGATCGTTATCATTGTCGTTGTCATGATCATCATTTTGATAAAAACGGCTGTTAAGCCTAATCGACAATCTTTGGATCAAACAGAAATGACGCAAACAGGGAAACCTGTCATTTTACTGATCGTCGACTCCCTGATGAATGAACCGCTGCAGCAGGCAGTAAAAAAAGACCGTGCGCCGGCGCTTCAATTTCTGATGGAACATGGCCGGCTATATCCTGATGTTGTCAGCAGTTATCCCACAATGTCTGTGACGATTGACAGCACATTATTAACGGGAACGTATTCGGATAAGCATCGTGTTCCGGGTCTCGTTTGGTATGATGAAAATGAAAAACGGCTCGTCAATTATGGAAGCGCCAGAGAAGAAGTGTTTAAGCTTGGCGTCAAGCAAGTGGCGGAGGACAATCTTTATAAGTTGAACCATAAGCATTTAAATCGTGATGTCAAGACGATTCATGAAACATTAGCGGATGCGGGGCAGCAAAGCGCGTCGATCAATGCGCTCGTTTACCGTGGAAACGAAAAAAAGACGCTGCATATTCCCGAAGTCGCAGCAAAATTGAAATTGGCGCCGGAAACATTACACATAAAAACGCCTGCGCTTTTTTCCTATGGCATGCTGTCGCAATTCAGCCCAAAAAACGATCAACATATCGGCCCGTTTGAAAAGTTTGGTTTTAATGATGCCTTTTCCGCCCAAGAATTGAAGCATCTCATTCAAAATGATAAGCTTCCCGCTTTTACAATTGCCTATTTTCCGGAGCTTGACCAAGAAGTCCACAAAAATGGCCCTAAAGAACATATTGATGCCATTGCGAAAACAGACAAGCAGGTTCAAGAAGTGTTGAATACGTATGAATCGTGGGACGAAGCGCTGAATAGCGCCATTTGGATTGTGATGGGAGACAGCGGTCAGGCGGAAGTGGGAAATGACAAAAATCAATCCCTTATTCGCTTAAAAGACATGCTGGATGATTATAACATATACAAAGTGACAGAGCAGGTTAAAAAAGATGACCAAATTGTCCTAGGGCACAATGAAAGGATGGCGTTCATATATATTTTGGATGAGGCGATCAGACAGGAGGAAGTTGTAAAAAAACTGCAAAAGGATGAAAGAATTGGGTTTCTCGCCTGGAAAGACGGGTCTAGTGTTCATGTGGCTGCAAACGGCCACAAAGAAATTTTTACTTTTCGCCCCGACGGCCCGTATAGGGATTCATACGGGCAAACGTGGACAATCAAAGGAGATCCTTCTGTGCTGGATATGACGGTTCATGGTGTTGTGATTGAATATAAAACATACCCTGATGCGCTTGCGCGGCTTCATAGTTCGCTTCATTCACATTCGGGCACTTACATCATTGCGGATGCCAAGCCCGGGTTTGAGTTTCAAGGCGAAGGAACCCCGATTCACCTTGGTGGAGCTGCGCATGGCGCGTTGCATGAGCAGGATACAATAGTTCCCGTGATCGTAACGGGCACGGACACAAAACCGCGCCATATGCGGATCGTTGATTTATATGCGTGGATGATAGACTTGACGAAAAATCGATAACGGTATTTGCATGGTTTTCATATTGGAAGCTGCTCCAGCGGTCACGACCGTCTTTTCATTGCCTGTAAAAGGGGGGAGGTGCGAATTTCGGTCAAGATTATCTTTTAATCGTTTTGATGGAAAGATGAATGAGGTTACATTGCCAGTGTAAAAGGGGGGGCAGGCGCGAATCTTCGTCACGCTTACTTTTAATCGATTTCGCAAAAGGGGACGGTGCGATCAATCGGCCACGTTATTATTACCGAAAAGTTAGGCTGGCTATTTTATAGAAAATGGATTAACATCGTCGTTAACAAAAACCACCAAGTACAAAAAGTGTATGCTTGGTGGCGGGAATGGACGGCGGTTAATGTCCGCCTCCTATTCGATGTTAGAGCAAATGGTTTGCAATCTCTTCCTTGAATGGGCCATTATTCAAAAGATTTCGTTTGGCGAACTATTGGACATTCGAAATGGTATCTCCTTGAATTGGCTCTATTCCATTTTTAAACTTAATCCGAATTGATATTCCACTTTCCAAATCTGACGTATCCATTACTTGGAAATGCAAATGTGGTTCTGAAGAGTTTCCGGAATTGCCGCATTTTCCAATGTATTGTCCTTCTTTTACAAAATCACCTACTTTAACTCGTATTGAGTTCTTTTTTAAATGAGCTAACAGGCTATATTCTTTTTCCGCATGTTTTATGATGACATAATTTCCGGCCGGATTTTCGGCATCCATATCCACTTCGCCAGGAATATTGTCTTTCATACCATCAACCACTTTTGTCACTTTTCCATCTGCCGGGGCTATGATTTCTTTATCATAAACATAGAAGTTTTCATTTCGAGTTCGTGTATCCTTATAAGATGAACCATTTTGTACTTTTACTAAATCATAAGCATAACGCTGATTTTCATATGGATAATGATAATTGATGAATTCATTTGTCCCGCCCCAAAAGACAAACGATTCACCTTTTATTGGCATACTATAAGTCATTTGCGTAAAGCGATTATCACTCTCTGGAAAAATTCTAAATGGCTTTATATAGAGGCTTTGTATCTGATGGTGCCTATCGAAAGAAACGTGAATGGCCTTTTCATTTCGGTCATCTAACCAAGTATAGTAATACAAACCTTGTAAAGTTGCTTTCCATTTTAATTGGTAATGTGTAACGCCCGCATTAAAGGTTTTTGCTAGCTCAACAAATTGCTTTAAAGATATTAGTTGCTGAAAATCTTCAGAGGTGCAACGGTATATTTTTTCAAAATCTTCACATTGAAATATTCTTCCAAACTCTTCTGGGTTAATAGAACCATCAATCAAAAATAAAACCTCCAAATTATTTCTAAAAAGTGTACTTATACACTCATACGAAATGCTCGTTAAAAAGTTCCGCTAAACCTTCATTTGTTTCCTGTTATGAACTCGGATATTCTTGTTAAGATTTTTAATGGAAATTATTACAACATCTCTATTAAATGAGGTAGCCATCCATTTAAAATCATATAGGGAAGGAAAAGTGTGCTGACGCGAATGGGCTTTTGCGCCTTTGTCCAATAAGCGGGATAAACTCAACGTTTAACATGGTGGTTTTGCTCAATAAATTGATAAGGTTCTTACTAAATGAATGATAGGGTTCATTGAAAAGAGCTGATGGAATGATGATGCGTATCAATTACAAATTGAATAAAAATCACATGCTTTGGATGATGCTCGGGTGGTTGCTTGTCATTCAGGTGCTTGTCGCTTTTGTCGGGAGAAGTATCGCTCCTTTGGGGATTTTAATCGGGGAAGATCTTTCATTGACGAAAGCACAGATTGGAATGCTGCCTGCCGCGTTATTTTTAGGGTAGTCGACTGTGTCGATACCGGCAGGGCTACTGACCGATCAAATGGGATCTAGAAAAGTACTGCTACTTCTCTCAGTTTGTCTGGGGACAGGGTTTTTGATAATGACTTTTACGTCATCACTTTTTCTATTGTTATGTGCAATTGTTATCAGGGGACTTGGCTATGGCGCCTCTCATCCTGCAACTAACCGGGGTATTCTCAGTGGTTTCCGGCAGAAAGACGGGGGATCGCTATGGGAATCAAACAAATGGGCGTCACTCTCCGATCTGCCCTTGCAGCCCTGCTCCTGCTGCCGTTGGCAAGTGTTTGGGGGTGGCGTCCGGCCATATTGGCGGGAAATTCGATTTTATTATTGACCGGTATGTTTACTTATATCATGTATGATGAACCACGCCAAAAAACAAATCCGACGGCAGCGACAGTGAAAAGAAATCCAATGACATGTTGGACGCTGTTACGACATAAAGCGCTTGTGTATGTCAGTTTGAGTGCTTTGATTTTAAGCGGTACTCAAATGATCGTAAATACATATCTTGTTTTGTTTTCCTATGAAAGGCTGGGCATCAGTCTTTTTTTATCCGGAACATTGCTTGTTTTGTCCGAAGCAGGCGGTTCTGTGGGAAGGATCTGTTGGGGTGTGATCAGTGACCGCTTTTTCAACAGTAAGCGCTTGATGGTGTTATTTCATCATTGCCGTGATGGCTGCCGCCATTTCAATGATTGTCGCCCTGCTTCCGGCGGGGACATCTTACATTGTGATGGTGCCCGTCGCCTTTTTATTCGGGTTTGGTGTTTCCGGGTTTAATGGCATTTGGATGAATGCGACAACAGAATTAGTTCCAGAGGAGCAATTGGGCATTGCAACGGGCTTTAGCATTACTGTCGGGTCTTGGGGTGTTGTGGCAGGTCCTCCTTTTTTTGGATTCATTGTGGATATGAGCGGTTCTTTTATATCAGGCTGGCTGTTTATTTCATTCATGATGGGCATTGTGGTGATGTTGCTGTTGAATGTGATGTCTGTGAAACAAGAAGAATCCAAGAAAATAAAACATTTTTCCTAAAAAAATGACAAAGTTTCACTATCTTAAATTGAGTGGTTGAGGAGCGGTTCATTAGTGACTATAGTAATGTTTAATCTTTTGAGTTTTTCAGAAAATGACAACGCTTTCCCGGTAGAAGGAGGTGAAATGACAAATTTCAGCATCAGCTAATTGTCCGCTGTTTTCCAAGAAAAATCATACAAATAAATAGGAGGAGAGGGGAAAGTATGATTGCTTCTGTTAGCAGAGCTATTGATATTTTAAGCTGTTTTACTCAGGAGGAGCCTGTATTGGGCAATGCAGAAATTGCTGAAAAACTGGGATTAAGCAGAAGTACGACACATCATTTAATCACTACACTATGCAATGAAGGTGTCTTAATAAGGGATGCCAGTAGAAAATACCGCCTTGGTTGGAAGCTTTTGGAATGGAATAACAGAGTCATGTTTCAACATGATTTTTATAATAAGGCAATGCCTTTGGTAAAAGAATTGACGGACAGATTCAGGGGAACAGCCCATATTGGCATGTTTGATCGAGGAGACGTCGTTTTTGTCCTCCGGATTTCTTCCATGGAGGCGAATGATGTACCAACTTATCTTGGAGGAAGAAAACCCGCCTATTGTACAAGCGCCGGAAAAGCTCTCATCGCCTATAATGACGCTTACTTGAAAGAAACGATTGCCAAGGGATTATCGAGGCAGGGTCCCAATACCATTACGAATATCGAAACTTTAAAACAGGAATTGAAAATGGTTCGTGAGCAGGGATACTCTATTAGCAATAATGAAAATGACACACGTACTTATGCGATAGCAGCACCGATTCAATCGTATTCGGGGGAAACGATCGCATCTGTCAATTTGGTGGGGCCGATTAGTTATATGAAAGGGCTTCATAAGGGCCACATTATCCAGTGTGTTATCAATACAGCGAAATCAATTTCGCGTGAATTGGGCTACATCGAAATTTAATAGTTTTCAACGCCTTGTAATAAAGAGAATATTCAGAAAAATAAACAAACTATTTTAAAGGTTCCAAAGAAAGACTTCCTTTTTTCTATACAAACAAGCTTGAGGGGGCATGAACAAATGAACATTTACAAAAGTCGCATTTTTATTGTAATGGTGATGGCTGCTCTGTTATTAGCCGCATGCGGCAGCGGCGGAGACAAAGAATCAACAAAGGCAAGCGGCGGCGGAGCAGAGCAGACTTACGAACTAAAGTTGGGACATATTGCGCCTCCTGACCATATTTGGAATAAAGCGGCAGAAAAGCTGGGTGAAGAATTGGAAAAACGTTCCAATGGTCGTATGAAAGTAGATCTGTATCCCGGTGGTCAGCTTGGGAGTGATTCTGACATGGTACAGCAGCTTGAAACAGGGTCATTGGACATAGCTTTCATTACAAATGCTTTCTTGACATCAAAGTCGGATGCTTTAAAGCGCATGGTTTGCACCTTATTTATTTGGCTCTTATGAAGAAGCCTTTGAAGCCAGCAATTCGGATGTGGCCAAAAAGATTTTGGCGACGCTGGATGATCAAGGACTAAAAGCAATGGATTATTTCTTTTCGGGTCATCGGACAATGATGTTTAGGGAAAAAATTGAAACACCTGATGAAATGAAAGGGCTAACATTGCGCGTGACACCAAGCCCGGCCTTGGAAGATTGGTACCGTTCACTCGGGGTAAACCCGGAGTCCATCTCATTGCCGGATGTTTACCAATCGGCACAAACAGGGGTTATCGACGGGATGGAAATGGATTTGGATGCCGCTATCACTTCGAACTTTAATGAAGTGACTGGTTACGGGGCGTTGACAAATCATATGGTTTGGCCGGCAGTGATGATCATTAATAAAAAACGTTTTGAAGACATGTCTGAAGATGATCAAAAAATAATTGAAGAATCTATGGCTGTTGCATCCGAGTATGCCACAATGCAGCGTGCTTCGCAGGAAGAAGAATTCAAAAAAACACTTGAAGATAGAGGGATGGAGCTTTACGAGATAGATACCGCTTTATTTAAGCCTCACATGAAAGAATTTGATAAGAAATATAAGGAGATGGATCCTCTTATAAAAGAATTTATTGAAACGTTTCGTAAATAGGAGGTGTTAACATGAAGACATTAAGCAACTGGATTGAAGCTTTTGAAAAGCTGGCGTCCATCCTGTTAATTGCTGCCATGACAGTGGTCCTGTTTATCTCTGTCATATTCAGGTACTTTTTAAACGCCCCGCTTTTTTGGGCGAATGAAGCCAGTATCTTTATGATGGCCTGGCTTACCTTTATCGGAGGAAGTTTGGGGCTTAAGTATAAGTCCCAGGCTTCCATCACTTTTTTGGTTGACCGTTTTTCAGAAAAAGGAAGGAAAATTCTTTTTATCATGACACATATCATTATTTTAATAGCGTTGGCGTTCTTACTGTATTTGAGCTATCAATGGGTATTTACCTTGTCTCCGCAAAAGTCGAGTTCTATGCGCTTGCCGATGTGGCTCCCTTATCTTTCTGTACCAGTGGGATTGACATTTGCGTTTATCCATCTATTGGATTATTTTATCGATTTATGTAAAAATACACCACAAAGTAGTGAAGCATCATGACCATCCACTTATTAGCAACGATCATCATATTTATTTTGCTCTTGATAATCGGCATCCCGATTTCGCTTGTTTTAGCAATTATTTCATTGGCTTATCTCATTTTGACTGATTCCGTCGCCGTCTTGGGATCGGTTCCACAGAAAATGTTTTCCGGGCTGGATAACTTTGGATTACTGGCCATTCCCCTCTTTATGTTGGCCGGTGAATTAATGAATTTTGGGGGCATCACCACGAGATTAATCACTTTTGCCAAGGTGCTGATCGGACATTTCCGAGGAGGATTAGCGTATGTCTCCATTATCGCCAACATGTTTCTCGCATCCATTTTGGGCTCTGCCAATGCGCAAGCTGCCATGATGAGTAAGGTCATGGTTCCCGAGATGGAAAAGGAAGGATATTCCCGAAGCTTTTCCGCCGCATTAACATTGGCTTCATCGATTGTGGCTCCGGTCATTCCACCGAGTATGTTATTTATCATTTATGGGACATTGACGGGTGCTTCCATAGGAGATTTATTTATGGCCGGTATCATACCGGGAATTTTACTGGGAATTGGATTTATCGCTGTAATCGGTTTCATGAGTGTGAAGGAACAATTTCCAAAAAGCGAGCGGGGAACATTGAGGTCGATGCTGAAAAGTTTTTTGAGCGTGCTTCCTGCCTTGCTGATTCCTTTTATAATTATTTATGGCATATTAAGCGGCGTGTTTACACCTACTGAGTCGGCAGCCGTAGCCTGTATAATCGCCGTTATCATTGGCTTTGCCTATAAGGAGTTAAAGGTTGGACATCTTCCGGAAATATTATTAAACACAGTGGTGAATACTGCCACCATCACGTTCCTTATTGTGACAGCCAATTTATTCGGATATATTATCGCCTACGAACAAATTCCACAGCTTATTGCAAACTCAATGTTGAGTTTATCGGACAATCCACTTGTATTCCTTTTACTGGTCAATATTTTATTGTTGTTGTTAGGAACCGTTTTGGATGGAATTGCGGCATTGATTATTTTAGTGCCGGTATTTGCTCCGCTTTTGACAACTTATCAAATAGATCCGGTTCATTTTGGGGTTATCGTGACAATTAATCTCACCATCGGCCTTTTGACTCCGCCTGTTGGAACAGGTCTGTTTATTGTTTCTTCCGTGGCAAAAGTTAAAATAGAAGATCTTGTCAAGGCCATCATTCCTTTTTTACTGACAGCGATTGTTTTACTGCTGGTCATCACTTATTGGAAAGATGCAGTGCTTTGGATTCCAAGCCTTTATGAGCCATAAAATTGTACATGGTTGTGAGTCTGGGAGGGGTTCGCCAAGTGTCTCGAATCACAGCAGTGAAAAGCTCTCGGCCCAGCCTGAGAGCTTTTTCACCATTATAATCTGTTCTTTTTTCGTATTTCTTTTTCAACTTTACGAAGCGCTTTTTTTGAGCCGCGTTCAATGTCATGCTGGAGCTTTCTCGTTTTATGGTCAATGAATAAAGAGTCTAAGTCATATCCCTCCGGGTATAAGTCCGCGGCTTTTCCTTCTATGGCCAACCGTTTTTCATGTACTTCAATCAATTGATTTTGATAAAAAACGGTGACGTTTTGATATTGGTCTTTTTCTTTATATACAATTCCAAAATCGTCGTGATCCAGCAGTTTTACGCGGTCTCCTTTTTGATAGTGGATACGATGTTCTGCTTTTACAGCAGCTTGCTTAGGTTTTCGTATTTTACTTTCATGTACTCGTTCTAAGCGGTATTCTTTATTTTTCATATAATCTTCTGCTCTTTGTAATACATGTTCCGGTACATTCATTTTTCTAGAGATCCATAAGGCGTTACTGTCTCCCGATTGCCCGATCAGAAGCTTATATAATGGCTCAAGTGTTTCATGATTAAATTGCATGGCAGCGTTCATGAAATCACTATGCAGTTCGGAAAAGCGTTTTATTTCGCCATAGTGGGTTGTCGCAACGGTTATACATCCTTTCAGATAAAATTCTTCTAACAGGGAGATGGCTAAAGCCGCCCCTTCATTTGGTTCTGTCCCGCTGCCAATCTCGTCGAATAGTAACAGCGTATTGTTGTTTACGGAACGAAGGATTTCCGATAAGTTCTGCATGTGAGAAGAGAACGTGCTAAGTGCATTTTCTATGCTCTGATTATCACCAATATCCACAAAAATATGGTCAAATATCGCAATTTCAGTTTCTTTTGAAGCTGTAATATGAAACCCGGACATCGTTGCCAAAGTAACAAGGCCTATTGTTTTCAGCACAATTGTTTTTCCCCCGGCATTAGGACCGGTTATGATCAAGCTGCGATAACTGTTTCCAATCTGAAAGTGAAGCGGAACAACATGTCCTGATAATAATGGATGCTTGCAATGAACGAATGAAATATATCCATGTTCATTAATGTTTGGCTCAATTCCATCGACATGTCTGCTATATTTCGCTTTGGCAAAAATCATATCGTACTGGGATATAAGCTCGATATTAATGTTAAGAGGCCGGAGATTTTCTGCTACGAGCCCTGTTAAAGTCGCTAGTATTTGATATTCCAACATGGCCTCTTCGGATTTTAAAGCCGCTAATTCAGCACTTAATTTTCCTACCGCGCTAGGCTCTATAAAGACTGTCGAACCTTTAGAAGATATTTCAATGACCGTTCCTTGTATTTTATTTTTGTAGGAGGCTTTAATAGGGATTGTATAGCGGTCATCTTTGATCGTAATAATGAACTCCTGAATGTAATGTTTATGGGCACTGCTGTTTATGAATTTATTTAATCGTTCTTTTATTTTTTGTTCGGTGGATTGAATATGGGAACGAACACGTTTAAGTTCTTTGCTGGCTGCCGAGTCAACTTCATTATTTTTTATGGAAAAATGGATTTCCTCTTCCACATCCAGGAATTCTGTCATGGATTGAGCATAGGAAGCCAAGGTAGGCGCGACAAACTCTTTGTTGGACATGAACATTTTTATTTTCCGGCAACCCCTTAAAAAATCGGCAATACTTAAAAGTTCCCCAGGGTCTAAAATAATCCCTTTATCTAATTTAGTGATGATATGTTCAATTTGGGAAACACCAATAAAAGGCATGTTTCCACCTGCATCCAGAATGGCTCGTGCTTCAGATGTTTCGGTTAAGCGATGTTTTACTACTTTTAGGTTAGAACTCGGTGTTAATTGGTCGATCAGTTGTTTGCCTAGTCCGCTCACGCAATATGATTTTACGATCTCTTTAAGTTCGTTGTATTGTAATTTTTCAAAAGTATTTTTATTCATGTTTTGATTCTCCTCAAAGTGATGAATTGAATTGATCAGCAATGAAGAAACCTACTGGCGGGATTTCAATGAGTTGTTCAATAAAAAAAGCCGCGGCATCTACCGCAGCTTTTTTACGTTTACAAGGCAAAAGAGAATAAAACCATCCGTAAAGTTCGTTCTATTTACGAAATGGCGCGCTTGTTTATAAAGTAGGGTAGGTATCTTCATAGGTGGAAATAAGTCCATAGTAAAACAAGGGGTATGAAATGAGCTAAAATCCCCTGTTGTTACAATTTCCTTATTTCCTTTTACATTTTCCTATTTAGATACTACCGCACTCACAAAAAGCACCTCTTATTAATCGGATTGTTCATCTCATTGAAATCCACTTTATAAAACTAATTATACTCGGTGATGTTGAAAAAGTAAATCATGGCTTTTATCTGTTTAACTCCAAAGTACTTTTTAGATTTAAAAGGTCCATCAGGTTGTGTTGAATCATAAAATTGGTTATTTCATTACAATTAGGTTTTGTTTATGATTGTGAGGATAAAGGTGTTGAGGAAGGCCAGGGGAAAAGCAGGGAGTTTGACAAAGAAAGGACCCGGTCAATAGTCTGGATAACCGAAAAAAGAGAATGCCGGATCAAACCTTTATATAAAGGAAGACATTTAATTAAGGATCATACGGGATTTTACACTTACACCCTTGAACCTTCTGGGGTTTTTCATTACAGAAAGGATGTTGTTCCTCTTTAATGATGAGGACCAGGAACATTGGTGCTTGTGACTGCGCCGATCCTATATGTTCAGTTTGAACAGATCACCCACAGCTTTTTACAGCAGTGACTCATAAAGTTGATCCTTAAACCAAAACATTGACAGAACCGTTGGCGGTATGTATATTATACACTTATTAAGGATACTAATTTCATAGGGATTATTGGTTTTTGTGGTGGCACAGTAAATCGGTGGCGCATATGATGAAAAACCAACTGAAGCCCAAAACAAAGGGGGGAACATATTATGGATATATGGTTCATTAGCTTGAATATAGTGGCTTTACTTGCGTTTATTGGTCTTCTTATTCTTATGCAAAAGAAACATGTATCGTTTACAAAACGTGTATTTACGGGCTTAGGTACAGGGATTGTGCTTGGCGCAATTTTACAAGCCATCTATGGAGTAGATTCGGAAGTTTTAACGACTACAGCAGATTGGTATAGTATTGTCGGAAGCGGATATATCAAACTGTTGATGATGATTGTCGTGCCACTTGTCATGGTGTCTATCATTCAATCCATTATTAACCTGGAAAAATCAGCAGACCTTGGAAAAATGTCTGCCTGGATTATTGGTTTCTTAGTTTCGACGGCTATGGTGGCCGCTTTGATTGGAATTGGATCTGCTGCATTATTTGATTTGAATGCAGATCAAATTGATGCGGGACAAGCGGAAATAGATCGAGGGGATATGCTTTTAGAAAAACTTGGAGAAGTGGAGGATCTAACAACGCCGCAGAAAATCCTCAGTTTTATTCCATCCAATATCTTTCTGGATATGACAGGAGAGCGGGCGACTTCGGTCATTGCGGTGGTCATTTTCTCCATCATCGTTGGGATTGCTGTCCTTGGGTTACGGAGAAAAAATCCGGAACAAGCGGAAATGTTTAAAAAAATCGTGAATGCGGTTTATGCAGTTGTTATGCGAATTGTAACATTGATTTTGCGCCTGACACCATTTGGAATTCTAGCTTTGATGGCTAATACGGTGGCTAAAACAGATGTTGCTGGTATTGTTCAGCTTGGTAAATTTGTGATTGCCTCTTATGTCGGTTTATTTGTCATCATGATCTTCCATCTTTTATTAGTGGGGCTCTTTGGTTTAAATCCGCTGACATACTTAAGAAAGGCCATGCCAGTGCTAGGTTTTGCTTTTACATCCCGCTCGAGTGCGGGTACGATTCCACTGAACATTCAAGCACAGAAAAACTCCCTTGGTGTTGATTCAGGAATCGCTAACATGTCGGCTTCGTTTGGAGCGACCATCGGGCAAAACGGCTGTGCCGGAATGTATCCCGCCATGCTGGCATTCATGATCGCGCCTACAGTCGGGATTGATCCACTTGCACCAGCATTTATCATCAAATTGGTGTTAATTATCGGTATCAGTTCATTTGGTGTTGCCGGTGTTGGTGGGGGTGCTACCTTTGCCGCATTGATTGTTTTGTCTTCTATGGGGCTCCCTGTAGCTTTGGCTGGTTTACTCATATCAATCGAGGCACTAATTGATATGGGACGTACGGCTGTCAATGTAAATGACAGCATGGTTTCCGGCACATTGACAGCACGAATCTTGGGGAAACTGAATTTGAAAACATTCAATGATAAAACAGCAATTGAAGATAATTCGTCATTTTAAGGAAGAAATGAATCACCATCCTCTTGGTGGTTCGTTTTTTTTTTTGCAGAAAAATAGTGAGTATTCGGAGTTGTATCTGATATTCGAAATGATTCCGGTCCCTCTTTTATTTCGTACTTGTTTATGTCCCAGCCCCTATTCTCGCAATTTTTACGAATATCCATCAGCTTTCAACATATATCCAAACCCCTTTCCTACTTTATTAATGGTTCTATGAAAATTTTTAATAGATTTCATCATCTGAAATCTATGCGTTGTAGGGTGTCAGCGTTTTCAATATAGTAAATACAAATCTGAAGATTGGAGGATGGAGTCTATGGATACGAGAGAATTACGGAATTGTTTTGGCTGTTTTGCAACCGGTGTCACGGTGATCACTTGGATGAATGACGATGGCCAAAGAAGAGGGATAACCGTCAACTCCTTCACTTCTGTTTCATTGGACCCGCCGCTTGTACTTATTTCCATAGATAAGAAGACAAAGGCTTTTGAAGAATTGAAAAACAAGTCCTTTGTTATCAATATATTATCTGCTGATCAGGCTGCCTATGCACTGCAATTCGCGGGACGGCCACAGGCGGATCTGGAGGTGGAGTGGGAAGAAACGCTTGGCCCGCTGCCTGCACTAAAAGGAACAGTAGCTCATTTTAAGTGTTCGCCCTGGAAGGAGTATGAAGGCGGAGATCATCTTTTGTTTGTGGGGAAGGTGGAGGATTTTTCCTACAATCAAAAAGAGAGTTTATTATTTTACAGGGGAAAATTTTTCGAAACAGCAGATCGTTCCATTCTTGCTGCAAATTCATAATGGAGGGAAAAAACGATGAGCATCAGAACGGGAGAGCAATATATTCAAGGGTTGAAGTCGCGGCAGCCGGAGGTCTGGCTTGGTGGTGAACGGGTGACAGATTTGGTGAATCATCCGGTGTTTAAACAGCCGATTAAGGAGATGGCGAGATTATTTGATATGCAGCACGACCCTAAGTATCAGGCCGATATCATCCATATTTGCGAAGAAACTGGAAAGCGGGTAAATAATGGTTTCCTGATTCCAAGGAATGCGGAGGATCTTGAAGCAAGGAGGAGATTGTTTGAAGTCTGGGCAGAAGCCACTTACGGTTTAATGGGCAGAACACCGGACTTCCTAAATGTTGTAGTCACATCGATGGCTACAAACGATTGGTTTTTCCGGCAGTATGGTGAACGTTACGGTGACAATATCATCAACTATTACAGATATATAAGAGACAACGACCTGTTTCTTACCCATGCGATTGTTAATCCGCAAAATGATAGAAGCAAAGCTTCCCATGAGCAAGAAGTGGAGTATGCCCACTTGGGAGTTTGCAAAGAAACGGAAGATGGTTTGATTGTACGAGGGGCGAAAATGTTAGCAACGCTTGCGCCGATCACTGATGAAGTCATCATCTACTCATATCCGAGCTTTAAGCCGGGAGACGAAAAGTTTGCCATTTCGTTTGCTCTTCCAATCGATGCGCCGGGCCTGCGCATTTATTGCAGAGAAGAGACACAAAGTGGAACCCGTTCGACATGGGATCATCCGTTGGCTTCCAGATTTGAAGAAATGGACGCATTGCTTGTCTTTGACGATGTATTCGTACCGTGGGAGCGGGTCTTTATTAACCAAAACGTTGAAGCGGGCAACTTACTCTATCCGAAAACAGGGATCAATCTCCAACCGTCACATCAATCGGCGGTCAGAGGATTATGCAAACTTTCGTTTGTAACTGATGTGGCGTGCTCCCTTGCGGATTCCATTGGAGTTGATGGATACTTGAATGTTCAAAATCTCCTGTCGGAACTGATCCAAGCTGTCGAGACAATCCGGGCTTTAGTGCGTACCGCCGAGCGGGAGTACTCAATCACTGATCAAGGGGAAGCCCTTCCCAATATTGTGCCGCTTGAAACGATCCGGGGGCTATTGCCGAAAATGTATCCGAGGGCCATTGAAGTCTTACAGACTATCGGTGCCGGAGGTCTGTTGATGTCACCAACGGGCGCGGACTTCGCGCGTCCGGAAATAAGTGACGATATGAATAAATATTATGCCGGCCGTTCTGGAGTCTCCTCGGAAAAACGGGTCAGATTATTTAAACTGGCATGGGATCTGTGCGGGGAAGCGTTCGGCCAAAGGTTGGTGCAGTATGAGCGTTATTATTCCGGTGATCCGGTACGAAAAATGGGAATGTTCTACAATGTCCATAAAAGAAACAATCTTTCTTACCCGCTGGTGGAGCGGGTGCTGGAAGAGTCTCTCTTATTATCGGAGGAACATCAGGAGCAAACAAAGCAATTACATTCATGAATGGAAAGTGGTATTGCGGAAGTGAGGGATTCAGTTGAAACTTTTTCAAGCCGAAAGCCTTACATTATCGAGATCGGTGGTTGCCATTGGCGCTTTTGACGGCGTTCACCGCGGACATCAATCAGTGATCCGCGAGATGGTGAGAAAAGGAAACTTGGAAGGAGTGCCCACTGTCGTTTATACATTCAGCCCTCCTCCCCGGGTCTATTTTCAAGGAGCCCGTACTCTGACAAGCCCTGAACAAAAGCTTACATTGTTGGAGCGTTTAGGTGTTACCCACACGATACTCGCAAAGTTTGATGAAGAGTATGTAAAGCGGACAGCGCTGGAGTTTGTTGAAGAGCTGTCACGTATCAATCCGAAATGCATGATTGTCGGAGATGATTTTCGCTTTGGAAACAATCGAGCCGGTGATGTTTCGCTATTAAAATCATATTTTAACGTCCAATCAATCAATCCGATTTGTTGTGCGCGGGGAGAGCGAATCTCTTCAACTAGAATTAGAGAGCTTATTGTAAAAGGGAAACAAGAACAAGTGCTGCCTCTGCTCGGATGGATGTGAGGATATGGTTAAAAGAAATGGATGAAATGGGGCTTGATAAAGTGAGTTTGATTGAGAGCAAGTAAAGCCGCTTATAAACAATAAGAGAATCGGTAGTCGGAAGCCCGAACAAGCGCCGTGATCTTCATATCGGCTCTCGAAGAGAAGCGATCATTTGGCAAAATCAAAGTTGCGGTAATCATGGAAAACAAGAGGTTGATTTTAGTTAAAAAAATGTTTTTTTCTTCCAAAAAATAGCCCTTATTTCCCGCATCGTGTGGCAAACACATAGGCTTGGTGATTGAGAAAAAGCGCGGTGGGCCCATGGTTTAATTCGGTGATACATGTGAGTGTGGGCTTCATCGAACGACAATGCGGCTTACCAATAGAAAACAAAGTTAAGTTGACAGCAGTGAAGAACTTAGAACGTGCGACACCTGCGAAAAGATAAAGGAAGAAGAAACGGAAAGCAGTCCTGCTTTTTCAAGCTACAGTCTCGGGAAAATGACAAGTGGGTATCTTATAAACAAAATGATGGAGGAATCATGATGTCAAAGTTGAAATCAAGAAATTTTAAAGCGTTCAGTTTGCTCGGATGGATTGAAGAAAACAAGGGTCAATTAAAGCCGCCAGTGAATAATAAAATGCTTTGGGAAGAGTCGGACTTCATTTACATGATGGTCGGGGGGCCGAACAAGCGCCGTGATTTTCATGTCAGCCCTGCCGAAGAGTTCTTTTATCAAATCAAAGGCGCCTGTTATATCGAAGTAATCAATGACGAGGGAAAAAGAGAGGTCGTTACTGTCCAAGAAGGGGAAGTTTTCCTGCTTCCGGCAAATGTCCCTCATTCCCCGCATCGTGTGGCAGACACATATGGCTTGGTGATTGAGAAAAAACGCGGTCCGGGCGAATTGGAATCCATGGTTTGGTTCTGTGATCAATGTGATCATGAACTTCATCGAATGACGATGCAGCTTACCAATATTGAAACTCAGTTAAAAGCCGGAATTGAACAGTTTGATAGCAGTGAAGAACTTAGAACATGTGATAAATGTGGATATGTGATGCCGGCGGAAGCAGGGATATGGAAATGAGAGTGGACTTTCACACACATATTATTCCTGAAGACATACCTGACTTTACAAAAAGATACGGTGGCGGCCGTTGGCCAGTTTTAGAAAAGACCTGCTCATGCGGTGCTAATATAATGGTTTCCGGGAAAGTTTTCCGGGAAGTGACCGATCAAGTGTGGAGCCCTGAAAAAAGAATAGAAGATATGGACAAAGAAGGTGTCGATCTTCAAGTCCTGTCCCCCATTCCGGTGACGTTCTCTTATTGGGCAGAGCCAAATGCCGCTGAAGAAATGGCACATATTCAAAATGACTTTATTGCTGAAACGGTGAAGCAGTATCCTTCAAGATTTATTGGCCTTGGGACTGTCCCGCTTCAGGATGTGGATGTTTCCATTCGCGAAATGGAACGGTGTATGTTTCAACTCGGCTTAAAAGGGATTGAAATCGGAACGAATGTGAATGGCAAAAACTTGGACGATCCTTCATTTTCTGGCTTTTTCGAAATGGCGGAAAAATGGAATGTGCCGTTATTCGTGCATCCATGGGAGACGCTTGGAAGAGAAAGAATGCCCCGCCATAACTTTATGTATACAGTAGGCATGCCGAGTGAAACCGCTTTGGCCGCCGCCAGTTTGATTAATGGGGCGGTCATGGAAAAATATCCGACCTTGAAGGTTTGTTTTGCCCATGGGGGAGGTTCTTTCCCTTATATATTGCCGCGTCTGGATCAAGGGTGGAACGTATGGCCCCACATCCGGAAGATTCAAAAGCCTCCAAGCTTTTATGCGCAAAAGTTTTATTTTGATTCGCTTAACTATGACCCTGTAAATCTATCATATTTAGTAGAGCGTTTTGGATATGAAAAAATTGTCATGGGATCTGACTATCCCTTCCTCTTGAGGGAGATACCGCCCGGAAAAGTCATAGACGATACGCTCGGTCTCACAGAGGAACAAAAAGCTGCCATGTTGGGCGGGAATGCCTTGTCATTTTTAAATATGAATATAAAGGAAGCGTTGCAAAAATGATGGATAGACCAGATATAGGAAGTATTGCAGAAATGGCGGATACACCGGAAAAAAAGCTGGAACATTTGGGCTTGAAGTTGCCCGCTTTAAGATCTCCTGTAGGAAGCTATGTGAGCTGTGTCAGAACTGGAAATTTATTATTTACAGCCGGGCAGGGAGTGGATGAATTCCATGGAAAACTGGGGAGGGATCTTACAACAGAGGAAGGTTATCTTGCCGCCAGACAATCGATGCTCAATTTATTAAGTGTTGTGAAAGCCGAGCTCGGTGAATTAAGCAAGGTAAAACGAATTGTAAAGGTACTCGGAATGGTCAACAGTACCGAAGATTTTACAGATCAGCCTGCCGTCATGAACGGTGCTTCCGACTTGCTGGGACAAGTTTTTGGAGATAAGGGCAAGCACGGGCGGTCTGCCGTCGGTATGGCTCAATTACCGAATAATACTGCGATTGAAATTGAAATGATTCTTGAAGTGGAGGGCGGGGAGGACTAAAACATGTATCAGAATATAGTAAAAAAACCAATGGTTAAAAATGCGAAGCTCTTTATAAATGGCGAATATGTTGAATCAGAATCAAGAAAAACCTTTGATTCTATTAACCCGGCAACGAATCAAAAACTGGCCACGGTCGCAAACGGTACGGAACATGATGCCAAACGCGCAATCGAAGTGGCAGGACGTACCTTTCAAAGCGGAGTTTGGAGCAATATGCCCGTGGAAGAGAGATCCCGAATCCTTTGCAATATGTCTGATCTCATTATGAAAAATGTGGACGAGCTTGCTTATGTGGAAACGTTGGATGTAGGCAAGCCGATAAAAGAGAGCAGGGATTTTGACATTCCCCGGGCCGCCGCCAATTTTCGTTTTTTTGCAGAAATGGCCAAGTATATGGTTCATGAGCATTACGATATGAGCAAACATATGTCGTATACACAGTACACACCAGCAGGTGTGACAAGCTTGATTATTCCATGGAATCTTCCCTTTATGCAGATGACGTGGAAAGCATCGGCTGCGCTCGCGGCCGGCAACACAATTGTCATTAAACCAGCCTCCTATACACCGCTAAGTGCCGTCATGCTTGGTGAAATTGCCAATGAAGCCGGCTTGCCCCCAGGCGTTTTAAATATTATCACCGGTCCCGGAAGCACGGTCGGCACAACAATGTCCACCCATCCTTTTGTCCGGCGCCTCGCTTTTGTCGGGGAAACCGAGACGGGTAAAACAGTAATGGAGAATGCTTCAAAAAGTCTGATCCCCGTTTCACTCGAACTTGGAGGGAAATCTGCCAATATTGTATTTGAAGATGCGGACTTGGATGAAGCTGTCGAAGGGTCAAAAGAAGCCACTTTCCGAAATCAGGGGGAGATTTGCTTAGCCGGCTCAAGAATTTTAGTCCAAGAGAGCGTTTATGATCAATTTTTGGACAAGTTTGTTGAAGCTGTTAAGAAAATCAAAGTCGGAGACCCGACGGATGAGTCGACGGATATGGGCGCGCTTGTTTCGAAGAGCCATCTCGAGACCGTAGACCATTACGTTCAAATCGGTATGAGCGAAGGAGCAAAACTTGCTTACGGAGGAAAAAGAGTGGAAGGCCTGGAAGAAGGAAATTTCTACATGCCTACTGTTTTATATGATGTAAACAACAAAATGCGGGTGGCGCAGGAAGAGATTTTTGGACCTGTTCCGGTCATCATCCCGTTTAAAACGGAGGAAGAAGCGATTCAAATAGCCAATGACTCGATTTATGGTTTGGCTGGAGTAGTCTGGACAAATGACTTGCGAAGGGCACAGCGGGTTTCTGCGTCCATTCACTCCGGACTGTTATGGATTAATTGCTGGTATGTACGCGATTTGAGAACACCATTTGGCGGAGCAAAAGCGAGTGGGATTGGAAGAGAAGGCGGAAGACACAGCTTTGAATTTTATACCGAGGCGAAAACAATCACAATGAAAAAGTAAATGAAACAAAGCGAAAGGTGATCTATGTTCACCTTTCATTTGTTTTACATGCGGGAGGGCGAAAGACGTGTCACCAAAACTGATCGATTTTGCAAAAGAGCTGTTGGATGCGGAACAATCTGTAAAGGAAGTTCAACCTTTAACTGAACGGGATAGGTCGTTGACTGTAAAGGAAGCTTATCAAATACAGTTGGAGACGGTCAGCTTGAAAAGGGGGCAAGGGAAGAAGGTCATTGGAAAAAAGATTGGTTTGACAAGCGCGGCCATGCAAAAAATGTTGAATGTCAATGAACCTGATTATGGACATTTATTTGATGACATGTGTGTTGAAAATGGCGGAACAGTTCATATAAAAACGTTGATTTCACCAAAAGTAGAAGCGGAAATCGGTTTTGTATTGGAAGAGGAGCTGACAGGACCCAACATCACTTATATAGACGTCCTAATGGCTACAAAATACGTAGTCCCTACGTTGGAAATCATTGATAGCCGAATTGCGGATTGGAAGATCAAATTAATTGATACAGTGGCAGATAACGGCTCTTCATCCAAAGTTGTCATAGGCGATAAAAAGACTGGATTGTCCGGAAGTGATTTACGCACGAATGGAATGGCTTTATTTCAAAACAATGAATTGATTGCCACCGGGGCGGGAGCGGCGGCTTTGGGGCATCCGGCCGAAGCGATTGCCTGGTTGGCTAATAAGCTATTTGAATACGGTATCACTCTCAAAAAAGATGAGTTGATTTTACCGGGAGCGTTATCGGGAGCGATCACGGTGTCAGCAGGTGATGAGGTGAAAGCGGATTTTGGCAGACTGGGCACCGTTACTGTGACATTCCAATTGGACGACTGAAAGGGGAATTTTTATGGGGAAAATAAAAGCGGCCATTATTGGATCGGGTAATATCGGAACCGACTTAATGTTTAAGCTGGAACGCAGTGAATGGGTTCAATTGACTGCCATGATCGGGATTGATAAGAATTCTGAAGGGCTGAAGATGGCACAAGAAAAAGGGTATGCCGTTTTTTACAATGGCATCCAAGGATTGGTGGATAACCCGGATATTGCGGACATCATTTTTGATGCTACTTCCGCAAAAGCTCATGTCCGCCACGCAAAAATATTAAAAGAATTGGGCAAGAAAGTGGTTGATTTAACGCCTGCGGCTGTAGGTCCTTTCTTTAGCCCCGCGGTCAATCGCCAGCTTGAAAATGCTGCGGTTGATAATGTCAATATGATTACATGCGGCGGGCAGGCTACCATTCCTGTTGTTAGTGCGGTGAATGAGATAGCAGATGTTGCTTATGCTGAAATTGTTGCCACGATATCCAGCAAAAGTGCGGGACCGGGAACCCGGGCCAACATTGATGAATTTACGATCACGACAAGGCGGGGAATTGAAAGAGTCGGAGGAGCGGACAAAGGAAAAGCGCTCATCATCCTAAACCCTGCGGAACCGCCTATTTTAATGAGGAATACGGTCTATTGCGAAGTGAAGAACATGGATGAACAGGCCATCCGTGAAGCGATTGATTCCATCGTCGGCACTGTTCAGGAATATGTCCCGGGGTACCGTTTGAAGCAGGAACCGTTATTTTCCGGAAATATCGTCACGGTTTTCATTGAAGTGGAAGGGGTTGGAGACTATTTTCCTCCTTATGCAGGAAACCTTGATATTATGACGGCTGCTGCCGCGCGTGCAGGAGAAGATATTGCCCGCAAATTGCATGTAATATCCTAAGTATCTATTGGACGGTTGGAAGTGGTGACGGGAAACGAAAGGAGTTCATGAGATGAAACAACCTGCTTGTAAAGATATTAAAATAACGGAAGTAAGTTTGCGGGACGGGAGCCATGCTGTCGCACACCAATTTACGGAAGAACAGGTGCGGGCTGTTGCACGTGCTTTGGACGATGCCGGCATGCATTATATCGAAGTGAGCCATGGAGATGGTTTGGGAGGTTCAACGATCCAGTATGGAAAATCTCTTGTAGATGAAATGCGACTGATCGCGGCCGCCGTTGAAGAATGTAGACAAGCAAAAATAGCTGTATTGTTGCTTCCCGGGATCGGTACTGTTCATGATTTGCGAGAAGCAAGCAAGCTCGGAGCCAAGCTTGTCAGGGTGGCTACCCATGCAACGGAAGCCGATGTTTCGGCTCAACATATACACAAGGCCCGCGAACTTGGCATGGAAGCGTTGGGATTTCTGATGATGGCTCATTCTGTATCGACGGAAAAGCTGGTGGAACAAGCAAAGTTGATGAAAAGTTATGGGGCAGAGGCTGTCTATGTTACCGACTCTGCCGGCGCTTTGCTTCCGCATGAAGTGCGGGAAAGAGTGAAGGCGCTTCGGGAGAGCCTGGATGTTGAAGTAGGATTCCATGGACATAATAACCTGTCAGTGGCGGTGGCAAATACCTTGGCGGCCATGGAAGAAGGGGCTACAAGAATTGATGGGAGTGTTCGCTGTTTGGGGGCGGGGGCCGGAAATACGCAAACGGAAGTATTGTTGGCGGTGATGAATCGTCTAGGCTACGATGTCGGAATCGATTTGTATAAAATGATGGATCTCGCTGAAGACGTAGTCGGACCACTTATTCGTGGTTCACAAGAAATTAAAAAAGGCAGCCTTGTCCTTGGTTATGCGGGTGTTTATTCCAGCTTCTTGCTTCATGCTGAACGCGCGGGAAGAATGTATGATGTGGATCCCCGTGATATTTTAATAGAATTGGGCAAGATGAAAGTTGTGGGTGGACAAGAGGATATGATACTGGATGTGGCTGCCGATTTGTCTAAAAAAAGAAAAGTGGAGGCAACACGATGATTCTTAAAACGAGTAGTGATCAAGAGATAATCGAGTACTTATATTGTGCGGAGCGGGATGTACGAGAGGTTGTCAAAATCACTGATCAGTATCCGGAGTTGACGATTGAACAAGCGTACGAACTGCAAGATGGCCTGCTGGCACACCGAGCCAAAAAGAATCACACGAAACAAATTGGTCTGAAACTTGGATTAACAAGCAAGGCCAAACAGGAAATGATGGGGGTTAAAGAAGCTATATACGGTTATTTGCATGCCGATATGCTTGCCTATGAATGGGAACCGGTTAAAAGATCAGAGCTGATTCATCCCAAGGCTGAGCCGGAGATCGCGTTCTTTTTGGATCAGGATCTTCAAGGGGAAAACGTTACGGAAGAAGACGTGCTGAATGCGACCAAATATGTTGCTCCCGCACTTGAAATCATTGACAGCAGATATAAGGATTTTCGCTTTACACTTGTTGATGTCGTCGCTGATAACTGTTCATCGTCAAAGTTTATCATTGGCAGTCAATGGGCAAGTCCTAAAGATCTTGACTTAGGAAATGTCGGCATGGTGATGACCAAAAACGGGAGGGTGGAACAAACTGGATCAAGTGCTGCCGTACTGGGCCATCCGGCCACGGCTATTGCCTGGGCAGCAAAACAATTGGCGGCTCGTGGAAGAGGGTTTACAAAAGGCGATGTTGTATTGAGCGGCGCCATGTCTGAGGCCATTTCCTTCGAATCCGGGGATACCATTATCGCCCAATTTGCCGAATTGGGAAGTGTCCTCTTATCTTGCGAGTAACTCACAACGTCTGGAGGTTTCACGATTGCCGATTATTCAAGTTCAGATTTTAAAGGGCAGAAGCAAGGGCAAATCAAAAGTCTCATTACAGACATTACAAATGCATGTGCAAAAAATGTATCCCGCATGTAAGGTGCCGTAAGACTCCCACTTCAAGACTTGATGAGTTGATACAAAAGGTCTAGGTGTGAGAAAACGGCACCTAAATGCCCGATTGGTTCAACTAACATTCAGTAGGAGATGGAAGGAAACTCCTACTGAATGAAGTTTCACTTTATCCCGCATGTAAGGTGCCGTAAGACTCCCACTTCAAGACTTGATGAGTTGATACAAAAGGTCTAAGTGTGAGAAAACGGCACCTAAATGCCCGATTGGTTCAACTAACATTCAGCAGGAGATGGAAGGAAACTCCTACTGAATGAAGTTTCACTTTATCCCGCATGTAAGGTGCCGTAAGACTCCCACTTCAAAAACTTGCGTGAATACAAAAGGTCCAAGTGGGAGAAACGGCACCTAAATGCCCGATTGGTTCAACTAACATTCAGTAGGAGATGGAAGGAAATTCCTACTGAAAGAAGTTTCACTTTATCCCGCATGTAAGGTGCCGTAAGACTCCCACTTCAAAATCTTGGGTGAATACAAAAGGTCCAAGTGTGAGAAACGGCACCCAAATGCCCGATTGGTTCAACTAACATTTAGTAGGAGATGGAAGGAAATTCCTACTGAAAGAAGTTTCACATTATCCCGCATGTAAGGTGCCGTAAGCCTCCCACTTCAAAATCTTGGGTGAATACAAAAGGTCCAAGTGGGAGAAACGGCACCTAAATGCCCGATTGGTTCAACTAACATTCAGTAGGAGATGGAAGGAAACTCCTACTGAATGAAGTTTCACTTTATCCCGCATGTAAGGTGCCATAAGACTCCCACTTCAAAAACTTGCGTGAATACAAAAGGTCCAAGTGGGAGAAACGGCACCCAAATGCCCGATTGGTTCAACTAACATTCAGTAGGAGATGGAAGGAAATTCCTACTGAAAGAAGTTTCACATTATCTGTTTATCCCGAGCGGGTTAGAGTGTTGGTGTCGGACATTAACGATACCCATTGGGGAGCCGGCGGAATAACACTGGAGGAGAAAGGGATGGGAAGTTTCGTTAAAGGGGACTTTGGTCCGTTATAGCGATAGGAAGCCGGGCGCAGCTAGCCCGGCATTTAGGGTTTGGCTTGTAAAGGTAAGACGAAACGAGCTAGTTTGTAATGCAACTATGATTGCCGTATCTTTTCTCTTTCGATATCCGGTCCGACCTATCAGTATCCGCCGTCAAATATTCATTTTCTGTTTCCATGAATACGATATTTTTTCTATGATGACCCAATCCAATGTTTCTCTCCCCGGTTATTTCAATTTGTATTTCTCAACTTCTTTTACAAGAGACGGATGAAATTGCGCTCTTATTTTGTCTAATAAGCATTGTTCATTTTCTAAATAAATGGTATCTTCGCGTCCATCCATCCATTTTTTATGCTGACGTTTTTCATTGATGGATATTGTTCCATCTTCAAGAACAGACGCAATGAGCAGTTCCTTATTAAATGGAGAACGGGGATGTTCGTGGATCGTTTTTTTCATGCGGTTCAGGCTCTCCCATGTAACAGGAGCCCAATCAAAGGCATAGCAAATGCTCCATTCTTTATGGTCCGCCGAATGCTCCATGACAACGGCGCCTTTCTCTGTTGAAACCGAACGTAATCGGAATGCGCCTGCCGGGGAGATGACTTCAGGTCCATCAAGCTGAAGGGGAGCGAGTGCCAGCCGGTTGCCAAATCCGCTGTCAGCAATATATTTTTCATGATCGATCTCCAAAAGAACAAGAGCATGTGTCCCATCCAACACCCACTCATCCTTATTTTTGACGGTTGCTGCCGCGAGCGTTGGCTGAAATCCAAGCTCTTTCAAGACAAGATACAACAAAGGGTTTATTTCATAGCAAAGACCGCCGCGGCTGGCCGTGACCATCTTTTTTATTAAAAACGCCGGGGTGACGGGATCGATATTGTGATTCATGACATCGGTGTTTTCAAACGGGAACCATTCGGCAAATTTCTGTAAAATAAAAGTTACCCGGTCTTTTGGCGGCTTATCCTCAGGGTAGCCGGACTCATATATTTTTCTTATGAACAATTCCATGCGGGCATCTTCCTTTCATAAAAGGGTATATTCAGTTTATCAACAAGAGGAATTTTTCTAAAGCATTTCCTTTGATTATATGAAATATCTTCATGCTTTGTAAGCGAGCTGTTCACAAGAAGGTATTTACATTGATGGTCATGTTGTACGAGGAAGATATGTTGGTCAAAAAAAGCGTGTACCGGAGCAGACGGAGCCCCGATACACGCTTTCTACGTTTTCAGCTTCCAACTTTAACTGACCTGGGAAGCTCGTTCGTCCTTTTTTTTCATATCCTTTGTGAAGGTTTCGTCGTTTTCCCCTTTAAAGAACTGTTTGCCATAAATTAAAAGACAAAGAATGATGCCTGCGGCAAAAGCCCACGTCGCTCCTTTTGTCGCCAATATGGCGCCGATAATACCTGCTATTCCAAGGTCGCGTTGGCTTTTTGCCTCCAAAACTCCAACCCTGACGCTGACATAGCCTTGAATAAGTAAGGTTAAGGCAAGAGCAATCCCTAAAATCGGTTCAAGAAGACTCACAATGGGCAATAATAGCAGCCCTGTATTCGTCCCCCAGCGAAACGATCCCGATCCTCCAAAGAGAGAGTTCATTACTTTCTTGCCTTCTTTATAGCGTTCAATCACAACGACTTGCATGGCTGCCCATAGCGGTCCGCACATTGTGACATCCGGTCCCAAAATACTCATAATTGAATTCCGGCCTCCAAACACAAGGTGGGCGCGGTTGGGGTTGTAATCGATTTTCTCATCTTGCCGGATTTCATCTGCTTCATCAATTAATGCCTTGCTTTGCAAAACGTCTCCAAAAAGAACAATATAAGTGGCTAAAACGGTTGGCAAGGCGGTTATAAACATCTCAAGCGGAGGGAATCCGAGTCCAAAGACGGTATATTCACTCCACAAAGCAGCAAAGTCAGGTTTACTGAAACCCCATTCAATTGTGGGCCATGGCGCTTCCTTAAATATCGGGGCGATAAATACTGTTATCACGATAATAGGAAAGATCCCTAATTTGGCTAAAAGCTGTAAATATTTATTGCGATTTTTGATGGAATTAAAATGCTTTGAAAACAGTAAATAAAAAGAAATGCCTACTGCAATGGTAATCGTCCAAGGAAATGACTCAAACCTTCCACCGACTTGGAAGACAGAAATCACTGCCGCAAAACCTGCACCAAGAATAATCCCTGACTTCATGGCAGGAGGTATGAGGTTTACAACCTTGCTTGCTAAGCCTGTAATTCCTAAAAAGAGCGACAGGATCCCGAGCATTAATTGAAAAGAGATTAATGCATATACCCGCTCCTGTCCTTCCGGGAACGTTGAAACGTATGCCATAATTAAAGGGATGGCTGGTGTAATCCATCCGGGAATGACTGGATCTCCCAGTAAATGATGGGTTAAATAGAAAAGTCCATTTAGCATGACCACGGCCAGCGCGACTTCAAAAGGCATTCCCAAAAGTTCAATCAAAAGCGGGATTGCCGCCAAGTCAACCGCACACATGAGCAGCCCCTGAACATAGTCGGGCCATTCAAACTTATAATGAACAAAGGGCAGCCTCAGTTTAAAAGGCCCTAATGGAATGAATGGTGATTCTTCACCGTATTGCCGATTTTTCCAGAGCATGTTCGTTCCTTCCTCCTCGTTTAATACGCTTCCTTATAAATGGCAAATATGTCTTGTTTCGTTAGGACACGGGGATTATTTTTTAATAAACGATCAATTTGGCTGGCGTCTTCCGCCATCTCTTCCAAGTCCTCTTCAGGAATTTGGAATGAGCGCAAACCGTCGGGAATTCGAACGATTTCGCACAACTTTTTCATTCCTTTCACGGCGATATCAGCCGCCTCCATATCAGATAACTGTCGAGTGTCATGACCCAAGGCCTCGGCAATATCTCTAAATCTTTCAACACAGCTTGCTTTGTTCCATTCCATTACATAGGGAAGGAGAAGGGCGTTGCTGACACCGTGAGGGATATGATAGCGGCCACCCAATGGGTATGCGAGTGCATGAACGGCTCCTACTCCGGCATTTCCAAAAGCCATGCCTGCCATTAAACTAGCTGTTGCCATATTTTCCCTTGCTTTTATATGGTTGGGGTTGCAATAAGCTTTCGGCAAATTGACCGAGATCAGTTTCATCGCATGTAAAGCCAAAGCATCTGTAATCGGAGAGCGATTGACAGAAATATACGCTTCAATGGCGTGCACAAGTGCGTCAATGCCGCTGGCCGCCGTAACGGAAGGAGGCATGGACATCGTCATTTCCGGTGAAACAATCGCTGTATCCGGTAATATGAAATCACTTACAACTCCTTTTTTCAACTGGGTTTTCGAATCTGAGAGGATGGAGATGTTCGTTACTTCTGATCCAGTTCCGGCAGTTGTAGGAACGGCTATAATCGGCGCCCCTTTGGCGGGAACAAGATCGGTTCCGACAAGGTTTTCAACGTTTCCTTCGTATTTCGAAAAAGCTGATACCGCTTTCGCGATGTCGATAGCGCTTCCTCCGCCAATAGCGATCAATCCATCATAACCGCCGTTGATAAAGGTTTCGGTACACTCTTTGGCCAGTGAGAACTCAGGCTCAGGCAAGACTCCGTCGAAAATACCATATGGTATCCCTTTCAGTAAATTGGTGATTTTTTTGACAGTCCCGACTTCTATCAATATTTTATCAGTAATGATTAAGGGATTATTGATCTTGAGTCTTGCCAATTCACTTGGAATGCAGGAAGTCGCTCCTTCCCCGGTAATCAGTTTGTTGGCAATTTTGAATGATGATATAGACATGCTGCTCATTCTCCTTTCAACGGAAAATAATATGCAATAATCGCGCCAACATATAAGAATATAGCTATGACAACAAAAAATGACGAGGAATGTCAATTCCTTGTCATTTTATCGACAAAAATGATTCGTTTTTTGATCTATTATCGGTTGATTGATTGTAGAATTAATCAATTTGGTCCCATCTTTTCATTTTTTGAACAATCGTTGGCTGGCTGATGTTAAGAGCTTCGGCTGCTTTTCGCGTTGTTTTGAACTCTTTTATTGCTTTTAAAATATAATGCTTTTCTACGCGCTCAACAGCCTCCTTTAATGGAATAATCGTTTCCCCCAATAACTCCGGCTCTTTACTCGTATGTCTGATTTCTGCCGGCAAATCACTTGGTTCGATCGTATCGGTGGCAGCCATTATGACAATACGTTCCATTACATTTTTTAACTCCCGAATATTTCCCGGCCATTGGTAATGCTGCAATAATTCCAATGCTTCCAATGACACGGTTCTATTCAATCCGTATGCTTGATTAAAGAAATCAATATAATGCTGTATTAGCAAAATTAATTCCTTTTTTCTTTTTCTAAGAGGAGGAACTTCGATGGGAATGACATGCAGGCGATAAAACAAATCTTCGCGAAATGTTCCTTGACGTATCAACTCCCGCAAGTTTTTCAAGGAGGCAGAAATGATTCTAACATTTATTTTCTTTACATTCGTTGAACCGACGGGAATAAATGCTTGATCCTCAAGGACTTTTAACAGCTTTACCTGTATTTCCAACGGCAAATCTCCGATTTCATCCAAAAACAGGGTCCCGTTATGGGCAATTTCCAATAATCCCTTTTTACCTTTTGCAAGAGCACCGGTAAAAGCACCGGGTTCATAGCCAAAAAGTTCCGCTTCGATTAAGCTGGGAGGCAAGGCGCCACAGTTTAATTCCATAAAAGGCGCGCCTTTTCGCTTGGAATTCTGATGGATAAATTTGGCCACAACACTCTTTCCGACACCTGTTTCTCCTTGAAGGAGAACTGTCGCATCCGTTTTGGCGACTTTTTCAGCCATAAAAAACATCTCTTTTGATTCTTCACTAATGATAAGAGAATCGGTATTGATACCTGAAAGTTCTTTTGATACATCTTTTAGTTCTTTCATTTTTTGCAGCTCTTCCAATTCCAGTTTTAAATGGAGAAGCTCCGTGATATCCCGGACATTTGTGACAACAAATAGGATCTCTCCGTGTTCATTAAAAACAGGCATCCCTGAAACGATTATTTTTCTCTCTTGTTTGATCGTCTGCATAATCGTGATCGGACGTTTTTCCGAAATAACCCTTAATGAAACTGATTTATTGATGAAGCCTGAAGTTACAATATCGTTCATATGATGGCCGATCAGTTCTGCTCTGCGCAGCCCGGTAATCCGTTCGTAAGCTTGATTGACTTTTACTGTAATGCCATTGCCATCAGTGATGTACACGCCATCGTACAACGAATCAATGATTTTAGTAAAAATAGGGCTATCAATCATTTTGATAAAATCATCGTTATGGAGGATGGGAAACGGATCTTCCTTATGGAGGGAAGACATTTTATCCTTTAATTTTACTTGATCTTCTCCGTGCAATATTGTTTTTATTAATTCCTGTGTCGTTAAAATGCCAACTGTATCTCCGCTCTTATTTTTAATTTCAATTTCTTCAGTGCTATTGGAAAGAAATTTTGAAATGACATCATTCCAAGAATCATCTGCAAATAAATACATTTTTTTCTCCTCAACTTTCAGTTATTGAAGTCTTTAGAAACCATAAAGTGAATAAAGATTATTATATCGAATGTTGGCATGTTTCATAAAATGCCGGGGATTTTTTATCATGAGAAGATGAACACATCTGGCTGAATTCAAGCGTATCCTGCTACAATATAATAAAGGTATAGAGAAGAAGGACTGCTGCCCATCGGCTTTGTAGCAGGCTCGATTACTAAATCTTTTTTAAGGAGCCAATGGAATATTGAATATTTTCATCTTACTGCCTGCACTTTATATGATCTGTTAACGCCGTTAGCGTCTGCCATGGTTAATGTGATAGAAGGGAGGCGAACGTTTCCAGTGTAAATAACTGCCTTTTTTATCAATGAAAAAACGATAAAGGGGCGGTAAGATGAAAAGTAAACATTTTAGATTGTTATGGCTGGGCCAGTTATTCGCCAATTTGGGCGATGTATTGTATATTGTCGGGTTGATTTCCATTTTATATGCTGCAAAGGAGTCCGCGTTTTATTTGGCTATGCTGCCCTTCCTTAACACGTTCGGCCGATTTGCAGGAGGACTGTTATTCCCCATATTATTAAACAGGTATCGTTTAACGAGCCTTTTGGCAGGCTCCCAATGTTATAAAACGGTTGTGTTGTTCATATTAATCTTGTGGATCAGTTTTCAGCCACCCTCAATTGTTTGGCCTATTTTTATTTGCATATGGATCATTGCTTTTCTGGATGGCTGGGCAGCACCGGCAATGAATGCTTTGGTCCCAAGATTGGTCAAACGGGAAGAATTGGTGAAGGCTAACAGTTTTGTTGCGGTCATATACGAAACGACTCAACTTGGAGGGTGGGCGTTTGGGGGGCTTCTTACTGTCATTTTCCATGGGGAACATATCATTTGGCTGACCTTTGTCCTGTTTGTTATTTCTTCCATCATGATGAAAGGAATTGTAGATGAAACATCGTTGAAAGCCAAGCGAAAAAAATGCGGAAAAAGGGACGAAATAAAAGAAGGCTGGTTGTTAATATGGAACAATCGATTCATGAGAAGTATTCACATTGTTATTGTACTGGAAACGGCGGCAAGTGTCGTATGGGTTGCTGCCATTCTCTATGTGTTCGTATCTGAAGTGTTACATGTAACAGAAGCGTTTTGGGGATATATCAATGCCGCTTTTTTTACAGGGCTCATGGCTGGAGGGCTGTGTTGTTTGAAATTTGCATTCTGTATGGAACGGCATATGAGAAAAATAGTCATAAGCGTATCTATTGGAATATCTATTATGACAATATGGTTTGGGCTAAATTCCATTACATGGATTGCGCTTATTCTCGTCGCATTCAGTGGTTTCTTGGAGCAAGTAAAGAGGATCATCATCAATACTTATATACAAACAGAAGCGTCTTTGGAGGATCTGCCGAAAATATATAGCGCTCAACATGCATTGATATCCTTAATCTTCGGATTGTTTGTGCTTATGTTTGGAGCGATTGCCGAGTATGTGAGTGTGAAAATGGTGTTTATTGGCGCCGGGTTCTTGTTGGCAATTGCCGCGCTGTACATGACAGTTCATTTTCCGGCCCATTTTAAAAAAGGAGCCCCTCCATATTCATAAGTTGACATCTTTGGATTCATTCCGATCAAAAGTGAAGGCTTCAGTTGCTCATCGTGCAGCAATTGAAGCCTGGACTAAAAAGAAATCAACAATCATTGGTTACCGTGATTTCTCAAAAGTGACATATTGTGTTTCAAAATAAAGAACCTGAATAAATTTTTTCGTATTTACCCGAATATTGGAAGAGGGGTTGGCTTGTCCACTTTTTATTTCTGCCATCCTTTTCCGAACCATTGTAAAATCAAAAAATTTGGGAGCATAATGTTCGAATATTGGATTGGCAAAATCGGTTAATCCGAGAGCTGACAAGTGATTTAATGATTGGTAAATGGCCCTTCGGACACGTTGCTCAGCCGCTTTTATTTCTCGTTTTAAGTCTAAGGGGTCCGGAGGAGACTCCTTGTTTTTTCGGCAAACTGCCAAGAATATATCTTTCAGATGGGGGAAGTCATATTCCGCTTTTTTCTTGGCGCTATCGGTAAATAAATAGTTTAAAATATCCAGCAAATCTTGATAACCATTTTCACCGACTATGCCCAATTTTGATAAAAGATATTGGCCCGAAAGCATGAATTGATGCTCCAAGGATTTGTCCTTTTGATATTCAGACGTTTGCGGTTCAAACACATTGCTGACTGATTTATGTATATTTTGTATCGTTTGTTCCAAATAAATCCGCTCGATGACCCTTTTTATTACCGATATGACTTCAAACCTGTTGATCGGCTTGGTTATATAGTACTCAACGCCATGTGAATAGGCGCACCCCACCAATTCTTTTGATTCCACTTGGGAAATCATAATAATTTTTCCTGAAAATGAAGGTTTAATATGACGGATTGTTTCAATGCCATCTCTTACAGGCATTAATAAATCAATTAACAGTATGTTTGCCCTTTTCAAAGATGCGAAATCTTCATCTAATAGTGCCCCATTTTCTGCTTCGCCGACTATTTTGCCAAGCTCTTCATCTTCTATCATTTCAGTCAACATGGAACGGGTTGCCTCGTCATCATCCACAATATAAAAGAGCATACAATCATCCTTTCTGAACCAAATGTTGGATTGGCAGCCATAATGTAAAAATAGAGCCATTGATTTCCGGTTTGCTTTCCAGCATCATTTTTCCTTCGAGTCTTTCAACCATTTCTTGGACATAGGTGAGACCTATACCCGTAGAAGGGGTGCCGCTTTTGTCATACTTAGACGTAAATCCCGGCTTAAAGATGATATGCCTTCGCTTTGGAGAAATGCCTGGACCATTATCCCCGATTTTGATTTCTACACAATCGGGCAGCTTGTTTACACATATCGTGATCGTTCCTGCTTCCGAAATGATTTCGATGGAATTCACAATCAAGTTATTCACAATGGATAACATTTTGTATACGTGATAATGGGGGTGTAGACCTTGAATATCTAGCAAAAACTCAATGTTTTTCCCCAGTGAATGAGCATATTTTTTATTCGTTTTTACGGCAATATTGACTAATTCATTTATGTCCATATATTCCGAAAAACTTTTATTCGATATCAGTTTTGAAAGACCTATGTATATTCTTTGGTTATCTTTTTTTATTTCGTGGGTTTCACCGGCAATCTTCAATGCTTTTTCACATAATAGATCAATTTGGGGTTGGTTATTATTGTTTTTGAGATTTTTCAAAGATTGGTATAAACGGTAGGATTCCTTTGTGATATTTTCGCTGTTGATTAAGGTTTTACTGAGATGGATAGATTCTTCATATAAGGTCGCTATGAGTGTGATCAGTTGTTCGTTTTGTTTTCTCATTTCCTCTTCCCTTAACCGGGATTGGTAAAGTCTCATCAAATTAAAAAATCCGACCGTAAAGTAGCTGCGAAAAATGGCGATAATGCTCACCTTCCACATGTCCGCAAAGGTAAATGTTGAACTGAAAGCAATATATTGGAAGGCTAATTCAGCAATACTTGCCAAAATTTCAAGGATGATTCCAAGAAAGCCCAAGAGTAAAGAAAGATGATTGCGGTTCACTTTTAACAATTGAAAAAAACACCCGAAAGTAAAATAGTAAAAAAAAGTAGGATAATGAGCTTGAAACAAATAGGAAATATCGCCGCCGAATAAAAGCAGACCCAATGTCATTCGAAATGCAACAACAAGAATGCCGATGATGAAGCCTGATACTAAAGCAGGTATTTTACGTAACAGCAATAAAAAAAAGAAGAACGTTGGTGTGCCAAAACTAACACGAAAAGATTCATTAAAGGGGTAAAAACTTATTTCACCTGCCAGGGGTACGACCATCATCATGAGTATAAAAATCTCTTTATTTCGTAAAGGGAAGTTTAAAATTGGTTTCGCCCCCTTTTTTAACACAATCCCTCTTTATTTTTTTTGTAGTTTTCTGTAATTTTATGTAGTTTGAATTTTATAATACTCATTACGGTTTGTAAAGTGCTTGGAAAAATCTTGAAAAGGGATGCAGATTAGCAGGGAGGTAAACAATCCCATTTCGTGGATTTTTATATGAAACGAGGAGGAGGTTCTCATGAAGACCATTGGGAAAAAGCTGGCTTCTATTGTTGTCATTGTATCGCTTCTGGTGATAATGGGGCCAATTACTGGATTGGCAAGCCAGGACAAAGTGAATAGCGTCAGTGTGGATGATCGATGGATGAGCCATGAGAAACTGAGGGAAAACTTATATCAAATCGAAAAGGACAGTGCTGGCAAGGTTCAAGTCGATGTCGTCGGGTACTCATACCAAGGGCGAGAAATCTATGGAGCACGTGTGGGAACAGGAGATAAAGTGCTGTTGATCAATGGGAACATACATGGCAACGAGAAGAGCGGCCCAGAAGCATTGATCCAGATGTTCAGGACGCTTGGAACAAGCGATAATTCCTTGGCACAATCAGTTCGTGAGGGAGTTACAATCGTTGCGATCCCGCGGCTTAATGTGGACGGCGCAGAGGTAACCCAACGGCAGAATATCTTCCCTTGGAAGGACGCAATGGAAGCGTTTCCTCAGCTCGTTGGCGCTATGCCTCCCTGGTACTATCATGAGAGAAACGGTGGCTTTGATATCAATCGGGACTTTCATCCGAATGTAAGCTACGAACCTGTGCCGGAAGATCTGCCAGGGACTGGTGCTGATTTTGGCTTTTTCTTGACGAATGAGTCCCGCATTCTCAGGGATGTGTATCTTGATTTGAAAGCCGAGTTTGGCGAGGTGGAAGCTTTTGTATACATTCATCATATGGGGACTCCACAGATGATTGAAACAGGTGAAGATGTTACGATTGCGATCGACTATCCGCCGCTGGGTCCGGAAGACAATCCAAAGTATGCTGATTGGCCTAAATTAAATCAAGACAGATCTCGAAAGTATGCGCTGGCTGCTGCTTTAGGTGTAAAAGAATTTTCGGATAAGGAGGAACCTGGTGTTGCCCGCTATATCCATCCAGAAGAGCGGGATTTACCCGGTCAGGCCAGATCTTCCTTTGCCCTTAATGGGACCTCTACTGTGTTGTTCGAGATGCCCGGCCAACAACCGAGATTTGGTTATGATCAAGAATTAATAGACCGTGTTGAGAATGGGCTGTGGGGCATTGCTGCCCGTATGGCCGATCATTCAATTGATCGCTTGAATGGCGATGATTTTCTAAAACTGCCAAAATATTGGACGTCACATGTATCTGACATGTTGGCACTTGTTGAGCGCTATGCTAAAGAAGGTGAGATTACGGGCGATGAGGCGGCACGCTCCTTAAAAACGCATTTGATCGCTGTAAACCATTATGAGGAAAAGGAGCAGGCGAACAAGGTTGTGAAACACATGAAGAGCTTTAAGCTACTGCTTGATCAACAGAAAGAAAATAGATTCATATCAGATGCGGTTTATAACCGGCTAATGAGTGATTCCAACTATTTGATTGAAAAGTGGCAACAATGAATGACAATGCAATACAACTTTCTACTTGCCTATTGCGGCAGAGATGCCTCTTTGCCGCAAGAACGTTTTGTCCATAACAATTTATGTAGAGCTTACATAGGGAATAGGGGAGAAATATGAGATTATTTAAAATGAATCTTCTAACACAAATTTTAATTGCTTTTGTAACCGCTATTATTCTTGGTCTCATATTTGGACAATCAATTGAAGTGATAAAACCTTTGGGAGATTTATTTTTACGGCTGATTAAATTTATTATTGCACCGTTGGTATTGGCTACACTCGTCATTGGAGTTGCGAGTATTGGTGACCCTAAATCATTGGGCCGGGTGGGAACAAAAACAATCGGCTATTATTTAATTACAACGGCTGTCGCTATTGTGATCGGCCTTGGTACAGCATTTATTGTTTCTCCCGGAAAAGGGTTGTCTATTGAGGTTCAGGAAAAAGAAGTAGAAGTCAATGAAACAGAGGGAGTCATCCAAACCTTTCTGAACATTGTTCCAGAAAATCCGTTTTTGGCTTTAACGGAAGGTAATATTTTGCAAATTATTTTCTTTGCCATTTTCGTTGGCTTGGCGATCACGCTTGTTGGGGAAAAGGCGGGGCCCGTTTACCGATTTTTTGATGGGTTTGCTGAAGTCATGTTTCGGATTACCGGCATTGTGATGCGCTTTGCGCCGATCGGGATATTGGGGCTAGTTGCACCCATTATCGGACAGTATGGGACCCAAGTATTATTGCCGTTGCTTAAAATTATTATTGCAGTCGGGATTGCCTGCCTACTGCATGCCATTGCGGTATATTCTGTTTCTGTAAAAATTTTTGCAAAGATGAGTCCTTTGACTTTCTTTAAAGGCATTACACCCGCAGCGGTTGTCGCCTTTAGTACTGCAAGCAGTGCCGGGACACTGCCGGTCACGATCAAAAATACGCAAGAAAACTTGGGGGTATCAAATAAAATAAGCAGTTTTGTCCTTCCATTGGGGGCTACGATTAACATGGATGGCACCGCCATTTACCAAGGGGTCGCCGTTCTCTTTATCGCGCAGTTTTATAATCTGGAATTATCCTTTATGCAGATTGTTACGGTGGTCATCACAACTGTATTGGCTTCCATTGGAACAGCCGGCGTTCCCGGGGCAGGCATGATCATGCTTGCAATGGTATTGGGCGCTATCGGCTTGCCGCTGGAAGGCATTGCTGTAATAGCTGGAATTGATCGGATCCTCGATATGTTCCGTACAACGGTCAATATAGTGGGAGATGCTTCGGCAGCTGTTGTTGTAGCGGGTACTGAAGGAGAAATCGATCGGAAAGCTTTTGAGAAATAAAATTTGTAACCAAAAGCAGGAAGAAGTTGTCTTCTTTCGGCTTTTGGTTTTTCTTCGTAAAGGATTGCGCAGGGAAATATATCGCCAAATAGATTGGAAGCGACAACGACTTCAAAGTCTTGCGGCCTGGACACAAGGTATGCAGCCAACGCATCGATATAATAGCTTTCAAACGAAACATCTGGATAGCCACTGCTCACTTGTGCAACAACCCGATCCCACATTTTCATGGAGTGGACAAGCGCATTTGATTTTGTGACGCTCGTCACCTTTGTTTTTCCGTGTTTTTTTGCATACTCAAAGGCAAATTTGGCTGTCTTGGTAATGCCAACTCTTGTAAAAATGGTGTTTTGAACAGCGATTTCTTCTTCCAATCCCGGATAAAGGATTCCGCCACTGTTGGAATACTCTCCTTCGGCATTTTCCCGGATAATGGTGAAATCAATATTATTTTTGCTGGCAAGAGGGGAAGGAACGCCTTTTAAAAGCTTTACAGGACGCAAGCATCTTCCAATACTTCTATGCCGTTTTCCTTGACAACTTTTAGTGATTCTTCGTCTGACTTTTCATGAGCTCGCGAATATAATCCCCGGCTTTTTTGCTTTCTTCCTGTAAAATATCTTGAAATTCGACAGGAAGTGTGTCCCAAACGGATTTACTGAACAAAATGACAGCAGGCGAGTATACATGGCCTGTCAATGTCATATATTTTTGCTTTGCTTCATAAAGTTTGTACGTATCTGCTACAACGATGGGATTCTCCTGCGCATCCACGACTCCATGCTGCAAGGCTGTACTGTAAGCGCTTCTGTCCACGCCATCGGCGCCGGCTTTGCTCCAAGGGCTGTAAAGGCATCCAGGTGAATAGGACTTTCCTGTGTACGGATTTTCAGCCCATTTAGATCTTCGGGTTTTTCAATCGGTTTTTTCGCATTCGTCATATGGCGGAAGCCATTTTCACCCCAGGCCAATCCTACAATTCCCACATCCTCTAATCCGCCTAGCAGATTATGGCCAATTTCACCGTCAAGCACTTTGTAAGCATGTTCCCTTGATTCAAATAAAAACGGTAAATTGCCAATTTCCGGGTAGAAGTTTGCAATCGGAGCTGTTGAGGAAATAGACATATCAGCCGTTCCCAAAGTAAGTGCTTCCGTCAGCTCTCGTTCAGCCCCTAGCTGGCTTAGCGGGAATACTTGAATATTGATCTTTCCGTCCGTGCGTTCCTTTACATTTTCTGCAATTTGGGTCAAACCGATATGATAAGGATGATCTTCCGTTAAGGAGTGCCCTGCCTTAAAATTGAAAGTCTCGCTATTGGCACTTTTCCCCGGCTTGTCCTTTTCTTCCTTGAAAGAAGTCTGCCCAGAACTTGATTCTCCACCGCACGCTGCGCCCATCATGATAAATACAAGGAGGATGAGTAACAACCAATAACTCTTATTTTTCAGGAAATAGACTCCCCCTCAACACTTTAAAAAAAGATTGAAATTTTATAATTATAGCATTATAAAGGTTATTTATGTCTAATACTTGAAATTCTCTAGTGAGGCTTAGAAGGTGTAGTGAATTGGCAAGTCATTGTTAGCTCACCAACGCTAAAAAGGGAGTGAGGAAAGGGAGATCATAAAAGAAAGCTGCTCCCATTGCTATAAGTGGCAAAATGGGAGCAACCTGTAGTTAGGCGATTTCAGACTGGGCAGACAAAAGTTTTTCGTATATCTTTAAATCTTTTTGGTAAGCTTGCTGATAAGTCATGAGCCCATGTCGTTTGATCTGTTCAAAAACATTCCATTCGACGATTCCATACATTCTATTGAGTTTTTCGGCGTTGTTCCATGCTGTTTCCTCAAATTCCAAGTTCATCGCATGTTCTTCAAGTAACAGAGCCAGCAATTCAGGGTTTGAATATCTTTCTTCTTTTGAATAACCGCATTTAATGTCGTAAACCTCCATTGTTCTCGTTAACGATCCAAACAAAGCGTCTCGATCCAGCGCATGCCCCAGTTCATGCAAAGTAAATGCCTTTACATATTGTTCGAGTGTGACGCCGGGCTTGATCGCTTTCATGGCAGTTTGAATTCGTTTTGCGTCAAATCCGATGTAATGGAGAATGAAATTATAGCTCATGTTGATTCCACATTGCTCATGCTTGATTTCCACATCCATACCGACAGCAAAGAGAGTATCCTCAATCAACTTTTTTATTGTAGTCATCATTTTTCCCCAATGTCCTTTTCTTTTATTTTAAGTGTAAAAGGAACGATGCATTTGATGAAGAAAAGCTTATCAATATTGCCTATTATTTTATCACGACTGTTGTAAAACTTGAAGATAGTTTGGGAATTTAACGAAGCAAATGAAAAAATACCCGGAGTAGTTCTGCACTCTGTCAAGTAGGAAGTGTTTCAGCGGTTTTAGCCCTGTATTCGATTAGGCTAAGGCCAGTTTCATCTCCATATTTGCGGTCTAAGAGCTGCATAAAGAGGAAAAATTTTAACATCATACTTTTTTACAACTCTGTTAGGGAGTAATGGCCGGATTTATATCATCTATGACAGCCAGCTTTCATTTTTTAGAATGCTTTTTCGACATTTTGGATTTTCATGTTTGTACACCTATTCCGAAGTCGAATCAGATGACACATTACACTTTCGTTATAATTCGCTTAGTGAATATGTAGTTTATACATAAAAATGGCCCCTTTAAGTATTCAGTTTTTTTACCTGTCTACTTAAAAGGGAGCATGTTATGCCGTTTCCGAGGAGATATCTTTTTCACTGATTCATGTCGAGCATTTCCTGAACCGTAACGAGTTTATATCCCTTTTTCCTCAGTTCATCAATAATGTTTGGCAGTGCGTGGACTGTACCAGACAAATCCCCGCCGTCTCCCGTGCCAGAGTGCTGTAATACAATCGATCCGGGATTGACATTTGGGAGAATATTGCCTGCGACTTGTTCTGCATTTATTCCTTTCCAATCGAGAGAGTCTACATCCCAGTTCACAATGATCTTGTTTTTTGCTGCCAGCCATTCAATTTGTCTTTCACTTATGTTTCCGTAGGGCGGCCTAATAAGAGTTGGTGCAAATCCCGTAAACGGAATGATCAGTTGATCTGTTCTAATGATTTGATTCCGGAAGTCCGCATCAGTGAGTTTCAAAAAGTCCGGGTGGTTGTACGAATGATTGCCAATAGCATGCCCTTCCTGCACAATTCGCTTCACCATTTCCGGATACTTTTCAATTCGAAACCCGACAAGGAAAAAGGTCGCTTTGGCTTCTTTTTCTTTCAAAATATCCAATATTTTAGGTGTGAAAATATCATCGGGTGCATCATCGAAAGTTAAAGCGACTTCACGTTTTGTTCCCGGTCCTCTCATTAGGAATGTATTTTGGAATTTATTTTTAAAATTTTTAGAACTTGGCCAAACAACAGGCTGATCAGCAGCAGACACAGGCTGCGCTTTTTCCTGGAGAACGTTTGATTGTACTGGCTTGTTAAGTGGACCGAAACTGACGCATAACAAGAACAGGCACGACAACAGCAAAAAACGTTTCATGGAGTTATTTCACCCTTTGCTTTTGCAATCTGTAGAAAATATCGTTTGTAAAAACAGACGAAATATACAGGGGACTTAAATACCAAGTTTTTCACAAATGCCTGTCACAATCATGATGGAAAATGCCAATGCTACTTTCTCCATCACGAAAGACATTGCGATTGAAAACCGGATTTGCGTATTTCTAAGTGTAAGGTTATCAAAGGAATTACTCATACATTTCATCCTTCAACAACTTACCAAATGATACGATTTTGATGACAGGAATGGTGTTTGTCGCAGGTTTGGAAAGGGGTGTTATTTTGTGCCTGGCATTTTTACACAGGCTGTCAGACACAGAAATCTAGAGGAAAAAATAAGGGGGGGTTAACGTATCAGAATCGATCGGGTTGGATGGAATGAACGAATTCTTCATCGATTCTTTTACAGACGAACAATCCAAAAATTGTTTCAAAACACATCACTTCCCGTCCAAAAACGATGTAATGGTTGAATAAGAAGAGAGGACTGCCAACGCAAGGAGGATCGAAACATGTTCATTTAAAGCAAATCAAGAAGCCAATCAATTGAAACATACTAATATTAGTAGTACAAAACCAAGGCCATGGCTTTATGCTACTATTTTTTATAGTAGAAGTGAAAAAAAGAGAACAGACTCTGAGATCTAGAATCCGAAAAGTTAGGGTCAAAAAAGTCATTTTTGGGGTGCTTTATTATGGCTCAATATGTGAGTCTTTTAAAAGTGTTTTAAAGCATGTCCCCGCAAAGGGAACTGCCTAGACAATTCGCTGATGGAAAACTTCTTCGGCCTATTGAAACAGGAGAGTATGATGGAAAAGCATCCTTAACGGAATTAAACATACATCCATTATCACAATACTAAGTGCTTCATACAGAAATTGGCTGGCATGAGTCCTGTTCAGTACCGTCTTCACTCCAGCCAACAGAACTTTTATCAGTACCGGGCTTTTATCAAAAGTTAAGCAAGGAAAAATGGTTTTCATAAAAACTTGTCTGAAATGGAATCCCGCTTTGTTTTTAGTGCCTACTGATTGGGAGATTTTGCTTCGTACTCTGTGGCCTAGACTTTCATAGCTGCATGATGCTTGTAAGAAGAAGTTTCACTTGAAGCCATCAAAATGAGAAGCTTTCCCACCAAAAACCAAGTATCAATTCTCCTTTGGTTGAACGTGTTTCCTTCATCTCGTTTTTCCCCCTATATTGTCCATGGGCAAAGAGCTTGCGCTTTTCTTTAAGTAATTGTATATAACGTACACCATTTCCTTGGCTTCTAATTCCATATGGGTGCCTGTAAACGTTTCTCCGAAGGCGCGGAGGACGGTTTCAAGCAGAAACTCTCTCGGGTGCCCTGATTTTATTTCCTCCATAAGAAATTCGATATATTGTTTCCTTTTATGATCATCGTCAAGCGAGTTGGCGAAATTTGAAAGTCTTTCAAGTATTCGCTCCTTAGTAAGCGTATCTTCAGTCAAATCTTCCCTGCGTGGTAAAAATAAACGATCTCCCAGCAGTTGATCATCGACCTGAATCATATTTTCCATAACGACATCCGTCCTGCGCATGATGAAGCGAATGAGCTTATGTGTATCCAGCTCTTCTTTTAAGCCGGTCACCCACATGTTAATGAAATGTTTTAACATTCCAACGATCATAATGGCGCAATCTAAGGAATAAGGTGCTGATTCCTCGCCATAGATGTCAACCAATCTGTGTGAAAGCCAAGAAAGCTCAGTTAAGTGGTGCTTTTGGATAAAGTCTCTTAATTCAGGGTCCTTGGAATGGAAAATGATTTCGAAAAGGGGCACTAATTGGTACTCCCGATTTACCTCCAACCTGATGGCAATCTGTTTGATAAAGACATCTTTATCTGAACGGTTTTTTCCAATCATCAGTTCGTGTCTTCGGGCGGTTGCAACTTCATATGCATGAATGAGTATAGCCATCAGACATTCGTTTTTAGAAGAGAAGTAGTTATAAAACGTTCCTTTTGATATGTGTGCTTCGTCCAATATATCTTGGACAGAAGTAGCAGCAAAGCCTTTTTCTATAAAAAGCCGCTGTGCTGTTAATAAGACTCGATGCTTACGAGCATTCATTTTATCACCTATAGACTGTTAGTATAATTTTATAGTAGCCATTATCCCTTTAATTATCAATGATTTTCTCGATAGGAATTTTTTTGTTGAAAAAATTGAACATAGAGTATAAAATGTGAAAGGTAAATGAACAAGGCTGCATGATAAAGGATGGGAAATGGAATGGATATACAAGAATTACATAAAAGACCCCCATATGGCATGATTGCCATACTTTTTTTCGGCGCGTTTGTGGCTTTTTTGAATAATACATTGTTAAATGTGGCGCTTCCGACCATTATGGAGGAATTCAACGTAAAACCGGCCGTCGTGCAGTGGCTTACCAATGGATATATGCTCGTTAATGGAATTCTCATTCCGGCAAGTGCATTTTTTATTCAAAAATTTACGAACCGCAAATTGTTTTTGACAGCTATGTCTCTGTTTACATTGGGAACGGCACTTGCCGCTTTTGCACCTTTTTTTGGCGTACTGATAGCGGGAAGGATGATTCAGGCTTCAGGTTCCGCCATGATGATGCCGCTTCTTATGAATGTCATGCTTGCCGCTTTCCCAGTGGAAAGGCGTGGGACAGCAATGGGAATGTTCGGTCTTGTGATCATGGCTGCTCCTGCGATTGGGCCGACACTATCAGGCTGGGTAGTGGAACATTACAGTTGGCGGACACTTTTTGAAATTATCCTTCCTTTTGCTGCACTGGCTCTAATGATTGGTTTCTTAAAATTAAAAAATATAACCCCAAACCGCGATATTAAAGTGGATATTTTGTCACTCATTTTCTCAAGCATTGGTTTCGGCAGTCTTCTGTATGGATTCAGTACGGCCGGTGATAAAGGATGGGGTGCTTTGGAAGTGTATGGAACCATTATCGTCGGAGCGGCTGCGATTATAGCTTTTATCTTTCGTCAGCTTCGTATGGAAGATCCGATGCTAGAATTCAGGATCTATAAATATCCTATGTTTGCTTTATCTTCGGTTATCATGGTTGTTGTTTCTGCATCCATGTTTTCAGGGATGATTTTAACTCCGATTTATGTTCAGACAGTGAGGGGGATTTCGCCATTCCATGCCGGGTTATTAATGCTTCCAGGGGCGATTTTAATGGCAATCATGTCTCCGATTACAGGAAGGCTTTTTGATAAATACGGAGCACGGATGATAGCATCGATAGGTCTTGCCATTACAGTGATTACAACTTATTTATTCCATAAACTTACTGTGGACACGGGATTTTACCATATTATGCTTCTCTATACGATTCGCATGCTTGGGATGTCTCTTGTCATGATGCCGGTGATGACGAATGGATTGAATCAGCTGCCGATGTCAGCCAACCCCCATGGTACCGCGATGAACAATACATTGCAGCAAATTTCAGGAGCAATTGGAACGGCAGTTCTTGTTACAGTGATGAACAGTAGAATGGAAACAAAGGGTACTGAGCTTGCGGCAGCCGCTGCAGCATCCGGAAAATCATTAAATAGCCCTGAGGTAATGAAGGAATTAGCACAGCAAGCAACATTGGATGGAATCACATTCTCATTTTTAGTCTCAACTTTCATCGCGGCTGTCGCATTGTTTTTGGCTTTATTCATGAAACGGGTAAAACCGCCCAAAACGGATAAAGCGATTGTAAAAAAATTTCAGACCGAATAATTGTGGTAGAAACGAGTTCTTTTCGCATGAATTCGTTTCTTTTTTAGTCCCCAAAAAGCCTGTATGCTACAATGAAACGGAGGAGTGTGGGAGTGCATGGAGGAAAGAAAAAATACAGTTGACAGCGATTTGTTCGAGCAGTTGGACGAAGAGGAAATGAGCAAGCTGGTTCACGATGCCCAAGAGGAAGCAATTCGTAAAGCTGCACTCGAAAAAGAAGCGGAAAAGCCGGTCCGCCGTTTTCCAAGGTGGCTATTTTGGATGATATCGGTTATTTTCCTTTTCAGCACTTTTTCTTTCATTTTTCAAACTTACTCCATACCCGCCATTGAATTTTTGACAGCGTCCGCCAGGCTGTCGGCGAATGAAAACATTCAATCATATAAAAAATCAGTCGTCACTATTGCAGCGGGGGATAGCAAGGGAACGGGCTTTTCTATTTCGAGCAATGGATTCATGTTAACCAACTATCACGTGATCGAAGGAAATGAACAGGTACAAGTTGATTTTCCTGAGGAGGGCGTATATATGGCGGACGTGGTGGACACTTACGAAGAGATAGATTTAGCTTTGTTAAAAGTCAAAGGTGAAAACTTGCCTTTTCTTAAATTGGCGGAACAGCCAGCTCACATGAGTAAGAATGATATGATTACATTTATCGGGAATCCTCTCCGTTTTCACGGCATTGTGAATGAAGGAACTATCGTCGATTCGATTTTGTTAAATGATTGGGAGGAGGAAGTCATCGTAATAAAAGCTCCGGTTTACCGGGGAAACAGTGGCAGCCCGGTCATTGATGACAATGGCAAAGTGATAGGAGTGGTATTTGCGACGATGAAACATGATGTTTACGGGAAGGTTGGATTGGCAGTGCCGATTGAATTGTATCAAGAGGCAAAGCAATAAATCTCACGCGGATCAAAGTTGTTTTTCCGTCTGTCAGCGAGAATCTGCAAAATAGAAGGGACAAAACATGACTTGGAAATGATGGTTGTATATTCAGAAAAGAAAGATATTTGCACTTAAAAATAAACCAACTAAACTCCTACAATCATACAGCCTCTGATCTGTTTTCGTAAAATAGGGCTATGCGGTTTTCGGGTGTTTCTGTCTATTTTTGGGCCAATATGCTCATTTTGGAAGAATACAATCCGGATTCTTGTATGTATTGACTGTTTTTAAAGGTATTTAATCCGGATTTTTCATGTTTCTATGCTTTTGAAAATGGCTATGCTTTCTTTTTAAGCCTGCAACAATCAACCGGTGGAGTCACGATGCTTTAGAGCATTAACCTCCAATTCGGCATCAGCGATCCTGCGATTTACAAAGACAACATTTTCCCGCAAAGTCCTGATTTCATTTAATAGAATATTATCAGCATTAATGCTTTCTATATGGTGATCATCGACTTTTTCTGACAGTCGATCGAGCTTCTTCTCGACATGATTGATTTTTGCTGACAGTTTGTCCTCAACGGAATCGATTCTTACCTCAACGTTTTTCAGGTCTTGTTTCGTGGCCATTCTTTCTTCGACAGCTTTCAGGTCTTGCTTCGTGGCCATTCTCTCTTCGACAGCTTTCAAGTCCTGTTTCGTGGCCATTCTTTCTTCAACGGCTTTCAGGTCTTGTTTTGTGGCCATTCTTTCTTCAACGGCTTTCAGGTCTTGTTTTGTAGCCATTCTTTCTTCAACGGCTTTCAGGTCTTGTTTCGTGGCCATTCTTTCTTCAACGGCTTTCAGGTCTTGCTTTGTGGCCATTCTTTCTTCAACGTTTTTCAGGTCTTGCTTTGTGGCCATTCTTTCTTCAACGGCTTTCAGGTCTTGCTTTGTGGCCATTCTTTCTTCTACGGTTGAAACCCTCTTATTCAAAGCTTGCAGCTCATTGATAATCAAATCGAGTTTTTGTTCCACATTATTACCCCCTCTCTATTTATGTTCGTATGCCTTTATTATACAATTGCTTTGGGCATAGTCAATCAGGCAAAATGTAATTTTGAAGCGCATTTATGCTATAAAATGAAAGTTTTGCAATCACATTTGGTTTTTTTTAAATGAAAGCAACCTTATTTTTAATATATGCTGCTGGAGGGGATAAAGATGTTGGGGAGAAGAATGAAGCACACCCAGCGTTATCAGGAAATTATCAATGCTTTTTTAAAAAATGGACTCGGACATTTGTTGTTTCGTATTGGTTTGATCGACCGTACTGGAAAGACACGGGATACAAAAGACAATATGAAGGATTTGGGGATCAGGCTTCGTACGACTTTGCAGGGATTGGGACCGACTTTTATCAAGCTGGGGCAGATCGCAAGCTCCCGCCGGGATTTGATTCCGGAAGAGGTTGCTTCTGAATTGGAGAAGCTTCAGGATGATGTCGTCCCTTTTTCTTATGAAAAAGTGGTTGAAATTGTAGAGTTGGAGCTCGGGGATACAATTGAAAATCTTTTTCAAGAATTTCAGCAAACGCCCCTTGCGACTGCTTCGATCGGACAGGTACATGTTGCGCAGCTTTTCACGGGTGAAAAAGTGGCTGTGAAAATTCAGCGGCCTGACATCCAGTCGATCATTGAAACTGATTTGGACATTTTGCATGATTTGGCCAGAGGAGTCGAAAAAAGGATGGAGCTGGCCAGGCGGTACCGGATTCGTGAAATGATCGAAGAGTTCTCCGCTTCTTTGCGCGATGAACTGAATTACGAAGTGGAGGGTCGTAATGGAGAACGTATTGCGAGGCAATTTGTAAATGAGTCGTCTATCCATATTCCACGAATTTACTGGGACTTTTCATCTAAGAAGGTTCTTACGATGGAATTAATCAAAGGAATTAAAGTGACGCACGTGGACAAGTTGGATGAAGCAGGATATGACCGGAAACTGATTGCAGGACGGCTGGCCGATTCGATGTTCAGCCAAGTGTTGGAGCACGGTTTTTTCCATGGGGACCCGCATCCCGGAAATATTTATGTTTTACCCGATAATGTTGTTGCCTATTTGGATTTTGGGATGGTGGGGCAGTTGAAGGAGGATTTGAAGTATCACTTTGCCTCTCTTTTAATGAATCTCCAGCAAGGAAGCGCCAAGGGGATGATCAAGACATTTGCTGCGATGGATTTGCTTGACGGGGATACGGATGCACACGATCTTCAGTATGATTTGGAGCGCTTGATCAGCAAATATTATGATACTGCTTTTAAGGAAATCAGCATGGGGACAGCGCTTACCGATGTGTTCGCCATCGCTTATAGGCATCGGGTGAGGATTCCGACCGAAATTGCGATTCTCGGCAAGGCGATCTTGACGATGGAGGAGATTATCTCAACATTGGATCCGGAATTCAGTGTCATGAGTGCGGTTGAGCCATTCGGCAAAAAATTGATGAAACAAAGGTTCAGCCCAAAACATATTCTGAGCAGGTCTTTGGAGGATATGATTGAGAATATTGAAGTCATCAGGGATCTGCCGAAGGACTTAAAAGAAATCTCGACAACCGTCAAAAAAGGCAGACTCCGATTTGATATTAATATAAAAGAGTTGCAAACTTTTCTGCAAAGATTGGATAAAATCAGCAATCGGCTTTCTTTTAGTATCATTTTGCTTTCTTTTAGTATTTTAATGGTCGGCTTAATCATCGGGACCGCTATTGCTGACAAAACGGCCTTTTTATTCAGGCTTCCTGCCATTGAAATAGGTTCGGTCGTGGCTACACTCATGTTTTTATTTATGATCTACTCGATTTTCAAGTCCGGAAGAATGTAGGCGACAATACCCTATAAGATGAACATGCCGCATGAAATCAAATGTAATAATCTTGATTTCACGCGGTTTTATTTTCACGATTTGTATGAATAGCAATTCCCAGCTTTCCTTTTCAAAAGAGAGCAATTTATGTCAAAAAGTCTTTCGTTCTTTTTGTTATCTTATAGTCAAGGAGGCACGGTGATGAGCTACAACCCGATTATTCAAAAAACGATTCATTATATCGAGAATCATTTACAGACAGATTTATCGTTAGACAGGATCGCCCGGCAGGCTGGTTTTTCCAAATATCATTATCACCGGATTTTTCTCCGTGAAGTGGGTGTATCTATTTCCGAGTATGTGCGCTATCGGCGCATTGCCAATTCTGCTACATTATTGCTGTATACGGATGAAAAAATCATCGACATTGCTCTTTTTTATCGCTTTGAATCACAAGAGTCTTTCACTCGCTCTTTTAAAAAGTATTATCATTTGCCACCGGGCCAATATCGGAAAATCATGGGTAAATTGCTATTTCAAAAGGAGGAAATGAAGTTGAAAAATGACCAATTATTAAAAGGATGGCAATTAAGCGGTAGTCATCCATTTCATTATGAAATGGGGATTGACAGAGAGATATTCCATAAAGGGCAAGCATCGGGGTATTTAAAATCTGTCACTGTAGAAGAAGTTGGGGAGTTTGCAACGATGATGCAGGAATTCAAAGCGGATAAATATTTGGGGAAAAGATTAAAGCTCTCCGGTTTTATCAAATCAAAAGGAGTGGATGGATTTTGCGGATTATGGATGCGGGTTGATGACCATCTCCAAGATGTCTTGCAATTTGATAATATGAGTGATCGTCCGATAAAGGGAGACAATGAATGGAACCATTACGCCATTGTTTTGGATGTGCCGGAAAATAGTGCGGTCATTGCTATCGGCGTATTGCTTTCAGGGAAAGGCCATGTTTGGGTGGATGAAATAACATTTGAAGAAGTTGACCACAATACACCTACAACAAACTTAGAGTTCACCAGCGAGTTATTGGATGAACCTATCAATTTATCGTTTGAAGAATAAGGAGGATTCGCATGGCTAATAACAAGAAAGCAGGAATGGTTTTGTTAATGGGACTCTTCATCATCATCGCTTTAAAATTTCTCATAGGAAATGTTATTTTTTCCTATGTAAAAGAATGGATTCTGTAGATTCACATAGAGGCTGTCCAACATGTCGCTTTTCAATTATCGGATGACCTATTGGGGGGAGCTCCCCCTTGAGCATGCCAAATAGAACTTTTTTCAGAGGGCCAAAAGATGGTATATTCTTTTTAGGTACAGAAATATAATAGCCGCAAGCAAATGGCCGCAGCTTTTGAGGCTTCCTCCGAAGTTGCGGCTTTGCTTTTAACTTAGTCTTAATAAGCCATGACATGAGTCGGTGTATTTTTTACAAACAGCAACCGTGTCGACAGGTATAAGATCAGCTCAACGTATATAAGTATGCTTCAAGTTGAAAACGTCGCGATTTACATTTTGATTCATGGAGAGCAACTTTTCTGGAATTTTTATGCGGTGGTCAAGAAAAATACCTGTTATAATAGTATAAAAGAGTTGTGGGAGGGGATCGCCCGCTTATGAAGATTAATAAATTCGTCATGCCGGAACTTATTATTGGAAGCGATTCCATTGAGCGGGTGGGCGAGAGCTGCGCAAGGCTTGGTGCCAGGAAAGTGTTTATTACGACGGATCCGGGGGTTCTGGCTTTGAACTGGTTCGAGCAGGTACTAGACAGTTGTAAAAGTGCCGGACTTCCCTATGTCATTTTTTCGGATATCACAACGAATCCCAAAGATGATGAGGTGGATAGGGGTGTACAAATATATTTGGAAGAGGAGTGTGATGCCATTGTAGGGGTTGGCGGCGGCAGTCCCATTGATGTGGCGAAGGCCATTGCCATCGTTGCCACAAATGGCGGAAGCATTCATGATTATGAAGGAGTGGACAAAATCGTATTTCCTCTTCCTCCCCAAGTGATGGTCGCGACGACTGCCGGATCAGGTTCCGAGGTATCCCAATTTTCAATTATAACGGATTCGGAGAAAAAGAAAAAATTGACGATCATTTCCAAATCCCTTGTCCCTGATATTGCCATAGTGGATCCCCAGACATTGATGACGAAAAGTCCCCACTTAACGGCGACAACAGGATTGGATGTGTTGACGCATGCAATCGAATCATTCGTCAGCATTGCGGCAACTCCCTTGACGGACGTACAGGCAAAAAGTGCGATTTCGCTCGTAGCGCAATATTTACGGCCGTCTGTCGCTTCCAAAATGAATAAAGAAGCGAAAGAAAAAATGGCCATGGCAAGCGTACAGGCCGGTTTGGCTTTCTCGAACGCGATTCTTGGGGCAGTCCACGCCATGAGTCATGCGATCGGGGGACGATTTCTTCTGCCACATGGTGATGTAAATGCCATTTTACTGCCCTACGTCATGGAATTTAATTATTTAGCTTGTCCGGAAAAGTTTTATCAGATTGCGGAGCTGTTTGGCGAAGACGGCCGCCATTCAGGGAAAAAAGCGATCGAATATGTCAAGCAACTGTCGCTGGATATCGGGGCGCCTCAGCGGTTATCGGACATGGGGTTGCAAAATTCGGATGCGGCCATTATCGGGCAAGTCGCAATAGAAGATGCTTGCATGATTACCAACCCCCGTGACATCACAGCGGCAGATGTGGAAAGGTTGTTTAAACTCGCATTATAGGAGGGCATCTAATGTCAGACAGACAGCAGTTGATTGAACGGCTTGTCGGGGTTTCCTCATCGAAAATCAATTATTATACGGAACTCAAAAAAACGATTGATGAAATGAAGAAGAAAAATACACAGCTTGAGATCATCAATGAAGTGATGCGAAGCTTTAATATTGATATGTCAATGGACGCCATGCTGAAAAACATACTGGAAAAATTGCGGAAAATATTTCCTCTTAAGAGATTGAGTTTGTCCATTTTTAAAAGCGGCAAACTGATACTGACAAATGTATATCCGCGTGATTACGCCCATGTTGATATCGGGAGTGCGATACCTAAGGAAAAGTCCCTTTATTGGAAGGTGGCGGAGTCTGGTATTTCGCAGGTGTATTTTGTGAATGCGGATGATCGGGAAACGTACACGGAAATAGTGGCTTTTGAAAAATTAAGTTTGCGCGAAGTGCTTGTTTTTCCCCTTTATGGCAAAGGGCGGATTATCGGTGTTTTAAGTCTGGGGAGTGAGCGGCAATCAGCATATGACAAAGAAGATCTTGTGTTTTTACAGCAGTTTTCGGACCAATTGGCAGTATGCATTGAGAATGTCCGTTTATATAACGAAGTATTGAATAGCAAGAAAGAATGGGAGCAGACATTTCTTGCGGTGGCAGATCCGATTATGTTAGTCGATGTAAACGGAAGCATTTTGCGGTGCAACGGAGCGGCATCTTCTTTTTTCCGTTTGGATGGGGTGGAGGCCGCCGATTACACATTGGACAATTTGCTGTATGGAGAGCAGATGAAAGAGGAAAGTCCGCTTTATGAAACTTTGAAGACGAAAAGGACTGCCTATCGGGAAATAACAATGTTTGGCCAGACGATTTGTGAAGTGCATACATACCCGATCATAAACGAAAAAGATGACATGTACGGGGTGATCGCCTATATAAAAGATGTGACCGAAAAACGCCATTTTGAGGCGCGGATGATGCAATCCGGCAAGCTGGCGGCTCTTGGTGAAATGGCTGCAGGAGTGGCCCATGAGTTGAACAATCCCTTGACGGCGATTTTAGGAAACACTCAGTTATTGCTGCGAAAAGCGGATAAAGGTCATCCTTCGCATGAATTGCTGGCAGATGTTTTGAAATGCAGCAAAAGATGTCAAGATATTATTCGGAATTTGCTCACTTTTTCCAGACAGGACGAATACTTATTCCAAACTTGTTCCCTCAATGAGGCGGTTGAACAAGTACTTAGCCTCGTCGGGTATCAAATTCGCCAGAGCCATATTGATGTAAAAGTGAGACTCGATCCCGATATTCCCCTTGTCGATGGCAGCATCCAGCAGCTTGAGCAGATTATCATCAACTTGCTTTTAAATGCCAGGGATGCGCTGGATGAGACAGCGAGGCAGAATGACAAAAAAATCATCATTCGAACGGAAAGCAGCCGGGAAGGGGTTGCCCTATCGGTCAGTGATAATGGGCCGGGAATTGATTCAAAAGGAATGAAGGAAATATTCCATCCGTTTTATACGACGAAAGAAGCTTTGAAAGGAACAGGACTTGGTCTATCAGTCAGCCTTGGTATTGCGGAAGCTCATGGCGGGACGATTGATGTCAAAAGCGAACCGGGGATTGGGAGTGTTTTCACTCTTCGTTTGCCGGTCAAAAAGGACCCTGCATAAAAGGTGGTGTAGGATTGTGGCCAATATATTGATAGTGGATGACGATCGAGAAGTCGCCAATTTTTTAAGTTATTTTTTAAAAGAAAAAAACTTAGAAGTATACAAAGCATATAACGGGAAAGATTTTCAACGGTTATTTCGGCAGCAGTCCTACCACTTGGCGTTGATCGATGTGAAGCTGCCCGATGCGAGCGGATTGGATATTTTAAAAGAGATAACGGAACAAATGCCTGTGTGCAAAACGATCGTTATGACCGGATATAGTACGATAAAAGTGGCTGTAGAAGCAATTAAGCTTGGTGCCAACGACTTTATTGAAAAGCCGTTTGCCGATTTAGATGTATTAGAAAAAACCATTGACCATCTGTTGAAAAACAAAACAACCATGGCGGAAAGTGATATTCAAGTACTGGCTAAAAAGAGCGGCATTGTGACGGGAAATAGTGAAACGATGAAGCGTCTTCTCGCTCTTGCCTATAAAATTGCCCCCAAACATATCAATGTTCTCATTGAGGGTGAGACAGGGACGGGAAAGGAACTGTTGGCTCATTTCATTCACCAAGCGAGTAAGCGGAATGAACAGCCTTTTATCGGCATTAACTGCGGCGCTTTATCTGACACACTGCTGGAAAGCGAACTGTTCGGCCACGATAAGGGCGCTTTTACAGGTGCGCTCAAAGAAAGAAAAGGCGTGTTTGAACTGGCGGGAAAAGGGACATTGTTCTTGGATGAAATTGGTGAGGCTTCGCTAGCCACACAGGTGAAGCTGCTGCGTATATTGGAGACAGGTGAATTTATGCGGGTTGGCGGTGAAAAAATACAAAAAACAAACACCCGGATTATTTCGGCCACGCATGTCGATCTCGCAGAAGCGGTCAAAAGCAAAACATTCCGGGAAGATCTCTTGTATCGGTTGGATGTTGTGAAGTTGGTCATCCCTCCTTTGCGGGAAAGGAAGGAAGACATTCATCTGATTGCAAATCATTTGTTGGAACAGGCGGGAACTGTCTTCCAGTTAAGTGCAGAAACGGCCGCCATATTCGAGCAATACGATTGGCCGGGGAATGTAAGGGAATTATCCAATGTTATCAAGCGGGCATTAACGGTTATGGATGAAGACAGCCACATCATCACCCCTAAACATTTGCCCGAGAAAATGCGGATCGGCAAGCCGCGTCTTGTTGAAAAAAAACAGCCTGAAGAAGAGAACTTTGAGGAATATATGCAACAATGGACAGATAACATGATTGCCGTTTGGAAAAGTGAAGACAAAGTCGAAATGGAAATGATTCTGCACAACGTAAAAGAGCTGGAACGTGAAATCGGCCGTGCATTCGTCATAAAAATGCTGAGGGCAACGATCGGAAACAGACAGGATGCAGCCAAGCGTTTGAATATAAGCATGCGTAAGCTCAGGTACTTATTGAATGAAAAAAGCACCCGTCCATGAAATGAGCGGATGCCTGATGTTGGGTAATGCACCTTGGAATTGCCTACCCGAATCAATCGTTGGAAGCGGTTCCCGGGGATTGCTGTCATTGTCTCCCCGCTTTTTATAGTTATCAATGGCAAAGCCTTAGTATGTCATTGGCTACGCTTTTTCTTGTTTATCAAGTAACGGATACATTAAAAAGTTAGCACAATCCGTCCATTGATTTGCCCTTTTTCCATTTTGTCAAACACCTGATTAATGTCTTCAAGCTTGGCGGTGGAAACGATAGCCCGAACTTTTCCATCCGCAGCAAATTGCAAGGCTTCTTGCATATCTTTTCTTGTACCGACAATGGAGCCTTTGACAGTTACGCCATTTAACACGGTATCAAAAATGGGCACTGGGATTTCATCATTAGGCAATCCTACTAAGACAACTGATCCGCCGCGTTTGACAGAGTGATAAGCCTGCTCAAACGCGGCTTTGTTCACTGCGACACTGATGGCGGTCTGCACGCCGCCGACTTTATCTTTGATTGTTTGCGCAGGGTCTGAAGCTTTTCCATTAACGGTCAAATCAGCCCCCAGCTCCTTTGCAAGCTGAAGTTTATCATCGTTAATATCAACCGCCACCACATTAAACCCCATCGCTTTGGCATATTGCAAGGCGATATGGCCCAGTCCGCCAATGCCGTAAATGGCCACCCAATCTCCCGCTTTTGCCCCGGAGACTTTTAATGCTTTATAAGTGGTCACCCCCGCACATAATATGGGGGCAATTTCAACGGAATCCACACCATCGGGAATTCTTGCCACATAATCGGCGGGTGCCACGCAATATTCGGCAAAGGCGCCGTCAGCAGAATAGCCGCCATTTAATTGGTTGGGACAGAGGGTTTCATTGCCGGATAGGCAGTATTCGCATTCACCGCATGCTTTAAAAAGCCACGGAACCCCGACACGGTCTCCTTTTTTCAAGGAAGTTACGCCTTGTCCTACCTGCTCAACAATTCCCACGCCTTCATGGCCAGGAATAACCGGAAGCTTTGGTTTAATGGGCCAATCTCCGTGGGCCGCATGCAAGTCGGTATGGCAAACACCGCACGCTTCCATTTTGATCAACACTTCGCCATGCTCCGGCTTTGGAATATCCACCTCTTTTATTTCCAGTTCTTGTTGGAATTCATTAACGACTGCTGCTTTCAATTCTGATTCCTCCTTAGATTTAATCGGCTAACTAATTACTTAATATTGCAAAAATAATGCCAACATTATTTCCCCGGCAATATACGATGACTTACAGTCGCCGCCGCTATATTGTTCTTTTTTGCCAACATTTCGGCTTAATAGGACGAAATGTTGGCATTTGAATCAAAAATGATATAGTCCAAACGGTGATCAACTTCAAGATCATCTCTTCTTCCTTTTATCCATGATAAGAAGGTTGATGATCATGAAGATAAAAATAAGCATGAAAGATGCTAAGCCAATGATGAAAATAGTCGTATCACTCAAATTTGAAAAGCGGAAAAGCATATCTGGTATAAACAGCAGGACGGGGATCAAAATGGAGAACCAAGTCTTGCTCCAAATAGCAAAGATGATAAGAATACTGGCACAAACACCAACAACAATCCAATTGACAAAAGTGGTTCCTATATAAAAAGGTTCAACAATAAGAGTGCTTCCCAGCAATACTAGTATAAAGAGTGTATTGACACTTGTGGTGGCAAGCATGCCCATGACAAATAATTTTTTGGTTGAGAATTGCTTTTTTCCCGCCTGTTGCAAAAAGAATACATAAATAAGCAGGCCGGCGATGATGATGAGAGGGAAAGCTATGACTTGCACGATATTGAGCGAGAACTCTCCCTTGATGGCAGATCCCATGATTAAGTAAGCAATAACACCTGCAAAAATAATTGTCACATTTTTGATAAGGTTTTTATAGTCTGTATCCATTTCTCTTTTTAATGAGTTCATATACTGTTCCGGCGTACAGTCAATCATCTCGTCGATACTTTTCCCTTGTTTTTCCGCCTCTATTAAATGAACTTTTAATTCATCGATTAGTTCATTTATTTCTTTTTGCTTTTTTCCGGATGTCACTAAATAAAGCCGCAGATTCTCAATAAATGCTTTGCTTTTGACTGATAACAATGTTGATTCCCCCCCCCAGTTCTTTACCGTTTCTTTTCCACAAATAAAATGAGCCACAGGATAGCCCCCGCGATTAACGATACTTGCCAAGGCAAGTTATAAGATGGTCCGATCTCAGGGGTGAACTTGGCAACAAGCAATACGACTGCCATACCAGCCGCACCAACGAATCCGGCTTTTATCGTCAGCAGCTTTATGTTTCGGTTTTCTTTAAATAAAGAGTTGTGGACAAGTCTCAAAATAAACCAAATGCTAAAACTGACAAAGCATGTGATAGCCAAGAAACTCATAGCCATTTGAAACAAATTGATTTCTGAATTGACTTCAATAAATTGCGATAAAATCAAATGCAGAATCCCTCTAATTATTAACGACCAACTGACAATATTACCAATGATCCTGGCATAAAAAGGGATGATTTCCCGCTTCTTCTCGTTTGGAAGCTGTTCTATTATTTCATCCGCAAAAGCCTTCGGGTTATGGCCGAACATGTCTTTTGCCGTTTTTCCTTCCTCCTGACCTTGAAGGAGGTGGTCCAGGATTTCCATTAACACTTCTTCGGATTGCTGTTCAGAAAGGCGCCATTGAAGGCGGATATATATCAACATGTCGTCGTAGTATTTCTCATTTTCCGGTGTCAGCAACTCTCTTTTTCTGTTGTTTTCTTCAATCAGCATGTCAACATTCATATCTTTCACCTTCTTTTTAGTAATGTATTGACAGGACCAGAGAGGCGGTGCCATTCCTCAATAATTGTTGTTAGTGTTTCCTGCCCTGTATCCGTTAAAAAATAATATTTCCGATTCGGCCCGGAATCGGATGGCCGCATTTCGCCTCTTATTAAGCCGTTTTTTTGCAGTCTTAATAATACCGGATAAATAGTGCCTTCACTCACATCTTGCAAGCCAATGTCTTGCAGCTTTTTGGACAGCTCATAGCCGTATACGGCTTCTTTTTCAATCACTGCCAATACACAGCCATCTAAAATTCCTTTCAGCAATTGACTACGTACAGACATATACGCACCTTCCTTCGTTGCTATATTGCCATACAAGATAGTTGATCATAAAAAAGATGTCATGATTGGTACTTGACAAAGCAAGATAGTGTCATAAAAAAATAGCTACTATCATTGCCATGTACAGACATATACGCACCTTCCTTTGATGCTATATTGCCATACAAGATAGTTGATCATAAAAAAGATGTCATGACCGGTACTTGACAAAGCGAGATAGTGTCATAAAAAAATAACTACTTTGTTATACAATGTAGCTATTTTTATTGTAAAATGTTTCGCTATAGCTGTCAATACTTAACGCTAAAAAACATCAAATGCCTTTTTGATCGCAATAATCGTCAACGAGCCGCTCAATTCCGTCAAGATCGGGGGACTTTCCAGAAAAAGTAAACTTTATTTCTTCAATAAATTCTCCTTCATGGTATACATGAATGGCTCCATTTTGCTCAATGACACTATATTCAGGTTCAAATATAAATCCGTTCCTTTCGATGGCACCCAATGTTAATCAACTCCGAAGGTTATATTTTTTGGTTATTATTTCACGAACAACGGGCAAAAATACCTGTCATGCAGGAGAAATTGTGAAGTGATTCACAATATATGACGTTTATCATCTCAAAGTAATGACGTTTATGTCTTTTCGAGAAGCAAGAAGAATCTTATCATTAGATATAACAAATGAATTCATCAGCATGAGGAGGATTCGATGAAAGAAAAAACAAGGAAATTATTCAAAGAAGTTGCTGTTTTTGCCAAATCTGATAAAAAGAAAAGTATCTTGCAAATAATCAATACAGTTTTACCTTTTATTATTTTATGGTTTTTGGCCTACCAAAGCTTATCCATATCGGTTTGGCTGACGTTGGGACTAGCTGTCGTTGCGGCGGGTTTTTTGGTACGGACATTTATCATTTTTCATGATTGCACCCACGGATCTTTTTTTAAAAGTAAAAAAGCAAACGATATCGTCGGAACGATTACAGGAATATTGACACTTTTTCCATATGAAAAGTGGAAACGGGAACACGCTATTCATCATGCATCCAGTTCCAACCTTGATAAAAGGGGGGTCGGCGATATTTGGGTGATGACGATTGATGAATATAAAGAAGCATCTAAATGGGAGCGTCTATGGTATCGTTTTTATCGAAATCCGCTCGTCATGTTCGGGTTGGGTCCTTTGTATTTAATGCTGATTATAAACAGGAAAAACAGGAAAGACGCAAGAAGGAAAGAGCGGTTCAATACGTATTTGACGAATGCCTGTGTGTTGGTGATGTATACTTTCATGGCGATTCTCGTTGGTTGGCAGGCTTTTGCACTCATCCAGGGGACCATCATGTTCGTTGCAACGGCATTAGGGATTTGGCTGTTCTATATCCAGCATACGTTCGAAGACTCTTACTTTGAAGAAGAATCAGATTGGCATTATGTAAAAGCGGCGGTTGAGGGCAGTTCCTATTATAAATTGCCGCGAGTATTGCAGTGGGTGACGGGAAATATCGGTTTTCACCATGTGCACCATTTGGCGCCCCGCGTTCCGAATTACCATCTGGAAAAGGCGCATAACGAGAATCCTCCGCTTCATCATGCCACGACCATCACGATAAAATCGAGCTTGGAGTCTTTAAAGTTCCGATTGTATGACCCTGAAAAGAAAATGTTTGTCACTTTCAAAGAAGCGCATCGTCAGCTTCAGGCTGAAAAGAACCGCGTTCCTTTAAAAACAAAACATGTCAGTTTTGATACGAAATAAAGAGGGTGTTCATGAGCCATTCTGCTTCTTGGGAATGGCTTTTTCATGATTCATGATATAATAATAAGGCAATCAGACGAGGCGGTGACTTCAAATGCAGAGCAGTTGGTTAAGCATTTTTCCGAAAAATCCCTGGATCAGTATATACGCGTGGGTTATTTTTTGTTTTTTGCCGTTCTTTTTTATCTTCAGATCCTCGTCGCCCATAGAAATTTCCATTGGGATATCATTGTTACTATTGTATTTTTTATCTTACCGGTTTTCCTATAAGTCGAAAAGCGGTCTCGTTTATATGTGGATCAGTTTTGAAGTTGTCATCAACATTGTGATGACACTGTTGTTTGGATATGTATATTTAGCCATATTTACGGCTTTTTTCATCGGCAATATCCGCAATCCAGTCGGCTTTTTCATTATGTATGGACTTCATATTGCCTTGACGGTCGGCGCGATTGTTGCGGGCTTTTTTATCGATATGGATTTGTTTCTTCCTCAGATTCATTTCATTGTTATTTCTGTCCTGGGGACCGTGCTGTTGCCGTTTAATTTATATTACAGAAATAAAAACATGAACTTGGAAGGCCAGCTGGAGGACGCCAACGAGCGGATTTCGGAACTTGTGATTATAGAGGAAAGGGAGCGTATTTCCCGGGATTTACATGATATTTTAGGACAAAAGTTATCGCTGATCGGCTTGAAAAGTGATTTGGCTGGGAAATTGATTTATCGCGACCCTCATGCTGCTGAAAAAGAGCTGAAAGATATTCGCCAGACTGCCAGTGCGGCACTCCGGGAAGTAAGAGAGCTGGTCGCCGACATTCGGGCAACAAAGTTGAAGGAAGAGTTGCTTAGGACGAAACAGATGTTTCAAGCGGCTGAAATGGACTTGACCATTGCCGGTGATCCTTCTTTCCATCACATTCCTCCGATTGTCGAAAGTGTTGTAAGCATGTGCCTAAAAGAAGCGGTGACAAATGTAGTCAAACATAGCCAAGCAACTTCGTGCCGCATTACATTTGAACAACAGCCAAATGAATTTGTCATTAGTATTGAGGATAATGGAGTTGGTTTAGCAGGTGGGGGAGAGATGCAAAACGGGAGCGGTTTAAGAGGAATCCGTGAAAGGCTGGAGTTTGTAAATGGGAGTCTGCAAATTGAAGGGGAAAAAGGAACAAAGCTGACTATTCGGGTGCCAGTTGTCTTAAAGCATATAATGGAGGAGGCTGATTAATATGATTCGTATTGTGATCGCCGAAGACCAAGGGATGATGCTGGGTGCGCTTGCTTCTTTACTGAACATAGAAGAAGATATGGAAGTCGTTGGGCAGGCAAAAAATGGAGAAGAAGCGGTCAGATTAGTAAGAGAACAGGAGCCGGATGTCTGTATTATGGATATCGAGATGCCGGTAAAAACAGGGTTGGAAGCCGCCCAAGAGCTGAAAGGCAGTACTTGTAAAGTCATTATTTTAACCACTTTTGCACGGGCGGGTTATTTTGAGCGCGCCAGAAAAGCGGGAGTACGCGGGTATTTATTGAAAGATAGTCCAATTGAAGAACTGGTATCTGCCATTCGCTTGATTATGGATGGTAGGCGCATGTATGCACCTGAGCTCATAGATATCGCTTATGGTGATGGGGAGGAGATGGAAAATCCGCTGACGGAGCGGGAAAGTGAAGTCCTTGCCCTTGTCGCCGAAGGAAAAACAACGAAAGAGATTGCAAAAGAACTATATTTGACTCCGGGGACCATCCGAAATTATATATCTTCGATTCTTGAAAAGCTGGGCGTTGGTAATCGGATTGAGGCGATTTCCAGGTTTAAGGAAAAAGGATGGTTTAAATAGTATAGGAACAGCTTTGGATCCAATTGGTGAATTTTTAGTTCATGATACTGAAGGATCGTATTGTATACGTTTAAATGAATGGTTGTTTCTGCATAAAATTATGGACTGCGTGCATTTCCCTAAAGAGTTTACAATTTCTGTTATGTTATAATAATGGATAACGAGACTTCTTAGTTATGGGGAGGTTACCTATATGAGCGACATCGATATTGAGCTTTACGGATATTTGATCGATCATCTGGATGCGATTTCCGATCAATGGCTCGCTCTTAGAAAAAAGGAGAAGGGTTCCATCTACTCTGTCGATGCGGGCGAAGAAGTGGAACATACTTTGAGAGAACAAAATCGTTTAACGAATGTAACCATTGCCAGCAGTTTGTTGGCTGATGAAAAGCAATTTCAAGAAAGCAAGGAAAAATGGGCCCAAATCGTTGCAAAGAGCAGAATCCAAAGCAATACGCCGATTTACGAAGTGTTAGGGGCACTTAGTAAAGTCAGGAAAATTTATTGGTCATTTGTAAAGCAATTTTCTTCTTTAAAGGGAGAAGTGGTGACGAAGGAAGATTTGCAAAGATGGGGGGAAGTTATTCATCTGGCGTTTGATGAATTGTATGTCGAATTCTCCGAAATGTATTTTAAATTAATGACGAATCGGCTTACTGCACAGCTCAATTTGATTGATGAGCTAAGTACTCCCGTCATAAAAATAACTTCAGAATCCGGAGTGCTCCCTCTTATTGGCGATATTGATACATATCGGGCAAAGAAGATTCTTGAATATGTTCCTAAAAAAAGTGTTGATATTGGGATTACGCGTTTATACATTGACTTGTCGGGCGTGTCGATTATTGATACGATGGTTGCTCACCAATTATATGATATGGCTCAAATTTTGGATTTATTGGGGATTCAAGCGAGAATTACAGGAATCCGTCCCGAAATTGCCCAAACGGCCATACAACTTGGATTGGATTTCAGTTCAATCGATACATATGGGTCACTCCAGCAAGTGCTGGCGGAAGAGTTTTTAATCGTCGCGGAATAATAAGGTGTACTGCTCTTCATTGTCCACCGTTCGCAATAAGGGAGCTGTTAAAACTTCAATCAGCAAGTGGATACTTTCCCTCATTCACGAATGATTTGCAACCGTTGTGACTTTATAGCGGTTCCTTTCGGTGCAGATGTAAGATATTCCACCGGTGAATGCGCAACTAACATTCTCATGATAGGGAGCCTCATCCAGTATGAAGGGGAGCCAGATACCCCCGCGAATCTGGCTCTACCGAGGAAGTCTATCAAGCTCTTTCAACATACAATGGCAAAGCCTCCGTAATTTTTGGGCAAATATATCATGATCTCTTTTTACCTAATAAACCATGGTAACTGAATGAGAAGCTCCCCGCACCAGGGACTAACCTAATATTCTGACTTTCGTAAAATAGTTTTTTTACAGTGAAATTTTTCGCGAGGCGTATTTTAAAGAACTTTCGTTTCCGATCCCCAAAGTATTGGCGCATGTGTACTCCGAATTTCACTAGATGATATAACTTCCCAAATTCCATTCCAATTCATCATAAAATAAGACTGAATTTTCCGCGTTTAAATCATGCCATTTTTCCTTTTACCATAAGGCGATGTTCCAAGTTTTGTGATCAGGGAATTTGATTTGTTTGCGTAGGGGTATTACGGTTCAAAGTGTACTACAGTCGGATTTATAAAAAATTCCGAACGCTGTCTTAACACAAATTTAGGGGTTTTTTTCGGGCTGGCTATTGTTTCAACAATTCCCCTTATCCTATATTTCTAATACTAGCTTAAGTTTTTGAAGTAGATAAGTAAAAAAATCATGTTTTATGGACTCATCTGAGATCCTTTTGCTTGATACTCATTGTCCGTTTCATCGCTGACTTTCATTCGATATGCAAAGGTATCTTCAGCCTCATATATATCCCTTCCCATGAAAAAGCCAGGTTGAATGATGTTGGATTAGCATAAGCTTCGGAAGCATGAATACCCGATGTTTAATCCTGCATTTTCCATATGTCGCCGTTACGTTTGGTTACTCGGAACAGCTCTTTCCGATAATAGTTTCTTACATCAGATCAAACACACCGTCTTCATTGCTTAACAATGCTGTTCGGCCCTGCTTTATAAGTGAAATATCCTCCTCGTCGTCTCCTTTTTTGCCCTTATGACCAAGGCTTTTCATGATCCCACTCCACTACCCCCTTGGCGATTTTAGGAGAGAGTCCAATTGGTTGCATGAAAAAAAGAATTTTATAACTTTTTCAATTTACTAGACTATAACCGGTTGAATGTTTACGATAAACAGAAAAATGTTAACAATTATTTTTTATCTCGTACACAAGAAAAAACCTTTCCTTCCGTATTATCTCCCTCTTTTCCTTTACTGCTTTTCTTCCTCATTTTGTTTTGCCGTATTGACAGATAGCCATTTGAGACATACAATCCTTATTGTTAACTATATTTACATAATGGTTAACAATAGAGTGTGGAAAGGGGGAGAATGCGATGAAAAGGGAAGAGCTGTTCAGTGTTAGAATGAGGGCGGCCAAGGGTGGGGCACATGAACGAGGCAGCACTCATGTTTCTGGTGGAGAGATGCTGGCAGCTTACAGTGATATACAACAGGCGGTTATGTATTTGCTTGAAAAAGGATTGGTTCATTCAAAAGGCAAACCGGACTTTATGCAAATTCAATTTGAATGCATTGAGGAACCGGCAAAGCGCGTGGAACCTTTGAGCGTGACGACGAATAAGGTGAAAAGTGCAAAGGAAGGACGAGCGCTGGCATGGAGTTTGCTGGAACAATCAGGAATTCCAAGAAACATCATTGATGAAGCCGATAGGCTTGTTTCGCAATATTCAAGCATGAGAGGGGCCATGTTGATTGATGTTCATTCAGGAAAACGGCTGGATGACAGGGGAGAAAAAGGGGTGCGGGCTTCCAGAATGGATTGGCAGAACGGACATTATGAAAAATGGGCTGGCTGTCATCATATGCCCCTCCACTCAAGGATAAAAGAAGCGCTTGCTCTTGCCACAAAGGTATGTGAACATCGAGTCGCGGTGGCGGAGTTGTGCTGGTCAGATGATCCGGATTATATAACTGGTTATGTGGCAAGTAAAACCCTTGGCTATCAGCGCATCACCCAACTAAAAGAATATGGGGATGAACAGGGGTGCCGGATCTTTTTTATTGACGGCAAGGAAGATGTGGATTCTTACATACATTATTTGGAACATCAGCCTGTAATGATTCAATGGGAGGTAGAAAAATGACAAAAGCAATCATTGACAAAAGCAAGAAATATTTATGGCTGCCTTTTACGCAAATGAAAGATTATGATCATGATCCCCTCATCATCGAGAGCGGCAATGGAGTAAAAGTAAAAGACATATTTGGGAAGGAGTATTATGACGGCTTTTCTTCTGTTTGGCTAAATGTGCATGGGCACCGTAAAAAAGAGTTGGACGAAGCGATCAAGAACCAACTTGAAAAAATTGCCCACTCCACGCTGCTCGGTATGACAAATGTTCCTGCAACGGAACTGGCCGAAAAGCTGATTGAAATCAGCCCCGAGAATTTGACGCGTGTTTTTTATTCAGACAGCGGGGCAACAGCCATGGAAATTGCCCTGAAAATGGCCTTTCAATATTGGATCAATATCGGCAGGCCGGAGAAGCAGAAATTTATCGCCATGCAAAACGGCTATCACGGAGATACGATTGGTGCTGTAAGCGTCGGTTCCATTGAGCTTTTTCATCAAGTCTACGGGCCGTTGATGTTTGACAGTTACAAGTCGTCCATTCCATACGTTTATCGTTCTGAAAGCGGCGATCCAAATCAGTGTCGCGATGAATGCCTGTATGAGCTTGAACAGCTTCTGATTGAAAAGCATGAGGAGATTGCGGCACTTTCCATAGAATCGATGATTCAGGGGGCCGCCGGGATGATTGTGATGCCTGAAGGATTTTTGTCAGGTGTGCGTGAGTTGTGCACGAAATATGATGTTTTGCTGATTGTCGACGAGGTGGCGACCGGATTTGGACGAACAGGAAAAATGTTTGCTTGTGAACATGAACATGTCCAGCCGGATCTTATGGCTGTCGGCAAAGGTATAACGGGAGGGTATTTGCCGATTGCCGCAACATTCACCACCGAAAAAATCTACGAAGCTTTTTACGATGATTATGATCAAATGAAGACTTTTTTCCATGGTCATTCGTATACAGGAAATCAGCTCGGGTGCGCAGTCGCCCTTGAAAATTTGCGGTTATTGAAAACCGAAAATATTGTTGACGAGGTGGCCAAGAAGGCCAAGGTGCTGGAACGGCTTCTCGATACGTTGTATACACTTCCACACGTTGGAGATATTAGACAGCTCGGTTTTATGTGCGGTGTCGAGCTTGTCGCATCCAAAGAAACGAAGGAACCTTTTCCTAATGAAAAAAGAGTCGGCTATCGTGTTTCTCTAAAAATGAGGGAACTCGGTATGTTGACACGGCCGCTCGGTAATACGATCGTCTTCATGCCGCCACTTGCCAGTACCGTTGAGGAGCTTGAGGAAATGATCGCCATTATGAAAAAAGCCATTCATGAGGTGACAAGTGTTGCCGTTTGATGGCTGGCTGCATGGCCGCTTAAACGAGGTAAAAGCCGCCGGGTTGTACCGGGAGCTCCGAACAATGGAGACGGCTCCCCAGCCCGAAATGATGGTAGATGGACAAAAGCAAATCGTCTTTTCATCCAATAACTATTTGGGGCTTGCGAATGATAAACGGGTAATTGCCGCCGCGCTGAACACATTGAATCAATATGGGGTTGGAAGTAGCGGTTCACGGTTAACGACAGGAAATTCTGATTGGCATCAAGAATTGGAAAAAAGAATTGCGGACTTTAAGCAAAAGGAAGCCGCTCTGCTTTTTTCAAGCGGATATTTAGCGAATATCGGTGTCTTGTCATCATTGCCGGGAAAAGGAGACGTCATTTTAAGTGATCAATATAATCACGCCAGCATTATCGACGGCTGCAGGCTATCCAGGGCGGAAACACTTATTTACCAACATGTCGACATGGAGGATCTGGAAAAAAAACTGATTGATACGGCTTGTTATCAACGGCGGTTTATCGTGACAGACGGTGTCTTTAGCATGGATGGCACGATAGCGCCTCTTGACCGGATCAGCGAGCTTGCCAACCGCTATGATGCCTATGTGATTGTCGATGATGCTCATGCCACTGGTGTTGTGGGGAAAAATGGCAGAGGGACGAGTGAATATTTTGGCGTATTACCTGACATAGTGATTGGCACTTTAAGCAAAGCTGTCGGTACGGAAGGTGGCTTTGCCGCCGGTTCTCATGTCTTCATTAAATTTTTAATCAATCACGCCAGAACATTTATCTTTCAAACGGCCATTCCTCCGGCAAGCTGTGCGGCTTCGTATACTGCTTTGGGGATCATCGAACAGGAGGGGGAAAAGCGTCAACATCTCTATTACAACATCAAGAAGTTGAAAACGGGATTATGTAGTTTGGGGTACCAAGTCAAAGGGGAAAATACTGCGATTATTCCCGTGATCATTGGTGATGACAGAACGGCAGTTACATTTTCCAAAAAATTGCAGGAAAAAGGAATATACGCGCCAGCCATCCGTCCGCCAACCGTACCGGCAGGGGAAAGCCGTATCCGGCTGACAGTGACCGCCGACCATGATGTAAAAGAAATAACATACTTGTTAAAGGTGTTTGATTTTATAGGAAGAGAGTTGAGGATTATCAAATGAAAGGAATATTTGTAACGGGGACAGATACCGGAGTTGGAAAAACAATTGTTTCTTGCGGGATTGCGGCAGTGTTAAAAGAACGAATGCTGGATGTTGGCGTATATAAACCGCTGTTAAGCGGTATTTCGCGTGAACATGCCGAGAGTGATACGAGCTTGTTGAAACAAATGTCGCAAACAACGCTATCCCATGAGGAGATTACCCCATTTGAATTTGCGGAACCTCTCGCCCCGCTCGTGGCGGCACGCCTGGAAGAGAGAAAGATGTTTCTTGAAGATGTGCTCGCTCATTGGGAGAGAGTGAAAGAAAAGCATGAATTTTTTATCGTGGAAGGCGCGGGCGGCATTTCTGTACCGCTCGGCGAAGACTTTTTGGTGAGTGATTTGATAAAAGCTTTACAGTTGCCGTTGTTAATTGTATCCCGGCCCAATCTTGGGACAATCAATCATACTTTTTTAACGGTTCAATACGCCAAAAGCATGGGTCTTCCCATTGCCGGCATCGTCATTAATGGTAGAAGTGAGCACCCGGATATTGCCGAGGTAACGAGCCCGAAATTGATGGAGGATATGTGTGGCGTGCCCATTTTAGGCATGCTGCCGAAGCTTGAAAAAGTCACGAAGGAAAAGGTTCAAAGCATGATTCAAGTTTACTTGGATATGCCATTATTGCTAAGCCGCTTGAAAGTAGACGGGGCTTCTGATCAGGAAGTGCGTTTGACATGACGACAAAGCAGTCAATTTCACTTACTTCCGCGGAGTTTATAGACAATCCTTATCCGTTTTATGACGAGATGCGTTCCATGGGGCCGTTATACAAGCTGGATTCGTTTCCATATCCGGGTTGGTATGTGACCGGTTATGAGGAAGTCAAAAAAGTCCTTTTGGACACAAGGTTTAAAAATCGGATACCGCTTCCACTCACATCGAAAAAATATGAGCGCCTGAAAGAAGTTCAAAATCATATGATGTTGTTTAAAAATGAGCTTGACCACAGGCGCTTGCGCGGACTTGCCAGCGCGGCTTTTGTACCTTCCAAGCTGAAACATATTCGCTATTATATAGAAGAAACTGCTCATGATTTGCTTAATCAGGCAGAGCAAAAGAACAAAATGGATGTCGTATCTGATTATGCTTTTCCTCTGGCAAGTCTGGTGATCGCAAAGATGATTGGTGTTCCGGTAGTAGAGCGGCCATTATTTAGAGAATGGTCGGCCAGTTTAATCCGAACGATTGATTTTACCCGCACCAGACATATATTGGCAAGTGGCGACGAAACCATTGGTGTGTTGTTGGATTATTTTCAGAGATTAATCAACAAGAAGAAAAGAGCTCCCAAAGATGATCTGATTAGCATGTTCGTAAAGCAGGACAGCGAATTATCTGAAAAAGAATTGCTGGCAACATGCATTTTGCTGATGATAGCCGGACATGAAACGACGGTAAACTTGATTAGTAATACTGTCCTCGTTTTATTGAATCATCCGGTGCAGTATAAGGCATTACAAGAAAATCCAGCACTGATCGAAACGGCGATAGAGGAAGTTCTTCGCTATGAAAGCCCTACACAGATGACAGCCCGAGTGGCATCAGAAGATATAAAAATGGGGGAATCTATCGTTCAAAAAGGTGACCATGTATATGTTCTTTTAGGGGCGGCAAACCGGGATCCAGAGAAATTTGCCAAGGCCGATGTATTTGATATGACGAGGAAACCCAACCCTCATCTGGCATTTGGACATGGTGTTCACTTTTGTATAGGTGCGTCACTGGCGCGAATGGAAGCTCAAATCGCAATTCAAATACTATTACAGCGCATGCCGGGTCTTCGATTATCCGATTCCAAGCCGCGGTGGAGGAAGTTGATCGGATTTCGGTCATTGTCGGAACTACCTGTTATTTTACGCTCGTAGCGATCTCGATTTTTTAAATGAGCGGTTGGATCACGCGCTTTTTGATCATACTGCTATTGGTGATGAATATGTTGTGTCGCTCGAACGAAGAATTAATAGAATTTGTAAAAGAAGCAAGGGAAGCTGCCAAACATGGAAAAGTTGCGGAATATATTCCGGCACTGGCAAAAGCGGATCCCCATAGCTTATCGATTGCTATTTTTTATCCCGATGGAACATGCGTATCGGCAGGTGATATTGAAAAAAAGATAACACTGCAAAGTATTTCCAAGGTCGTAAGCCTGGCGCTCGTCCTCATGGACAGGGAAGAAAAAGAGGTGTTTTCGCGTGTGGGCATGGAGCCGACTGGGGATCCGTTTCATTCGATCGCCAAACTGGAAACAATGTCGCCAGCCAAGCCTTTAAACCCAATGATCAACGCCGGCGCGTTAGTCGTTACGCACTTGCTAAAAGGAAACGGTGTTGAAGGCCGGTTACAATCATTGCTTTCCTTTACACGGGAAATGGCGGATAACAGCCAGGTTGATTTCAGTGAAGAAGTTGCTTTGTCTGAATATCAATCATCTTTTTTAAATCGTGCCCTTGCTTATTTTTTAAAACAGCATCGTGTCATTCAGGAAGATGTGGAAGAACTGATTGATCTGTACACGAAGCAGTGCGCGATAGAAATGAATTGTCTTGAACTGGCCAGAATCGGAATGGTGTTCGCGATGAACGGCCTGGATCCGGTGAGTGGAAAACAGATTATGCCGCCCAAAGTTGCCCGTATCTGTAAAACATTTATGGTGACATGCGGGATGTATAATGCTTCCGGAGAGTTTGCGATTAAAGTCGGAATTCCGGCAAAAAGCGGCGTATCCGGCGGGATCATGGGCGCTGTTCCGGGGGTTTGCGGGATCGGCATTTTTGGTCCCGCATTGAATGAAAAGGGGAACAGTGCGGCAGGTATCAAGCTGTTGGAGCTGTTAGCAAAAGCTTACCGTTTAAGCATGTTTTAAACTTTGATAACAACATTTTCCACTTGAATAAAGAACATTTGTTTGCATATAATATACACAAACAAAAGTTCGGGGTGATGCAAATGAAAAGGCTGCTCATGCGTGCTGCGTTGTCAGGAGAAAGGCTGGAAATCATCTATTTGTCGGAAAATAATCAGCTTTCCCAGCGTGTCATTAAAGTCCTATTTGTGTCTGAAACGACTGTTAAGGCGTACTGTTACTTTAAAAAACAATGTCGGACTTTTAAAAGAGAAAATATCCTTTCGGTGGCGCCGTTTGGCCAAAGAAAGCAGATTTATGAGGAAGTATAACGCCAAATGCCATGCACTTTCTCTTTTTGTATCTTTTCCCGCTGTTCCAAATAATCCAAATGTCCAATCACCTCTGACATGACAAGCGGAAACTGCTGGTCGTAAACATCTTTATAGTACGTTTCGGCAATGTCGTTGGCCGTTCTTTTCCCACCCTTGATCAATGTTAAAAAGCGCTCCGCTTTTTTCTCTATTCCATCCAGTCTTTTTTGTATCAATTCTTTTGGTTGCTGGATGACTTTCCCATGACCTGAATAGACTTGCTCAAGCGATAGCGACAAGCATTTTTTCAAAGAATCGATATGGATCAACAAGGAGGGAATTCTCTTTCCGTTTTCATCAGGCTCGACAAGGGCATTGCTGGAGATGTGGCTGATTAATAAATCTCCGGCAAAAAGCCGCTCTTGTTTACGGTCATAAAGAGCGATTTGATCTGGGGCATGCCCGGGTACCTCCAGCACTTCGAAATGATCTCCAAAGTTTTCTCCAACTTCAACCAGTTCCGCCGTTATTTTTTGAGATTCGTTTTCCTTCATTGTTTTTTTCAAATGTTCAATCTGTTTCTTCCCTTGTTGGCCGCACCCCATTGTTTCATATAGCTCTTGAAAAAATTGTATTCGCATTTGCAAAAAAACGGACGCTCTTTTTAATCTTGGAAAAGAAAGCGGGTGCGCATATACAGGAATTGGGTGTTCCGCGGTTAGGCAATTGACAAGGCCTGCGTGGTCTATATGGTGATGGGTCAAAATGATATGCGTCAAATCTTTTAAAGCAAATTCATTTTGCTTTAAAGTATCGACAAGCGCCTTCCGACAATCGTCATTGTTGTATCCGGCGTCGATCAGTATAAGGGATTGTCCGCTCTGTACGAGGTAAAAGTTAATGGATCGCAAAGATGATGAAACTGGTACATGAATCGGAAAAATGTCCATATGTTGTACGATTGGCAAATACTGTCACTCCTTATTGGCTCGTATTATCTTGAAGCACTTTCCTATGATGTTATTGTAAACGTTTGTGGATGCCAAGTTCAATCACGTGGATATCCGTTTATTTTGTTCTTTTGTTGACTATAAAGGTTAATATATCAATGCTATGGAATGATAGGTGAAATCATGTGAATAATTATGGCGTCTACTTTATGACTCACTCGATCGAAACCCAAAGAGGGGGCATGACGAGGGCAATGATCCAAAGAGCTTCTTTATTGTCCGGGCAGGGAAAAGAAATAGGCATTATCACTTTCGATTTTAATCCCGATTATGGAGATGTGATCGAGCATTACTGTTCTATTGGGCTTTGGAACAGGAAGATAGGCCATTTCAATGTATATGAATTTTTTGAAAAGCAAAGCGGTGAAGATGATATCCCTGTTGAAAAAGGGCAGAGCTATCGAAAGCAAGCGCTTCGTTACGGAAACTATCGGCTCGAGAAAGAGTTTAAGGAAAATCGTTTGCATGCGATCAATTGTTTGTCCGGTAAAAGGAAAAAAGAAAAGAGAATTCTTTTTGATCAGTATGGAAATGTTCGGCAAGTGGCGCATTATGACCCGAAAACATCCGAGATAACGAAAGAAATGTTCTTTACAAAGAACGGACGGCTTTTTTTTAAACGGCTCTTTCATCCGGTGACCGGCAAGTCGGCAGGGTGTTATTGGTTCGACCGCAACGGAAAACAAGTGAAAGCCTTTCGGGCGGTAAGAGATTACCGGGAATTCTTTATCAACGCGATCGTTCAACAAGATGAAGCGGCGGTGTTGGTTTCGGACAGCCGCTTTTCCGACAGGGTGCTTTTTCCCATTCGAAATCCAAAAATTGCCAAACTCGCCGTTCTTCATAGCAATCATTTGCAGTTTCCGTTTGAATATGGCAGTAGTCTTGTGCCAAGAAACGGCAATCTGTTATACCAATTGAGCAATCTCGATGGGCTGATTGTGCTGACAGAAAGCCAGGCGGAAGATATTCGCAAAAGGTTCGGAGACAGGACGACCATTCATGTCATTGGTCATCCAGCGGTCATGAATGAGGACATAAAGGGTGAATATGATCCTTATACAGCGGTGATGCTGTCACGATTTCAAAGAATCAAGCAAATCCCGCATGCCATTAAGGCGTTCAAGAAAGTGGTGAAACAAGTACCAAAAGCAAGACTGGAAATTTGGGGGTTTGGAAAGGACGAAGCCAAGTACAAAGCGTTAATCAAAAGGTTAAAGCTGGAAAACCATGTATTTGTAATGGGATTTACACACCAGCCTTTTAAGGTATTCAGGCGGGCGGCTTTCTCGATTATGACTTCCAAATCCGAAGCTTTTGGCATGGCGATCGTGGAAAGTATGGCAGCGGGCACGCCTGTCATTTGTTATGACTGCAAGTATGGTCCCTCTGATTTGATTGAACATGGAAAAAACGGGCTTCTTGTCGAAGCAGATCACATCAACGGACTGGCGGAGGCCATGACTGGACTGTTTTTGAACAAGGAAAAGCGTCGCGCTCTCAGCCTCGCGGCGCAAAAGGCCAGTAAAACACATTGCGGGGAAGTGATCGCGGAAAAGTGGTTGACTGTTTTTGAAGAAGCGGTAAAGCAAAAAGACAGGCGTATCAGACTTGGAAAAATTGATTGCGAGTTGGAACAAGTATCATATCCGAATGCAAAAGAGATTGTTTTACAGGGGCGCGTTCAGGTCAAGGAAAAGTTCATCAAACAGGATATCTCTTTGGCATTGCAATTAAGACGGAAAAAGCGGCTGGAAGACATATGTGTTCCACTTGAGATGCGTTGGCTGGATAAGGGGACAGCCGAATTTAAGGGGCGTCTTTCGTGTATGAATCTTCCTAAAGGAAAATGGGATGTCTTTGTTTGTGTATCTTGTTTAAACGATCATAGAATGATTCAGCCAGTGATAAAAAAGGGGGCGGATATTCCGAAAGTAAAAAAGAATATGGGGAGAGCGGTGCTCCGCTTCCTGGAACACGAAGATGGCCCCCGCATAAAAATATATAGGTCGGGACGTAAGGAACAGATCGACTTTAAGCGGCGGCCAAAACTTTTTTACACCAGATCCATTGCAAAATTCCGGGATATTTTGCAGGAAATTCAGATGAAAAACGCTCCCTGAGGCAGGGAGCATTTTTTCGAATTTATAGTCCGCCAATGGACAAATATTTTGTTTCCAAGTAGGGTTCGATTCCTTCGGGACCGCCTTCTCGTCCAAGACCGCTTTCTTTCATACCGCCGAATGGTACGTGGGCTGCAGATGGAGCTCCATCATTCCAGCCGACAATCCCGAATTCGAGGTTTTCGGAAAGGTAAGTGCCAGCCTTGTAGTCATTCGTAAAGAAGTACGCGGCAAGCCCGTATGGCGTGCTGTTGGCAATTTCAACCGCTTCTTCCAATGTGCTGAATGTTGTAATGGGTGCGACAGGTCCGAAAGTTTCTTCCTGCATGATGTCCATGTCGTCCGTTACGTTTTTAAGGACTGTAGGATAAATGAAATAGCTGCCTTTTTCTTCATCTACATCAAATTTATTGCCGGCAAGCACTTCTGCGCCTTTTTCAATGGCGTCATTAATTTGGAAAGCAATTTTTTCGTAGCCTTTTTTGTTGATAACCGGACCGATATCTGTGCCTTTTTCCAAGCCGTTACCGACTTTTAGCTGGCGTGCGCGTTCAGCCAATTTTTTGGAAAACTCATCGGCGACACTTTCGTGAACGAGGAGGCGATTCGCGCAAACACAAGTTTGACCCGCATTTCTAAATTTGGTGATCATTGTTTGTTCAACGGCAAAATCAAGGTCGGCATCTTCGGTAACAATGAGCGGGGCATGTCCGCCAAGCTCCATTGTGACGTGCTTGATTGTATTGGCGCTGTCTTTGATCAAGGCTTTTCCAACAGGCGTAGAGCCTGTAAATGTAATTTTTCTGACGAGTGTGCTGTCAGTGAACAATCCGCCGATTTCCCGTCCGCTCCCATTGACTACTTGAACGGCGTCTTCTGGAATGCCTGCTTCATGAGCCAGTTCAATGAGACGAATTGTTGTTAACGGTGTTTCAACCGCAGGTTTGACGATAAAAGTGCAACCGGCTGCAAGCGCGGGAGCCGCTTTTCTTGTCATCATCGCTGCCGGAAAGTTCCATGGAGTGATGGCGGCAACAAGGCCGATTGGCTGTTTTGTGACGATTATCCGTTTGGACTCCGTTGAAGCGGGAACGGTTCTTCCATAAATGCGTTTTGCTTCTTCGGCATACCAAATGACATAGCTGGCTGCATAGTCAACTTCTCCTAGTGATTCGTGAAGAGGTTTGCCGTTTTCCTTTGTCATGATTTCTGCAATGCTTTCTTTGTTTTCTTTAATTTTATCGGCCCATTTGAAAAGAAGCTCGGCCCGTTTGTGAGCATTGATTTTAGACCACTCTTTAAAAGCTTTATGGCCTTTTTCCAGTTTTGCTTTGACTTCTTCGGATGTGTCGATTTTCACTTCATCGACTACTTCACCCGTTGCTGGGTTTTTTACTTCAAAAGTTTGTGCCATGTTTTTCTCTCCTTCTTTATAGTAGTCAATGGTTACAAGGTTCTATGCCGGAAAGACATAACCTGCAATCTCATTTTACCTCTCCCTTATTGTAACAGAGTATCCGTATAACCGGTATACGATGTGACTCGGAGTTCAGCCGTACACTGGGGAAACCTCATTTTGCCGAAACAACTGTTTCGATTTATGTAGCGTTAAACAATATCATTTTAAAAGAAAAAGTCCCTGTTTGCAAATGGAGTTTTTACTCTATTTTAGCCTATTGACGAAAGAGGTAAAATGGATATACAATTATGTTTATAAATCATAGCGGTTTACTTATGTTTTTGCTTGTAGTAAAGGAGGAGAATGAGATTGCTTCAAATGGTTGTTACGGGTCTGTTATGTGGGGCTTTGCTTGGCTTTGTCATGCAAAGAGGCCGCTTTTGCCTTACCGGCGGATTCCGTGATATGTATATTGCGAAAGACAATCGAATGTTTTATGCTTTGCTCATCGCTATTGCTGTTCAAAGCATTGGTGTATTTGCATTGATTCAATTCGGATTGATCGAATTTTCAGCAGGGGCTTTTTCGTGGGTTGCCACGATCATTGGGTCCTTTATTTTCGGGATCGGCATCGTGTTTGCCGGCGGTTGCGCAACCGGTACGTGGTATCGTGCGGGTGAAGGATTGCTTGGCAGTTGGATTGCTTTATTCGGTTATATGTTCATGAGCGCTGTCATGCGAACGGGAGTACTTGCCCCTATTGATCAGTCGATGAAATCAGTGCAGTTTGCCACGAATTCCATTGCGGAAACAACAGGTATTTCCGTGTGGGTTTTTATCATTGTCTTTGTCGGCATCGTATTATGGGTGATCATCAGAGAGCTCAAGAAACCAAAAGTTGCTATTCCTGCAATGAAACCAAAGCGTTCGGGACTTTCCCATCTGTTGTTTGAGAAACGTTGGCATCCATTTTTTACGGCGGTGTTGGTGGGATTGATCGCGATTCTCGCCTGGCCGCTCAGTGAAGCAACTGGAAGAATGTATGGGTTGGGCATTACGACACCATCAGCCAATATCCTTCAATACTTGGTCACCAGTGACATGAAGTTTGTGAATTGGGGTGTTTTTCTTGTCCTTGGTATTTTTCTTGGTTCATTTATTGCGGCCAAGGCAAGCAAAGAATTCCGCTTTAGAATGCCCGATGCCAAAACAGGCATTACAAGCTTTATTGGAGGAAATTTAATGGGTTTTGGAGCAAGTCTCGCCGGAGGATGCTCGATTGGTAATGGTTTGGTTATGACGGCGATGATGACATGGCAAGGGTGGATATCGCTATTGTTTATTATTCTTGGAACGTGGACGTCATCTTACTTTGTATTTATCCGTCCATATGCGAAGAAGAAAAACGCTGTTGTGGCGGAAAAAACAGTGATAACATAAGGAGGAAGCAACATGCAAAAAAAATTGGAAGTGATGGGGCAGGTATGTCCTTTCCCGCTCGTTGAAGCAAAAAAAGCAATCGAAGAAATTGGGCCAGGAGACGAGCTTGTCATTGAATTTGATTGTACGCAGGCGACGGAAAGTATTCCGCGCTGGGCAGCCGAGGCTGGCCACACTGTAACCAACTTTGAACAAATTGATGAAGCGGCTTGGACGATTACTGTACAAAAAAATTAAAAGAAGAATGGTGAAAGCGGGGAGTTGATGACTCCCGCTTTTTTTTTTTGCGCTATTGCGCAAACGTTTTTTTTCCTATATGATGAAACCACATAATTTTGCAGAATTGCAAAATTGTTTTTCAAAAATGAAAAAGATCGGAGCTGTACTTATAGATTTTCCGTTTGAAAACGCTAACGATAGCACGTTTTCGCATTTTCAACATTCGTTGGCACGCAAATTGCAAAATAACTTTGCAAAACAGAAAATCGAAAACAGCACCGTCAAGAAGATACAAATAGATGTTTGGAGGGGGATCCATGAGTTGGGATTGGAAAGATGTATTGCAACCCTTATCGGTTATATTATCTCCTGACTGGACTGTGGAACAATCGATTGTTCTGTTAAAAGAAGAAGGCTTCGAGGTTGGCTTTGTTGCCGATAATGAAGAAATAATCGGCTACGTAACCCCCTCTTCTTTATTAAACCAACTTGTGAATGGGGATGATAAGAACGGCTTGATCAAGCCTGAAAACAATTTTCTGTTCGTGAGGGAAGATACACAAGCGAAACGGATTCATAACTGTTTTCTGGTGATTGGAGTGGATCACTCTGAAAAACCAACGGGTTATATTCTGATGGACGACCTGCAACATCAAATGAATCAATTGCAGTTAAAGAGCTTTAATGATGCGCTGAATAGTGCGGAGATGGGGATCGTCACGATGGATGCTTCCTTCCACGTTCAATTCATGAACGAAAAGGCGGAACAAATCCTTGGCATGAAAAGATCAATTTTGCAAGGGAGAGATTACAGGAAGATCATCCGCATGGAAGAATCCTTTGATGAAGTGTTCGAGGGGCAAAAGTGGTTTGGGATTGAAAATATGTTCAACTTTAAAGTGATCACAGGCCAATTTTCTCCTATTTATGAAAACGGAAACATCATCGGGATTATTCATAATTTTTACTTGAAAGAACAGCTTAAAGAAGCTGTTCATGAAGTGGATTTTGTACAGGAGATGAATGAAGACCTTCAGGCATTTTATACACTGGCCAATGAGCAGATTTTGGTTGTGAGCGCTTCCGGAACAATTACACGGGCAGCTGGGGCTTTTTTTCGGCATTTTTGGGGAGAAGAGGATGCGGGAGCTTTAAAGGGAAAGCGTATTCAAGAGTTTGTGGATAAGGGCATTTTTATTCCGGATATTGTTTCCGCAGCAATCGAAAAGAAGTCAAGGGTGTCGTTAACGCAGGAAGGAAAAAAAGGGGCTGTTTTATCAACAGCGGCACCGATATATGTCGGAGGAAAACTAAAGAAGGTTATCGTTTTTTCAAAAGACATCACATCGGCAGACAAAGAGATGGGGACAAACGAAGAGCCGGTACATGAATCCGCGAGTATGGTTTCCATTATTTACCGCTCTCGTCAAATGCATCGGCTTATGGACGAAGTGAAAGCGGTTGCTCCTTTGGATTCCACAGTTCTGATCCACGGCGAGTCGGGTGTCGGAAAGGAAGTCATCGCCCGAAAAATTCATGATTTAAGCAGTCGGTCAGACAACGCTTTTATAGCGGTGAACTGTGGCGCCATCCCTGAAAACTTGATTGAAAGCGTATTATTCGGCCATGAAAAAGGCGCCTTCACGGGAGCAGATACAAGAAGAATCGGCCTGTTTGAGGAAGCTCACAACGGCACGGTATTTTTGGATGAAATTTCTGAATTGCCGCTCCTGATGCAAGTGAAACTGTTGCGGGTTTTGGAAGAAAGAGAGATTGCCAAAGTCGGTTCGGTTATTCCTGTAAAAGTAAATGTAAGGGTGGTTGCCGCATCCAATAAAAACATACAGAAAATGGTTGAGGCAAATCAGTTTCGGGAGGATCTTTTTTACCGTTTGCACGTTGTTCCCGTTTCTATTCCGCCGTTAAGAAAAAGAAAAGAAGATATCGCGCCGCTGGCGATTCATTTTTTGGAAGAATTAAACGAGCAGTTTGGAAAGAGGAAAAAAATTTCAACTGATGCCCTGAATGCATTGGAAAGCTACCAATGGCCAGGAAATATTCGAGAATTGCGCAATATGATTGAAAGGCTTGTAGTCGTTTCCAAAGAAGAACTGATTACCGAAACTGACGTCTATCGTGTGCTTTGGGCCAATGATGCTGATGAACAAAGCTTCTTGACGGTTAAAGGGATCATGCCTTTGAAAAAAGCGGTTGATGAAGTGGAGCGGCAGCTCATTGAGCAAGCAGTGGCGAAATTTGGAACAGCCACTGAAGCGGCTAAGGCGCTTGATATTAGTATATCTACTGTCAGTCGGCGCATGAAAAGATTTAACGGTGCGGGGGGTGCGGAAGTTGATCTTTTTTTCCGAAACTAAATTTGACTTTTGTGGCGATGAATATATTTACGCCGAAATTTCCAGAGAGATGCGGATCGAGAGCACGTTAAAGGCGCTTTCCATTACGAACGAGTTGCAAGAGAGAAAGATTCCGGGAATCATAGAGATTTACCCGAATAATACGTCCTATTTAATTCGCTATGATCCAAACACCATTTCTCCGCATCATCTGCTTGAATATTTGCGGGACGTGGATTCCATGAAGAATGAACATGAAAGCTTGAACTTTCAATCAAGGATCATTGAAATTCCCGTTCTGTATAACGATGAGTGGACAAAAGAAGTGTCCGGAAAGTACTCAGCCCAACATGGGGGAGAAGAAAAGTCGAATTTTGATTATGTCATGGAGCTCACGGGATATAGCAGCAAGGAAGATTTTATTCAAGCCCATTCCCGCCCTCTTTACTTTGTCACATCGCTCGGGTTTAAACCAGGAACTGCGTGGTGCTTTCCATTAATAAAGGAAAGGGAAAGAATTATCGAAGTTCCCAAGTATAAAAGCCCGCGCCCATTCACTCCGGAAAGAGCGGTAGGGCTGGGTGGCGCCTTTACGGTGGTCTACCCTTCCGATTCTCCGGGAAGCTACCAATTGATCGGTATGGCGGCAGTCCCCGTTTACGATGTCAATCAAAAGCTGGAGCCGTTTAAAGAAAGCTTTTTCCTGGCAAGGCCCGGTGATTTATGGAAATATCGGCCCGTATCAGAGGCGGAATACCAAAATATCCGTGAACAAGTGTCCAGCGGCACTTACGAATTCAATATAAAGCATGTCACTTTCTCTGCCTCCCGCTACGAGGAGAAAGGAGATTTGTATATCGCAGATTTAATGGAGGGACTCCGTTCATGATGAAACTAATTGATCCCGGAATACGGACAACTATACAAGATCTTGGACGGACAGGTTTTTTTCATTTGGGAGTTCCTCCATCCGGAGCTGCTGACAAATTGTCTTTTATGCTTGGCAATGTACTCATCGGTAATCCAACGGATGTCGCGGGATTGGAGATGATGGTAAAGGGTGCCAGTGTTGAATTTGAAAAAAGAACGACCGTAGTCATAACAGGCGCCCCGGCCGAAGTCAGGTTAAACGGGAACATGCAGCCAATGTGGGAAGTATTTGAAGTCAAAAAAGGCGATGTGCTGGAAATTGGGAAGATTTCGGAAGGCTTGTTCAGCTATCTGTGTGTTTCAGGGGGATTGGAAGCGCCGGAGGTGCTGGGAAGCAGATCCAGTTGTTTAGCCAGCGGCTTTCATGGCATCACTGGCCGGCTTTTATTGGCAGGTGATGAAATCAGAATGGCTGAACCGCTTCCCGGGGCCATTCAGCTTGTGGGAAAACAAGTGATTGAAGAAGCAAAGCCAATATTTGCCAGAACGGGAACGGCCCATATTGTTTTGGGGATCACATGTGACTTGGTGAGTGACGAAGGATTGGTTTCCTTTTTAAATACGCCCTGGACGATACAACCGCAATCAACCCGGACAGCGTGCCGGTTAAACGGCGGGGACGTTCGCTACAAAGAGAGCGAACCACCGTTTGGCTCAGGGGGAAATCCGGGAAATATCGTTGATATTCCTTATCCGATTGGAGCAGTCATCGTTCCCAACGAAGGAGAAATCATTGTGCTATTAACAGATGGAACGGGCGGAGGCGGATTCGTCACGATCGGAACCGTCATATGGCAGGATATCAACGAATTATCTCAAATGAGACCATTGTCAACGGTGAAATTTAAAGCGATTACTGTCGATCAGGCGATTGCCATGAGGAGAGAAAAAGAAAGATTGATTGAAAGAGTACGGGAAAGTGTTCAATTTTAATCATGTTAGGTGGTGATGCTTCGTCAAACAGCTCTGCAAAAATTAAGCAATGCATTATTTAGATAAAGTGAAACTTCATTCAGTAGGGCTTATTACTGACTGTTAGTTGAACCAATCGGGCATTTAGGAGCCGTTATCTCCCACATGGACCTCTTGTATTCACTCAAGACTTTGAAAGTGGGAGTATTACGGCACCTTACATGCGGGATAAAGTGAAACTTCATTCAGTAGGGCTTATTACTGAATGTTAGTTGAACTAATCGGGCATTTAGGAGCCGTTATCTCCCACATGGACCTCTTGTATTCACTCAAGATTTTGAAAGTGGGAGTATTACGGCACCTTACATGCGGGATAAAGTGAAACTTCATTCAGTAGGGCTTATTACTGAATGTTAGTTGAACCAATCGGGCATTTAGGAGCCGTTATCTCCCACATGGACCTCTTGTATTCACTCAAGATTTTGAAAGTGGGAGTATTACGGCACCTTACATGCGGGATCAATAAATATATTTAAAACGGAGGGGATTATGTTGAGCAAAAAATCAGGCTATCATGTGGCAGTAGACGTAGGAGGTACTTTTACGGACGTATTTGTTTTTGATGAAATAACCGGTGAGATGTTTGTCACCAAAACTTCTTCTACGCCTTCCAATCCGGAAAAAGGGATTATTAATGGGGTTATGAAAGCCGAGTTGACAGGCGATCAAATAAAAATGTTTTCCCATGGTACGACAGTGGGGACCAACGCATTAATCGAAAGGAAGCTTCCAACAGCAGCGCTTATTACGACAAAAGGATTCAGAGATGTTCCTGAAATACGGCGCGGGACGAAGCTCGATCTATGGGATGCATATAATGATGTGGCAGAGCCTTATATTAAGCGGAGAAACCGCTTCGAATTGGACGAGCGTGTCGACTTTAACGGGGAAATGATGAAGGAAGTAAATGAAGCAGAAGTCCGTGAATTAGCCAGAATTTTAAGAAGAAAAGAAATTAAATCAGTAGCCATTTGCTTTATGAATGCTTATGTCAACGGAAAAAATGAGCAGAAAACGAAGGAAATTTTACAAGAAGAATTGCCAGATGCTTATATTTGCACTTCTTCCGATACTTTACCGGAAATTTTTGAGCATGAGCGGATGAGCACGACAATTGTCAACGCGGTGCTTGGACCGACAGTCAGCAAGTACATTCATCTTTTGGAAAGCAATATGAAAGATATCGGGTACGAAGGCGATATTATTGTCCTTCACTCAGGGGGAGGGGTAATGACCTCCCAAACGGTTCCAAAGTATGCGGCAAGATTGGCAAGCTCCGGTATCGCGGCAGGCGCGATCGCCAGCAAACATATTGCCAATATGTGCGGATTTAAAAATGCGATCGGTCTGGATATGGGTGGGACAAGTACAGATATTTCATTGATGTATGACAATGAACTCCGGATCACGAAAGATTGGTACATTGAATACGGTTATCCGATCGGTTTCCCGAGCATTGAAATCTTGACGATTGGCGCGGGGGGCGGAAGTATCTCTTGGATTGATGAAGGAGGGTCCTTGCGGAATGGCCCGCACAGTGCCGGAGCGGACCCAGGGCCTGCATGTTACGGAAATGGCGGCATGGAGCCGACAAATACAGATGCCAACCTGGTTCTTGGCAGATTGAATACGAAATTGATTAATGGCGAGATGTCACTGGATAAAGGGATTTCCGCCAAAGTAATTGAAGAAAAAGTGGCGAAGCCTCTCGGTTATGATACTCTCGGTGCTGCCAATGCCATGATCCAAGTGGCCAACGCCAATATGTGCGATGCATTGAACTTAATTTCCGTCCGTCGCGGCTATGACCCCCGTGACTTTGCTCTTGTGGCATTTGGTGGTGCAGGTGCGCTTCATGGCGCAGATTTGGCAAGGGAAATGGAAATTCCCACAGTGATCGTTCCCGCCCATCCGGGCGTTGCTGCGGCTATGGGCTGTCTGCTTGTGGATGTTCGCCACGATATTTCAAAAACGTATTTTGCCAAAGCGGCAGGAGTTACAAAAGAACAATTAGAAAATGAGTTTATCGAAATGGAAAAAGAAGCAACTGAACTTTTGGCGGAAGAAGGAATTGAAGACGATCAAATGAATTTGATTCGCTATATTGATATGCGCTATGTCGGACAGTGGAGAACTTTATCCGTCACAGTTGACCGACCGATTTTCAATCTGGAAGATGCCATTGAAAAGTTCCATCTTGAGCATGAGCGTGAATTCGCTTTTACGGACCGTGAAAAAGACATTGAAATTTACGGCTTGCGTGTGGAAGCAATTGGTACTGTCAAAAAGCCTCAATTCGTAAAAGAGCAGCCGGCCGGAACTTTGGAAGATGCCCTAAAAGAAATTCGCCCTGTTTATTTCCAAGAAGAAGGCGGTATGGTAGAGTCGAAGATTTACGACCGTTCGAAAATCCCGGTTCTGTCGGAATTCCAAGGCCCGGCAATTATTGAACAGCTTGATTCGACGATCGTTGTGCCGGCGGATTACAACGTCAAAATAGACGAATACCGCAATATTATTATGAATCGGGTTTAAAAACAGACAAATTCTATAATGAAGAGAAGGAGCGATATCATGTTGAAAGTGGATACAAAATTAGATCCGGTAACGTTTGAAGTCTTAAAAAATGGCTTTGTCAATTTGGTTGACCAAATGTCAGAGCAAGTATTGAGAACTTGTTATTCTTTTGTGATATACAACCGCGATTTCAGCTCGGCGCTTTGTGATGCCCAAGGAAACACCGTAATGCAGGGAACTCAGGATATTTCCGTCCACGTCGGGACATTGCATTTAACAGCGAAAGCGGTGATTGAGGATTTTGGTGACGATATTCATCCGGGGGATGTATTTATCATTAATGACCCCTATAGAGGGGGAACGCATTTTAATGATACACGGATTATCCGTCCAGTTTTTCATGAGGGCCAACTCATCGCTTTTATGCAAGTGAATGGGCACTGGGCAGATATGGGCGGATCTACGCCGGGTTCCTTTGATATTAACGCCAAAAACCATTATGGGGAAGGAGTCCGGATTCCTCCACTCAGAATTTGGAGCAAAGGAGAGTACTTGCATGATGTGGCTCACTTGCTCGTTGCCAACATGCGTGTACCCGAAGAACGGCTCGGGGATCTCCGTTCCCAGGCGGAAGCGACCAAAACGGGAGAAAGACAGTTGATCAAATTGATCGAAAAATATGGACTTGATACGATTTTGACTGCATTTGAAGAAGTCCAAAATTATGTGGAACGCTTAACCCGCGTAAAAGTAAAAGAGCTTCCAAATGGTGTGTGGGAAACGACTGATTATATCGACATGGATCCTGAGATTGGGGACAGCCTGATACCGATAAAAGTAAAAATGACGATTAAAGACGATGAAATTTTTTACGATCTTTCCGGTTCTCATGAATCGATCGGCTGTTTCTTGAATTCGGCATTTGGTGCTTCGATGTCCGCGGCATACGCCGGAACGAAAACGTTCTTCCCGGATATACCGCTTAACTCCGGATTTTACCGGGCTGTCCATGTGGATCTTCCGGAAAATACAGTCGTCAATTCCTGCTGGCCGGTGGCTGTCACTGGGTTCTGTTCGGGAGCGTATGAAAAAATCATGAATGCGTGCTTTGAATTATGGTCGCAGATCATGCCTGAGCGCGCCCTTGCCTGTTCTTTCAACCTGGAGTATCTTCTTATCGGCGGAGACGATAAACGGAACGGCTATAACAACTATTTCATGTGGTATGACTGGATGGCCGGAGGCCATGGAGGCCGCAGCACAAAAGATGGGGCGAATGCATTGTCCCCGGTGTTCGGTGTCGGATTGAGCATTCAGCCATGTGAAGGGCAGGAACGTCTGTCCCCCGTCATTACGACCAAACATGAAATTGTCACTGATTCCGGCGGCCCTGGAAAATTCCGCGGCGGCTGCGGCGTGGAAAAAGGCGGTATCCTGACGGAAGCAGACGATGCTGTGATGTCTTACTGCTGTGACCGCTCCCGTTCTGTCACGTGGGGAATCTTCGGCGGTTTACCCTCCACTCCGCATGGTGTTCAACTGATGCGGGGTGAAGCAGACAGCGAATTCCTGGGAACGATTTTTTCCAATGTTAAAGTAAACAAAGGAGATGAATTCACAAGACCATCTGCTGGCGGCGGCGGTCTTGGCGATCCGCTTGAAAGAGATCCGCAAGATGTGCTTGAAGACGTCATTGACGACTATGTGTCCATTGAAAGAGCGAAGAAAGATTATGGTGTCGTCATAAAGGAAATTGACAGAGAAATCGACCTCTTTGAAATTGATGAAGAAGCAACGAAAACGGCTCGCGAGTATATTCGGCTTAACCGCAGAAAGTGGCTGGAACAAGATCCGGAAAGCGTCATGGAAAAATATCATAATGGTGAATTGGATCTATTGGATCTGATCCGTCATTACGGCATTATTATTGATCAAAAAACAAATGAACTGCTTCCGAAGTCAACCGCCCAATACAGGGAAGCGATGAAAAAACGCACATTGGCTTATTGGGGATAGAGAAAAAAGGAGATTCATTCTTTTCCTAATAAGAATATGGAACAAGAAAAAATGCCGGAATGAGAGGGGTCAGCTGATATGCTCCCTTTTAAGTAGACTTGTAAAAAATGAAAACCTGGATGCTTAAAGGGGGTATTTCAAAAATTTCCGATTTTCGTATATATTTTTAGCCATTTCAATCATACTGTTTTCATTGGCTTTTACAAATAGTGAAAAATCCAATCCTTAAGACATCCAAATTTGTTTCACCAGCGAGTATTTATGATCAAAAATATAAAGAAAAAAATCTCAATAAAGGATATATTTTATTTGTTTTGACTCAACTAGTATACACTGTTGGGATATTTCTTATATTTAAACTTTATTATATTTGATTTATACCTTACCTTAATTTAAAACTAATAAGCAAGACTAGACTATCCATACTGATATGCACCCCAAAAGTTAGACAAACCAATTCTAACCTTTGGGGTATTTTGTGGTCAAATATGGATTCAAACAAAAAGTGGTTGGCCTTATTTTACTGTCTGACGTACATCCAAAACGCCCGAGAAGCTTGCCATCACTTTCCGTTCTAATAGATTTTCATACGCTTTATAAGTTTCTGACTCATGGCATTGTAGTCGGCATTGGTTATGCATCAGTTCCTGCCTATCATCCAAGGGGAGGACGGATCGCGCGAAAAATTTGGGATTCATTCCTTTGCAAGTGTTGCTATTGCTTTGTAAACAAGCAGATAAAGAGAAACTTCATTCAGTAGGGCTTCTACTGAATGTTATTAGTTGAACCAATCGGGCATGTAGGTGCCGTTTTCTCCCACTTAGACCATTTGTATTCACTCAAGATTTTGAAGTGGGAGTCTTACGGCACCTTACACGCGGGATAAAACAAAAAATTGTTAACACTGACAAATATTCTTTTATTCTGAATTTACACTTGATGTTTTATAAAAATAGAGTATAATGTATGTAAATCCAATATAAGGCAGAGACGATGAGATGAACGCCTGAATTGAAAACCCTTACAAAGTGTGCGGGGTTTCTTTCAGTACGTTTATCTCATTTTTTTGTCTTGGTTATCCACATTTATTAAGGGGGGAACGAAGTGAAAAAGGTAGTAGGATTCTTGGCAAGTGTTTTTTTGGTTGCTGTCATGTTGGCAGGATGTGCAGGTGATTCGTCGGGCTCAGGTGAAGGCGGCGAGAAGGGCGAGGGGCGGATAACGCTCTATTCCCCGGAAACACCAGATATGACGAAAGAATTGAAGCAAAAATATGAAGAGCTTAATGATGAAACGGTTGATGTGCACTATGCGGGGACTAATGTTCTTGTCAACCAAATGATGGCAGAGAAAGACAATCCAAAAGCTGATGTTTGGTATGGAGGTGGAGGCATTCTCCCATTTGAAGCTGCTGTTGAAAAAGGTATTATCGGTTCTTATATTCCCGACTTGGCAGCTGATTGGGAAGTGGTAGAAAACGGCATAAAAGTGAAACATGAGGATGGCAAATATGTCGGTGTGGAAATCTTTGTCCTTGGATTTTCATATAACACTGAACTTGTTTCCGAAGAAGAAGCGCCGAAAACGTGGGAAGATTTACTTGATCCGAAGTGGAAAGGAAAAATCCAATTTTCCAACCCGGCAGCTTCAGGCACAGCCACTTTAATGGTTATGAGCAAGATGATGCAAAAGGGAGAAGACGAAGCTTGGACATATTTCGAGAAACTGGCGGAGCAGGCAAACTCTATGCCGGATTCAGGTTCAGCTCCTACAAAAGCGGTTTCCATGGGGGAGGCTCATATTGGGGTTGGTTTCGACTTCATGGCGTATGAATTAAAAGCCAAGGGAGAAAGCGTTGATTTTATTGTTCCGGATAAAACGCCCATTCTTGTTAATCCTGTATCACTAGTTGAAGGGGGACCAAACGAGGAGGGCGGCAAAAAGTTTATTGATTTCCTTCTATCTAAAGAAGGACAGGAAGTGTTGGCGAATTGGTACCATATTCCAATTAATCCTGAAGTAGAATCTAAAACACCACTCACCTTGGACAGCGTGAAATCGCATGCGATAGATCTTGATATCGATTGGGTCAACGAAAATTATGACCGCATTCGAAATGAGTGGAAAGATAAATTTCAGTAGAAAAGGATGAAACAATATGGGGTCAGTGAGAATAGAAAACGTAACAAAGAAATTTGGAGAGATGACAGCTTTGGACAACATTAGCCTCGACATTCGAGAAGGCGAATTTTTCGCCCTTCTCGGCCCGTCGGGTTGTGGAAAGACAACGACAATGAGATGTATCGCGGGTTTCGAGAGTCCTACAAGCGGCTCCATTTACATAGGTGACCGCGAAATGAAGGGGATTCCTGCCAACAGGCGGAATTGCGGGATGGTATTTCAAAGTTATGCTTTGTTCCCACATATGAATGTGTTTGATAACGTTGCGTACAGCTTGAACATCAAACAGCTAAATACAAAGAAGTGGCTTGCAAAATTACCGATATATGCCCGGCTTTTATCGAAACGGCTTGGGAGGACTCCAAAGGACATTAAAGACAGAGTCATAGAAATGCTCCGATATGTTGAACTCGAACAGTATGCGGATCGTTTAACGAGCGAGCTTTCTGGGGGCCAGCAGCAGCGTGTCGCATTGGCGCGGGCCCTTCTTATGGAACCGGCAGTGCTTCTGATGGATGAGCCGCTTTCTAATCTGGACCAGAAGCTACGCCATTCGATGCGTAATACAATTCGTTCCATTCAACAGGATCTTGGGATCACAACGATTTTTGTTACCCATGATCAAGAAGAAGCAATGAGCATGGCTGACCGCATTGCGGTTATGGATCATGGCAATGTGGTCCAAGTGGGAACACCAACCGAACTTTATAGTCATCCGGCGACACCATTCATTGCCGATTTTGTTGGAACATCCAACATTCTCCAAGCCATTGTTGACGGAAAAGAGAACGGATTGACCGTTGTAAAAGGGGATGGTTTTGTATTGCGATCCTCAAACGGGACAGATAAAGATGAAGTGGATGTCATTATTCGGCCTGAGCATGTGAAAGTGGCTGATGCAAATCAAACAGTCAACGAAGATGATACAAACGTTATTCAAGGAATCGTTATAATGGCAACATATCTTGGTTCAATCGTCCGATATGACGTCCAAGTCGGAAGTTATCAGCTTATTGTAGACACAACGTATTCTGCTGGAACCGGCATTTTTGAAGAAGGGAAAAAGGTAAAGCTTACGGTGGAACACGAGAGGGTGCTATTGATATGAAGCAGATAAAAGGGAGATTTAATGGTCTGACGGTCGTGAAAGTCCTCATTTATATATTTTTTGGACTATTCCTGATTCTTCCGCTTATTTCGGTTATTCTCGTCAGTTTTACCGGACAGCCGATCAATCTGCTTGGCTCGCTGACCGATCCGGCTACGTTCAGTTCCACGGTTGAGAAGTTTAAAGGGGCGTCTTTTGATTATTATAAAAAGATTTTTACAACAAGAAGTTACTTTGCCGCTTTGAAAAATAGTTTGCTGCTTTCGTTTCTCGTTACGATTGTTGTAACTCTCGTCTGTATACCACTTGCATACGGCATTGCCCGCACCAAAATGCCATTTAAGAAAACGATATCAGCTTTATGTATGGTTCCGCTCATCGTACCAACCTTTATTTCTGCTTATGCTTTCATTATTATGCTTGGCCGCTCAGGTTGGGTTACGCAGATTTACAATGCGCTTGGAGGAGAAGGAATGTTGATGAACCCGTATTCCATGTCGGGGATCATGCTTGTTCAAGTTTTCTTCTTCTTTCCATATGCACTTTGGCCGCTCGTAGCCGCGTTTAAAGTAAGTGACTTAAGTTTGGAAGAAGCCTCGCAAAATCTCGGGGCGAAAAACCTCTTCACCTTTGCTTTTATAACGTTTCCGCTTGCATTGCCAGGTATTATTTCGAGCGCGCTTCTTATTTTTACTGTGAGTTTCTCCGACTTTGGCACGCCGATCATCTTGGCGCCTAAAGAAACAAATTTGCTTGTTGTGGAGGCTTACCGCGAAATGGCCGGTTTCTTTAATTGGGGAGGTGCAGCCATCTTAACGGTCGTCATGGTGCTGGTCGCCGGCTTCTTCTTTTGGCTGCAGCATTTGTTTACAAAAGGAAAGAATTACGGAACAGTTTCCGGAAAGCCTAAGCAGCAAAAGCTTAGTGATCATAAAGGATTAAACTGGACACTTTCGATCTACTCCTTAATCGTTGTGCTCATTCCATGCTTGGCGATGTTTTCAATCGCCATTCAGTCTTTTGCGACAACATGGGGAAAAGATCCGCTGCCGAACGGATATACACTGCAGCATTATAAAACAATTTTCTCAACCTCGCTGGGAAATATTCAAAACAGCATTATTCTGGCGCTGGGCGCGCTTGTGGTCAGTGTGATCATTTCAACTTTCGTTTCGTATTTCGTTGTCCGGCAAAACTCTTCTGCGCTGGACTTTATGGTATCAATCCCGTTGGTTGTTCCAGGTATTGCTTTTGGCATTGCGCTGATTCAAACGTTTAATACCGCTCCGCTCCAATTAACGGGAACAGCTATCTTGCTCATCATCGCCTATACGATCAGGCGTCTTCCGTACATGATCAGGTCGACGATGGGAACAATGCGTGCCATCAAGCAGGATATTGAAGAGGCCGCCATTAATCTTGGAGCCACACAGCTTACAGCGGCGATGACGATTATTGGACCACTTATGCTTCCGGGTATAGCGGCTGGATCGGTTCTTGTTTTCGTTACTGTCATTAAGGAAGCCAGTGTTTCAATCCTTCTGGCTCCGGCTGAGTGGGCACCGATGAGTTTGGCGATCTTTCAAAATATATTGCGGGGAGAATATTATACAGCCGCAGCGATGTCGATCGTATTAGTTGTCCTTGTACTTGTGTTACAGGCACTTGCAAACAGGCTGGGGAATAAGCAGTTATAGCAGACTACAGGAGTGACAGTGATGAAGGGGTTTATATTTGATCTGGATGGAACGATTTATGTTGATGATGAAATGATTGAAGGAGCCGCCGACGCCATTCACAGGCTGAAATCCCGGGGGGATCGAGTGATTTTTTTGACAAACAAGTCGATCGCACGCCGGACCGATTATGTTAAAAAACTCAACATGCTTGGAGTAGATACCACTTTAGATGAAGTGATTAGTTCCAACTTTATAACGGCAAAATATTTAAAAAATAGCATGAAGCCAGGGGATGCGGCTTACGTTATAGGGGAGGAGCCGTTATTTGACGAGCTCGCGGAAGAAAACATCCATATAGCGAAGGATCCCCACCTAGCTTCTTATGTTGTTATCGGTTGGGATCGAAAATTTGATTATAATAAGTTAAACATCGCTTTTCAAGCGTGGAGAAATGGTGCGAAAATCATCGCAACGAATCCGGATAGGACTTGTCCGGTTAAAGAAGGAGAATTACCCGATTGCGGTGCGATGATTGGCGCCATTGAAGGTGCGACAGGAGAAACGGTGACAATGATTATAGGAAAACCGTCTCATCTTATGGCCAGCTATGTATTGGATCAAGTTCTTCGGCTTCCCGCAGAAAACGTTTATATGGTTGGGGACCGGCTTGAAACAGATATTCGTATGGGGAATGAAGCAGGGATGAACTCTGTTCTTGTGTTGACAGGAATCACGGATTCATCTATGCTTGAAAGGACGGTGGATCGACCCAAATATACACTCTCCAGCGTGAAGGACATTGATCAGATTGTGTAAAAATCAATTCATATGGATGAGGAAAGATTACAGGTCGAAATGCCACATATTCGGATTGCCGGAAGAAACCGCGAGTGCCCCGGCTCTCAATGCGTCATGAACTTCTTGAAGTTCCGAAATTAGTCCACCAACGATAATGGGATAAGGAAGCTCTGATGTAAGCTGATCAACTATTTTCGGCATGATACCCGGCATGATTTCAACAGCATCGGGACTGCATGATTTTACCATTTCAATTCCTTTGTACAAGGCGCTGCGATCTAAAAGGAAGATCCGTTGAATGGTCATGAGATTCATTTCTTTGGCGAATTTGACCATGTTTGCTTTCGTCGTAATGATTCCTGTCGGCTTCCATGCCTCAGCAATGAAGTTGACGGCACTGCGGGAATTGGAAAGACCTTCAATAAAGTCAAGGTGGAGAAAGACGTGTTTTCCGGCTTCTTTTAGCTGCAAAATGTAGCGCTCAGCGGATAACAGGTTCCCAGTAAGCAAGAAGACGATATTGACGTTGCTCTTTAATGCCATTTCCAGATCGGCTTCACTTTTAACGGAAGCGATAATTTGTGATTCAACCATGTCTTCAATTCTCATGTAGTACAAATCACACCCTTTTTATTGTTAATAGTTTTAGTTTATCACATAAGTGATTTGTTAAAAATATGATATAGGGTCAGAGATTCTGAGAAAAGGCCATTGCAATCCCCCGTTTTTAAACGGGGCGGTTGGAGTGGCTTTTATTATACGGAGGATTTTAAAGTGAGAACATTTTCATTTAAGGAACGAAACCAATTATTGGAGCATTTAGGTGATACAAACTACGATGTCATCATTGTGGGAGGGGGAATTACAGGAACCGGGATCGCTCTTGACTGTGTAACAAGAGGATTGAAGACACTTCTCGTCGAGATGCAGGATTTTGCCGCGGGAACTTCCAGCAGGTCGACAAAGCTAGTCCACGGAGGGCTGCGATACTTAAAGCAGTTTGAAGTCGGTATGGTTTCAGAGGTTGGAAAGGAGCGGGCGATTGTTTACGAGAATGCGCCCCACGTGACACATCCGGAATGGATGTTGCTGCCGATCTATAAGAAAGGAACATTTGGCAAGTTTTCGACTTCTGCTGGCTTGCGGGTATATGATTTTTTAGCCGGAGTCAAAAGGGATGAACGGCGTCGAATGTTGACGAGGGAAGAAACATTGGCAAAGGAACCGCTTTTAAAAAAAGATGGTCTCCTGGGAAGCGGTTATTATGTTGAATATCGGACGGATGATGCCCGCCTGACAATAGAAGTGGCCAAGAAAGCCTTTGAAAAGGGAGCCGACCTGCTCAATTATACAAAGGTGGAAGGCTTCTTATATGAAGATGGAAACATTTCGGGGGTTAAGGTTCGGGACGTCTTGACGGATCAACGATATGAAGCAGTGGGCCGTAAGGTTGTCAATGCAACAGGTCCGTGGGTGGAGAGTCTTATTGAAAAAGATATAGAGGTAAAAGGAAAAGGTCTGACACATACGAAAGGTGTCCATATTGTAATTGATCAAGGGGTATTTCCACTTAGACAGGCTATTTATTTTGATACGCTTGATGGCCGGATGGTTTTTGCCATTCCGAGAGACGGAAAAACTTATGTTGGGACAACAGACACCTTTTTCGACGGTGATTTGAAAAATCCGCCCATTACGGAGGAGGATAAAGAATATTTGTTGTCATGCATTGAGTTTATGTTTCCTGAACTTGATCTTACTATAGATGACATTGAATCGGGATGGTCTGGAGTTCGTCCATTAATTCAGGAAAAAGGCAAAGGCCCTTCCGAGATATCTCGTAAAGATGAAATTTGGATATCTGATACCGGATTAATAACTATTGCTGGCGGGAAATTAACAGGTTATCGAAAAATGGCTGAAACCGTTACGGATATGCTGGCGCAAAAGCTTGAAGAAGAAGGGGTTCAAAGCGGACAATGCGTAACGAAAAACCTGCGGCTTTCCGGAGGAGACTTTACGAGTCCGAGGGATTATGATCTGTTTGTTGACCAGAAAAGCCGAGAATTGCAAGCGTTGGGTTTAGATGAACAAGAAGCGAGGAAAATGGCCGCAACTTATGGAACAAACGCAGATATTCTCGCTTCGCTCAAAGAAGATGTGTTACCGGATGGCGATCTGCCATTGGCCATTAAATTGCTTGTTTACTACGCCATGATGTATGAAATGGCCATAACGCCGGAAGATTTTTTCACACGCAGAACTGGGGCGAGTCTTTTTAACGTGGACTGGAAGAAGAAGTGGGAACAAGCGGTAACGGTTTATATGAAACAACTGGCGGATAGGCATAAGTGAAAGGCGGACTCATTTGGACGAAGGATTGCAAAAGAAAAAGGGCGTGTCTAAAAAGCCCCTAAAATAAATCAGTCGTAGAAAAAAGAACCATTTTTCCACGACTGATTTTGCATTTGTGGGGTTTCCTCTTGAAAGTAGCCGGGGTATGCCCGCTACTTTCAAGAAGTTGTGGGCAAGGGCCGCGATCCCGAATTCCAAGTGGACCTTTTCAAGGCCCCGCAGGAAAATCGGGGGAACGACCGATTGCCCTTGATGTGACCGAGCACACTTTCTACCCCAACTTTGCGTTGGGCGTAGATTTCTGCGTTCTCTTCACTTTCAAGGGCTCTCTTGGCCTTTGCTTTCATTTCTTCATAGATCATATTCAAATGGACCTGCCTGTTACCTTTGGCTTTTATACATCGAGCTTTTAGCGGGCAATCGGAACAATCCTCGCATTCAGCTTTGGACATGGCCTAAGGCATTCTTTTTATTTTTGTACGATTGAAAGATCACTTTCCGGCCATTTGGACAGTTGAGCAGATCATCGTGCGCCAGATAGGTCCAGTTTTTAGAAGTAGTGGAGAGATATATAATGTAAATACAATTGATGCACAAGCATCTGCAATACCAGTTTTAGCTTTAGTTTTAAGACAAGGCGCAACGTGGGCTATCAAAAAATACGGAAAAAGAGCTCTTATAAGTGCATTTGGAAAATATGCTCTAAGTAACGCAATAAAAAACGTTGCAAAACTAACAGTTAAAAGTAAGCACTTAAAGAGTAGCAAACAAAGGTTTAGTAAATTTAATGCAAATAGTCAAACTACTGATAAGAAATGTATTAAGGAAGCATTGCAGAAAGCATCAGTCTCCAAATTTGAAATGAATAAAAATGAAAAATTATCATTTAGAGTTGATGTCAATTTAGGAAAAAAAGTTGGAACAAAAGGAGAAACTAAAATTAGAATAGTGATAGGATATGATGGTAAGATATGGTCAGCATTTCCAGTAAAATAAGTTTTGAATATGAATTTATTAGTAATAAAGAGATTATTTCTAATAAACATAATAAGGACGTACCATCTATTTTAGCTGTAGAGGCAATGTTTACAATTAAAATTAATGACGAAATATATTTTCAATCAGAGTTGGCTATACTTGAGTTTTACAAAGCTTTGTTTAGATGGAAGGAAAAAATTACAAAAGATAATATACCGAAATTCCAATACTATACTGTTGAATATGATGATTATGAAGATGGGGCTATTATTTCTTTGCTACCGTTTTCTGATAAGGCAAGGGTTAAATCAATATGGGCAGAATCAGATATTTATAATGTATTTGATTTGAATTATATTGTTACTGAGTTTGTTGATTTAGAGCAAAAGCTAAGAAAAGATATAGAAGAATACTTTGATATCAAATTAATGAATTTTATAAAATATATTTCACATACTCTTATCGAGAGTTAAGGAAAAGGGCGTGTCTAAAAAGCCCCTAAAATAAATCAGTCGTAAAAAACGAACCATTTTTCCACGACTGATTTTGCATTTGTGGGGTTTCCTCTTGAAAGTAGCCGGGGTATGCCCGCCACTTTCAAGCCTAAAACCATGGGCTTATTTTTCATTTAATCTTTACTCCATCTTTATTTGCTCACCACAACCAGCTTCTCGGCATTTACTTTGCCTGAGAAAAACACTGCGCCTCCGCCCATGTCTGCTTCCCGGTCTGGAGTCAATGAATTTACAAGTCGCTTTGCTCCAGGGGCATCGGCCCAGAGTCCTTGAGTGACCAGAACGCCTGGGAGAACTTGGTCTCCGACAGATGCCGGCAGCTCGCATTCTCCACGATCATTCCAAATGCGGACCCAATCACCATTTTCAATACCGAGCCGCAGCGCGTCTTCCTCATGAATGAACAGTTGCGGCGCTTTTTCCAATCGTACATGTTTTTCGTTATGTGAAAAAGTGGAATTCAAAAAGTTATGGTTCGGACCTGGTACAAATAGAAACGGATAGTCGGAATGCTCTTCTTTCAACGGTATATGCGTTGGCAGTGGCGGATGCCCGTCCAACGCCATTTTATGCGAATACAATTCAATTTTCCCGCTTGGTGTGTTCAACCGTTGTAAGCGGCTTTGCGGATCACGTGCTTTGACAAAGCGTTTGTCTTGCAGTTCTTCCAAGGTAACATCGGGAAAATATGGGTTGGACACATTTGATATCGCCTGGCGAATCATATCTTCATCACTGTCTTTAAAAGCTTCTTCACCAAATCCCATCGCTTCCGCCAGCAACCTAAACACATCCGCATTTGACTTGCTTTCCCCGTAAGGAGGGATTACTGGCTCCTGTAAATGCAAATAATGATGCCAATACGATGTATAAATATCTCTATTCTCAAAGGATGACGTTGCAGGCAAAACGATATCGGCATATGCCGCCGTTTCCGTTAAGAACAAGTCATGGACGACTACAAACAGATCTTCACGCATCAATCCTTCTCTTACCTTACTGGAATTAGGCGCAACCACGGCAGGGTTGCTGCCATATACAAACAGGGAGTATATCGGGTTGTCCTTCTCCATAAGCGCCTGGCCCAATTGGATCATATTAATGGAGCGGGTTGGTTTTCTTTGCAGATCCGGCCGCTGTAATGCCCTTGTGTTGTAGTTCAAGTAAGCGGAATTTGATTTAATTGCGCCGCCGCCATTCAACAGCCATTGACCCGTTAAAGCCGGGAGGCAAGAAATGGTTCTGACTATCATCCCCCCGTTGTCATGGTGTTGCAATCCGTTGCCGATCCGGATCATGGAAGGGGAAGTACCCCCGTACAGCCGGGCAAGTTTATAAATATCTTCAACCGGAATTCCGGTAATGCCAGAGACAACATCCGGCTCATATTGTTTTACGTGGTGTTCCAGTTCTTCGTATCCTACGGTATGCTTTTTTAAAAAAGCGCGGTCAACGAGGTTCTCGTTGTATAAAATGTGCATGATGCCGAGCGCCAATGCCGCATCGGTTCCGGGGATGATTGGAATAAACCAATCCGCCATCCGGCCGGTCTGGTTTTTATGGACATCAATGACGATGAGTTTTGCCCCTCGTTTTCTCGCTTTTTGCGCGATCATCACCTGATGCATATTTGTGCTCGCCGCGTTGATTCCCCAAAAAATAAATAGTTTTGTTTCTGTCATTTCCTCGGGATCCGTACCGAAACTGCCGCCCATCGTATAGCGGTAGCCCTCACTTCCGGCATCTGAACAAATGGTTCGTTCTAACTGGCTTGCCCCGAGCCGGTAAAAGAATCGCCTGTCCATTCCCTCCGAATGGATCTTGCCCATATTTCCATAAAAGCTATACGGCAAAATGGACTCAGGGCCTTGTTTAGCAATCAGCTTTTTCCAGTTACTACAAATACTCTCAATCGCTTCTTGCCAACTGATTGGAACAAAAGTACCTTCGCCTTTTCGTCCAACCCGCTTTAAAGGTGTTTTCAATCTTTTTTCATCGTAAAGTCGCGCTCCCATATTCCGAACTTTATTGCAAATACTCCCTTTCGTAACGGGATGAGCCGGATCTCCGTCAATTTTCACGATTTTCCCATCTTGTTTATGGATGAGCAATCCGCATTGATCCGGGCAATCAAGGGAGCAAACCGCAGGAAATAGTCCATCTTTTATATGTGCAAAAGATTCCATATAGCATCCCCTAACATCATAATTTCATAGATTATATCATATTACGGACAATCGGACGTTGAAAAAATAAGCGAGCCTAGATGGGTGATAAAGAAAAAGGCACAAGAAAGTAGCATGATACCACCACTGAAAAAAGTGACATTTTCTAACAAAAGTCTGTGAAAACGCCAATAACTGGAGAACTAATATAGTCGCTTTTTCGAAACGAAATTCAAATCAAGTAAAGCAAGAGCGGAAGACGATGCCATTGTATATTTGAATTCAGTTGCTCATGTGGTTAAGGGATATGTTAAGGAGCCCAGAGTTGCCAGTACCGTATTACACAAAAGAGGAAGGAAGGGTTTTGGCTATATAACCGATGTTTTAAATGAATAAACAACAGCGGAATTTGTTCTTATTCTAGGGCACGATTAGTTTCCCATAAGAGAGGGTTTTCCCATCATCACTAATGACATACATCTTTTTGTTGAATCCTCTTTCTGGGAAACCAATTCCATTTTCGTTCCATGATTTTTATAGAGTAGAGGATAAACCTCTTTTTATAATTCAACGCTCATTAATACTTTTTCAGGAGAAGCACTATCAGTTATATCTTGAGAAATAGCATAGTTGTCCTTTAATAATGGGCTGTTAATTACAATGATTTCCTTTGAAAAGATCATCGCCGGCCAATATATGGCAATAGAATATAGCAATACTACAAAAACAAGAAAGGAAAACGCCTTTCTGCGAAAATAGAGAAACGAAGCTATGTGGCAAAAGAAAGCGACCGCTCATTCAACTACTAATCTTACTCAATAAAAATTTTCAAAAAATTGATGTTGCCTTATGTATGAACAGGGTAATCGAGAACCTTATTATGAAACATTACAAAAAATAGCTGATTATTATAAAGTTTTAACTGTTCCCACCTCGGCAGAACTGATAAAATGAAACCAGATACTCTCTACACCGCCCTGCTGACCAAGACGAAGAGGACATTGCCAAAAGACTTTAGGAAATAAAAAACGATCTTGAGCATGCAGAAGGGTTAGTGTTTGATGATGAACCATTTTCAAAAGAAGCGCAGAAATCATTTTCAAAATCCATGGAATATATCGTGAGAACACTAAAAAAATTAATAAGAAAATACACACCAAAAAATACAGAAAGGAGAATAGCGATGAATGAGCAGCTGTTGAAGCAGATTTTAGATGAATTAAAAGGCGTCAAAGAAGAAATTGCCGGGATTAAGACCGAAGTTTTTGAAATTAAACTAGAACAACAAAAAACAAACGAACGTTTAACCAGCATAGAATCTAAGCAACAAATTATTTATGAGCAAACTGGAAAGCTAACTGAATACCATTCTGAAACCATGTCTCATCTTGAACAGCTCGCCACAAAGGATGACCTTGATTATTTTGATAAAAAGATTTCTCAACATGAACGGGAGATATTCAAAATAAAGAATAGGGCGTAGTTAAGTTGATTCGTAAAAAAGTTAATGAATTAATCAAAAAACACAAAACGAATGATCCCTACTTATTAACTGATATTTTTAAAAGCCATTCATTTCATGATTCAAGTAACGACTAACCACGTAAATATTTAAATAAATTCATCGCGATTAATAAGGACTTATGCTATGAAATTCAAAAGTACGTTTGCGCGCGTAAAAACACCTTTTATTCAGTCAGCAGGATTGAGGCGGAAGCTCACAAGTTTGCTGTTGAATTACATGCCTGACAATCAGTTAAAGGAATATTATGAGACTATCCATGTATGAAATTGCATGTTATGTATTTTTGGAGTCCCATAAGAGTTTGTTAAACTCAAGAAGTGTAATTTTTTTGAATGTTTACTTGTAATATTTGTCGCCCCCTTATTCTGATCAATATGTAAAAAAAATATTTCTTTAAGGGGTGATCGCTGTGAAGAATGCTATTGATTTTCACTTTAGTCTTCATGAGAAAATCGAAAAATATAGACCAAAACGAAATGGAGACGGGGATATCGAAAAATGCATTAGTGTTTGCGAAATGGGAATGGATAACCTCCCAGCTTTTATTAGAGAATGCCATATAGAATACAAAGATCACTCTGTAATAATTCCTCCCTCTATTCCTTGTAGAGATGTTTTGTTAAAATGCTACTTGATTATTTCAGATTTTGAGAAAGCAAGAAGTGTAGTTAATAGATCAGTTGAATGTCGAGCTTGGGATGAAAGACGAGGAAACGATGAATTAGAGTTTATAAACAATGTTAAAAGTGCATATATTTCTGTCCAATCTAGAGTAAGAGAATATCCAGGAACTTTGCAAAAAGACTTATACGTTATTCTTCCAGAGTTGGATAGAAATGCATTGAAATGGTACTTAGCAAACACAAACTCATTAATAAAGAGAAAAATCAAAAGTACATATTCTTTGTGGTTAGAAGGTCAGGATATTCCAGAGGAACCGATACAGGAAATTGTTGATAATAACAATGTAGTAATGAATGAAGACGTTTTAAGTTTAGCAAAAAAAAACATTAACGTATCATTATTTCCAAAATGGTATGTTTCAATAAGTTTTGGTTATTCTACTTCTAAGAATTATCAAAAGGCAGTCACATTAGCGAAATCAGCGCCGCAATATATTGAATCTTTTGATGAAGATAATAACATTATTCATCAAGCTGTATTTTCGGAGCAGACCAGTGATTACCTCGCGTTTATTAGTTTATATGAGCTAATAAATAATTGGAAATCATGCTTTGTTATAATAAACGGTGAAATTGTAGACAGAAAAATTGTTGGTGGAATTAACTATTGTTATGGAGATAAATTAAGGTCTGGTAAGTCTGATTTTTGTTACGGCGCTAGTGAGTATACTATAAATCCATTCGGTTGCCATAGGCTACAAATAAGTCAGTTTAATAACCCTTGGTGGAAATTTGGCAGATTTGATACTAATGGAGTATGGCATGTAAATAAAAACGAGATTTTAGATAGAATCAAAGAATATTCCACTCCTTATATTCACTGTCCAGCATTTTCCATGGAAAGAATACTAAAAGCGTTAGATGATCTGCCAGACTTTATTAATCCAGAAATAGACAAGGATTGGGTTAGGGTGAATGAAGGTGTTGAGCCAAAAAATCATCTTGCTCACGTTAATTCCATAACAATAACAGTAGATGTCAATAAACAACCCGAGACGAGACGTAAAAAAGAAGGATTTTTATCAAGCCTTTTAAAACTGACGGGACTTAGGAAATAATAAAATCAGAGGTAAATTAATTGGGATTTTTCGATAAAAAGTTCAGAGAATTGCTTGATGAGGGCATCGTTACACAAGAAGAATGTCAAGCACAAAAAGAAAAAATTTTAAACATGTAACAAAATGGCCCAATTTCGGGCTTTTCTTTTAAACCAAATAAGAACGTATATTCTTATGAAATCTATATAGCTTACTTTCAAAAAGCACCAGCTAAAAACATGCAAGGATATGATTAGAAATGCACAGAAGATGCTCCGCCTCGGCTCATTATCGGAAAAAGAAGGCAAGTAACAAGAAGAGCAGAAACGAAGAAGAAGGCCGAATTAAGCAATGGCTAAACCTGTATGGGCTGTAATCCGTCCGCTAGTAGTTTCAATCATAAATTTTCTCATCATATCACCTGCTGGATGAAGTGTGGAGCTAGTATAGATGTATGGACACATGTTAGTTAAGTCTCTATCCTATAAAATAGAGAGGACGTGTCCGGAATGAAACAAAAACGTTATAATCAAGAATGTAAGCAAACAATTGTCGAGCTTTACAGATCTGGCACATCTGTGAGCGATCTCAACCGCGAATATGGGGTATCTGAAGTAACGATTTATAAATGGATCAAAGCACTTTCTCCTGAAGGAAGTGATGGCTTATCATCAGCAGAGATTGCGGAAATCCAAAAAGAAAACCTTCGCCTTAAACAAGAGGGCGACATTCTAAAAAAGGCTATGACCATATTCGCGAAAAAGTGACCAACCAAGAGATCATCGACCATATCAAGCAGGAGAAAGAAAACCACCCGGTTCGAATAATGTGCGAAGTGCTTGAAGTGCCAAGAAGTACGTATTACCAATCATGGGAATATGCTTCCCATTATCTTCTTTTCTGTCTTATTCGGTTTAGGGATTACAGTGGTTGGCGAAAAAGGAAAAACTGTGTTTGCCTTCTTTGAAGGTGGAGCAGATGCTATGTTTTGGGTGACAAATATTATTATGAAGTTTTGCCCCATTCGGTGTATTTTCTTTAATTGGTGTATCGGTGTCAAAATTTGGTTTAGATTCATTGATTCCACTTGGAAAACTAATGATTCTTGTCTTTGCAACTATGCTCTTTTTTATTGTTGTTGTGCTTGGAGGTATCGAGAAGCTGGCTTATTACTAATATTTTCCACATTGAAATTATTGAAAGATGAGCTGCTTTTGGCATATTCAACTTCTAGCTCTGAAACAGTATTGCCAAAAGTGATGCATAAAATGGAAAAGTTCAGATGTCCAAAAAATATTGTTTCTTTTGTAGTTCCGACCGGTTATTCCTTTAACTTGGATGACTCTACATTGTATCAAGCTCTTGCAACGCCTTTTATTGCTCAAATATATGAGATGATTGGTTTAAGTGATCATTCCACCCCCATTTATATAATTTTATAAGGGGGAATAACATCAAAAATTTCTAGGAGGACGAAATATAATCGTATAGTTTGAATAAACCTGGAAAAACTGTTACAGTCCCAAATGCTTTGTCGCCAGCCTCAGACTAGTATACAGCTAGTCTTTTTTAATATGTCGCAAAATAAAAAATCCTGTTTTAGTCAGTAAATAAAAGGTAAAAATCATCACCATCGTTTTAGATATTACATATCCATCAAGTGCTAAATCGTAACCTTTGGGCAACAAGAGCTCACTTTTAAAACTGAAAAAAATTGAAAGTAAAATAGGGACGATAATTAAAAACATAGCTATCAAAAGTTTCAATTCGTTATTCAAAACAAACAACTCCCCTAAAATGTGTCGTTTTCATTCTATATCTTTTTTAGCTTATAGCGCTTTCATGTACTTCCACCATTCTTTTCAAAGCCGTCGTTGGCTGTACGGCGGAACGAACTTCTCCTATTTCATAAATCTGTCAGACTCATTATTCATAGATTATACCATGCTCTGGACCTTGCCCGTTGAACGTGGGGAAAAATCTGCTATCATGCTATGGGTTCTTTTTTTGGCTAAATTATGATTGATTAGATTCACTTTTTTATGTAAGGTTGAATAAATGGTGTGATTTGTGACACTCGTGTCAGCAAAAATTACTTGAAAGGGAGAGCAGTGAATGGACGATCATCATGAAATTGGCCCCCAAAAGGAGAACGACAGGAAATCATCCACCGGCCTTGAAGAAAATGTCGCGGGCTTATTATGCTATTTGGGAACATTCGTGACGGGCATTATCTTCTTTATCTTGGAAAAGAAAAGCCCTTTTGTAAAATTTCATGCAATGCAGTCAATGGTCCTTTATGCAACTCTGTGGATTGTAGGGACAGGCGTTAGTTATGTACCCTTTGTCGGATGGTTATTCAAGTTGCTTATCTCATTGGTTGGCTTCATTTTGTGGGTGGTGCTCATGGTCCAGACATATCATCGTGAGCGGATAAAAGTGCCGGTCGTTGGTGACATCGCGGAAAACCTTGTTCAACATTTTAACGGCAGAAGCCAATAAAATTTTAAAACTTAGTTGACAACCGGGAAGATTCGGAATAGAATAGGTTTCAACATTCCAAACAAAATCAAATGATTTTTATGACTCTTATGAAGAGAGGTGGAGGGACTGGCCCTGTGAAGCCTCGGCAACCATTGAATATATTTTATATTCAAACGGTGCCAATTCCAGCAGACTTTTGTTCGAAGTCTGACAGATAAGGGGCGAAGCTGATAAATATGATTTAAAGCGGAGACCTCTTATGTGTAAAGGGGTCTTTTTATTTGGGCATTTATTGAAATGATAGATGCTTTCGTAAAAGGGAGTGTTGAAGCAAAAATGAATCTTGAAGTCGCAGGTCATTACAAAATCAATAGTTGCCCATGACGACGCCAAAACAACCGAAATTTCCAGCCTGATACATCTATAGATGATAAAGAAGCTGACCGGACAACCGGAGGCCTCTTGATTTACACAAGTTTGCCCACGTACGGCATAGTTGTGCGAATCAAGGGGTCTTTTTTATGAAAAAAGTGGATTGCGAATTGTTTTGAGTGACACGACGCTTTCCATTGATACGTAGCCAGGGCCGGAAAGAATATGGATACTGTCATGGAAAAAAACATAGTATTCCTATCTTAAAACGATTATATTGCGATTTGTTGGCATAACATGGGAAAAATAAATTTGCTAAAGAGGGAGAATCATCAAATGAGAAAAACATTACTTACCATTAGCCTGATTTTTACTTTACTTGCTTTGGGAGCGTGTGGAAGCACTTCAGCAGGGGATGAAAAGAAAGAAATCACCATTGGCGCCACAGCAGGACCGTACAGCGATCAATTGAAAGAAGGCATCATTCCGATTCTTGAAAAGGAGGGATATCGAGTAAATATTGTGGAGTTCAATGATTACATCCAGCCAAACATCGCATTAAACGAAGGAGAAATAGACGCCAATCTATTTCAGAACAGCATCTATTTAAAACAGTTCAATAAAAATCATGACGTGGATCTTGTTGCTTCTTACGCGGTTCCGACTGCCCCTATCGCACTTTATTCCGACAAACATGATTCGTTGGATGATCTGAAAGAAGGGATGACGATAACGATGCCCAATGATCCGACCAACTTGGCCAGATCGTTGAACATGCTTGCGGATTTCGGGTTGATCACTGTGAATGAAAAGGCCGATCCAACTGTCGTTTCTGAAAAAGACATCGTGGAAAATAAGCTTCATTTACACATCAAACCAATTGATCCCGCCCAAACACCGCGTTCATTGGGAGATACTGATTTTGCTTTTATTAACGGAAATTTTGCATTGGCTTCGGGATTAAAACTAGGTGAAGCAGTGGAGATCGAAAAAACACCGGAAGGTTATTTGATTTATGTGACGCTCAGAAAAGAAGATATTGAAAAGCCGTTCGCAAAAGCTCTCGAAAAAGCCTATCACTCAGATGAATTTTTAGACTATACAAACAAGCATGCAAAGGGATATGTGAAACCGCCCTATCAAGTGAAAAAGGAGGAAAATGAATGATCGAAATTGTGAATGTTACGAAACGGTATAAACAGTTGACGGCTGTCGACCATGTCAACTTGTCCATTCGCCAAGGTGAGATTTTTGGCATCATTGGTTACAGCGGGGCCGGGAAAAGCACATTGCTCAGATGCTTGAATCTGCTGGAAAAGCCGACACAAGGCATCATTGTTATTGACGGTAAAGAATTGACGGCATTATCTGATCAGGAAGTTCGGAAAGAGCGCCAAAAGATCGGCATGATTTTTCAACATTTTCATCTGATTAGTTCGAAAACCGTTTATGACAATATCGCTTTTTCATTAAAAGCGGCAGGCAAGACGAAAGCTGAAATTAAAAAGCGGGTTCCGGAGCTTTTGGAGATGGTAGGGCTGTCCGATCGTAGCGCTCATTATCCCGCTCAACTCTCAGGAGGACAAAAACAGCGGGTCGGTATCGCCCGGGCGCTGGCCAATGAACCGAAAGTGCTTCTATGCGACGAAGCGACTTCGGCACTTGATCCGACAACAACAAAGTCAATATTGCAACTGTTGAAAAAAATCAACAAAACGCTTGGGATCACGATCGTGTTAATCACACATGAAATGGAAGTGGTTCAGAATGTATGCCATCGGGTGGCTGTTATGGAAAATGGGCAGGTTGTTGAACTGGCTGATGTGTATGATATGTTTGCCAATCCGCAAACGGCCTTGTCCAAGCAATTTGTTCAAACGGTCCACTCCCTGGAATTGCCTGAAAGACTTCTTTTAGGAAGAAAAGGGGCGATTGTCCAAATCACTTTCAAAGGAGATTCGGCCGAAGAGGCGGTCATTTCGGAGACATTAAGACAATTTCATATTTCTGTGAATATCCTGCATGGTCAAATTTCTTACATTCAGGAACGTCCGCTCGGAACACTCATCATCGAAATGATTGGCAGTCAATCAGATGTCCGGCAGGCGATTCGATATATAACGAAAAGGACGAATCAATTGGAGGTGCTTGCCGATGTTGCCTGAAATGGTAAATGAGTTTGGAAAAGCATTTGTTGAAACGTCATGGATGATGGGCATTGCTGTTGCGTTTGCGGTCATCATCGGCGTCCCTATGGGGGTAGCCCTTTTTGTGACAAGTGAAGGCATGTTTTGGCAAAACCGCTATATACAAAGCGTGGCTGGAAGCATCATCAATATCATTCGCTCGATCCCATTTATCATTTTACTCGTTGTTCTTATTCCGTTTACAAAATTGATCCTGGGAACAACGATGGGACCGGTGGCTGCAAGCGTCTCACTGACCGTCGCCGCCATCCCTTTTTACGCCCGCCTTGTGGAAACATCATTACGGGAAATTGATAAAGGGGTGATCGAAGCGGCGGAATCATGCGGCGCTTCCCCGTGGCTGATTATGAAAGATGTCCTGCTTCCTGAAGCGAAGCCGGGCATGATAGCCGGACTTACTGTGACGGTGATCAGTCTATTAAGCTATTCGGCAATGGCTGGCATCGTCGGCGGCGGAGGAATTGGCGACTTGGCCATTCGCTTCGGCTATTACCGTTTCCAAAACGATGTCATGATTGCCACGGTGATCATATTGGTTATTCTCGTTCAATTGATCCAGTTTGTCGGCGACCGGGCAGCCAGGGCAGTAGATAAAAGATAATGGTATATCAAAGGAGGAAAAACAATGACTCAAACATTCATAAAGGAAGATACCACATCCAGGCTTTTCGGGTGGGAGCATCCGGACAAAATAAGGGAGTTCCGAAAAAACAATAAATCACTCGTGAAAAAAGACAAGAGAGCCACATTGCAAGAAGCGGTGGCGCGTGGGGTGAAAGAAGGGGATTATATCGTTTTTGGCGGAATGGGATCGGTGCGCAACCCGATTGCCGCGGTGCATGAAATCATCCGCCAAAAAACAGGGAATCTGACAATTGGCACGAAAGGATCACAGCATGATTGGCAATTGTTGGCGGCAGCGGGAAACATCACAAAAGCGGAAGTCTCCTACGGTTTTGCCGATGAAGTGCGGGGACTGTCACTTCCAACGAGAAGAGCGGTTGAATCCGGCCGGTTGAAAGTGTTATCCGAGATTACAAATGCCGGTTTTCAATGGCGCTTTACCGCGGCGATGAAAGGTTTATCTTTTTACCCGACGAGATCCTCGCTTGGCACGGATACTTTACATTACAGCGGATCGAAAACAATCACGGACCCTTTTACAAACGAGAAAGTGGAGCTTCTGCCCGCTTGTTATCCGGATGTCGCGGTCATCCATGTCCACCGTGCTGATCAATATGGAAACTGTCAAATTGATGGGAATGTCGCGGAAGACATTGAACTGGCCCACGCGGCAAAATTCGTCTTAGTGACAGCGGAAGAAATCGTACATGACGAAGTATTTTCAAGTCGTCCGGACTTGACGAAAATTCCTTATTTCGTTGTGGATGCGGTTGTTGAAGTACCATACGGTTCTCATCCAAATCAAGTGCCGAGCCTTTATTCATTCGATGAAGATCATTGGCAAATTTGGCTGGATGCATCTATCAGTGATGAAGGCGTTGAAACCTATTTGCAGGAATATGTGTATGGCAGCCATGATCACTACGAATATTTGGAGCAAATTGGTGGTGTCCGTGTGTTGAAACAGTTGGAGAAAATTGAAAAGAAATTGGCGCCATATCCAAAAGTGGCGAAAAGGAGAGGATAAAAATGGGAAACGATACAGAAAAAATGATTATTGCGGCATCGCGTCTTTTACCGAAAGATGCGGCTGTTTATGTAGGAACGGGCATGCCGCTTCTCGCTTCTGTTTTGGCTTTAAATACTCATGCACCCGATTTGTTGCTTGTCTATGAAGGCGGTGGAGTGGGAGGGAAGCCAACCGGAAGGCTGCCGATTCAGGTAAGTGAGTCGTTGACATATGAAAACGGCGTGACAGTCGGCTCTATGGACTATGTGATGAGTTTGGCGCAAGCAGGCTGGATCCGTTACGGATTCTTGGGTGGCGCCCAGATCGATCAGTACGGAAATTTGAACACAACCGTAATCGGTGATTGGGAAAAGCCGAAAGTAAGGTTGCCCGGCTCCGGCGGCGGAGCCGATATCGCATCCTTGTGTGAACGTACGATCATCATCATGGGTCAGGATAAGAGAAAGTTTGTTAACAGGCTCGACTTTTTAACAAGTCCCGGGTATTTGCAAGGGCCAGGCAGGCGGGAGGAAGCCGGATTGCCGGCCAATACGGGACCATATCGCGTCATTACACAGATCGGTGTGTACGGATTTGCTGAAGAAACAAAGAAAATGACATTGCTTCAATTATTTAGGGGATATACGTTGGATGATGTTCAGGCAAACAGCAGCTTCCCAATTGAAGTAGCCGACGACTGGTCCTATGTGGATCCTCCGACAGAAGCTGACTTGAAAACATTGCGGACGCTTGATCCTGATGGCATTGTCATTGCATAAAAAGGAGGAGAAAACAAATGTCAAAACAAACAAGCTTAAAAACAGCGGTGGCAGCCGTTGAAGACGGAGCGTTGCTCGCCCTTGGCGGAAATGCGCTGCACCGCTCTCCGGTGGCGTTCGTCAAAGAGTTGATCCGTCAAGAAAAGAAGAATCTTTCCGTTATTAAAACAGCCGGCGCCTTGGATGTCGATCTGTTAGCGGCGGCTCAATCGCTAAAGGCTGTATACGGCGGCTACATTGGCTTTGAAATGTTTGGATTGGCGCAAAGCTATCGTAAAGGCGTCCAAAAAGGAGACATTACAGTGTATGAACATGCATGTGCCAGTGTCATCGCGGCTTTGCGGGCAAGCATTTATGGTATCCCTTTTCAGCCACTCAACGGATTTCAAGGAAGCGAGCTTCCGGAGCTTACGGGAGAGGTTCGCTATGTTACCTGTCCTTTTACAGGTGAAAAAACAGCCGTAGTTTCCGCACTGCGTCCAGATTACACGGTGATTCACACTAACATTGCCGATGAAAAAGGAAATGCTTTTATCGAAGGAGCAGTGTTTGAAGATCTGATTATGGTACGGGCGGCGAAAAAAGTAATCGTCACAGCCGAACAAGTAATTGATTCCGAAAGCTGGACTGTCAGGCCGCAAGTTCCCGGCTTCCTCGTCGAGCATGTCGTCTTGGCTGAAAACGGAGCGGCACCAGGCAGTTGTGCACCTTTGTATTCTATCGACAAAGCCGGTGTTGTGGCATATTTGCAGAATTGCGAAGGGTTCGTGGAAAAAGTAAAGGAGGCTGAAATCCATGTCTAATGTTCAATTGGCTGATAACATCACGATTGCGATGGCCCGTCTAATCAAAGACGGTGAGCGCGTCTTTCATGGAGTAGCCTCTCCCATGCCCGCGGTAGCGATTCAATTGGCGAAAAAGTTGCATGCCCAAACAGCGGTGTACTTGAGCATCCCGGGAGGGGTGGATGCTGTACCTGCAGCTTTTTCAAGTTATTCTTCGGCAGATCCTGTATTGCGGGAAGGGTCCATTTCTGATTTTCCGCTTTCCGATATTTTCGACTTATCGGCTCGTGGCGGGCTTGATGTAGCTTTTTTAAGTGGAGCGCAAATTGATGGGTATGGTAGGATGAACTTGAGTGCAATCGGAACGTATGACCAACCGAAAGTCCGATTGCCGGGCGGGGCGGGCAGTGCGGCTTTGCTTCCAACTGCCAAGAGGGGCATCCTTTGGAAAACGAATCATGATAAAAGGAGCCTAGTGGAGAAATTGGATATTGTGACCGCTGCGGGCAATACGGAATTTGTCATCACGCCACTTGGCATTTTTAAAAAATCAAAGGAGGATGGGCGTCTGCGTCTTTACGCTATTTTTCCAAACAGCTCTTTGCAAGAAATTCAAGAGAACACGGGATTTGTTGTGGAAAAGCACGAGGAGTTCATTGAATTTCCTCCGGTTACGAAAGAAGAGTTGTCAATACTGCAATCGATTGATCCCAACGGAACAAGATTTAGTGAATTTAAGTGATGTTCGCTCGTATATTTAAAGAGTGGGTTTATGTTTTGAAACTTACAGTTTTCGGGAATCAAAGGGGTAAACAGTCTAGTCGATTCCCCAACGCAAGACGGCCAAGTAAAAATAATTAAAGAAGAGGTGTATTGAAATGGCAACAGCACAATTTATGAAAGTAAAAACAAGCGGTAAATGGGAAAAAGGATTGCAAACCTCCATTTTCATCAGGGATTTTGAAAAAATAATTGTTGATGAACCAGCCAGTCTGGGGGGGGACGGACAAAGGACCAAACCCGGTTGAGCTTGTATTGGGCGGGTTATCCAGTTGTACTTCCGTCATGATTGCGCTCATTGCCAAGGAACAACAATTCTCGTATGAAGGTGTGGAATTTCAAAATGAAGGAGCGCTTGATTTACGGGGATTGCAGGGAGTTGAAGGAATTTCTCCCCACTTTCAAACGGTTCATTATAAGGTACACATTAAAACGAATGAAAGCGAAGAAAAAATAAATGCTTTAAAAAGTGAAGTGGAAAAAAGATGCCCTGTTTTTAATTTGTTGGTTGATGCGGGTGTAAATGTTCAAGGTGAATGGATAAGGGTATAAGGGGAAAATGCTGTTCGAGAGGCTGGTGATAGCAAGCCATTCACACTTTTCGATTTACTTTGCTATTTTCCGGTTTTACGTGACGAATTTTTGAGAATTCCGCTTGACTCGCCAGATGTACGATCTACTTTCGACCCTATCCATACAAACGGAAAGCCGCTCGAGTAGCGGCTTTTTATAATGGAAAGTCTTTCTTGATGGTATGAACAGCCTTTCATTGCCGCTGGATGCAAAACCAAAAGACTACACGAGGTAGTTATTTCATGGCTTATTGTAAGAAGGGTATAAAGCCGAATTCCATTAACCGGAAGGGCTGTGTCAAAGCTTCTGTTATGAGCAGCTATAAACCATTTATTGTTCGTTGCTCAATCGTTAGATCGGTGTCCCAGTGTGGCGCGGATATTTGCCATGTTCATGCCGGAAGGGTGACAATGAGGCCATTAGTTGAACCTACAGATTTGGTATTTTTCTTCATATTAAAGGATGACCACTGACATTTTGATATCGATGCCCAATATGTTACAATGATTGAAAAATTTAGGAGGGGTTTGTTTTGGCGCACGCAGACTTGCTCATTACACTGACCGCATATGAAAACAATCCAAACAATGTAACGATTGCTTTTACGATGGGTACCAGAGCGTTGGAAAAAGGACATACCGTTGAATTGCTGCTTCTGTCAGATGCTGTCTATCTGGCTGAAACAGGTTATGCTGACAAGATTGATATTGGCGAACCTTTTCAACCCATCAAAGAATTATTGCCTGCCTTCTTGCGACAAGGCGGTAAAATAAAAGTATGTTCAGCATGCATGAAACATAACGGCGTAAAAGAAGAAAACCTCATTGAAGGCAGTGAAGTGATTCAGGCGGACGATGTAATAGATTCCATCATGAATTCTGAGAAAACGCTACAACTTAATTGAATTGCATAGAAAGCCAGGTCGTCCGTAAAAACAGAAACGTTCATAAGAAACAAGGGCGACTGGTCATTTTACACGTTGAATTCGAAAAAAACATTTTCCCGTTCTGGGAAGTAAAGGCTTCGTTCATCTGCCTATCTAAACAAGTACCCACTGAAAGATGGATGAATAGGAAGTTAGAAGAATATAGTTGTCCTCCTTCCCATATATTGAAAATGGGAGGGGGAGTGGCATGCAGTTTTATTACGGCCCGCAAATGCCGCTGCGCATATTGGATGAGGCGGAGTTTTGGAAGCATCAAGAAGAAGAACATACAGTCGTTATCCGGGAATTAGTGACAGGTTTAGAGCCGGAATATGTCGAAGCGCTGTTTGAATGGGAGAAAGCGCTGTCAAACACCCATCAGCAAGTCGTCAGTTTTATTGAGTCTGTCGTCCGTTCCGGTTACTATATTCCTGTTCAATTGTATCAGCAAGTACTTCAGCTCGTGACATTTTGTCTTGAGGAGAGTGAACGTTTTATCGAGTTATGCCGGCAAATAAAAAATGACAGCGCGGTTGTGGCGAACAATCAAACGGCTGTTGTCGTCTTGGACCATATTATACGTGAATCGGAATATTTTATCGGTATAGCTCGTGCGCTGCTGACTTCCAGATAAAAAATAGTCTCGGGGCTTGTTAGAGTCCCGGGACTATTCTTTTTTTGATACAATGAAATAGGATACGTTAGAAAGCGATTACATAAAACAAAATGCAAAGGGGGGCATTTTTATGTATCCCTACATATTATTGATGTTTGCCGTGATTTTTTATGCAGGAAATATCCTAGTGGGAAAAGCAATAAATGAATTGCCGCCCTTTACCATCACTTTCTTTCGGCTGCTGACTGCTTTTATTGTGTTGCTTCCTATCGGTGTTTCAGGCGCATTGCGCCATCGTGAAGAATTTAGAAAGCATAAAAAGCCGCTGCTGATCATGACGGTGACGGGGATTGCTCTATTCAACATTTTGCTTTACGGGGCGTTGCAATTTACGACTTCCACAAAAGTGGCCGTGATGGAGGGAGCCATTCCCGTTGTAACGGTTATCATGAGCGCGTATATGCTAAAAGAGCGCTTGAATATCAGCCAATGGTCAGGAATTCTCCTTTCAATGGCGGGAGCGGTCTGGGTCGTCATGAATGGCAATGTGCTGGAGCTGGCCACGTCTGATTGGAATGTGGGGGACGTCATCATGGTTGGGGCTGTTATCACTTGGGCTGTTTATACAATTGCTGTTAAACAATATATGCCTTTATTCCCTTTCTATGGCGCATTACTCGTAATGTCGGGTTTATCCCTCATCATGTTGCTGCCATTTCTTCTTATTGAATGGTTCGTTATGGGGATTCCGGCATTTACTGTTCCAACCGTAGGGGGGCTTTTATATTTGGGCATTTTTCCGTCTGTTCTTGCTCTTATATTTTACAATCGCGCTGTAGAAATTTTAAATCCCTCCCAAGCATCCATTTTCTTGAATTTTCTCCCAGTCATCACGATGATTGGCGCCTATTTTTGGCTTGGGGAAACAGTCACTGTAACCCAAATTGTCGGTGCGTTGGCCGTTATTGGCGGAGTATTATTGACGACCAGGGTAAAAGGGAAGAGAAACTCGGTTAAAGTAAATAACAAACAATCAAAAAGTGAGGCATAACAATGGATTCGCGTAAACAGGCGTTCAGTGTTTGAAAGCTAAAGATAGAGGGAACTTAACACTTATGAGATGCGGATTTTGTAAAAAAGCGTTTCCCTTCACTACTGTTTTTTTCAACAGTTGAAGGATATAAAAAAGGTTGTTTTTGCTCCTCATCGGGAAAAGTCTCCTGCATCGGATCAGTAATGTTTGCCGTGCGGTATGGGTGTTGGGAGACTAAGGGATTCTCATTTCCCTTTATTTTCAGGTGATCAATGTTAAAATGAGTTTGAGGACAATGATGAAACAGGGGGAAAGTGCCATGAGTAAACCCAAAGTGTATATTACGCTTCCGGTGGCAAAAGAAGTGGAAGAATATATTGCCAAACATTGTGAAGTTCGCAAATGGGAAAGAAAGGAAGCGATCCCGAGGGACATGCTTCTGAAAGAGCTTGCTGATATAGATGGCTTGATGACTACTGGAAGAAGAATCACAGAGAATCTACTAAATCACGCACCGAAGTTGAAAGTTGTGAGCAATGTTTCTGTTGGCTATAACAACTTTGATTTAGAGGCGATGAAAAAAAGGAACGTGATCGGAACTAATACACCGCATGTTTTGGATGAAACCGTTGCCGACTTGGCTTTTGGGCTCATTCTTGCTTCTGCCCGCCGCATCGCTGAGCTGGATCGTTTTGTGAAAGAGGGGAAATGGGAACGAGAGAATGGTGATGATCCGTTTATGGGTGTAGACGTGCATCATGCGACTCTCGGCATTATAGGAATGGGCAGAATTGGAGAAGCGATTGCCAGAAGGGCAAAATTCGGATTTAATATGGATGTTCTTTATTACAACCGGAACCAAAAGCCCGAGGTTGAAAAAGAGGTCGGCGTTACATACAGTCATTTCGAAGATTTATTAAAGGAATCTGATTTCGTTTTGTTAATGACACCGCTTACTCCGGAAACCCGCCATTTAATAGGGGAAAAAGAATTCAAGCTGATGAAAAAGACGGCAATTTTCATCAATGTGTCCCGGGGCCAAACGGTCGATGAGCAGGCCTTGATCACTGCCTTGCGAAATAAGGAGATTCATGGGGCCGCACTGGATGTGTTTGATCAAGAGCCAGTGGAAAAAGACAACCCTTTGCTCCAAATGCCAAATGTTGTAACAACTCCCCATATCGGATCCGCCACCCAAAAAACAAGCGATGCCATGGCCATGCGGGCGGCTCAGAACATGGTTGCCGTCTTGACTGGCCAAAAACCAATCGACCCCGTGTGGTAAAGCAAAATTTAGCCTGAATAGGCTGATTCAGGGGCATTCTAAAAAGTCCAATTTAGAGTAAATGCACTACAATTTAAAACCCAAGAATGTTAATTTTACAGCATTCTTGGGTTTTGTTTTTTTATTTTCAAGCTGCAATTTTACTTTTTGGACAGCCCTTTCTTCCAGCTCTTAGTAACAGCCGTTTTAGCAAAAGACAGAATGATTGCGATTTCTTAAGAACGCGCCCGAACCATATCTGTTTTGCAATTCAGTAACGATAAAAGAGGAATTATACCAAACTCCTCGGTAAGATAAAAAAGAAATCCGTGCCCGGATGATCGTTACTTCCCCTATTTCGGCAAGGGATAAAGTGGGGAGCGTGCGTGACTTCCGCCTTATCGGTAATGATAAAGGCGAAATCATTACCGGATGATCGCCTCTTCCACAATATTGGTGCAATGCTTTCCATCTGCCAATGCGCTTTTTCAGTAACAAACAGGAGAGACAGGTTTTTATGCATTTTTACTAGTAACAAAAATGAATACCCACTTTCTCTATAAGCTAGATGAGCCTCGTTTTTTACTTTACATAATACTCAGACTTTCATTTGTTAAATCGGTCAAAAACATGTGCCCGGGTGCATGTGTGATCATCATATCAGGTTTTACATGCATGGCGACTGCTTGCGGGGTGACTCCGCAAGCCCAAAATACAGGAATTTCTCCTTCTTTGATTGTGACGCTATCGCCAAAGTCAGGTTGATTGATATCTCGAATTCCAATTTGTTCAGGGTCTCCTAGATGTATGGGGGCTCCGTGGACACTTGGAAAGCGGCTCGTAATTTGCACAGCGCGAATGGCGTCTTTGGGAGGCATCGGCCTCATGCTTACGACAGTCGGGCCTTCAAAACGTCCTGCTTTTTGGCAAGGAATATTTGTAATATACATAGGAGCATTGCAGTCTTCTTCCATATGGCGGACCGGCACGCCGTTGTCCAGCAGCTTTTCTTCAAAAGTGAAGCTGCAGCCAAGAAGAAAAGCGACCATTTCGTTATTCCAAAAATCAAAGATGTCTGTCCGTTCCTCTGTTAATACGCCATTGCGATATACCCTGTATTTGGGCAAGTCGGTTCTGATGTCGGCATTTGGCGCAGATAATGTTGGAATGAAAGAGCCCGGCTCTGTCACATCGATTAACGGACAAGGCTTTGGATTCCGTTGGCAAAACAGCAGGAATTCAAAAGCCAGTTCTTTCGGCAGTATGGCCAAATTTGCTTGTACAAACCCAGATGCCAATCCCGACGTTGGTTTTACCCACTTTTTCCTTCGTATGAGTTGTCTGATCTCTGCCGGATTCATGTCGGCCATTAAACTCATGATTTGTCCTCCTTCAAAAAAGTTAAATGATCTCTAAAAGACTCGCTCATTCTCAAATTTTCATTGGCTCCTTATTTAAAGAGTTGCGGAATTCCGTTGACAAGCGAATACACACCCATATATGACATGGCGATGACGATAAAGATGCCAAAAATGGTCATCCACAGGGGATGCTTATAATCACCGACAATTTTTGCGCGGTGGGCAGCAACAAGCATCACTCCGAGCGCAAGCGGGAGTATGAGCGCATTTAAGGAACCGACCAACACCAAAATTTTGACTGGTTGTCCAACTGAAATGAAGACAAGTGTTGAAGCAGTGATAAATCCGATAATGATCCAATTATGATACTTTTCCAAAGTCGGATGAAAGGTGCGGATAAAAGAAACGGAAGTATAAGCACAGCCCACAACAGAAGTAACGGCCGCCGCCCACATAACAATCCCAAATATTTTGTAGCCGATATCGCCGGCTGCCAGTCGGAAGACAGATGCCGGCGGATTGCCTGGGTCAAGTGTGAATCCCTGCGCGACAACCCCGAGCGCAGCTAAGAAAAGGAAAATACGCATAATAGACGCAATCCCGATGGCACTCACCGAGCTTCTCGTCACCTCAGGCAGTGCCTCTTTCCCTTTTAATCCGGCGTCGATTAAACGATGTCCGCCTGCAAACGTAATATAGCCCCCAACAGTGCCGCCGACGAGGGTAATAATGGCCAATATGTCGATTTGGTCTGGCGCAAATGTTTTCATGAGCGCTTCTCCAACCGGGGGCTGTGCGGTAAACATCACGTAAACGGTTAGCCCGATCATGACAAAGCCCATGATTTGGGCAAAGTGGTCCATCGCCTTGCCAGCCTCTCGTACGAGAAAGATGCCAATGGCGACAGCACCACTTAAAAGCGCTCCTACCTTGATATCCAACCCAAGCAAAACATTCCCGCCCAGACCGGCTCCGGCAATGTTGCCGACATTAAAGGCCAGCCCTCCTGCCACAATCAAAGCGGCAAGCAAATAGCCCAAGCCAGGCAATACGTCATTTGCGATATCTTGGGCACGCTTTTCCGAAACGGCAATAATACGCCAAATATTCAGTTGAGCACCAATATCAATAATGATTGACATGAGGATGACGAAGCTGAAGCTTGCCAATAATTTTTCAGTAAATACAGTTGTTTGTGTCAAAAATCCTGGCCCGATTGCCGAAGTTGCCATTAGGAAGGCAGCTCCAAGCAAGAGGCTCGTATTTCCTTTCTTAGCCACTAATCATTCCTCCAACTATTGATGTATGAAGTTTCCAATCGCGGTAACAGTAACGCCTTCCTTTTTTAATGCTTCCGGAATATATTTGGCAAATTCGAGGGCTGTTTGGCCGTCTCCATGGATGCAGACAGTTTCAGCTTTAATCGGAATATCCCTCCCTTGAAGGGTGGGAGCTTTCCCTTCTTTTACCATCCGGATCACCTGGTTGACCGCTTTTCCGTGATCGGTAATGAGCGCATTGGTTTCCTGTCTGGAAGTTAGTGTCCCATCTTCCTGGTATGTCCGGTCCGAAAACACCTCATTTGCCGTTTTTAGCCCGATTTTTTCTCCGGCTTTTACGAGTTCTGACCCGGAAAGACCAAATAGGATTAGTTCCGGATCCACTTTGTATACGGCTTCGGCGATTGCCTTTGAAAGAGCGGCATTTTTTACGGCCATGTTAAATAACGCCCCGTGCGGCTTTACATGTTGTAACTTTGCGCCTTCTGACGCGACAAACGCATGGAGCGCCCCAATTTGATAAACAACGATGTCATATGCTTCTTCGGGGGAAATATTTATTTCCCTACGGCCAAATCCCAATTTGTCGGGCAGGCCGGGGTGGGCACCGATGGCTACATTCTTTCTCAGCGCATTTCTAACTGTTTTTTTCATGATGGAAGGATCGCCAGCGTGAAAGCCGCAGGCAATGTTTGCAGAGGTAATATAATTCAAGATTTCATCGTCATGTCCGATTATGTAGGCTCCAAAGCCCTCTCCCATATCACAGTTTAAATCGACAGTATACATTTAAGCTCCCTCCCGAGTCATTTTTAAATAAATGCCTTGTGTCAATTGTTCGATGGAAACTTCCATTTCTACATACAATTCTTGCGCCTCTTCCAACGATATCTCTGTAAAGCTGATCTGTTCTCCGGGCTTCGTCTGGGCAACGAGCGGCAAGTCTATGGAAGCAATTTGTCCAATCTTCGGATATCCGCCGATAGACTGGCGGTCTGCCAAAAGAATAATCGGATTTCCATCTGGCGGCACTTGTATGGAGCCGATATTGATGGCTTCCGATATCATGTCTTTTGCTTGTTTTAGTTGCAAGGCAGGGCCTTTTAATCGGTACCCCATCCGATCCGATTCGGACGTAACATAAAAGGGCTTTTCAAAAAAGCCTGTTTGACTTGCTGTCTGAAACCAATGAAATTGAAGGCCTTTCATTGCCCGAACAGACCTGCGTTTTTCAAGAGGCGGGTACAGGTTTTCGGAAGCGGCCCAACGACTCTCTGCAAACGGCTTATTTCCGCATTGAATCGCCAATTGCTTCAGAATCTGTTTGGAAAGTGCAGAAGAGGAACCGACTGATAGGCGATCCCCTGTTTCCAAGGCACGTCCCTTGTATCCACCCACTTTCGCGCGCAGATAAGTGGATTGGCTTCCCATCACAATGGGAATATCTAATCCGCCCGCGATGGCCAAATAGGCCCGGCATCCTTTTTGCGCATACTTAAAATCGAGGCGGGCTCCCTTTTTGACAAGAACAGGCCGCCATGCCCTTACTTGTTCTCCATCTATAGTGGGGGAGAGGTCTGCGCCGGTAATGGCGATGAGCGTATCTTCTTCGAATTGAATGGCAGGTCCGACCAATGTGATTTCAAGGGCGGCTTCATTGCCGCTATTCCCGACAAGCAAATTGGCGATCCGATGCGCCAACGGATCCATTGCTCCGCTTGTTATGACTCCGTATTTTTGGTAGCCGGTCCTTCCGAGATCTTGAACGGTTGTCATAAGACCGGGACGTAGCACTTTGATCATTGGCTCTGTACCTCCCACTGCTTGTATTCCTTCAAGCTGATCGGCTTGAATTGAATTTTATCTCCTGCTTGGAGCAAGGTGGGAGGCTCCTGACCAGGATAAAATAGCTCTATTGGAGTTCTGCCGATAAGTTGCCAGCCACCGGGTGTTTCAATCGGATAGATTCCTGTTTGCTTTCCCGCGATCCCAACTGTTCTTGGTGGAATTTTCAGCCGGGGCGTCTTCCTTCTTGGAGTGGCGATTTTTTCCGGCATACCGCCAACAAAAGGAAAGCCGGGTGCAAACCCAATCATATAAACGGTGTAATTCCCAGTGGAATGAATGTCGATAACTTCTTCGGGGGTGAGTCCATTATGTTCGGCAACATATGACAAGTCCGGCCCGAATGCACCGCCATAGCACACGGGGATTTCAATCACTCTTTGCCTTATTTTTTGTTCGGCCGTATAAGAAGAAAGGAGTTCATGAATTCTTCGGGAAACGGTTTCAAAAGGCGGCTCATGTTTCTTCGCTAGTTTGGAAGCTTTATAAATATCATAAAAAAGTGTCACGCTTGTATAAGCCGGGACATATTCGATCAACCACTCTTCATGCTGTCTTTCAAGAATTTCGCAAATACTTTGAACAAGATTTTGCGTTTGCGGATTGATCTCATCGCCTCCATGAATCACTACCGCGTTATCACCAAATGGTTTAAGATGATAATTCATTTTTTCACCCCATTTTTTCTATATATAGTGGACAAGCGTAAGTTAAGTGGGGGAATTTCCCTATAATTGGAGACGCTTACTGTAAACGCCTTCATTGATGTTGAAAAAATAAATGTATGTTTTCGAAGTTTTTTTCGCCCAAAAATAGCATTCTTTTATCATGCATTTTAGCATGCAACATGTAAATATTTCAATGGAGCCTTTGTTCAAAAGCTTATTGAATGGGTTCCCTTCCACACAATATCACGGTAGCGCTGTTTATCTGTATCTCCTTCGGTGTTGATCAACAGGATTCTCGATTCCTTATTAAGCTGTAAATGTTCTTCCGCAAAACAGGGATGGGCAGTCAAAAGATAATACAACAATCCCATTGTGACCGCGCCGGATTCCCCGGAGATTAGTTTTCGGTCATCCCCAAGCGGATTTCCCAATATTCTCATACCAAGGGCGGCGATGGGATCGGAACATGAAAAAGCCGCAGCCGCTGTGCTGTTTAAAATTCGGAGCGCCGTCTCATTAGGAACGCCGCAGGCCAGCCCTGCCATGATCGTATCTAAATGACCTGTAACGGTTTTCATATTTCCTGTTAAAAATGAACGGTAAAAGCAGTCGGCCTGATCCGGTTCCACGACGATAATAGATGGCTGATTTGCTCTGTAATGCTGTGCGAAATAAGCGGCAATTCCGGCGGCAAACGTGCCGACGCCCGCCTGAAGAAAGATATGTGTCGGCGGCTGTTCGTCATTATGCTCTATTTCATCAATGATCTCCAGAGCAATGGCGGCATATCCTTGCATAATCCAAAGAGGGATCTCTTCATATCCTTCCCATGCGGTATCCTGGATGAGAATCCAACCGTTTTCTTCCGCCAATTTGGCACATAATTTTACTGTTTCATCATAGTTTACATCCGTTATGCCGGCGTGGGCGCCTTCATTCCGGATCGCATCCAAGCGGGCTTTGGAGGCCCCCTTCGGCATATATACAACGGAATGTTGTCCCAGTTCACGGGCTGCCCAGGCGACTGCCCGGCCGTGGTTGCCGTCAGTAGCCGTAATAAACGTGATATTACCGAGCTTTTTCTTTGCTTCTGGGGAAGTCAATTCTGCAAATGACAGTTCTTCAATCGGTTTATTTAACCTTTCTGCCAAGTATTTTCCAATGGCATAAATGCCTCCCAGCACTTTAAAGGCGTTTAAGCCAAATCTCCAAGATTCATCTTTTACTTGAACTGTTTTTACATTCCATTTTTTGGCCAGGTGATGTAATGCAATAAGGGGAGTGCTGGAATAGTTTTTGTGGGACATTTGAAAACGCAATACAGACTCTATCTTCTCACGGGAAAAATAGATCAAGTCTTCTGAGGCTTTCTTTGCGTGTTTATGATTAGATACCCATTTGACGTGTTCCGACAACTTATCTATCAATTCTTCATTCCTCCATTTTGTAAATAGGCTTCTGCTTCTACCATAGGGGAAACGGACATATTTTGCCAGTCCAGGGACTGAGCCGTGGTTTCCATATTATTTTAAAAAAAGCTTTGTATCTGCTAAAATATGAACAAATTATGAATTATTTTCATAAGTTATTTTTCTACATTTAGGATGAAAGAGGGACTGCCACATGGAATTGACTTATCATGAAGACCAAGATATTAAAGCTTTCTTAAAAGAAAATAGAGACCAGTTTGAGAAGCGCCTTTTAGAAGAAGCAGTCAATGTCCGTGATAAAATTGAAGAAATTCGCCAAATCGGAAATATTAATCTGTTAGAAAATGCCCATAAGCTTGTTTTATTCGTTGTGGAGGGCAGGGGAGAAGAGGTGGTCGCCTTTGCCAATCAGGAAGGGGAGGCCTGGGCGCGATTTTCTCTTACTTTGTCATTTAAACTCGAGTGGGTGCAGGCGATTCGCAGAACCCTTTGGGCTTTCCTCCATCAGTACGATTATTTGAAAGGGAAAGAAGTGCCTATTGATCAATTTTATGCAGTGGAAAAAGAGATCAACCAAGGAATTGACCAGTTTCTCAACCGCTTTTTTATTGCTTATTCCAAGTTTAAAGATGAGCTGATTGAATCGCAGCGGAAAATGGTCGAAAATTTATCTGCTCCGATTATCCCAATTGATGCCTCGATTAGCGTGCTTCCTTTAATTGGAAGCATCGACAACAGGCGCTCAGCTTCCATTACTGAAAAAGTGCTGATGGAGATTTCAAGCAAACGCATTCAAACATTGATTATGGACTTGTCGGGCGTTGGCGAAATGGAGCCATATGTCATTGATCAATTTTTAAAAATGATTGACGGAATTGAAATGATGGGCTGCAAAGCGGTCATTACCGGACTGCACCCGGTTGTAGTGAAGAAAGTGATTGATCTGGGCGTCTCTTTTGGGGATAAAGCCATTTTAAAAGGGACACTGCAACAGGCAATCCGTGATTATCTTTTACCATAAGTGATTGACAAAAGATGAGCTGAAAGGGGAGGCAAGCTGATTGGAACATAAAGTGACAAAAAGGGTACTCATTGCCAGTCTTGTAGGAAGCTCCATCGAGTGGTTTGATTATTTCTTGTATGGGACGGTTGCCGCTCTTGTGTTCAATGAGTTGTTTTTTCACGCGGATGATCCCGCGGTCGGTTTATTGTTGGCATATGCATCATTCGCGTTGGCTTTCTTTATCCGCCCGATTGGGGGAATTGTGTTCAGTCATATTGGAGACCGAATCGGACGCAAAAAAACACTTGTGTTAACGTTGTCCCTAATGGGGGGAGCGACTGTTTTAATGGGATTGCTGCCGACGTATGCTTCTATTGGCACAATGGCTCCTGTATTGCTTATCTTGCTTCGCCTCATTCAAGGCTTGGGTCTTGGGGGAGAATGGGGAGGAGCCCTTTTGCTTGCTGTTGAATACGCACCGAAAGAAAAACGCGGATTTTTTGGCAGTATTCCGCAAATGGGCGTAACAATCGGCATGCTGCTCGGTACGCTGGCACTTTCACTCATGTCACTGCTCCCGGAAGATGCCTTTATGACATGGGGATGGCGGGTTCCTTTTATTTTAAGCGCATTTTTAGTTTTTTTCGGTTTATGGATTCGTAAAGGAATTGATGAAACACCATCCTTTAAGGCAGCCCAGGAAAAAGGGGAAATTGCGAAATTGCCTTTTGTTGAAACGATGCGTACCCATTGGAAAGAGGTGCTGATTGCCATCGGGGGAAAAGTGGTGGAAACCGCGCCATTTTACATTTTCTCGACTTTCATCGTTTCCTATGCGACGGCCAATCTTGGATTTTCAAGAACAGTTACGTTGAATGCGGTTACAATTGCTACTGTTGTTACAACACTGCTGATTCCAGTGATGGGACGTTTTTCGGATAAAGTGGGCCGGAAGCCGCTTTATGTAGGTGGAACCGTTTTGATGATTTTATATGCATTCCCCTATTTTTGGCTGTTGCACCAAAATTCCAAAGTGCTGTTGATCGTGGCTACTATTGTGGGTTTGGGAATTATTTGGGCGCCGATCACGGCTGTCCTTGGAACAATGTTTTCGGAGATTTTTAAGTCAAACGTAAGATATACGGGTATATCTCTCGGTTACCAGATTGGTGCCGCTGTCGCGGGAGGGACCGCCCCGTTAGTTGCTACAGCATTGCTGAATGCATATAACAATTCGTATGTCCCTGTTGCTTTGTACATCATTTTCACTTCTCTCATTTCACTGATTGCCATTGCCACGGTGCGTGACCGGAAAAACGAGGATTTGGATGAAGAGGCAGGATAAGGAACCGCGGATGATCCGTTTCCAGGCTGTTGAGAAAATTCTCGGCAGCCTTTTTACTGTTGCACGCTTTTTTATGGTTTGGTCATCAACGCTCCCGAAGCTTTGTACTTCTTTGATAAAGAACAGGGGGCACGCATATCTGTTTACTTATAAGAACAAGGATAAAATTGTGCCCGAACAGTCAGTATGGAGAGGACTTCGTAACGAACTAGGAATGAAGCAATAGGAAAAAGCTTGCAGAGAAAAGAAACACTTGCTTTCCCTACAAGCTGAAGCTTCCAGTTTTTTAAGATAAAAGCTTGTCAAAGCCAATTCGCTTATTCAAGTAATAAACGATGGGCATTCCTGCGAACATGACGACAAATTCCCCTGCCGCGATCGTAAACCAAGTAATGAAAAATGGATAACCAAGGACAAGCTTTAATTCAAGTGCAATAATAAACATGGTAAAAGTAAAGACGACCGTATTAAATATCATCCGGAGCCAAATATTTTTCAAAAACTTAGAAGAAAATATTGTAATGAGCAGGGCGATCAATGATTGTCCGACGCCGAAAACAAGATCGTATACGCCAAGGGGAGAAAACAGCAGATTCGTTAAAAAGACGCCCATTACGATGCCAAAAATATATTTTTTGTTAAAAACAATGAGATGGTTAAACATTTCGGAAACACGAAATTGGATGTTCGTAAATCCAAAAGGCTGGATAAAAAAGGATACGGCCATGTAAAGTGCCGCCAAAATGCCGTTTGTGGCCAACGTTTTTAACTTCAATCTAACTCTCTCCTTAGTTTTGATAACGTGGGATGGTTTCGAACCACGCGGGCGGAAGGCCCGAGACTTTATAATAGCGCCGTACGCCTTGCTTCGTCAATAAAAAACAGGAAGCTGACAAGGCTTTCCTGTTCACTTATGACGATTATTTATCAAGAGAATCGCCGCGCATATATTGTTCGAATTCTGTCATATCCTTGTTTTTTGTTTTGGACAGGCGAAAAGGATTGGGCGTTTTCTCATTGTTTGCGGCAATCCCAATGCCAGGGCTTTGCAATCCGGGGTCATTGATGACGCCCTCATATGTTCCATCATGATGGCCAGTTGTTTTGCTACCGACATTTTCGGTTTTTCTCGGCATTTTGTTCAACTCCTTTTATTTTAGCATGGGAAAAAGCTCTTTGAATATGCATATGAAATGTGTGAAAGTTGGCCCGGCTAAAGACATTATTTTCTTCCTATGCTACACTAAAGGAAAAAAGCAGCCGAAGGAGATACTCATGGTAAAAACGGTTTTATTTGATGTGGATGGCGTTTTATTAAGTGAAGAACGATATTTTGACATGTCTGCACTTACGGTGTGGGAAGTATTGAACAGTAGCAAATATTTGGGGCTCGAACCCGAAACATTTAAAACAGATCTTGGAGATCGCGAGATTGATGACATTCGCTCACAAGTGTTTGTTCAGGACCAAGCCTTGAAATTTATGAAGGCCTGCGGATTAAACGCGAACTGGGACATGATATATTTGGCAGTCGGTTACCAGTTGATTCATGTGTTGGAACAGGTAAAAGATGAATTTGCGGATCAAATACAAGGGTGGCTGACAAATGAGATCAATCGTGATATTTTGCTTGAAATAGGCGCGAACTTGAAAGGAAAGCGGGTTGAGCTTGACTACGCGAAATTTCTTGATGATTTCAAAACGGCCGAACCGTCCAAACAGGGGCTACTGGGGCATTTGGACACATTGTCGAAAGAAAAGCTCGGTGTGGATACGGATATTTTTGGCAAAGCGGATGCGTTATGGTCGACGTGCGAACATGCTTCCCAAGAATGGTATGTGGGAGACAAATACGTCTTTCAATCGACTGGCAAGCCTTCAGTACAAACCGGAAAAGCCGGGTTTATGTCCGATGAAAAAGTGCTTGCGCCCAAAGAAGAAATTGCCGGGTTGTTTGCGGCATTAAACAATCACGGTGTAAGAATCGGGGTTGGAACAGGGCGCCCGGAACTAGAGACGATTGAACCGTTTAGAATATTGGGCTGGCTACAGCATTTTGATCGTAATTATATCGTGACAGCAGATGATGTATTAAAGGCGGAGCGAGAAAACAATAATATCCCCGCCTTGGCTAAGCCCCACCCGTTTACATATATTTTGGCACTTTCCGGAAAAACCAAAACGGTAGAACAATGCCTTGCCGAAAAACTCCCCATTGATCATTCGAAAGAAACATTAATTGTCGGGGACTCGCTCGCTGACTTACTGGCGGCAAGGGAAATGGGCTGCTTGTTTGCGGCAGTACTGACGGGATTGTCAGGGCAAGATGCGCGCCCGGAATTTGAGGAACATCAGGCAGATTATATATTGGACAGTGTTCTTGACGTAAAAGAGATTGTGCTGTCCCTTGTGAAATAAAGACAATAAAAACATGCTAAGATTAGTAGCACAAACCAAGGCCATGGTTTGTGCTACTATTTTTATAATAGAAGCGAAGGAAAGTCGACCAGCCTCTGGGACCATTTGAGAGTCCGTATATAAAACCGGCTAACTTCACACCCTTATGCGAATCAGTTTAGTTTGTCGGGTCCAAGAGATCGTGTATAAGAAAGTGGAATCGAGAAGGTACTGTGAAGACTTCTATATTTGGCGAAAAAGGAGAAACGATATGAAACATGTCATTGCACTAGATGTAAGTAAAGGGAAAAGTTCGATGGTCGTTTATGATGGCTATTGTCAATGTGAATTTGAAGGAGAACTCCATAAGCGCAATGCGATCTTCCGCTTCTTCCATTTTTGTGATCCATACATCTTCAAGACCGGGGATTTTTATGGTAAAATTCACTTGCACGCAACTCCAATCTTTTCTTGTTTCTCGTCAATTCAAAAAGAATTGGATGTTTGCGTGTATTTTTTTACGGGCAAATTGTGTGAAAACCCCAACATTTAGTATAGAGCCTTAAAAGAGAAGCGAAATCATTTTGTGGATTACTACTATAAATTAAAAACGCAACCTCAGAGAAAGCCTCATAAGGTTGCGATCATCGCCTGCGTCAATACATTTCTAAAAGTAACATTTCAGTTAGTGACGCAAGGTATTCCATACGATTATGAGTCCGCACTACCAGCTCAGAAATCGTATTAAAACATAACTCAACTATACCATACAGACCTCTTGAAAAAAATAAAAATCGTTAGGTCTTTTCGTCATGTGAAAATTTAGTCACAATAAAAGAAATTGATGAAATACACTTGACTAATCGTAAGAATAGGAGCCGGGATAGAACCCTGTAAAAATGAATAAACCGCTTGAAATCAAGTTTAAAAGCCTTGATTTCAAGCGGTTTAATCCTCATTATTTTTACGAAAATCAATCAGCTTTTAACTTGGTCCCGGCCCCTTTGATATTTCGTATTTGCTTATGTCCCAGTTTCTTTTCTTAATGATAAACCGGCACATTTGCAGTGGGCAGTTCCAAAAACTGGACAGCCCTTAATCCGTCCATGGCGACGAGATCTTTTGCGACACTTTCATCCACTTTTTTGTCCAAAGTAAGAACCATGATTGCTTCGCCGCCGGCTACGGCTCTTCCGACTTGCATCGTTCCGATATTGATTTCGTGGCTGCCGAGAATTGATCCAACCCGGCCAATCATTCCTGGAACGTCGTGGTGTTCAATGTACAGCAAGTATTGTTCGGGACGCACATCAACCCTGTATTCATTCATTTTTACGATGCGGCCGCCGTATCCGTTCAGGACCGTTGCACCGATGCTTGCCTGCTCATCACCTTTAAATAAAGTGAGTTCCATATAGTTGGCAAAACCTTTGCTTGTCGGATTTTTCACCACGTTAAGGGCAACTCCCTGGTCATTTAATAGGTGAAGGGCATTGACCATATTAACAGAGTCGCTCAGATGATGGGAAAGGATTCCCTTAATCATCGTTCTCGACAACAGGTCAGTATCTTGTTTGGCCAATTCACCGTAAAAGTTGATTTCAATTTTGTCCGGAGCATGTTTTAAAAGTTGAATGGACAAAATGCCAATCTGCTCGCCAAGATCAATATACGGCTGAAGTTTTTTCTGGGCTTCCCCGGAAACTTGAGGCATATTGATCGCGTGGCGGATTGAATCTGTTTCAAAAATATTAATGATTTCTTGGCTGACTTCTTGTGCTACTTTTTCTTGTGCTTCTACTGTGGAAGCACCCAAGTGTGGTGTTACAACGGCATTTGGATGCGTAAGCAACTCCATATTGGATGCCGGTTCGGTTTCAAAAACGTCAATGGCAGCACCTGCTACCTGTCCGGAGTTTAATGCCCTTACCAAAGCGGCTTCGTCGATGATGCCGCCGCGTGCGCAGTTAACAATCCGAACGCCTTTTTTCGTTTTGGCCAAATATTCGTCGTTAATGAGGCCTTTTGTATCTTTCGTTAACGGAGTATGAACCGTAATAAAGTCGGCTTGTTCAGCAATTTCGTCCAAAGAGGCTTTCGTAATGCCGAGTTGGTTGGCGCGTTCTTCTGTCAAATAAGGATCAAAGCCTAAAATGCTCATGCCGAATTTTTTGGCTCTTTTCGATACTTCCGCACCAATTTTGCCCATGCCGATGATGCCGAGTGTTTTTTCGTATAATTCAACGCCTTTAAACGCGTTTCGGTCCCAATTTCCAGCAGAAGTGGACATGTGGGCTTGCGGTATTTTGCGTGCCATCGATAACATCATCGCCATCGTATGTTCTGCGGCTGCAATCGTATTGGCGCCTGGTGCGTTGATGACGATAATGCCTTTTTTTGTCGCAGTGGCGACGTCGATATTGTCCACACCTACACCCGCACGGGCAATGACGCGAAGTCGGTCCGCGGCATCAAGCAAGTCTTCCGTTACTTGTGTTTGGCTCCGGACGATGAGAGCGTCATAGTCTTTCATGATTTCTTTCAATTCCGCAGGGGACAAGTTTGATTTTTTATCGACGGTAAAATTCGGATGATCATACAATACTTTTAATCCGCTGTCGCTGATTGCATCCGTTACTAATACTTTATACATGTTCTGCCCAAACCTCCTGTGCTCTTTTGGTCGCTAGACCAAGTACGTCTTTGTTTTCCATTTCTTTAATGGTCATTTCCAATGCCGCCAAAACGGTGAGGACATCATACGGATTGCAATAGCCCATATGGCCGATCCGGAATATTTTTCCAGATAGCTTTTGTTGTCCGCCGGCAAGGGAAATATGATATTTGTCTTTCATGATTTTTCTGATAGCATTCGCTTGATCGTCCTTAGGCATGACAGCTGTAACTGTCGGAGAAGCCTCTTTATCATTTGTCAAAAGCGGGATGCCAAGAGCTTTCACTCCCTCGCGCGTCATTGTTTTTAACAATTCATGGCGTTTAATGACATTTTCCCAACCCTCTTCATCAATCATGTTGCATACTTCCTGCGCCCCATATATTAAAGAGATGGCAGGAGTGAACGGAGTTGATTTTTTTTGGTCATAATTGTCAAAATAGCGGTTTAAGTCAAAGTAAAACCGGGTATTTTTTGTTTTTTGGATCGCCTCTTTCGCATGGTCGCTGACAGCCACGAATGCAAGGCCCGGAGGAAGCATGAGCGCTTTTTGTGATCCGGATACTAAAATGTCAATATTCCATCCTGCCATGTCCGCAGGAACACCGCCAATGCAGCTGACGCCATCAACTATAAACAGCCCGTCTGTCAGGCGCTTGGTCACTTCTCCGAGTTGTTTGATCGGATGGATAATGCTTGTTGATGTCTCACAATAAGTGGCAAAAACGGCTTTTACGTTCGCATCAAGAGATTTTATAAAATCTTCAAGCTGTTCGGGCTGGCAAGCAGTACCCCATTCAACTTCAAGCTTATGGACGTTGGCACCGTGAGCTTCACAAATTTTTGCAAAACGGTCGCCAAAAGCACCACCGACAATAACAACTACGTCATCTCCAGGATCTATTACATTTACAGCTGCTGTTTCAAGGGCGCCTGTTCCACTGCCTGAAATGATGAGAACAGGGTTGTCCGCCCCAAAGACTGGTTGGAGCCTTGTGGCTACATCTTCCAGCAACACGGGAAAAGCAGCGCCCCGATGCCCGATCATCGGTTGGTTCATGGCAATTTTTACCCGATCCGGTATGGGAGTCGGCCCCGGTGTAAATAAATATTCTTTGTCTAGAAACACTTGTTGTTCATCCCTTTCAAAAAGTTAAAATTAAATGAAAAGCCCTCATAACAGGCATGGTTGCCTTGTTATGAGGGACGTAATCTCCGTGGTGCCACCCTCGTTCACCGCCACTTTTTCCAAAGAGCGGTCTCGAGTGAATAACGGCGAAGCGCCGGGCTGCAAAGCCAGTTCAGAAGTGCTGGGCAATATTGAAGCAAAAGCATCGGTTTTCACCAGCCACCGACTCTCTTAAGGTTTTACTCCATGCCTTCTTCATCATAACTTTCATCATTTATTTCCTATGTTTGTGATCATTTTAACACAACGCATTCGCAATAAAAAGACTTAAATGATAAAAAAACTTTGTAACCGCTCCCATTATTTCATTTATATTACATTAGCTGAACGATGCAAGAAACCAAGAAATGAAATATAGTATTATTAATATATGCTATATTCTAATTGGGCGGGTGATGAAAGTGGAAAAGGAACAATATTTGGTAAAAAAGCTTTACCATGAACAACATTTTCTGAAGGGGGATGAGTCTGAACATCCGATTCGGGTGCTGGGCGAACTATATGTATCCGAGCAAAAGAAAGAAATGGCGGACCTCTCCTACATTCGTTTTGCCCAAGGAGAAGTGTACTTTTTAAATAATGACTATGAAGCGGCCATCTTCAAATGGGAGAATATACATAATGAACTGGAGCCGTGGGCGAAAAAAAATATAGCGGATGCTTATATGGAGTTGGACTTGCTAAGTACTGCGGAGGAAATTTATAAATCTATTTCGTCCGATTCTCTGATCTTAAACACGGAAATTTCATTACAGCTTTTCTCTTTATACTTGCAGCAGGGCAAAGCCGGAGAAGCAGACCAAATGATCAAAAATGCCGTTGTATTAAATCCTGACTATGAAAATGTAACGGAACTTGCTTGCGCATTTTTTGAAGAGCAGCAGGACTGGGAAAGCGCATTGGATCTGACGATAAGTGAGGCGGTTAGGACAAAATCCCGGCAGTGGTTCAGAAAGCTGCTCGATTATATAGAAAACGGGCATGCCAGTGCCCAGGAGCCGCGCTTTTTTGTGCCGGCGCTAACCGCATTGCAGGCAATAGACTTTTCGCTTTTTGAACAAATGACGGTTGTTTTATGGGACAATTTTCAGAAACGGGATCATTACTTGTCCTGGTTGAAAGAATTAAGTGCGGTGATCGCCAAATCGGAGATAACAGCATCATATCGGTGGAATAAACTGCCTGCCAAATTCTCCGATTCCTTTAGGAAGCTGCTTTTAGAAGATTTTCCTTTAGAGCGGCTCAAAGAAGTCGTACCATCTTTATTATCATCATGGCTTCAAGTAGCTGACTCCGCAACGGCTCCTGCAGCCGCCGCCGGGGTGCTTGCCTGGAACGACGTATTCCCTGCCAGCGTGGGGGAATCTTCAATACAGGAAGCCCAAGATATTCTTGGACGGCTTTCTGGAGTTGCAGATCGCTCAAACCTGTTTATGGACAGCCAAAATTTATTCAAGTCGATTGAACAATGGGCATCCGCTATGAATGCTGCCATGAATCCAAAAGTAAAATGGATGTTTCAAAAACTGTCCATGTTGGATCATAAAACGGTCTTGATAGCCGGTACGTCTGCAGGCAGCAAGTCTTCCTTCGTTAATATGCTGCTAGGCAGTACGGAAGCAGATTTTTTTGACACGTCTGTTCCAGTACTTTATGGGCACGGAGAGACGACTGCATTTCGTCTCATTACGAACGAAAACATCGCAACGGTAACTACTAGCCACGAATTGGTGGAAGGCGAACGCAAGCCCGACGCCTTGATCGAATATATATGGCCAAACCGCTTTTTGGCAGATCATAGGTTATCTGTCATTGATTTTCCGGTGCTGCATTTTCCCAAAAGGAAGGAAAGTGTCATTGAAAGTATCCGGATGAGCGCGTGTATGTTTTTCATATTAAATGAAGATGCTTCACTCACTATTGATGAGCAAGAACTGTTAAATGAAATTAAAGAGCATATCCCGGAATATCCGGTCCATTTTATTTTACAGACGAATGGACCCATCACGAACGAAAAGCTTGACAGCGTGAAGCAACATGTTTCTCAATTTTTTCCTGACGCAAACTTCTTCGCCATTTCCGGTTCCGATCCAATCAGTGACAGCCAATTGGAAAGCATATTAAATGAGGTCGACGAAAAGAAAAATTGGCTGCTGTTAACAGGACACCTGATCTTTTTAATCAAAAAAATGATCGGGGGCCTGCTGAAACAACGCGAAAAAATCCAAAGGGAACTTACCGAAGCGATTGAGTTTGATGAAGAGGTGCTGACTAAGATCCAGGGCGCCATCCATCAATTGTATGATCTGGAAGAGGAAAAAACAAAAGTATTAAGCGATGCTTACCGATCATTTAAGGATGAAATCAAATCTGATCTGTTAAAAACCGTACCGAAATTGCTTAAGGAATCTGCCGATATTCTTCAGGAGGACAGCGACTTTGGGACGATCCACAAAAAATTGAATGATGAAATGAACAAGCGGATTTCCGATTATTTGCAGTATACGGTCCATCCAACATATATCAGCTCGCTTCAGGATTGGATCAGTTTTTCCGAAGGGGAACTGAACAAGGCCCAAGAGCAATTAATCGAGTGGAATGAAGGGTTCAATCTTATGTTCGGAGAAGAGCGACTCGAACTTGCTTGCGATTTTCAAATTCTTGGGGACTGGCGAAGAGACGCCGATCGTATGACAGGCACCATTCAGATAGATAAAGAAAACATATTACTAAAAAGAACGCCTGCGCAAGTTCTATTAAAAAGTGCCGGGAAGCTGTTTGGAGTGATACCGGCCAATCAATCCATCATGTATAAACGTTACCGTCAATATATAGAAAACGAAAATTATGATGATACGGCAGAATCAATCGCTGAAAAGTTTTTTCGGCAATTTGAACTGTTTGAAAAAGCAATTCCCAGGGATATATCACTGTTCTTCCGCAATCCGTATCATGTGTTGCGGAAATCTGCGGATGAACTCCAAGAGACAGTGGACAAAAATAAAGCAAAGCTGGATGACATGAAATCAAATCCGGAAAAATTCCACAACCCGTTGAAGTTGTTTGACGTCAGACTCCGCCAACTTGAATGGATGAAAGGAAAAAGTAAAACAGGTTCTCGGACAAATAACAGCGTGAACGGCTAACATATGTGACGCATGACGAAAAAGGGGGACGATTATGCGGATTGCTCTGATTGCGCATGACAAGAAAAAGGACGATATAGTCGAATTTTCCATGGCTTATAAATATATTTTGAAAAAGCATCAGTTGTTTGCAACAGGAACGACAGGAACGAGAATCATGGAGGCTACGGGTCTCGATATTCAACGCTTTCAATCCGGCCCGCTTGGAGGGGATCAGCAAATTGGGGCTCTTGTCGCGGAGAACAAAATTGATTTGATTATTTTTCTGAGGGATCCACTGACAGCCCAGCCTCATGAACCGGATGTTTCTGCATTGATGAGGCTGAGTGATGTTTACGGTGTACCGCTGGCCACAAACATGGGAACAGCCGAGGTGCTGATTCGCGGATTAGAACGCGGTGACTTGGAATGGCGCTCTATTATTCATAAAGAAATCCACTGACATGCCATAATATGACTTATAGCCTAATCTCTTTATAGATGTTATACTAGAACATAGATTTTTACATTTATAAGGAGATGGAAGAGTGAAATCGAATTCCAAGATCACAGCGAAGATTGTTCCTCTAGCCATTGGTGTGATTGTCATTGCGGCATGCATTGTGTGGGCGGTTCAATCTTTCGATAGAGGAACCGTCATTCCATTTTCGCAAATGGAAAAAACGATACAAGCAGCCCAAAGTGGCAAGCAGGTTTCACTTAAAGAAACTTCTGATGGAACTTTGTACCTGAAGACACCGGAAGGAAAGTTCATCTCCCATGTCAGACCGGATAGTCCGATGGTAGAAAAGCTTGTTCAAAACTACCATATAAGCTATAAATATACGGACGGCAACCAAGCAGGGAATTGGCTCATTGGGGGCCTGATTGTCCTCATGGTTGGTGCCGCGTTCGTTTTGCATAAAAAAGGAAAAATTGGCGTTTCCGCCATGAAGAATAGCACGGCTAAAGAAACGCCTCTTCCATCTATTACATTAGATGATGTGGGTGGATTGCCAAAAGAGATGAAAGAAGAGATTCTTCAGACGCTGGAAATTATCAAAGATCCTGATCGTTCAGACAAGCTTGGAATCAAGGCTCCGAAAGGAATTTTATTATATGGGCCTCCCGGTACGGGAAAAACACTGTTGGCACAGGCCATTGCCCATGAGATTGGCGCTTCTTTCTTCTCTTCATCGGGTTCCGCCTTTACAGAACTATTTGTGGGTGTTGGTGCTTCCCGGGTGCGTTCACTGTTTGAAAATGCCCGCAAGCAGGCGCCGGCCGTAATCTTTATTGATGAGGTAGATGCGCTTGCCGGGAAACGGAAAGCCCACGGCGGGGAAGAAACCGAAAAAACGCTGACGGAACTGCTCGTTCAGCTTGATGGCGGCCATTCCAACGACCGAATTTTATTTATAGCGGCGACAAACCGGAAAGACATGTTGGATGATGCTTTCTTGCGTCCGGGACGGATTGATTTTTCATTCCACGTTCCGCTTCCCGATACGCAAGGAAGAAAAGAAATCATTGACATCCATGTAAAAGGCAAAAGTTTATCACCGGAAGTTGCTGCGTCTTTAAACATGCTGGCTGAAAGTACTTCGGGTTTTTCCGGTGCTGAAATTAGTTCATTGTTTGAATCAGCCAGCAGAAAAGCCGTACGGGAAGGAAGAGACGTAATCGGGAAGGAAGACCTTGATTATGCGATCGACAGAACGATCCTTGGCAGTACATCCCGGTCATTGAAAGATCCGAAAACAAAACGTCGAGTGGCGATACATGAGGCGGGGCATGCGCTTGTCCAAGCTCTCACAAAACCAAATACGGTAAGAAAAGCAACCATCATTCCGCGTGGCCAAGCGCTTGGCTATGTGGCACCAATTCAGAAGGAATTGCACTTGTCCACGACAAGCGAATTGCTTGACCAAGTGAGTATGATTCTTGCCGGCGGTGTTGCAGAGCGCCTTTACCTTGGTGAACACAGTATCGGAGTAAGCGGTGATGTCCAGCAAGCCAAGCATATTTTGGAACAAATGGTCGATACGGGCATGCTGCAGGATGGATTTACCTTGACGTTTGACAAGAAAGAAAAAGAAGCCAAAATGCAAGAGCTGTTTGATGATGCGATCGAACGAACTGAAGCTTTGATCAAATCACATAAAGCCGAGTACGAAAACCTGGTGGAAGCCCTGCTTCACAAAGAAACGCTGGACGGACATGAAGTCCAGCAAATCGTAGGGGGCCAAACCGTGGAGGGTTCGGAAGAACTGGTTCTTGTGTAAACAAGGGGTGTCCAATCAGTCGATTTTTTCGATGTTGGACGCCCCTTTTTATTGTACACGGGGCATGGGTGAATACTCGGTGGTTAAAGTCCGCTACAGGCTTGGCAGTAGGAACCGTTAGCGGAAGACAAGGTGTTATCGTGAGGTAGTGGCTCAAGCGCCAAATCCCGTCCTCTTCACCCACTTCCTATCTGCTTTGTCTCACTCGTCATCGTAAGACTGCCGGGACGATTGTAAGGAAAGCATTCGGTGACTGCCGTGCTGGATTGTCTTAAAAAGCCTTCCTGTAGCCAATACAGGATAACTATACTAGTATGCGACCCAGTGATAACAACTAATTAATTATTACCTTAATTTACTAGACTTTAGAAATAAAAACGGAAGGAATGTCCCTATAAAAGCTCCAGTGACAATGGCGAATGCGAAAAAGAAATTCCCCATAACCACCCAACCATCTATTGCTGTAAAAATTGAAAAGATTGCAAATAAAGCCAAGCAAACTGTTATGATAATGGCTGGCAATAAATAATAGATTCTGTGTGGATATTTCTTTTTTAAGTAATAGGAAGCAACATAGAAAATAAATATTGATAGTAAACCAGCGATTAAAAAAACATGCAAACCTCCGATTATAACCATCCCCCAATTCGCATTTTTTGCATTCTGAATACTCCCCTTAATATAAAACAAACGATCATTAGAAAGCAATTAAAGTCAAAAAAATATGTTTTTACTGTATATTATGCGCAAATTGCAAAAATGAAAATCACTGTGAACTGTCTCCTCGTTAAGTTGACAGTTGAACAGGATTATACGACTTACGCTCTGTATTCAAACGGGTTGAGACCATTTAGTCTTTCTTATAGACATTTGTGATTATAGAAGTGGATAACTCACGGCTTTTTGGAGTTCCTCAAACGTTGTATATAAATAATACTGTTCACATTTCAGGGTTCCCAAAAAGTATAATGCCCTCCTTTTGTCAAGACACAAAAAGGTAAAATTTAAGTGATGTATTATCTCTCCTTGATATTCCTCTGCATGTTGCTTGATTTTTAGGGATCTCACTTTCTGTTACTAGGATAAGGAACGCTCTCTCTGCGTGCCCCGTACCTCACAAGTAGTAACCGCCGATCACTTTATATGTTTATTTTCCCTCCGTAAACATTGACCGCATCAGCAAAGCCATGCGTAAATTGAGTGAGTTTTGTGAATCTTCGATCGGATACCCCAACATTTCCTCACATTTGGCAATTCGATACTTAACAGTATTTCTGTGTACGTACAATTTTCTCGCCGTGATCGCTATTTCACAATTATGGTCCAAATACACCATTAATGTATTCAATAAACTTTCTTCATCTTTATTTTGTGGATAAGAAAGTGAGCGTAAAGTATTTTCATAAAATTTGAGCAAGTTTTCTTCTGGAATCAAGCGAATCATTTCTTGCAATTGCTTTGTTTCGTAAAAGTTGATAAATGAAAACCGGAACAGCTCTGCTCCATCTTCCCAGGCGTTTACCGCTTCTTTATATGTAATCGGTATATAGGCAATGTCGTTAAAAAAATTGCCTACCCCAAATGAAAGTGAAATGTTTAAACTGGAGAATGCTTCACGTTGAAATTCTTTTAGCCATTCTTCGATTTTGTTTTTCAGCGGATCATCCAAGTCTTTGGGGCATTGCATCAAAATGACAAAGAATTCATCTTTCATAAACACTAAATTTTTGGCATCAGCTTTTAAAATGGATTTATCCAAAAATCTGTTTAAATAATCATACAGTCTGTTCATCATTTCTGTATTTTGCGAAAAGGGATCCTGCTTTTCCTCATCCATTTTACAAACGATGCAAGCGTATTTCTGATTGTCCAGCAAGCCGTGCTGCTTTCCCCTATGAATGATCTCTTGTCTATTCGTGATGTTCCCGTCAACAAGGGAAGTAAAGAAATTATTTTCCAGCATACGGCTGTTTTCTCGAATGGCTTCATTTTTAAGCAGTGTAAAAGAAATGACTGTCGATGCCTGTTCAATGGCCAACGGTGAAGAGGGATGGGAAAGTTTGTCCATATAAAATATGATGAGCAGGTATGGGTACGGATGCATTGTCTTGACATGGAATATTCTGGCTGAAATGTAGTCACCTTCTTTGTTTGGATCGGGGATTGAAAAACGCTTTTGAACTTGAAATGGCTCTCTCTTTTTTTTAATGATTTCCTCCGTTTTGTTCATGATGTTTTTCATATCCTCTTTTTGAAAATGCTTGGAAAAAGAGGCAATATCCCCAATAGGGTCCAGTAGAAGGACAGGGCATTTGATTAAAAAGCCGATATTATCAATCAATGATTGCAGTGTATATCCCTTTATCATCATATTGGTAAATCTCTTGTGGACATGAATCGCATACGTCAGCTCTTCGATTTGATGATTCCATATAAAACTTAATAATTGATGGGCAACCGTACCAAGTGTCAATGATTCTGGAATTTTCATAATGGGAAAGTCTTTTGCGTTAGCCAGGTCGATCACGTTTTGGGGGACTTCGTCGATGAATCTTTTTAATTTGATCGCGACTCCCGCACAAGGGTATTCACTCAACTCCGCAATAAGATTGTATAACGCAGAAGGGTCTTCCTTAAAGGCGAACCCGGTTGTCAGCAATAAGGCATTTTCCGCTAAAAAGTGAATGACATCGGGTGTTTCCGATATTTCGATCGACTCAACAACTCTTTTTACACCCGCATGTCCGGCTATAATTTTTACGTTTTGGAAAACATCTACTAAAAATAAATCCTCGACTTTTTTCATTTTTGCACCTCACCTTCTTTAAAAATATGAAATATACAAACTTGGGAAGCCAAATTGTTCAGAGTGGATAATGAATTTTGAATTTTATTGCTATAAAATCAATTTTAAACGGAAATCACCATATTTCAACTAAAAGTTTAAAATTTTTATCTCTTATGATAGAAAGGAAGGATAAACATGTTAAAAGAATTGAATCCTTCAATACGTACGTTAATGACTCCGGGACCCGTGGAGGCGGAGCCGCGGGTTTTGCGCGCGATGTCCATTCCGGTCATTGGACAATTTGATCCGGAGTTCCTCCAAATAATGGACGAGACGATGGCTTTATTAAGAAAGCTGTTTCAAACGAAGAATCACTGGGCCTATCCGATTGATGGCACAGCGCGCTCCGGGATCGAAGCTGTTCTTTGTTCCGTAATTGAACCGGGTGATCAAGTGTTAGTTCCGATTTACGGCAGGTTTGGCCATTTGCTGGCGGAAATAGCTTATCGAAGTGGAGCGGAAGTTTCTACGATTGAATGCGAATGGGGGACAGCCTTTGAGCAAGAAGATATGATTACTCAGATAAAAAAAGTGAAGCCAAAAGTGGTCGCCTTAGTTCATGGAGAAACGTCCACTGGCATCATGCAGCCGATAGAAGAAGTAGGGAAGTTTTGCCGCGACAATCAAATTTTATTGATTGTGGGACGCGGTCGCAACCTTGGGCGGGACCGATTTTAAAACGGATGAATGGAATGTTGACGCCGTTATATCCGGAACACAGAAATGTTTAGGGGTTCCAACGGGGATGGCTCCGATCACTTATAATGAAAAAGTGGAGAAAATATTATTAGAACGGCAGAAAATTGAACAGGGTCTGGATATTTCATCGGTCAACCACCGAAGAATTCAAAGTAATTATTTGGACTTAAGCCAGATACAGGAATATTGGGCCCCCCAGCGGCTGAATCACCATACTGAAGCCACATCCATGCTTTATGCATTGCGGGAAGGGCTGCGCATTATTCATGAAGAAGGGCTGCAACCGCGCTTTGCCAGACATAAATTACATGAGAAGGCACTGACGGAAGGATTGAAAGCGATGGGGCTCACACTGTTTGGAGATCCGTTCTATAAATTGCCCGTGGTCACTTGTGTGAACATTCCCGAAGGGGTGGACGGCGATCAAGTTCGTCATATGATGCTTTATGAGTTTGGTGTCGAAATTGCGAGTTCTTTCGGATCGCTGGCTGGAAAAATTTGGCGTATTGGCTCAATGGGATACAGTTGCCGAAAAGAAAATATTTTAAAGGTATTGACAGCATTAGAAGCATCTGTTTATCGCCAAGGGGGAAAAGTTCATTTAGGCGCGGCAGCGCAAGCCGCCCTCGATGTATATGAAAATCAATCTGCTGTCATTCAGTAATATCAAGAGATTTCTGGAAAGGGGTGCTGACAAAGTTGGAGGCATCCTTTTTTTGTATGTTTTGTCTAAACGTCGAATTTCTGTTTGGATAAAAGATATAATGAAGTCAGTTGTGGTAACGGTTACAATATCATTATAATCAACTGCTTCATCGAAATGACATATCAAGCGGGAGGAAGAACATGAAATATGACTTGATCATTAAGGGCGGCAATGTTGTGTTTTCAGACCAAGTTAAGAAAGTTGATATCGGGGTCAGAAATGGAAAAATAGCGGCAATGGCCGAATCCATAACCGATCCTGCAGATGGGGAAATACATGCTGGCGGGCAATATGTGCTGCCGGGCATGGTGGATGCCCATGTACATATGAACGAACCCGGGCGAACCGAATGGGAAGGGTTTGTGACAGGGACGCAAGCCTTGGCTGCGGGCGGTACAACTTGTTATATAGATATGCCGCTAAATGTCCTTCCAGCAACGGTGGACCGGGCTTCTTTCCGATTAAAAAGGGAAGCGGCAAAAGGAAAAAACTATATTGACTATGCTTTTTATGGCGGCCTTGTTCCGGGGAATTTGGATCAACTAGAGGAACTCGTTGAAGAAGGAGCCGTTGCCTTTAAATGTTTTATGGCCACTTGTGGATCTGATCTGCCAGGGGATTTTAAAAATGTCGATGATCACACTTTATACGAAGGAATGAAAAAGCTGGCTGAACTGGGGCAAGTATTAGCGATCCATGCTGAAAATGCGGTCATTACAGACCGCCTCGGTGAGGAAATGGAAAAGCAGGGAAGAACTTCGGCTGAAGATTATACCGCGTCGCGTCCCGTTTTTACAGAAGTGGATGCGGTCAAAAGAGCCTTGTACTTTGCCAAGGAAACAGGCTGTATGCTTCATTTTGTGCACATCAGCTCGGCAGAGGCGGTAGAAGAAATTGTCAAAGCCCGCAACGGCGGGCAGGACGTAACGATTGAATCTTGCCCCCACTATTTTACGATCACCGCCGCCCAGTTTGCGGCTATCGGGCCGGCGGCAAAATGTTCGCCGCCATTGCGGAATGAAGAGGAGCAGAAAAAACTTTGGAAAAAGTTGATAGAAGGAAAGATTGATATAGTGGCCTCGGATCATTCACCTTGTCCAACAGACCTAAAACAAAACCCTGCAAATAATATGTTTGAAGCGTGGGGGGGAATCTCGGGGTGTCAAAATAGTGTGGACTTACTGTTTGACGAGGCCGTTTTAAAGCGTGGGGTTCCGCCTGCCAGATTTGCCCGTATGATTGCCGCCAATCCTGCCAAACGATTCAATATACCGAATAAAGGAACCATTGCCATAGCGAAGGATGCTGATTTCATATTGATTGATTCAGGACAGTCCTATATCGTTCAGAAAGACGATCTGTTTTATAAACATAAGCACAGTCCTTATATCGGCCGAAAAATAAATTGCCGCATCACAAAGACAATCGTTCGGGGGAATCTCGTTTATGATGTTAATCGTGGATTTATAGGAGAGCCGATCGGCCAATTTATCACACATAAAAAAACGCCCCACATGGCAAATTAAAAAAATCATGCAGGCATAGTGGAGATGTCTAAAAAAGTCCAATCAGAGTAAACGCATTAAAATTTAAAACCCGAGAATGTTGATTTACAGCATTCTTGGGTTTTGTTTTTTAGTTTTCAAGTTTGAATTATACTTTGCGGACATCCCCACTTTTTGTATGGAAAATAGATTTCTTTATTGATAATGGCTAATTTGCTGAACGTTTTTTAGCTGTTAGTGTTAATGATAAATAAAAGAAAAATATTTAAAATGAAACATAAACTGGGAAATGACTCGCAAACAAAGGGGGGATAAGAGTATGGCGGCCCAATTACAAAATGCCACAAACCATGACATAGAAAAGTTGGGAAAAGAGGCTATTGACAGGCTCGTTTGGCTCGGAAGATTTGGAAAGGATCCGGCAGGGGGCGTCACCCGCCTGCTTTATTCAAGAGAATGGGTGGAAGCTCAAAGGGCCTTAAAGCAATGGATGGAGAGCGAGGGGTTTGTAGCACGTTTCGATGAAGTTGGGAACTTAAGCGGCATTTTAGAGGGCGCCAACGCAGATGAAACCATTCTGACCGGATCACATATTGACACCGTGACAAATGGCGGGCTCTATGATGGCCAATATGGCATTGTGGCAGGCATGATTGCTATTAAATATCTCAAAGACCATTTCGGCAAGCCAAAAAGGAATATCGAAGTCATCTCATTTGCGGAAGAAGAAGGGAGCCGGTTTCCCTATACTTTTTGGGGGTCAAAAAATGTCATTGGAAAAGCATCACGGAAGGAAGTAGAACGTATTCAAGATGCAGATGGTATTTCTTTTATAGAAGCAATGAAAGCGTCGGGATTTACTTTCAGGGATGAATCAAAACCTCCACGGCAGGACTTAAAGGCATTTATCGAAGTGCATGTGGAACAGGGACAGGTGCTTGAAGCAGAACAGAAGAGTATCGGTATTGTATACAGCATCGTTGGCCAAAGAAGGTTCTCTATAGAGGTTACTGGCGAAGCAAACCATGCCGGAACAACGCCGATGAAATACCGGAAAGATGCGGCCTATGCAAGCAGCCATATGATCTATGAAATGATTAAACTGGCTGAGCAATATGGAGATCCGTTGGTAGCTACCGTCGGAAAAATCACATTTATTCCCAATAATGTAAATGTTGTGCCTGGAAAAGTGGTTTTTTCATTGGATGTTCGCCACCCGGATAAACAGGCAATCGTTCAGTATTCCGATTTATTCAAGGAGAAAATAAGAGGGATCTCCAAAGAACATGAAGTAGAAATATCCATTAACATGCAGCTCGATACCGATCCGGTCCCGATGGCTCCCCAATTAGTAGAACTGATTGAAAACGGTTGCAAGTTAAATAAATTCAGCTACAAATTGATGCATAGCGGGGCGGGGCATGATGCTCAAATGATGGCCGAAACGATCCCGACGGCAATGATATTTGTTCCAAGCCGAAAGGGGATTAGCCACAATCCCGCAGAATACACGGATTACCGGGATTTGGGCAAAGGAGTTAAGACTTTGATTGGTATTTTATACGAATTGGCATATTAGGATTCAATAAAAGAATAAAAAGGAGTTTATAAAGATGAGCTATCCGAAAGATCTATTAACGAGCAGTACCGTTAAAGAGTTATTATCAAGCAGATCCATTATTGAACCGGGAAAATACGCACTGATTACACCTGAAGGTTTGGTGAACAACATCATCCCGGGATTTGAGAATTGTATCATTTCCATTTTGGCTTCTCCAAAGCTTGGGGCGAGCTTTGTTGATTATATAGTAACGATGCAAGACGGCGGGAAAAACATGGAAGGTTTTGGCGGCCAAGCTAATATAGAAACGTTTGTTTACGTAATTGATGGAAATATAAAAGCCGCTGCGGGGGAACAGGAATTCATTTTAGAGGAAAGTGGCTATTTATACTGTCCTCCAGGAGTAAAAATGTATTTGGAAAATCTACGGAACGGTCAATCAAAGTTGTTTCTTTACAAGAAAAAATATCGGCCTCTTGAAGGCAGGAAGCCGTGGGTTTATTCCAATCATGCCGACCATATCGATTATGAAATATATGACGGCTTGCATAATGTCCATATTAAGGATTTGCTTCCTGCGGATTTGGATTTTGACATGAATTTTCATATTTTATCTTTTGATCCGGCCGCAAGCCATCCTTTTATAGAAACACATGTTCAAGAACATGGCGCCTATCTGTTGAGCGGCCAAGGGATGTACAATTTGGACAATCAGTGGGTTCCGGTTCAAAAAGACGATTACATTTTCATGGGGCCCTATGTACAGCAAGCAGCGTACGCGGTAGGAGAGGAAAATTTAACTTATGTTTACTCCAAGGATTGCAATCGTGATGAAGATCTTTAAAAAAAGGGGGAGCTAAAGGTGGAAAATAAGACAACATTAAGCGTTGCCCAGATTTTAAAAGAAAGAGTCTTTGAGATTGATAAAATTGCCAAATTTGACCCGGATGAACCACAGAAAAACTATTTTTATGAAACGGACAAAACAGTTGGAGCTATTTGGTGTCTAGAACCAGGGCAGGAAGTATACATCCACTCTCATTCAAATGTCGATGATATGTGGGTCTGCATAGAAGGAGAGGGCATCTACTTTCCAGACTTGGAAAATGAAATCCCAATCAGAGAGGGAATGGTCTTATTGGCAAGACCAAACGAAATCCACGGAATGCGAAACACTGGAAAAGGCCGTTTTATGTTTGTTGGATTTGCAGCCGGCTCATTGCCGATGGATATTACGAGATATTAAACAGCCGTCTGTTTATAACTGTAAACTCCATTTGGAAGTAGTGATGTCTGAATGACAAAGCAAGAAGCTGTCATAACTTTATTTTCCTCATTCCAATGGCTCTTATTTATCTTTGTAAATACAGTCGTGGTTCCTATATCGGTCGGTGCTGCATTTCAGCTTCCATCAGAAGTCGTTGAAATGACCATTCGCTACTCTTTTATCATCACAGGAGCCGCCTGTATATTGCAGGCCTGGGCAGGGCACCGTTATCCCATTTTAGATAGCCACTCAGGCTTAATGTGGGGACTTATCCTAAATTTGGGGATTTCTGCCTCCGCTCTTGGAATGGATTTCTCCACAGTCGGAGGGGGAATTGCAACAGGTGTTCTGTTGGCGGGCATTGTACTGATTTTTATGGCGGCGTTTGACCTTATTTCTATCATCCAAAAAATCATTACACCCATGGTGATGAGCGTCTACACATTTTTGCTTACCTTTCACCTTACTTTTGTTTTTTTTAAAGGCATGTTTAAAATGACCGAAAGTGGAACATTTGACCTTCCTGTCAGCTTTTTTTCAATCGGAGTTGTCATTTTCGTTATCTTTTTGATGATAAAAGGCGGCAAAAGAATAGCCAACTTTTCCATCTTGATCGGCATGACCGGAGGCTGGTTATTGTACCGGATTCTTTTTCCCTCTCATGCACCTGAAGAAGGGGTTGCGGCCGCGAAGTTTATCATCTTTCCTTTTGGAGTTCCAAACTTGGAGTTGGGCATCATCATTGTCTCTTTTTTCGGAGTCCTGATGAACTTAACGAATACATTTGTTTCAATTAGGGCTGCTGCTGAAATATACAAGGAAAAGATCCAACATCACCAATATAGGAAGTCGATTTTTATTACGGGTATTTTTACGTCCATATCGGCTGTTTTCGGCCTGGTGCCCTATACGCCTTTTACATCCACGATCGGATTTTTGGAAAGTACAAAGCTATTAAAAAAGAATCCTTTCTTTATTGGCGGGCTGATGTTTATGTTGCTGGGAATTATACCGCCCTTGGCCGCCTTTTTGGGAACCATGCCGCTGACCGTGGGGAACGCCGTTTTATTTGTTGCTTACCTCCAATTATTTGGAACTTCATTAAATAGTTTAAAGGGCATGCTCTTTAATTCTCATACAATCTATCGTTTGGCGGTTCCAGTCATCATAGGTGTATGTGTAATGAATATACCTCCAGAACAATTTGGCAGCGTACCGCCTTTTATGCGGCCGCTTATATCAAATGGGTTTATGATGGGAGTTCTTATATCGATATTTTTGGAGAAATTTGTGAATTGGAATAAAGTGACTTCCAAATTGAAAGCCGGATAATAATGTTGCTCTTGCCACCATAAGTATTGGCCGGCGGAATTATCCGCCATTTCGATGGGCAAATTTTTTTGGTACGCGATGAAAATAAGGAGTTTGACCTCTATGCCGATACAAATAAAAAATGTTACTACGCAAAAAAATAATACTGGACACCCATATGGATCAAACGAATCATTACGCCCAAAAACAGAAGAGGGAAGAACAGTCGGTCCAATTTCTTATATGTTTATGTGGACCGGAGAAGGTATCAATTTGGGAAATATGACGCTGGGAGCAAGTTTGATTGTTGCCGGAATCGCGACATTAAATGTTTATCAAACATTTATGGCAGCAATCATAGCGGTCTGTATCGTATCGGTCATATTTGCCTTAAATGATCGGGTCGGATATCAAACAGGGATTCCTTATGTCATACAGCTTAGAATGTCATTCGGCTTAAAAGGATCTGTTGTTTCAGCGCTCCTTCGGGGGGTTCCCGGTATCATTTGGTTTGGGTTTCAGAGTTGGATTGGCGGCACGGCATTAAATGAAATCGCCAAGATCATGACCGGAGGCGCTTTTGACAGTGTCCCTGCTTGCTTTGTCTTGCTTCAAGTCTTGCAAATAGGGCTTTCCTTACATGGATTTAAAGCTGTGAAGTGGGTGGAAACAGCTGTATCCATTATGATTTCATTGGGCCTTGGCTATGTCTTGTTTGTCCTTCTGACGAACCACTCTGCTTTGATTGTTGAAAAATGGGTTGCTGCAAAGGGATCTTGGGGATTGCCGTTTTTTGGGTTTATTATGATGTTGATCGGTTATTATTCGGCACTCTTTTTAAGTGCGGCGGATTATTCACGAGAATTGAAAACAGGCATCAGCAACAAAGCGCGCGTATTTTTGTATTTTTTCCCTATTATGCTGGCATTCGTTCTGACGCTTTCAATTGGCGCAATGCTTGCTTCTGTCACTGGGATTTCCAATCCCGTAAAAGCTTTTGCCATCGTAGTTGACAATTCATATATCACATTCGTTGTATCCGCCTTTATAGTGATTGGCGCCATTGGCGTAAATATGATGGCAAATATTATTCCGCCAACTTATGTCATTACGTTACTGACAAAATTACATTACAAGCCAGCTGTTATCATAACGGGTTTGCTGGCATTATGCTCATTCCCGTGGGTGCTTGTGCAAGATTCATCCGCAAAAGGCCTTGGGATGTTTATTCTGATCTATTCCGCATTTTTAGGTCCGATTGTTTCGATATTGCTGATAGAATATTATATTTTGAGAACGCAACAAGTACATATACCGGATTTGTATAAAGAAGACGGCCCATTTGCCGGATTTAATCCGGCCGCCATCATGGCGCTGATTATCGGGGCGGCAGCGGCTTTTATCATGGTGGAGCTGGCATGGGTCGTTGGAGCGATCACTTCCGGTATTGTCTATATTCTGTTAATGAAATATGCATATAAGCAGTCTGAGTTTAGAAAAGGAACCATATTTGATCAATGAACCGGCCCTATGAGGGATTTATCCGGTATGAACCGGCTGTATGCCTCGTGACTTCAAGAAATCGGGGCAAAACGAGAATGATGAGTGGAGGACCAACAGCCTGTAAAAGCCTATGCCGCTGCTTTGTCCTGCCGACTTGAAACAATCGTTTTTTCAAGAATGTCGATCAAAAGGCTTCGCGACGTACAGGGTGTATGAGCGCTAGCGAAGCGACAGACAAAGGAAAGCTTCGTTGTTATAGTATAAGCTATTATAGTATAAGCTACATGATCGTTAGCGCACGGAGGAAAAGGATAAGTTTTTTCCGAAGATATCGCTGCATGAGCTTGCCAACAGGACACTTTCGATCTTGTTCCCTTTCTGATACGGGGGCTTAGAGGTTGTGTGGCAACGCGTCTGCATGGCCCACAATTTTGAAGGCCTGGTTCTACTGCGGCTTTATACTTTAACGAGAATAGCATTTTGGTATTCGTTTTATCTGAAATGAATAAAACCGGCCAACCTTTTTAGTTATTTTCAATAATGATTCAGAAGTTGAAAGCGCTTAATGTATATATTAAGACAAATTTCACCGAATATTTTTAAAAAATACAACTATATTGGAGGAGGATGCATGATGCCAAACAAAGAAATGTTGTTAATACCCGGCCCAACACCGGTCATTGATCCTATTTATAAGGCGTTGGCCCAAGAAACCCGGAGTCATACAGATCCCCGATTTGCCGAACTGTATACAAGTGCCATTTCCAAGACAAAAGAAATGCTGCAAACAGATGGTGAGACATTTGTCATTTCCGGTTCTGGAACACTTGCAATGGAAATGGCGTTGGTGAATACAGTTGCGCCGGGGGAGAAGCTTTTGGTCATCAGCCAAGGATTTTTCGGAGATCGATTTAGCAAATTGGGAGCAGCATTTGGGATTGAGGTTGAAACAGTCCAATCGGAATGGGGCAAACAAGTTTCACCGGCCGAAGTGGAAAAAAAGTTGAAAAAAGGCGGTTTCAAGGCAGTTACGATTACGCATGCAGATACTTCAACAGGGGTAAAAGCGGATTTGGATTCGCTCATTCCTGTCATTAAAAAATATGATGCGCTTGTCATTTTGGATGGTGTTTGTGCTACTGCCGCAATGGAAGAGAATATGGGAAAAGCGTATGGGGGCAACCCGGCTTATAAAATAGATGTCGTATTAACAGGTTCGCAAAAGGCTATTGGAGTGCCACCAGGCATAGCGGTGGTAGCCTTTAATCAAACAGCATTGGCCGCCCGTGAAAAACTCGGAAAAGTGCCTGCTTATTATTGCGATATTTACAATTGGCTACCTGTTATGCACGATCCGCAAAAATATTTTGCAACGCCTGCCATCAATTTGGTCTATGCGTATGAACTTGGGATGAGGCTCGTGTTGGAGGAGGGCTTGGAAAATAGATATGAACGGCATGAAAAATTTGGAAGAGCCGTCAGGGCAGCGTTGAAAGCGTACGGTATGACACCATTGGCAGAAGAAAAAGTTGCGGCCCCGACATTATCTTGCATTCTTTATCCAGAGGGAGTCAATGACGCTGCTTTCCGTAAACAATTAGCCGGGAAGGGGCTCATTGTGGCAGGAGCGCTAGCTCACTTGGCTGGCAAAGCCTTCCGCATTGGCCATATGGGCAACACAACGAAAGAAATGCTTGAAAAGGCGGTTCGTTTCATTGGTGAAACGCTGAATGAAATGGGTTATTCTGCAAATGTTGATGGGGCGATAGCGAGATTTCAGGAGGAGTTCTCCAAAGTTCCGGTGTAAATAAAACAGGGTGATGATCAAGCAAGCAAAAATCAATTTATGATATATTTGGCCGTCGGAAATGGAGGAGAAAGAGATGGAAAGCTATCTGAATGTAAATGAAATTCAAGTGGCTCCCGCTTTGTACAAATTTATTGAAAGAGAGGCCTTGCCCGGGAGCGGGGTTGAGAGCGGGGTGTTTTGGAGGGGGTTGAGCAGACTTATTCAAGATCTTGCTCCCAAAAACAGGAAACTTTTAAAAAAGCGTGACATGTTGCAACGAAAAATAAATGAATGGCATCACAAACATACAGATCACTTTGACTTGACAGAGTATAAATCTTTTTTAAAAGATATTGGGTACTTGGAGCCTCCTGTAGACCATTGTAAAGTCACAACCAAAAATGTGGATCAAGAAATGGCAAATATGGCGGGACCACAATTGGTTGTTCCGGTCAATAATGCCAGGTACGCTATTAACGCGGCAAATGCCAGATGGGGAAGTTTGTATGATGCCCTGTACGGAACAGATGCCATTGATGAGGAAAATGGAGCACGCCGAATGAGTGAATATAACCCGGTTCGCGGACAAAAGGTCATTCAGTACGGAAAAAAATTTCTGGACCAAATCGCGCCCCTTCACGGAGCATCTCATAAAGAAGCGGTCAATTATTATATTGACGGGAGAAAGCTTGCTGTTCAATTAAATAACGGAAATAGAGTGTGTTTGCTCAATCAAAAAAAGTTGGCTGGCTACCGTGGAAGTGTTGAAAATCCGACTGCCGTTCTGTTGAAAAACAATGGTTTGCATGTTGAAATTCAATTTGACCCCCAACATCCTGTCGGTAAAACAGATCCGGCAGGGATAAAAGATATATTGCTAGAATCTGCTTTATCAACGATCATGGATTGCGAAGATTCCGTCACAGCAGTGGACGCGGAAGACAAAGTCGATGTGTACCGAAACTGGCTTGGTTTGATGAAAGGAACATTAACAGCTGTATTTAAGAAAAATGGAAAAATCGTTCATCGAGTACTGAATGAGGATCGGAAATACATGTCACCGGATGGAGAAGCGTTTCAGCTTCCCGGCCGCTCGCTGCAGCTCGTCCGCAATGTAGGTCATTTAATGACAACGCCTGCGGTTTTGGATCATAATGGGGAAGAGATTCCCGAAGGGATTTTGGATGCGGTTGTCACCAGTTTAATTGCTAAGCATGATCTGCTTGGCAACACCGCAAAGAAAAATTCTAAAAAAGGCTCTGTATATATTGTCAAACCTAAAATGCATGGTTCGGAAGAAGTAGCTTTCGCCAATGAACTGTTTAATCGGGTAGAAGATCTGCTCGGCCTTGCCCGGCACACTTTGAAAATGGGCATTATGGATGAGGAACGGCGGACGTCGTTAAATTTGAAAAATTGCATTTACGAAGCAAAAGAAAGAATAGCCTTTATCAATACGGGTTTCCTTGATCGGACAGGAGATGAAATCCATACTTCTATGGAGGCTGGACCCGTAATAAGAAAAAATGAAATGAAAAAAGCCAATTGGCTCAGTGCATATGAACAATCCAATGTGTACACGGGCCTTGCGGCCGGGCTGCCCGGCCGGGCGCAGATAGGGAAAGGCATGTGGGCAATGCCGGATAAAATGAAAGACATGATCGAACAAAAAATGGGCCATGTCGAGGCGGGGGCCAGCACAGCTTGGGTACCGTCTCCGACAGCTGCGACATTGCATGTCTTACATTATCACAAGGTGAATGTTTGGGATGTACAACAACAGCTATCCCGTTCAATCAAAGACTTGCAAAATGACATGCTGGATATTCCGCTTGAAAAAAATCCCCACTTCAGCAAAGAAGAAATTCAAAAAGAGCTTGATAATAACGCTCAAGGGATACTGGGATATGTTGTCCGCTGGGTGGAACAGGGTGTCGGCTGTTCAAAGGTGCCTGATATTCACGATGTCGGTTTAATGGAAGACCGGGCTACCCTGCGAATTTCAAGCCAGCATATCGCCAATTGGCTCCGCCATGGCATTTGCACGAAGGAGCAAGTTATGACAACGATGAAACGGATGGCAAAAGTTGTGGATCAGCAAAATGCGGGAGATCCGGCATATAGACCGATGTCAGGCGATTTTGATCGTTCCGTGGCATTTCAGGCTGCGTGTGACCTTGTATTTAAAGGACGAGATCAGCCAAATGGTTATACCGAGCCCATTTTGCATCGTCGCCGTTTAGAATTCAAGGAAAAGACATCTATTCAGCACACATAAGGGAACCAGGTTAAGTGAAGTCTTCGAAAATGATGTGGTGTGAAACACAGTTGCTCGTATTTTGAAAATGTTTAAGCCGCAAAAATCTAATAACCTCTTTATATAAACTCCCCTTAGCCGGATACCGTGTTAGACGAGGTATAGGTTAAGGGGGATTTTTTATCCATTTGAACATTCTTATAGTTAAGAATTTATGATGTAGTATTATTTTTTTAAGCGGTATATAATTCTATTTGCAAGCGCTTACAAATATATTAATATAATAATGGCTAGGAGGAATGCGGATGGTAACGTTTATTGAATGGCTGTCGGGCGTAATATGGAGTTCCCCCCTTATTTATTTGTCGCTTGGTATTGGCATCTTGTTTTCGATCATGACTCGTTTTATGCAGCTTCGTCTTATTAAGGAAATGCTTAAGCAATTATTCTCTGGAAAAAGTTCAAGTGCAGGAATTTCATCGTTCCAAGCGTTGTCAGTTGCGGTTTCGGGACGGGTCGGAACTGGTAATATCGCAGGAACAGCGACAGCGATTGCCTTTGGGGGTCCGGGCGCGGTCTTTTGGATGTGGGCGATTGCATTTTTGGGTGCTAGCACCGCGTATGTAGAATCGACATTAGCCCAAATATATAAAGTAAAGCAAGACGGACAATACCGCGGCGGTCCTGCCTACTATATAGAAAAAGGGATGGGGAAAAAGTGGTACGCGGTCATTTTTGCAGTGGCTACGAGTATTGCGATGGCTCTTCTGATGCCAGGGGTGCAGTCCAACTCGATTGCGACTGGACTTGAAAATGCTTTTGGAATCAGTACTGTTATTACCGGTATTGTCATCGTATTATTATTGGGCTTTATTATTTTCGGTGGTATTAAAAGAATTGCGAAAACGGCTGAATTCGTTGTCCCGTTCATGGCTATCGGCTATGTTCTTGTTGCCTTGATCGTTATGGCGTTTAACATCACGGAATTGCCGGCAGTTATTGCTTTAATCTTTAAAAGTGCTTTCGGGCTTGATTCTGCCTTCGGGGGAATTCTCGGAATGGCGATTTCCTGGGGGGTTAAACGGGGAATTTATTCAAACGAAGCCGGCCAAGGGTCAGGCGCGCATGCTGCGGGGGCAGCTGAAGTGTCGCATCCCGCAAAGCAAGGAATTGTTCAGGCGTTTTCGGTTTATGTGGATACCTTGATCGTATGTTCGGCGACCGCTTTCATGATCATCGTTACAGGCATGTATAATACGGTTCGTCCCGACAAATCTTTTATCGTCAACCGCCTCGGCGATGTGGAACCGGGCCCAGTTTACACCCAGGCGGCAGTGGAATCCGCTTTACCCGGATTTGGCTCGGCTTTTGTGGCCATCGCGCTTTTTTTCTTCGCATTTACGACTATCATGGCTTACTATTATATCGCCGAGACGAATGTCGCTTATTTGACGCGGGGAAAAGACGGAAAGATTCCCATGTTCATTGTAAAAATCGTCTTGTTGGCTGGCGTTTTTTATGGAAGTGTCAGAACGGCAAAGGCTGCTTGGGATCTCGGGGATGTCGGGCTTGGGATCATGTGCTGGCTTAATTTGATTGCCATTTTGATCCTGTTTAAACCAGCGATGATCGCCTTAAAAGACTACGAGGAACAGAGGAAACAAGGGCTGGATCCTGTATTTGATCCTCAGAAAGTGGGCATTAAAAACGCCGACTTTTGGGAAAGTGACGATTTTAAAAAAAGGGATGTCAGTTAAAAGACTGCCGGACTGCTTGAGCGGTCCGGCCATTTTTTTGCCTCGACAATGCTTATGGGAACCCCGCATATCACTATACATCGTCCACCTCAAAATAGCTCCGTATCGATTCAGACGTAAAATCTTCAGACTGAAGCATCTCAACAGAAATTTGGAAATAGGGTGGCCGGCGCCGAAATTTTCATGTGAATTTCATTTAAATATCACAAATATCCGTTATGCTAAAATAAGATGAAATTGTTTTGGCGGAAGGTGAGAAAGTGAAGAAAAAAACCCATCTTCTTTTTATATTGTTCATCATTTTGCTGGCGGGCTGCCAAGATAAAAGCTATCAACCTGTAAAGGAAGGCCAAGAGTTTGCCGCTACGTTAAACTTGGGGGAGTTCAGCATTGATTTTTTGAACAAAAAAGGAGAAGTATTTGGCCACTGGGAACTGCACAAAGCCTATACAGGCGCAAGGCTGCTTCCTGATGGGGATACATTGTTGTTATTCGGGCCAGAGCTTGAAGAAGTCGACTTTTATTCATTGAAAACGGGAAAGCTAAAGCGGTCGTTCAAGACCGGGAAGGGCATTGTCAACGGTGTCTATCTTAAAAACAATTTAGGATTTGCTTTTGCCGATAAGGAAAGCAATGCAGTCCGATTTTTCAATAAAAACGGAGAAGAAATCAAAAGTGTGAAGACGAAGCCATATCCGCTTGAAATGGAAACAGACGGGCAGTATCTATATGTTGCTTCTTTCAAAGGAAAAGCGTTGGCTTTTATCAATTTAGACGATTATTCAATTGAAAGCGAGCTTTCGATTCCGGCATCAAGCACCGGCATGCTGTTGCGCAGCAAAGAAAGCGAATTATGGATAGGGGGACATGGGGAAGGGACGAAGCCCCAGTCCTTCATCGCAGTCTATTCATTAAAAACACAAGCATTGAAGGAACAGATTCCCGCGCCGCTGATGCCTGTTGATTTTTATGAAAATAATTACGGTTTGTATGCCCTAAGCCACGGAACGAACATGTTGTATCGTTTTGATTTTGACAAAAAGCTGAAAGCGCAAGTCGAAGTAGGGGCGAATCCTTTTGCAGTCAGTTCTTTTTCGGGAAAAATGATTGTAGCCGGGTTTGACAGTAATGAAGTGTATTGGATTGATCCGGAGACATTGGAAATTGAAGGGAAAACCAAGGTGGGCAAAGGTCCATTCGGAATTTTTACACGCGAGAAGGTGGAATAATGGTACATGTTTTAATTGTCGATGATGAAGAGGATATGAGGCATTTAATTTCGATGTACTTGCAAAATTCCGGTTATAAAACTTCGGAAGCAAAGGGACACGAAGAGCTTTATCATTTTTTAACGAAGGAAAAAATAGATCTTGTTTTGCTCGATATTATGCTTCCCGGCAAGGATGGCTTTGATATTTGTCAAGAAATCCGGGAAAAAAGCGAAATTCCGATTATTTTTTTATCAGCAAAAGGAGAGGAATGGGACAAGGTTAAGGGGTTGAAGCTTGGCGGAGATGATTATATCGTAAAGCCGTTTTCTCCCGGTGAACTTGTTGCCAGAATAGAAGCTGTTTTAAGAAGATCCGCTTATAAGCGAAATACGAAGGCGACGATTGAGATAGGGAGCTATTTCATGGACTTGGAAAGGAGAAGGCTTGAGATATTCGGTATCGAAACGGAGCTGACATTTAAGGAATTCGAACTGTTGAAAGTCATGATGAGCGAGCCGGGAAAAGTATTTTCCAGAGAGGCCCTGCTGGATCAGGTGTGGGATATGTCTTACCAGGGAGGGCCAAGGACGGTGGATACCCATATTAAAACCTTGCGGATGAAAGTTGGAGAAAGCGCGGGGAGATATATTCAAACTGTTTGGGGCTGTGGATATAAATTTGAGGTGCCAAAATGAGGCTGTCTCGAAAATTGTCTTTGGCCTTATTAGTCGCTTTTCTTGTCTCAATTGTGTACGCTTCTTTTTTTTCGTATATGCTATATGAAAGTTTGTACGTCAAAAAATTGGAAAAGGATATGCTTGAAACCGGAAAGCGGCTGGCTCTTTCATATGAAGGGGGAGCTGTGGAAAACTCCTTGATAGAGGACATTAACGCGTTCGGGGAAAAATCGCAGTTTGAAGTGTTTGCTGTGAAAAATCCCAGGGAATTGAGCATGTGTTTGCCTTTTGAAATAGATTATCACGCTTTGATTAGCGGAGAGGACCGGGAAAAGCTGTTAACAGGCGCTCCCGTTTATCGAAAAGGGCATGTGGAGCGGCTGGATCGGGATGTCATTTCGGTTGTTGTCCCGCTGCTTGACGGCAAAAGGCTGGAGGGCATTATCTATTTATACTATCCGCTCGAAAATTTAAGTGAAATGACTTTTCGGTATTCTGTGTATTGGCTTGCCGGGGCATTTCTTTTTTTACTCGTTGCGCTTACGATCGGGAATAAGTGGCTGAAGCGAACACTTAAACCGATCACCGACATGAAAAATGCCGCTCGCGAGCTTTCATCGGGAAATTTGTCTGTAAGGGTAGCCGATTATCATGATGACGAGATTGGACAGCTTGCCAAAACGTTCAATGAAATGGCGGAATCTGTCCAAAAGGAAGATGATCGGAGAAAGGAATTTTTGGCCAATGTCTCGCATGAACTTCGAACACCGCTCAGCTACATTATTGGTTATATGGAAGCCATCCAAACGGGTGTCGCCAAAACGGAAGACAAAGAAAAATATGAGCACATTATTTTGCGGGAAGCGAACCGGATGGAACGGCTTGTTGATGATTTACTTGATCTTGCCAGGTTTGAATCCAGGGAATTTTCGTTAAAGATGGCGCCGATTCCGCTTGCACAAACGATTGAGGAATCCATCAACAAGGTAAAACACCGAATGGATGAAAAAGGGATCCATTTGGAAAGCTGTTTTGATTACGAATTAATTGCGGAAGCAGATGAGGAACGGCTTATTCAAATGTTGATGAATATATTGGATAATGCGATTAACTATACAAATCCGGGAGGGAGCATATTCGTTTCCCTTACTTTGGAGGACGAACGCTTTGGAGTTATTACGATCGCGGATACCGGGCAGGGAATTCCCGAAGCGGATTTGGCCCAAATAACGGAACGCTTTTACCGGGTTGATAAAGCAAGGACACGCAAGCAAGGCGGTACAGGGCTTGGGCTCGCGATTGTAGACAGGCTGGCGAAGCTGCATGGAGGAACGATGACAATTTCGAGCCAAGTTGGCAAGGGCACTTCCGTCTCGATCAAGCTGCCGCTTATGTAACGTTGTTTCGTTAATTGGTAACGCGGATTTCACATCTTTCACACATAATCATGTTAAACTGAGTTGATGACAAGAATCATAGTGTTGGGGGTAAATAAATTGAACAGGATACGTTCGTTTTTAATTTTGGCTTTCGCCATTGGTTTATTGGGAGCATGTGGAAGTACCCAAGATCAAAACAACGGAGTTAGCGATAAGGTTCCCGAGGTACTTGAGGTAGAGCTTGAAGGTCCTGATACTGCCGATGTAAATGAAAAAGTCGTTTTTACAGCCTTGGTGACACAAGGCGATGAAAAAGTGAAAGACGCCGATGAGGTGGAGTTTGAAATTTGGGAAGAAGGAAAAAAAGAAGAGGGAGAAAAGATTGAAGCGAAAAACAATGAAGACGGCACTTATGAGATGGAAAAAGCGTTTGATCGCGAAGGAGCATTTACTGTTCAAGTCCACGTGACCGCACGCGGCATGCACAATATGCCGAAAAAGTCGATCACCATTGGTGAGGGGACTCAGGGTAAAGGCGGACAAGATGAACAAGCCGAGTCCACTGATAATGGCATGCACCATTAAGCTTCGTAAGAGAAAAGGAACCGCCTGCTTATAGAGAAAAGCAGGTGTGCGCTTTTTCAATAAAAAAAATAGGTTGACTTCGATGCGCTTTACACCTATGTGCTGTTATATTGTAAAAAACCCGGACGTTGTTAACTGGCGCCCGGGTTTTCGCATGTTCGTTTCAAAATACAAATTTGCCTATCCAGCGGTTTATTGGCAAATCGCATTTTCACTTTGATGATTGACACGAAGTCCCTCGTTATCCAATTTTACCAATTGAACGGAGTGGTCGGAAAACATTGTTTGTAAATGATCCACAATGGTTTGTCCGCCGCCTTTGGGAGCAAAGGAGATTAAGGTTGGTCCGGCACCGCTGATGACTGTTCCGTATGCTCCGAGGTTTTTTGCTTCGCGGCGGATTTCAGCGTAGTTGGGAATGAGGGAAGCACGGTATGGCTCATGAAATAAGTCTGCTTCCATCATGCGTCCTGCCAGCTGATAATCCCCGGCGACGAGAGCGGCTACCATCATGTTCCCAATACTGCTTGCGGCAGTCGCGTTATTTCTGGAAAACTGTTCTGGGAGCACTTTTCTTGCTGCTTCCGTTTTTAATTCAAAATCCGGGATATAAAGTACGAGATCCAAATCAATATTTGTAGTTTGAAAAAATTCGATACGGTCTTCAGAAAGCATTGCTGTAATGACGAGCCCACCCAGCAATGCAGGCGCCACATTGTCGGGATGCCCCTCAAACTTGGTGGCCCACCGCAACTTTTCTGACGCGCTTAATTCAAGTTGGCAAACCTGGTTGGCCAGTTCGATGCCTGCCACTACCGCAGATGCGCTGCTTCCCATGCCGCGTGCCAAAGGAATGTCGCTTTCCACCATAATGTTGCACGGAGGAAGGTTGGCGTTGAATTGTTCCGCCATCTGTTTGGCAATGTTAAAAATAAAATGATCTTCCGCAGGAGGGGCCTGCGGAAGATGCAAAGAGCGGTGTTCAAATATCCACTCTTCATTCGGTGTAACATGTAATGTTAAATAGCGGTTCAAAGCCATACCGGCGGAATCAAACCCGGGTCCGATATTGGCTGAGCTGGCGGGAACCGTAATGGTCAAACAGTTCATGCCTTAACCACGCCTTTAATATAGTCAATAATGACTTCTTCATCATTTGGCAAGACTACGGGATCATATTTGATTTGAGAAACAGCCGTTTGCGGATCTTTTAATCCGTTTCCGGTTAATACGGCCACTACCTTGCTTCCTTTTTCAATTTGGCCATTTTTCACTTGTTGGATTACTCCGGCAATCGAGGCGCATGAACCCGGTTCGGCAAACAGACCTTCCGATTTCGGAAGTAGCTGGAATGCCTCTAAAATTTCTTGGTCAGAAACGGATTCAATTTTACCTTCAGACTCATCACGAGCGGCGACAGCAAGATTCCAACTTGCCGGATTTCCAATGCGGATGGCCGTTGCCACCGTTTCCGGCTGGGCGATCGGCTCTCCTTTTACAATGGCCGCCGCACCTTCCGCTTCAAAGCCGAACATTTTTGGAAGTCCTGTTTGTTTTGCGTCGTTGTACTCTTTAAATCCTTTCCAATAGGCGCTTATATTACCGGCATTCCCCACCGGGATGGCCAAAATATCTGGAGCGGCTCCAAGTTGATCACAAATTTCAAATGCCGCTGTTTTTTGCCCTTCAATCCGGTATGGATTGACAGAGTTGACAAGTGTAACCGGCGCTGTATCACTTACAGTGCGGACAATTTGCAATGCTTCGTCGAAGTTGCCTTCAATTTCAACAATTTCGGCACCGTACATCATTGCTTGGGCAAGCTTACCGAGTGCCACTTTTCCATTTGGGATGACGATAATCGCCCTGATCCCGGCTTTTGCCGCATAAGCCGCAGCGGCAGCGGACGTATTCCCCGTAGATGCACAAATGACGGACTCGCTGCCAGCTTCCACTGCTTTGGCGACGGCCATCACCATTCCGCGGTCTTTAAAAGATCCAGTCGGATTGGCACCTTCCATTTTCGCATATAATTCGATTCCCAATTGCTCAGATAAATGGGCCAGATGCACCAAAGGTGTATTCCCTTCTTGAAGCGTAAGCGCTGGTGTTTGATCTGTAACAGGCAAGTAGGATTGATATTGTTTAATCAGGCCCGGCCAATTCATTTTGCTCCATTCCCCTCTACTCGATAATAACTGATGACGTCTTTTACAACGGGGAGATCCCTTAATTTCATCAGTGCTTCTTGGAAGTTTTCCAATGATACGGTATGGGTAACAATAATAATTTCTGCCAATTCTCCTTTATTGAGCGGGGTTTGCAAAATTTTCTCAAAGCTAATGCCTAATTCGTTGAATAAGCCTGTGATTTTGGAAAATGCCCCGACTTCATCTGCTAAGTGGAGACGGAAATAAAACTGTCCATACCGCTCCTGAGGTGATTTTAACACACTTTTAAACCTAGGCGCTACAACGGTTTTTCCATTTACGCCAAGCCGCATGTTTCTGATCACCGCTACGACATCCGCCATCACCGCGGTTGCCGTAGGCAAGCTTCCTGCACCAGGACCGTAGAACATTGTTTCTCCAACGGCTTCTCCCTTAACATAAATGGCATTATATTCATTTTTAACAGAGGCAAGCGGATGACTAGTCGCAAGGAAAGTAGGCTGTACACTGACTTCCACTTTTTGGTCATCCAATTGGGCTATACCGATGAGCTTCATCGTATATCCCAGTTTTTGCCCGTAATGCAAGTCTTGCAGCGAAAGATTGCTTATGCCTTCCACTTCCACATCATCGAGCGATACATTGGTTGAGAACGCCAGCCTGGCTAAAATGGCCATTTTCCTTGCCGCGTCCAACCCTTCCACATCTGCTGTTGGATCTGCTTCTGCAAACCCGAGTTCTTGCGCTTTTTTCAGAGCCGCTTCATAGGACTGGCCTTCTTCATCCATTTTTGTCAATATATAATTCGTCGTACCATTGACAATACCCATCACTTTTTTCAACCGGTCTGATACAAGACCTTCCGATAATCCTCTTAAAATCGGAATTCCGCCACCGACACTCGCTTCATAAAACAAATCCACCTGATTTTGAGCAGCCGCTTCAAGCAATTCCGGACCATGAAGGGCAATTAAATCCTTATTGGCGGTAACAACATGTTTCCCCGACTGGATCGCTTTTATCATGTGTTCCCGTGCCTCTTCGATACCACCGATTACTTCCACGACAAGATCAATATCGGGGTCTTGCAGTATATCATCCGGATTAGAGGTGAGGAATGTTTGGCCGATTTGAATATCACGTTCCTTATCAGTGTTTCTGACGAGAATGCTTTTGACTCTCACTTCGCATCCTACTTGATGTTGCAACTCCTCTTGGTGATTTTGAATGAGCTGGACAACTCCGGAGCCAACCGTTCCCAAACCCAATAGTCCGATAGATACATAGCTTTTCATTTCTTCCTCACCTTTCTGTATGTCTGTAAAATACATTTGTTTTTATATAGTAGACATTTAAACTTCAAAAGTCAAGGGGTTTTTTACCTGTTTTTGCTGTAAAATGAACATATTGTGACATTTTGAAAAGAGGAATCCAACCGTTTTTCTAGAAATATGAATAAAAGAATAAAGCAAAAGGAGGAATACGGCATTATGGGGCCGGAAATCAACAGGGAAACAACGGTCAACAGAGGGCCAAAGAAACGGAACACCAAATTCATTGTGATCGGTTCTCTGGCTGCCTTGTTTTTCCTGGCTGCTGCAACTTGCGTCGCGATTTCTGTATATGTGGGAACAAATTTGACAAAACCGGAGAAAAAACCGATCGTCATTACCCCTGGCGATTATGACATGAATTATCAAGATATCGACTTTTTCAGCCATGATGCCAAAACGAAGTTGGCGGGCTGGGTGCTTGAACCTCCCGTTCCGGCAAAAATGAACATTATTTTTGCCCACGGTTATAAAGGGAACCGTTACGAGGAAAACATTCCGTTTATGCCGCTGGCCAACAATTTACTTGTAAAAGGATATCGGGTCATTACGTTTGATTTTCGTTATGCGGGGGAATCAGAAGGAGACATGACCACTGTTGGAGTCAAAGAAAAATGGGACCTCCTGGGGGCCATTGATTGGACAGCCGACCAATATGAGGAGCCGATTGGATTGCTGGGAATATCCATGGGGGCGTCCACTTCCATTTTAGCGGCGGCTGAATCAAAGAATGTGCATGCAGTCGTAGCCGACAGCCCGTTCAGCGATTTGCATGATTATTTGGAAGAAAATATGCCGGTCTGGACCGATCTGCCGAATTTTCCTTTTACACCGTTGATCCTCAATATCATTCCACTAATGGCTGACATCGATTTGTCCGGCGCAAGCCCGATCACTGTGCTGGATGATGTGGCTCCGCGTCCAGTGTTATTTATCCACAATAAAGGCGATCGTTCCATCCCTTACACAGAAAGTGAAAAAATGTACAAAAAGCACCCCGATGTTTTTTCGTTTTGGCTTACCGAGGGAGACGGGCATGTGAAATCTTTTGAGCAAAACTCTGAGGAATATGTTGAAAAGGTGATTGCTTTTTTTGACGGGGTATTACAAGGAATAAAGGAAGATGAGTGACAGGCTCAACATGAAAAAACGTACATGATGCTGGCGGGAATAAGCCATGTCCGCCCGGAACGCAAGAAAACGATGCTGAGGTTGCGAATGGCGCTTTGGCGTCCTAAAGACATCTGCGAATATAAATGAGTATGACTCGATCAAGCAAAAAAATAAATTCATAAAATGGATGATGGTGAATAGATGTAATGGAAATGAATGACAAAATGCCGAAAAAACCGTTAAACAAACAATTTTTTCAACAGCCAACGCTTGAACTAGCCAAGTCGCTTTTAGGCTGCCTCCTTGTCAACGAAACGGAAGAAGGGCTTTCCGCCGGATATATAGTGGAAACGGAAGCCTATATAGGCCCGCATGATCGCGCCGCCCACAGTTACGGCAATAGAAGGACGAAGCGGACTGAAATCATGTATGGCCAGGCAGGGCTCGTGTATACATACTCGATGCACACGCATTGTCTGATCAATGTCGTCAGCGCAGGCATTGATGAGCCCGAAGCCGTATTGATTCGAGCGTTGGAGCCTGTTACAGGAATTGGCCTTATGAAAAAGAGGCGCCCAGTCGATCAAATGAAAAACTTGACGAATGGCCCCGGAAAATTAACAAAGGCAATGGGGATTACCATGGAGGACTACGGCCGAACATTTTATGAGCGGCCGTTATATATCAGTGATGGCTATTCCCCGACAGAAATAGAGCAAGGAACCAGGATCGGGATTCAAAATTCGGGTGAGGCGCGAGATTACCCGTGGCGTTTCTGGGTTAAGGGAAATCCATATGTATCACGATAAAATATATATGGAGGGGGCTGTTTAAAAAGTCCGATTTAGAGTCAACACACTACAATCTAAAACCCAAGAATGTTGATTTTATAGCATTCTTGGGTTTTGTTTTATTATTTTTCAAGCTGTCATATTCCTTTCCGGACAGCTTTTTTTCGGTATGAACTGGCAGGAAGATCCCCACTTCAAAAAATCACGGTAAGTGCGGGGGAGCAACAGTCAGTTAAAGCCCGATTCGTCCGGGGCGGCGACACACATCTCATGGTTTTCTGGAAGCGTCATAACCATGATGTACGGGTGCAGCGAAGCCACAAGACAGGGAAAGTGCGACAGCATCATGATCGCACGAAGATAAAGTAAGGCGCTCCTCCCCAGAGCTTGCCAACAGGACGCTGTCGCTCCGTTTCTTATAAGGGGAAAGAGAGCGCGGCATGAGCTTCTTGCATGGACCCGCACCCTGTCACCCTGATCATGCCGCCAATAGATTTCGCTATCAGGTAAAAATGCATCTCATATTTTTTTGTAAAAATGGTTGCATGTATATTTGTGTTAGTGTACTATTTGGTTAGTACAATAACAGTTGATGACGGAGGTCAAACTCATGAAAGCATTTATTGGATTAGTTAAAAAGGATTTAAGTTTAATGAAATTTTGGTACATCGTTTGGCTTGCGGTTTTTATTATCGGGATGGCGGGTGTGTATATCCTCTCTGTTTATTTATCAGAGCCGCTAATACCCGTTCCTTTTCTGATGATGGCTGCCGGGTTTCACATGTTTTTGGCACCGATCTCCCTACTTTATACTTTAAATCTCGAGGGGAAAACACAGTTATGGCTGTATAATCCGCAAAGCAGTTTGAAATTGCTGTTATCAAAGCTCAGTACGGCAGCCATTATTCAGTTGATTGCGCAACTCATCATTTCCTTGTATGCCTTGTTTATCATGCAAGCATTGGTGAAAGCAGGGAAAATCGCTTCTTTCGGCAACTTCCTGCCTATCAAACAAGGGATTTTTATGCAGTTGGGCATTTTCAGCACAGCAATGTATATATCGATCTGGTTCATTTTCCTTTGGACGGTTTACCATTCTCTAGGAAAATACCCCGCCATTAGACATTTTCGCTGGCTGGCGGTGGTTCTCGTTTGGTTTGCATGGAGCTTACTGGAAGAGCTTCTTGTAAAAACGAAGATTTTAACAAATGAGTGGTTCTCTTTGGACCTAAACGTCCATATTGAGCCCAACTTGAAATATGAAGATGGCTGGAACATCATCTATACGGATGTATCGCTACCTATCATACCCATTCTGTTGTATGCCGCTTTGGCTATCATCCTTTTCCTCCTTGCCAGTAGGTTGCTGGACCGGAAAGTCGAGGTGTAAACATGTCCAAAGAATTTGAAGCGTCAAAGCCCATTTATATACAAATTACTGAAAAGATTTTTCAAAGGATTATCCGGGGAGAAATCAATCCCGGGGAAAAGCTTCCGTCAGTAAGGGACATGGCTGTCCAATCGGGTGTCAACCCAAATACGATACAAAGGTCATATGCGGAAATGGAAAGGATGGGTATTGTGGAGACAAGACGTGGACAGGGGACGTTCGTGATTGAAAAGGAAAGCATTGTCGATGAATTGAAGCAGTCGATGCAGACGGAAATCATCGGCCAGTTTGTCAAAAGCATGAAAGAATTGGGATATACGAACCAGCAAATGGTGAGTGGATTGACACATTATTTGGAGGATGGTGGGCAGGATGAACATTGAATTAAAGGGCGTCGTGAAAAAATACGGAGCAGAAAAGGCTCTGGACAATGTCACTCTATATTTTGAACCGGGGAAAATTTACGGTCTGCTCGGCCCCAATGGGAGTGGAAAATCCACCACATTGAAATTGATCACCGGCCTTGTTTATCCGAACAGCGGAACAGTGACCGTTTTACAAGAGAAGGTCACAAGAAGGATCAGCAAAAAAGTGGCATACTTGACGGAACTCGATATGTTTTATGATTCTTTTACCACCGGGAAAATGATCGAGTTCTATGATTCTCAATTTCCCGATTTTGACCGGGACAAAGCGTTTCACCTTCTTAAAGAAATGGAACTGCCGGAAAATAAAAAAATTAAACAGCTTTCCAAAGGGAACCGCGGAAGGTTGAAACTCGTATTAACCTTGGCAAGGGACGTTCCGGTGGTCCTGCTGGACGAACCATTTTCCGGACTCGATCCAATGGTGCGGGATTCCATTGTTACAAGCTTGCTCACCTATATTAATTTTGAAAAACAGACCGTCATTATCGCCACGCACGAGATTGATGAGATTGAGCAGATAATGGATGAAGTGATCGCCATTTATAACGGTGACATTATCGGCCGTGAAAATGTGGAAGCCATACGCGAAGAACAAGGCTTATCTGTCTTAGAATGGTTCAAATTAATCATGCGGAACAAAGGGAAGGAAGTGTGAAAAAAGCTGTCGTTGAGTTGAAAAATGTCACGAAAATGATTCGCGGAAGAAAAATGATTGATGACTTAAGCTTTGAAGTCGAAGTCGGGGAAGTGTTTGGATTTTTGGGGCCGAACGGAGCCGGGAAGACGGCAACGATCAGAATGATTGTCGGTTAACGCTTTAAAATGTGAATGGAAGGAGTTTAGAAATTTCATCATTGCTTTTTTTAGTTCACAATATATATTCAGAACGGAAGGCGACGACTCCTGCGGGAATAGCTTGAGCTGAAGACCCCGCAGGTGCAAAGCGATGAGGAGGCTAAAGCCAAGCCAGCATGTCTGTAAAATCCATTGGAAACGAATGATAAAATGGATCCGTTCAACAACTTGTTAAGGTGTGAATGTCATTTCTGCTTTTTATCCATCGGCCTCTCACCTTCACTTGATTTGTAGTTCTGTAAATCCCTATCGTTTCAGTAATACTAAAAACGCGCTCGGAATAAGTACATTTTATACAGTTTTGTGCCCTTAGCGAGAGCGAAAGGAATGGTTCTAATTATGAGAAAAATATTTTATAGTTGCTTCATGATCATCATCTTTGTGTTGAGCGGATGTTCCGAGGAAGAAAATATGGATGCTCAGGAAGAAAGTGCTACAGAAGAGGAAATTTCTCTAAAGGACATAAAAATCCCTAGTACTATCTTCACCTCTGAAAAAAACAATAGTGTCATTGACGAAGAAGAAATGAAACAAAGTAACAAAATATATTTAGACAGTGACGAAGAGTTAAATAATGCTTTAGAATCATTTGAGGAGTTCATATGGGACGATCAGACATTAAATAAAAGTGAATTAGAGAAATTTAAAAAAATTAACAAACTTATAAAAGAAAATGATGAGAATTTCTCTCGTTATATCTCCAATAATACCTTACCTAAAGGTTATCAAGAAGAGTCGGAAAGGATTAGTCGTTATATTACAACTTCAAATGAGTATATTCGTGAATTAAGTGAAGTGCTCGACAACGCAAGCGAAGGGAAAATTTCTGAAAAAGACATTGGATCCATCATTAATAAAACTCCTAAAGTGAGTGGAAGAGAACAGAAAAAAATTGAAGACTTCCTTGATGAGAAGAATATTGACACAAAGGCCTTTGGAAGGGATGTTAAAAAATAAAGTTAACCATTGAATTGGAAAGGTGGACAATGAAAAGGAACTATCGGGTTTGTCAAGTTAAGTGTGTAAGTACACTTTACTCAAGGTATCTTAAAACCCTATCTTTCAGTTTGTCGTGAAAGAGCAGTTGGTTTCTGACCATGGCCCAATTTTGGATATGCCCGCCATCCCATTTTGTTTCCAGTTCCTTAATGGTGAAGATGTATTTCGGAAGCTTATTTATACATGCCATTACTGCAACCTCATAAGGATTTCGCCGAGGTTGCATTTTTAATTTGTCATCGTAAAAGCTAGGACGTGTATGTTCCACTTCATCTCCATACTCACATCGTTTATAACGGTCAGACTGTCATCCCATTTTCCCCCATACTCACATCAAAAGCTACAACATGTTTATGTTTCATGATTTCTGCTCCCTCTTAGCCAATCATAGAAGCCTTCACACTGCCTTATTGACATGATCTTTTTGGACCCCCAACATACTAAACTTGTGAAGTTGGCCGGTCTTTTATATGGATTCTAGATCTTGAAGCTGTTCGGCAAAAAAATACTAGCACAAACCATGGCCTTGGTCGCACTACTGATGTTAGTAGTTTTTTCGGTATGAACTGCAGGAAGGTCCCCATTTCAAAAAATCGCGCCAAAAGTCCGATTCGTCCGGGGCGGTGATACACAACTCATGGTTTTCAAAGATATCGGTCATGGAAGCGCCGCAACGTATACGCTTGTACGAGTGTAAGAGAAGAAACAAACAAGGCAGGGAAAGCGCGAGCTTGGATGACGCTATTTCCTCGGTTAAGCCAACAGGACGCTTTCATTCTTTAGCCTTTGTTCCGCCTTTTGATCGAGGGGAAGAGAATGGCATAATTCTCTGAAAGTAGCTGCATCCGGTGACCATAGCCCATCTCTTGAAATTTTCTATCAGGTAAAAAATACATCTTATGTTTTTTTGTAAAAATGGTTGCATGTATACTTGTGTTAGTGTACTATCTAATTAACACACTAATACAAGGTGGCGGAGGTAAAGTCATGAAGGCATTTATTGGGTTGGTTAAAAAGGATTTAGGTTTAATGAAATTTTGGTCTTGGATGGGGCTTCTATTTTTCGGTATGGCAGGTATGCATATCTTCTCAGGTTATATATCGGAGCCGGAGTTAATGTTTCCCTTCATGATGGCTGCTGTTCTGATATTGGCGCCGCTCTTACTGCTTTATACTTTAAGGGTCGAGGGGAAAACACAGTTATGGCTGTATAATCCGCAAAGCAGTTTGAAATTGCTGTTAGCAAAGCTCGGTGCCGCGGCTATTATTCAGTTGATTGCGCAACTTTTCATATCCTTTTATGCTTTGTTTTTTATGCGAAGGGCGATCGCTTTTTTCAGCAGTGCTCTGCCTATCGATCAAGGGATCATTTCTTTACAGTTACATATCTTTGGCACAGCGATGCATGTATCAGTTTTGTTCATGTTTCTTTGGACGGTTTACCATTCACTAGGAAAATACCCCGCTATTAGACATTTTCGCTGGCTGGCGGTGGTTCTCGTTTGGCTTTCCTATCACGTACTGGTGGAAAGGCAACTCTGGAAACTACCTATTTTCCAAAATAGTCTATCCTTGTTTACCTTGATGTACGCTATTTTATCCATCATCTTCTTTCTCCTTGCCAGTAGGCTGCTGGACCGGAAAGTCGAGGTGTAAACATGTCCAAAGAATTTGAAGCGTCAAAGCCCATTTATATACAAATTACTGAAAAGATTTTTCAAAGGATCATCCGGGGAAAAATCAATCCCGGGGAAAAACTTCCGTCTGTAAGGGGCATGGCTGTCCAATCGGGTGTCAACCCAAATACGATACAAAGGTCATATGCGGAAATGGAAAGGATGGGTATTGTGGAGACAAGACGTGGACAGGGGACGTTCGTGATTGAAAAGGAAAGCATTGTGAATAAATTGAAGCAGTCGATGCAGACGGAAATCATCGGCCAGTTTGTCAAAAGCATGAAAGAATTGGGATATACGAACCAGCAAATGGTGAGTGGATTGACACATTATTTGGAGGATGGTGGGCAGGATGAACATTGAATTAAAGGGCGTCGTGAAAAAATACGGAGCAGAAAAGGCTCTGGACAATGTCACTCTATATTTTGAACCGGGGAAAATTTACGGTCTGCTCGGTCCCAATGGGAGTGGAAAATCCACCACATTGAAATTGATCACCGGCCTTGTTTATCCGAACAGCGGAACAGTGACCGTTTTACAAGAGAAGGTCACAAGAAGGATCAGCAAAAAAGTGGCATACTTGACGGAACTTGATATGTTTTATGATTCTTTTACCACCGGGAAAATGATCGAGTTCTATGATTCTCAATTTCCCGATTTTGACCGGGACAAAGCGTTTCACCTTCTTAAAGAAATGGAGTTGCCGGAAAATAAAAAAATCAAACAGCTTTCCAAAGGGAACCGGGGAAGATTGAAACTCGTATTAACCTTGGCAAGGGACGTTCCGGTGGTCCTGCTGGACGAACCATTTTCCGGACTCGATCCAATGGTGCGGGATTCCATTGTTACAAGCTTGCTCACCTATATTAATTTTGAAAAACAGACCGTCATTATCGCCACGCACGAGATTGATGAGATTGAGCAGATAATGGATGAAGTGATCGCCATTTATAACGGTGACATTATCAGCCGCCAAAATGTGGAAGCCATACGCGAAGAACAAGGCTTATCTGTCTTAGAATGGTTCAAATCAATCATGCGGAACAAAGGGAAGGAAGTGTGAGAAATGAAAGCTGTTGTTGAGTTGAAAAATGTCACGAAAATAATTCGCGGAAGAAAAATTATTGATGACTTAAGCTTTGAAGTCGAAGCCGGGGAAGTGTTTGGATTTTTGGGGCCGAACGGAGCCGGGAAGACGACAACGATCAGAATGATTGTCGGTTTGATTGGCATAACGGCCGGGGAGATTAAAATTTGCGGAAAAAGCGTCCGCAAAAATTATGAAGACGCGATTAGCCATGTAGGAGCCATCGTCGAAAACCCGGAGTTGTATAAATTCTTGACTGGTTATCAAAATTTACAGCAGTCTGCCCGCCTGTTTAAGGGAATCACGAAAGAAAAAATAGATGCGGTCGTAAGTCTTGTCGGATTGACAGAGCGAATCCACGACAAAGTCAAGACTTACTCTTTGGGGATGAGACAGAGATTGGGAATTGCCCAAAGCCTCCTGCATGATCCAAAAGTTCTTATTTTGGATGAACCGACAAATGGGCTTGATCCCGCGGGCATCAGGGAAATCAGGGGCTATTTAAGGCGATTGGCCAAAGAGAAAAACCTTTCCATTATCGTCTCCAGTCATTTGTTGTCGGAAATGGAAATGATGTGTGACCGGTTCGCTATTATTCAAAAGGGGACGCTCGTCAATGTCCAAAGTATCGCCAGTGAAGAGGTGGAGTCTGATACCAAAACGTATTATTGCGATGTGGATAATAGAAATGAAGCCTTAAAATTATTGGCAAGTCGTGGAATTCAAGGAATGAAGAGAGAAAATGGCATTCATATTTTAGTGGAACCTTCTCAAATACCGGATGTGTTGCGCTTATTGCTTGAACACGATCTCCTCGTGTTTGAAATAAGCCCAGTGAAAAAATCTTTGGAAGAAAGGTTCCTTGAAATGACAAACGACCCGGGGGTGGCAGCCAATGTTTAATTTGGTACGCAATGAATGGGAGAAGATTTTTAGGCAGATCAGTACATATATCATGATGGGACTGCTCATTCTCATTCTGATCGTAACGGCTGGCATGATGAAATATCTTGACAGCAAAGAAAAAGCGGAAAATCAAGATTGGAAGCAAGAGTTGATGGCGGAAAACGAGAATTTAAAACAACAGCATGAAGATATGCAAATTATAGGCCCTAAGGATCTTATTGAACAGGAGATAGCTATTAATGAATATCGGATAAAAAATGACTTGCCGCCTGTTGAGGAGCGCACGGTTTGGACATTTATCAACGACTCGATTTCTCTCATACCATTTGCCGGCTTGTTCGTACTCATTGTTGCTGCTGGTATTGTCGCCAATGAATTTTCATGGGGAACGATCAAAATATTGTTGGTGAAGCCCTATAAACGTTGGAAGATATTGTTGGCAAAATACTTTACCGTCAATTTGTTCCTGCTGCTTATGCTTGCCATCCTATTCGTTTGCGCCAGTATCATTGGAGCGGTTCTGTTCGGGACGGGAGATTCGTCAAGCAATGTCCATCTGGCTTATGTGAATGGACAGGTGAAGGAACAAAGTCTGTTTTTATACTTGGTCAAATCGTATGCCCTCAATTCCTTAAGCGTCTTTTTGCTTGCCGCTATGGCATTCATGATTTCGGCTGTTTTCAAGAACAGCGCGCTGGCGATCGGCCTGTCGGTATTTCTGCTTTTCACAGGCGAAACGGCCACCAAATTGCTGGCCAGCAAATTTGAATGGGCCAAATATAGTTTGTTTGCCAACACTAACTTAATGCAATATATTGATGGGATGCCATTGGTGGATGGCATGACGCTCTCTTTTTCCATATGGATGATGATACTGTATTTTACAATCTTTCAAATACTGGCTTTTCTATTCTTTTTGAAAAGGGATGTTACGGCTTAAGCCTGTAACATCTCTTTCTCTCTGTGGGGTTTTTTTGTCCATCCCCAAAACACAATTCCGAATCTTGCAAATAAAAGTTTGGTATTCAGATTGTTTTTTTGGTATAGTAAATGTGTAACGAATCATAGACTAATATGGACCCAATGTTTGTTAACGGGTTTTAGTTGTTGGTTTATGTAATCGTTGCCACGTCCATTATCATGAAGAAGGGGGAATTTGCTTGAAGATGTCACGGTCTGCTTTCATGGTTTTCGTACTATCAATCTTACTGGTACTTTCCGGCTGTTTTAGCGGTCAAACGGAGACTTCGCCGGAACCGGCTGACGAGAAAAAATCTGGTGGCGAGCAAAAGTCGGGCGAGAAGAAAATTTTACGTCTCAATAACAATGAAGAGCCGGGTTCACTACACCCTGGAACAGCACAGGGAACCCATGATTCATGGATCCTGGAGCATGCCTTTGAAGGATTGACGAAGAAAACGCCTGAAGGTGAAATAGTCGAGGGAATCGCTAAAGATTGGAATGTGAGTGATGACGGATTAACGTGGACTTTCAACTTAAGGGATGACGCGAAATGGTCCAATGGCGACCCTGTAACAGCTCACGACTTTGAATTTGCCTGGAAATACGCGCTCAATCCTGAAAGCGCTTCCGAGTATGCTTATCAACTCTATTATCTTGAAGGAGGAGAAGCGTACAACAGCTCGCAAAACAAGGACGAATATGCCGCGTTGGAAGAAAAAGTCGGTGTAAAGGCTTTGGACGACCTTACGCTTGAAGTTAAACTTGCGGAACCAACACCTTACTTCCTTGATTTGACATCTTTTTATACGTTTTATCCTGTGAACAAAAAGGTACAGGAAGCAAACCCCGACTGGGCACTGGAAGCTGAAACATATGTATCAAACGGAGCTTTTAAACTGACGGAGTGGAAACATAAAGAAAGCATGAAATTGGAGAAAAACGAAAACTATTACGATAAGGATAAAATCAAACTGGATGAGGTTCAATTTGTCATTATTGACAATGCTGATACCGCGTGGCAAATGTATCAGTCCAATGAGCTTGACCTCGTCTACCCGCTGCCTCCGGATGTGACAGGCGAACTGAGTGGAACAGACGATCCAGAATTCGAGATTGCTCCGGATTTGGCAATATATTACTATAATTTAAATAATGAGGTAAAGCCATTTAACAATGTAAAGGTTAGAAAGGCTTTATCGATGGCGATTGACCGAAAGTCTCTTGTTGAACATGTGACGCAGGGCGGCCAGCAGCCCGCGTATGGCATCATCCCGCCAGGAATTCCCGATGTGGAAGGAGATTTCCAGGAAAACTCCGGCGACCTGTTTAAAGAAGATGCGGAAGAAGCGAAGAAGCTCCTGCAGGAAGGACTTGCTGAAGAAGACATGGATCAAATGCCAGAGTTTACCCTAACGTATAATACGGATGAAGGGCATAAAAAGGTTGCTGAGGCGATACAGGAAATGTGGCGCAAAAACTTGGATGTAAACGTCACATTGGAAAACGTAGAATTCCAAGTCAAGCTTGACCGGGAAAAAGCTGGGGACTATCAAATTTCCCGTGGCGGTTGGGTAGGGGACTATGTTGACCCGATGACATTCGTTGATCTTTGGGTAACAGACGGTTCGTTCAATGATGCGAATTGGAGCAATCCGGAATATGATAAAAACGTTAAAATCGGCAAGACGTCCATGGATCAAAAAGAACGGATGGAAGCCATGCACAAAGCGGAAGAAATTTTAATCGAAGAAATGCCGATTATACCGCTATATTTCTACACAAAACCGTTCACTGTGAAGCCGCATGTGAAAGGGATTTTTACACCAATTAACCGATATCCACAGTTCATTTATGCGGACATTGAAAAATAATCATGCATTTCAAAATTGGGTATGCCACTTTTGGCATACCTGGTTTTAGTCTTTATTTTTTCATCTTACTGTATGTATGGCATGGCTATATCCCGGATTAACAGGCAGCAAGCAAGCTTCCCATTTTCAAAAATTCGCGGGGAAATAGGTTCACCGGGAATCAACTGCTAGTAAAAGCCCGATTGGTACAACTAACCATATGCGAAATAAAGCTTTCGCAGATTGAAGTTTTGCTTAGAAAGAGGTGTAAATGATGTGGAAATATACGCTAAATCGTTTATTTTGGGCAATCATCACTGTGTGGGTCATCATTACACTCACCTTTATCATTATGAAAACCATTCCGGGGAATCCGTTCGCCAAAGAAGGGCCGATGCCCCCGGCTGTATATGAAAACTTACAGCGCCACTATAATCTTGATAAACCGGAAATGGTCCAATATGCCCTATATTTAAAGTCTGTCCTCCAACTGGATTTCGGGCCATCCATGAAAACAAAAGCTATCACAGTCAATGATTATATTAAAAATGGATTTCCCGTTTCTCTCCATTTAGGGCTTCAAGCATTGTTGATAGCCATTACATTCGGTTTGTTCCTTGGGGTCATTGCTGCTTTGAACAGAAACCGGTGGCCAGACTACTCAGCGATGGTCCTTGCCATCATCGGCCTGTCCGTTCCAAGTTTTGTCCTTGCCACCTTTTTGATCCATTATGTTGCTGTTAAGTGGGAACTTCTGCCCGTTGCAACGTGGAAGTCTTGGTCTCATACCATTCTCCCTTCGATTGCGTTGGCGATGATGCCCATGGCTTATATTGCCCGATTAATGAGATCGAGCATGCTGGAAGTGATGAGCCAGGATTATATATTAACTGCCAAAGCCAAGGGTCTGGCCGGCGGTGCCATCATCATGAAGCATGCGGTACGGAATGCTATCCTGCCTGTCGTGACAGTACTCGGTATCCTGACGGCCAATCTGGTAACCGGGAGTTTCATTATCGAGTATATATTTGGAATACCCGGCATGGGTGAAATGTTTGTAAATAGCATTTTCAACCGTGACTATCCGGTCATTTTAGGGGCGACCATCTTTTACAGCATCATTCTCATCGCATTGATCTTTATTGTGGATGTTGCCTACACTTGGATTGACCCCAGAATCAAGATCGGAAAGGAGAGCGGCTGATGAGCAAGCACGAACTGAATATGACGGAAGATATGTTTTTGCCGGCGGAAGACAATTACCAGGAAGCTGAAAAAATTGCGAGGCCTTCTGTTTCCTATTGGAGTGATGTATGGCGCAGACTTGTTGAAAACAAGCTTGCGATGCTCGGATTAACTGTTATTTTTCTATTGACAATCATGGCCGTTATCGGTCCACATTTAAACGGATATACGTATTATGAACAGGATTTTACCAAAAAGAATTTGCACCCCAATGCTGAGCATTGGTTTGGAACCGACTCGGCCGGAAGAGATTTATTTACCCGCAGTTGGTATGGGGCGAGAATTTCACTGTTTATCGGATCGATGGCCGCGTTGATCGACTTTTTAATTGGTGTCGTATACGGCGGTATTTCGGCCATCAAAGGCGGCCGCACTGATAACGTCATGATGAGGATTGCTGAAATACTATACTCGATTCCTTATTTGCTTGTTGTGATTTTAGTCATGATCGTCATGGAAAGAGGTATTTGGCCGATCATCATTGCTTTGTCTATTACGGGCTGGATTCAAATGGCAAGGCTCGTCAGGGGCCAGGTGCTGCAATTAAAGGAGCAGGAATTTGTTCACGCATCGAACGCTCTTGGGGCCAAAATGGGCTGGGTTTTAAGAAAACATATGATACCGAATACATTAGGGCCTATCCTTGTCAATATTACCCTTACTGTTCCGACGGCCATTTTTGCTGAAGCGACCTTGAGTTTCCTGGGATTGGGTGTTCAAGCGCCCCAAGCAAGCTGGGGGACGCTCGTAAGTGATTCCTTGGGCAGTATTCATGTGGGGAATTTCTATCAATTGTTTATACCTGCTATTTTAATTTCTTTAACGATGTTGGCATTTAACGTATTCGGGGATGGACTTAGGGATGCGCTCGATCCCAGATTAAGAGAATGAGAGAGGTGGGGATCGATATGAATAATATACTGGAAGTCAAAAACTTGCACGTATCTTTTCAAACATATGCCGGAGAGGTAAAGGCGGTCAGAGGCGTCAATTTTAACGTAAGAGAAGGAGAAACGATCGCCATTGTTGGAGAATCGGGCTGCGGTAAAAGTGTAACAGCCAAATCAATCATGCGGCTGTTGCCTTCCCCTCCCGCGCAATATAAGCAGGGATCGATACAATTTCAGGGGAACAATCTTTTCGATATAACTGAAAAAGAAATGCAGCGCATCAGAGGCAATAAAATCAGCATGATCTTCCAGGACCCAATGACATCTTTAAATCCAACAAGCAAAATAGGCAACCAGATTATAGAGGCTATTTTGAAACATAATGACATGAATAAAAAGGCAGCTGTTGAAAAAGCCATTGAAATGCTGGAACTTGTTGGAATTCCGCAGCCAGGCCACCGGGTGAATCAATATCCGCATGAATTTTCGGGCGGGATGCGCCAAAGGGCCATGATTGCCATGGCGCTGGCATGCAATCCGCGGCTGTTGATCGCCGACGAACCGACGACAGCTTTGGATGTGACGATACAGGCTCAAATATTGGAATTGATGAAAAAAATCCAGCAAGAAACCGGAACTTCCATTATTTTAATTACACATGATTTGGGCGTAGTAGCAGAAATGGCCGAGCGCGTAGTCGTCATGTATGCCGGCCAGGTGATCGAAAGCGGCACAGTGAAAGAGATCTTTAACAACCCTCAACATCCCTACACAATGGGATTATTAAATTCCATTCCGCGCTTGGATATGGATAAAAACCAGCCGCTTGCTCCCATCATCGGTACTCCGCCAGACTTGATAGATCCTCCGGAAGGGTGTCCATTTTATGCCAGATGCAAATATGCCATGCGCATATGCAAAGGTCACAACCCGGAGTTTGAAGAAGTAGGTTCAAACCAGTTTACCGCTTGCTGGCTTCACCACCCAATGGCTCAAAAGAGAGCAAGTGTGTAACAAAGGAGGAAGCACATGACACCGGAATTGAAAGAAAAAAAATCTTTTGAACAGGGATATTCTTCCATACCATTAATCCAAGTGAAGAATGTAAAGAAATATTTTACCGTAGGTAATAAAAAATTGAAGGCGGTTGACGGGTTATATTTGGATATATACCAGGGAGAAACGGTCGGCCTTGTTGGTGAAAGCGGCTGCGGGAAATCAACCGCGGGCAGAACGATCATCAGATTATACGAGCCGACTTCGGGTGCAGTTTTATTTAACGGAAAAAATATTTTTCAAAGCAATGATCGTGAAATGTCCCAAATGCGGCGGGAAATGCAAATGATTTTTCAGGATCCCTACGCATCGTTGAATCCGCGAATGACAGTTGAGGAAGTCATTGGAGAGCCATTTGCGATTCACGGTGTGTTGAGCGGAAAAAAGAGGCGTGAGCGGGTCAAAGAATTGCTGCGGCTTGTCGGGTTGGATGCCGATCATATTAGCCGTTTTCCCCATGAGTTCAGCGGCGGCCAACGCCAGCGGATCGGCATTGCGCGGGCGCTTGCCCTTGATCCGACATTCATTGTTTGTGATGAACCGATTTCGGCCCTGGACGTATCGATACAGGCTCAAGTTGTGAATCTTCTAAAAGACTTGCAACGAAAAATGGGTTTGACCTATTTATTTATTGCGCATGATTTATCAATGGTCAAATATATTTCCGATCGAATTCTCGTCATGTATCTGGGGAAAATGTTTGAGCTTGCGGATAGTGAAAAGCTGTATGAGGACCCATTGCATCCATATACAAAAGCTTTATTGTCATCGGTTCCGATCCCCGATCCCGAAGTGAAGCGGGAACGGATTATTTTAAAAGGCGATGTGCCAAGTCCCATAGATCCCCCGAGCGGATGTGTATTCCGAACGCGCTGTCCGGTTGCTATGGACGTGTGTGCCAAAGTTGATCCAGACTGGAAAGAAGTAAAACCGGGACATTTCACCGCATGTCATTTATATCAGTAATAGGGGGCCGCGAGCCCCTTTTTACATGTTGCGAAAAATGCATACATGTGGCTGGAAGTTTTACTGGAATAGCGAACATATTCATGTCCTTCTTTCCGGGGCAATCCTCGATTCTTATGGTCTAATCCTCAAACCATTCTTCGTTTACATGACTTTCAATGGAAAAATGTTTTTTTTTTCATTATTTTAATAGTTTACGATCAGATTGACTCAATCCTTTGTTTTATGGTAAAGTAATACCAATTTATGAAAATCCTTTAGTTCGATAGAGAGTTAAAGAATAATTGATTCGGGAAGTGAGTATTATGTTTTTGCCTGCAGGGAGCAGAGATGAAATGGGACCCGCCGTCAGCAATCGGTTTTCGGTAATGGAAAAGTTCCGGAAGGTCGTGACATTACGCGGATATGAAATGATTTCAACACCAGTTGTGGAGTATGCGTCCACTTTTACGAATGATTACGTCAATATGAAATTACAAAACATGTTAAAATGGTTCAACTCTGAAGGAGAAATTGAAGTGTTGCGTCCCGATTGGACGACGGCCATTGCAAGAGCTTTATCTTCCCGGGAAGCCACACCGCAAAAATGGGCTTATCAAGGTTCTATATTTAGGACGGACCGTCCTGGCATGGAATGCAACCAGGCCGGAATTGAAATACTTCATATGCCGCTATTGATGGGGGAAAGTGAGAGTCTGCTCATGGCCCATTCTTTCTTGAAGGAAATGGGCATGGAGGATTATGTAATTGAGCTGGGGCATGCAAATATATATGAAAGCCTCGTTTCAAATCTGCCATTTGCCAAAGATGATGCGGAAAAACTCCACCAAGCCATGCATGACAAGAAAAAGGATGAGGTATACCACATCGTACTCAATATCGGAGGAAAAAAAGCAGCGGCAGAACTCGCGGCGCTTGTTGATGCATATGGTGATATTGGTGTCATTGACGAATATGAGAAGCGCTGGAAAGATCAGGAGCACTTGCTTCAAATCCTTGAACAAATGAAAAAAGTAGCCCATATATTGAAAGCATCCGGAAGCGGGGACATTCTCGTCGATTTGGGAAGAGTTAAAAACCTCCCTTATTATTCCGGAATGATGTATCGGGGCTTTTTGAAAAAAAATGGTGGCGTTTGTTTTTCCGGAGGGCGCTACGACAAGCTTTATGACAGATATGGACGAAATGTATCTGCGGCGGGTTTGGCATTTGATCTGGATTTATTGGCCGAACAATATGAAGAAGAAAATACAAAACAGCGTATTTGCATCATTGCCAATATGGATACGATCGTTTATGCGGAAAAATTGAGAAAATCATATGAAAATTGCATTGTTGATGTGCAGTTGGACGCCGCAAATACCGGAAATTATGATAAAGTAGTGGAAATACAATTTAATGATGGAAAATATGAGGTGTTGGAAAAGTGAAACCGGTGATCGCTTTAACAAAGGGAAGGTTGGAAAAGCAATTTCTTGCCTTTCTGGAATCGCTCAATTATGATATTCAGCCTTTAAAAGAGAAAGGCAGAAAACTCCAAGTGGAAACTGAGCATTTTTATGCCGTATTTGCCAAAGGAGTTGATGTGGCTACTTATGTTGAACATGGGATAGCCGATATAGGGATTGTCGGTGAAGATATATTGTTAGAGTTTGAGCCTGATGTGTATGATTTGCTGCCGCTGCCTTTTGGAAAATGCCGTTTGGCTGTCGCGGGCGAACAGAAGGCGGAAAACAAGTTTGCAAAACAGCGTATCGCGACGAAATTTCCCAATATCACGACGAAATATTTTCGGGAAAGAGGAAAGTCGGTTGATATTGTAAAATTGGAAGGCTCTGTTGAACTGGCTCCATTATTGGGGTTGGCAGACGATATTGTTGATATTGTCGAAACGGGAAATACTTTAAGGGAGAACGGGCTTGTTGTAAAGGAAGAAATGCTTTCGATCAGTGCCCGGTGTATCGCCAACCGAAACTCCTTGAAGTTGAAAAAAGCCATCTTGGCCCCCCTTATTGATTCCTTCCGGATTGAGGAGGTCGCCATATGATACGCCAATATTCCCAAAAGGAATTTAAGGAAGCTTTTATTGCCGCGAAAACAAAAAAGCAGCCATTTGACAGTGACGTATTACAGACGGTGAAACACATATTGGATGATATTCGGAATCGCGGTGATGAAGCTGTAAAGGAATATACGAAGAAATTTGACGGTTTGGCCGCCGCTTCTTTGCTAGTTTCCAAGAAAGAGCGGGAGAACGCCTGGAATGACGTAGCGCCGGAAGTGATCACCGCTCTTAAAAAAGCGGCGGACAATATTCGAAGCTTTCACTCAAAACAACTTCAAACATCACGTGTGATGGAAATGACGGATGACATTGTTTCCGGCCAGCTTTTCCGGCCGCTCGAACGAGTTGGCATTTATGTTCCGGGAGGGAAGGCTTCCTACCCTTCAACGGTTCTCATGAATGCTATACCAGCAAAGCTTGCCGGCGTCAAGAAGATTGTCATGACAACCCCGGCAAGAGACGGCAAAAATATTCCGCCTGTTCTGTCAGTTGCCGCAGACATTGCCGGTGTGGACACTATTTATAAAATTGGCGGAAGCCAAGCGATCGGCGCACTTGCATACGGGACAGAACAAATTGAAGCCGTTGATAAAATTGTCGGCCCCGGGAACGCATATGTGGCCGCGGCAAAATCACTCGTTTTTGGTGATGTCGGAATCGACATGATTGCGGGGCCTTCGGAAGTGGCGATTATCGTGGATGAATCGGCCCATCCCCCGTATGTGGCTGCAGATTTGATCGCGCAAGCCGAACATGATGAAAAGGCGCGCTCTTTTCTTTTCTGCACGTCCAAAGCCCTCCTTGCCAAAACGCTGGAAGAAGTAAAACGGCAATGTGAAGAGCTTCCACGTAAAGACATTGCGGAAATCTCGCTTGCCAACGAAGGTGCTGCCGTTTTGGTAGACACAATTGATGAAGCATTCTCCCTAGTGAACGCTCTTGCTCCTGAACATTTGGAAATTCAGACAAAGAATGCACTTCATCATTTGAGTAAAGTGAAAAATGCCGGTTCTGTTTTTATCGGCCATCATACACCGGAAGCTGTCGGCGACTATTTTGCCGGGCCGAACCATGTATTGCCGACGGTTGGGACAGCCCGTTTTTCTTCGGGATTGTCAGTCGATGATTTTATCAAGAAAACAACTTATGTTTATTATTCAGAAAACGCATTGCGGCAGGCCGCTCCTTATGTGGAAACTCTTGCGCAGGAAGAGGAGCTTGACGGCCATGCACGCGCGGTGAAAGTGAGGCTGGAACAGTGAGAAAGACGCTTTCGGGCATAAGCCCTTATAAAGTGAAACCAGAGCCTGGCGACATGATCAGGCTGGACAACAATGAAGCATATACGAGTCTATTATCATACGTAGATTTTTCCGAGCTGGAAAAAACGCTGATTCACCGCTATCCGGCAGAAAGTACGGAAGCGCTCATCGAGGCGTACAGCAAATTTTCCGGTTTTCCCCAAAACAATTTATTGGCAGGGAACGGATCGGACGAATGCATTACACTTATATGCCAATATGCTCTTGATCCGAAAGATACGGTCATAGTATTGGAACCAGACTTTTCAATGTATGAAAAAAATGCCCGAATTATGGGGGCGAACGTTGAGAAAGTTGCTTTACAAGATGATTTTGCTCTGCCGCTTGAAATCGTTTTGCAAAAGATTGAGCATTTAAAGCCAAAACTCTTCTTGTTATCAAATCCAAACAATCCGACTGGCAGACTATATGAACAGACAGAAATAGAGCAAATCATGATGGCATTGGAGACAAATGGCGGGGGCATTCTTGTGTTGGATGAAGCCTACATAGACTTTGCCGGTGAATCTCCTTTCGTGTCAAAATTGCTTGATTATGACAATCTTATTATTTTACGAACAGCTTCCAAAGCGCTTGGCATGGCGGCGCTCAGACTCGGATTTTTGGCGGCAAATGATCGTCTGATTGAAGGGATCGGCTCTATAAAGCCACCTTATAATGTGAATACCGTCTCCGCTCAAATCGGGACGCAGCTGTTAAAAAAACCGGAGCTTCTTGATCAGTTTTTGATCATGCAACTGGCGCAAATTGCTGAATTGGAAGACATTATGAAGGAATTTGCGGCAAGCAGGAAAGATGCCAAATTATATCCTTCAAACACCAATTTCTTTTTCATGACATTAAGCGGGGCGAAAAGCCTGACAGACTTTTTATATGAAAAAAAGATAAAAATACGTTATTTCGGTAGTGAGCCGGAAGCAGTCCGGATATCGGCCGGCACGAAGGAAGAACATGAGAAATTACGGTCAGCCTTGAAAGAATGGAGTGAGTCGTATGCGCCAAGCATCCAGTAAACGGGAGACGGCCGAAACGAAAATCGACTTGGCTGTCCGGCTTGATGATGCGTCGGAAATCAGTATTAAGACGGGAGTCGGATTTTTTGACCATATGCTTCATGCGTTTGCACGTCATGGCCGGATTGGGCTAACGTTGAATGTCGAAGGCGATCTGCATATCGACAGTCATCATACTGTTGAGGATACAGGCATTGTTCTTGGAAAAGCAGTCCGGGAAGCGCTGGGGGACAAACGCGGCATCGTTCGCTTTGGAACATCGTACGTACCGATGGATGATGCGCTTGCCTTTGTGTCACTGGACATAAGCGGCCGTCCATTCTTACATTTTGAGGGTGAATTCCATTTAACCTCCCTCGGGAATTTTGATACTGAGCTTGTACGGGAGTTTTTCCAGGCATTTGCATTTAACGCAGGGATTACTCTCCATGCGAGGGTACTATACGGAGAAAATACACATCACAAAATTGAAGCTCTTTTTAAGGCGCTGGGACGGGCGCTGGCGGAAGCGGTGAAAATAGATCCTTCGTTGGAAGGTGTTTTGTCAACAAAAGGCTTGCTTGAGTAAGGAGCCTTTTTAAAATCATTGAGCAAACAATGCGGGAGGGGCAAATGAAGATTTTACCAGCAATGGATTTAATTGATGGAAAGTGTGTCAGGCTGTATCAGGGGGATTTTAATAAGACAACGCAAGTAGGAAGCGACCCCGCTTCACAATTACAAACGTTTATGAATGATGGGGCGGAAATCATTCATATTGTTGATTTAGACGGCGCCCGTTCAGGAAAGCCTGAGCAATTTGAATTGATCTCAGAATTATGCGCCAAGTCGACTGTGCCGATTCAGGTTGGTGGTGGTATTCGGAACCTTGAAACAGTCGAGGCATATGTCAACTCAGGGGTGGACAGAATCGTTATTGGAACGGCTGCCATTCAAGATAGGGAATTTCTACAAGCTGCTTTGGAAAAACATAGAAAACATATCGTAATCGGCATTGATGCCCGAAATGAAAAAGTGGCGGTTTCGGGCTGGGAGCAGGAAACCGAAATGGATTATATTGAATTTGCGAAGCAAATGGAGCAGCTGGGCGTCCAAACAATTGTCTTTACGGACATTTCAAAAGACGGCACGATGCAAGGGCCCAACCTGGAGCAACTGAAGAAAATCAATGATGCGGTGAGCTGTAAAATTGTCGCATCAGGCGGTATTCGCAATCAAGAAGATTTAGATGCAGTTGCCGCGCTGGGGATTGAAGAAGCCATCGTGGGAAAAGCCATGTATGAGGGAACAGTCAAATTAAGGAGGTCATAAAAGTTGAAAAAAATTATTCCTTGCTTGGATGTAAAAGATGGAAAAGTAGTGAAAGGAATTCATTTTGAGGGAATGCGTGAAATGGGCGACCCAGTAGAAATGGCCTCCGACTATTCAAATAATGGCGCTGATGAACTTGTTTTTCTTGACATTTCAGCTACTACCGAAGGGCGCAAAACGATGGTGGATGTCGTCAAAAAAGTGGCGAAAAAAGTATCGATCCCCTTTACAGTTGGCGGGGGAATCAAGACAGCCGACGATATCGGAAGGATTTTAGAAGCCGGGGCGGACAAAGTCGGGATCAATACAGCTGCCGTAGATCGGCCGGAACTTATTAAAGAAGCGGCGGAAAAATTTGGTTCGGCCACTATTGTCGCAGCAGTTGATGCCAAGCAAATGTCGGATGGGACATGGCATGTGATGACACATGGCGGTATGAAAGATTCCGGCCTTGACGCGGTACAATGGGCGAAAATGCTTGAAGAACTTGGCGCCGGCGAAATTTTGCTGACAAGTGTTGACCGTGATGGTGTTAAGGACGGTTACGACTTGGAATTAACGAAAGCGATTGTCGATGCTGTTGATATACCTGTAATTGCTTCAGGTGGATGTGGCAGTGCGGAGGATATCGTAGAGGTATTTGAAAAAACGAATGTGGCCGCAGCATTGGCGGCATCTATTTTCCATCAAAACGAAGTGGGCATTCCCGAAGTGAAAACGTTATGCCGCGAGCGGGGAGTTGACGTTAGTGGAGCCTGATTTTTCAAAAGGACTGCTTCCGGCGGTGATTGTGGATGACGTGAGCAAAGAGGTGCTGATGCTCGGTTATATGGATGAAACAGCCTACCGGAAAACTTTGGAGACAAAAGAAACGTGGTTTTATTCAAGGTCGCGCCAAGAATATTGGAACAAAGGGGCCACATCCGGAAACAAGCAAATCGTTAAATCGGTACATTTGGACTGCGACAACGACTCTTTGCTCATTTATGTGGAGCCGCTTGGTCCCGCGTGTCATACGGGAGAACAGTCATGTTTTTATAATACTATTGTTGGTGAAAAAAAGGCCGACTCATCGATTTTTGCTTCATTGATGGCGGAAATCAATGAACGCCAGACGAACCCGGTTGAAGGTTCCTATACAACGTACTTATTTCAAAAGGGAATCGATAAAATTTCCAAAAAGCTGATTGAAGAAGCGGGAGAAATTGTGATTGCTGCGAAAAACAAAGATAAAAATGAGGTTATCAGCGAATGTGGAGACCTGCTCTACCACAGTCTCGTGTTATTGGCAGAGCAAGGGGTTTCCCTTGAAGAAGTATACGCGGAATTGGAAAAACGTTCATCCAAAAAAGGAAATGCGAAGCCGGAACGCCCGGAAATTGAAAACTGGTAAAAAAGAGACTGGACATAAGCAAATACGAACCGAACAATTCATTTAAAATTGTTCGGTTTATTTGTATTAAAAAAATCCCTATCATCGCTACGTCAACATATTTCGTTTTCCGCAGGTCTCTTCAGCTTCCTCGGAAAGCAAAGGTCGCTTTCCTGCGGGATCGGGGGATCTTCAGATCGAGCTATTCCCGCAGGAGTCCACATATGTTGACTACGCTAAAAGCTTGCGTATTATACACTAGCTAAATTTTTCCCGCATGTAAGATGCCATATACACCATTTGAAAACCTTGAGTGAATACAAAAGGTCTAAGTAGGGGAAAACGGCACCTAAATGCCCATTCGTTCAACGAACATTCAGTAGGAGATGGAAGAAAACGCCTACTGAATGAAGTTTCACTTTATTGTTCTTTTTTTCATCAGCTGATTTAGTTGTGTCCCAACCTCCTTGTCATTTTGCCTTTATCGTATTGTGGTTATTTGGCTTTCTTTCGCATGAACTGGCATTACCCCCATTTCAAAAACATTGGGGGCAACTGCGGAAGTGACCGTCACGAACAAGCGGCGGACAAAAGCTTTCCGCTGGCCGCTATTTCGTTTTATCTCATTGTGGAGTGCTTCAGTTTGTATGTGACTAAACAGGCGCTGCACTTTTCTTACGGCTTCATGACAACCTTGATGCAGCCTTCCTCGCGTTCGTTAAACATTTCATAGCCTCGGGCCGCTTCTTCTAATGGAATTCGGTGGGTGATAATATCAGTCGGATCAATCTCGTTGGAAACGATTTGTTCATAAAGTTCCTGCATGAAATGAGGGGCAGGGGCCTGGCCCATTTTTAGTGATATGTTTCGGGCGAAAAGATCGCCGAGCGGAAACATGTTATAGTTTAATCCATATACACCTGTCAGCTGGATGGTGCCGAACTTTCGAACGGCCTTTGTTGCTATTTGAATGGCGCTTAACGTTCCGCCTTGGATCATCAGCTTTTGTCCGACTTTTTCTAGCGGGGATTTTTTTCCGTCCATCCCGACACAGTCAATGACAACGTCCGCGCCTCCGCTCGTTAACTCTTTTAATTCCAACCCCATATCATCATGCTTTGTAAAATCAAAGACTTCGACATTGTTTATTTTTTGAGCATGATCTAAACGGTATGGAATATAGTCCACACCGATAACCCGCTTGGCCCCGGCCTTCCATGCAAATTTTTGCGTCATCAGGCCAATGGGGCCACAGCCGAGAACAACAACGGTATCTCCCGGCTTTACCCCCGCATTTTTCACACTCCAATAAGATGTGGGCAGGACATCGGATAAAAACAATAAGGCCTCGTCTTCCAGTTCACACGTCTCCGGTATGGCAAACGGAAGGAAATTTCCAAAAGGGACTCTCAAAAGCTCGGCCTGGCCTCCCGGATAATCACCAAACCATTCGGAGTATCCAAAATATCCCCCGGTATCTTCAACTTCATTGGCATGGTCACATTGACTTTCCATGTCATTTTTACAATAAAAGCAAGTTCCGCACGCAACGGTAAAAGGGATGACGACCCGGTCTCCCTTTTTGACTTTCGTAACGTCCGGGCCTGTTTCTTCCACGATTCCCATCGGTTCATGCCCAATGATATAGCCTTCGCGAAGTTTGATGTTTCCGAGGTATAAATGAAGATCCGATCCGCAAATCGCAGTAGAGGTAATACGGATGATGATGTCATCTTTCTTCTCGATCACGGGGTCAGGGACATTTTTTACTTCCACCTTTTGGGGACCTTGGTATGTCACGGCTTTCATTTGTTCGTCCTCCTTTTCATATTTACTAATGATAGGATGTCCTTTTCCCATAAAAAAAACCGGCAGTTCCGCCGGTTTTAGTGAATATGCTTTTTCTTGAACCTGCCGCCTTTGACCTCGGATATATTTCCAAAAGCAATGAAAGCATTGGGGTCAAAGTCATTTACGATCGTCTTTAACTTGGATTCTTCCAGGCGGGTAACGACACAAAAAATGACTCTTTTTTTGTCCCCTGTAAAAGCGCCTTCGCCTTTCAAATACGTCACACCCCGGCCAAGCCTGGCAATGATGGCATCTCCGATATGTTCCGCTTCCTCGCTAATAATCCAGACCGATTTAGATTGATTTAAGCCTTCGACGACTAAATCAATCGCTTTATAGGCGATGAAATAAGTGATGATCGAATACATCGCCCGTTCCCAGCTAAAGATAAATCCGGCGGCGGTAAAAATAAAAAAGTTAAAAAACATAATGATTTCGCCAACTGAAAAAGGCAGTTTATTACTTAAAAGGATGGAGAGAACCTCTGTCCCGTCAAGTGAACCGCCGGCTCTGATCACCATGCCGACACCGACTCCCAAAATGATCCCGCCAAAAACCGTATCCAGCAATAAATCATCTGTCACGATATAGACATTATGAAGGAGAATAGAGGTGATGGATAAAATAAAAATACCATACAATGTGGTCAGCGCGAAGGTTTTTCCCATCTGTTTATACCCAATATAAATAAAAGGCAGGTTTAATAGAAAGATGATAAATCCAACTCTCCAACCGGTGAGATATCCGACAATGATGGAAATGCCGGTAATGCCTCCGTCCAAAATGTTGTTCGGTATTAAGAAAAACTCTAAAGCGACAGCCATCAGAACAGCCCCTAAAGTGACAAAAACGAATCGCCAGAAAAGAGCCTTTTTCGTCAACTTTCTGTGCTGCGCCTGGGAAGGTAATGTTTTGTCTTTCTGTCTCATTGGATAATTCCTCTCTTTAATGGCTTATTTATATTATAAACTTTCCAGACGCTATTGAAAAAGTCCCAAAATATGAACTCGAAAAAATGAATTGTTCCGATAATAAAATTTCAGAACTATGACATTTTTCCTATTTTTTAAAAAGTGTGTTTATAGCCTCTGGAACGGGGTAATTCGTACCTAATAGGGAAAGGGGTTGTTTGAATTAAGATGGATGAATTTCTTGCGAAAGTAGAGGCTTTTTCCAATTGGTTATGGGGTTTGCCCATTATTTTGTTGCTTCTTGTCACGGGTATATATTTAACTGTTCTGCTCGGTTTTTTTCAATTTCGCTATCCTATTTATATCATAAAACAAACATTAGGAAGCGTTTTCAAAAGGCCGAAAGGGAAGGGGACACTTACTCCTTTTCAGGCTCTGACCTCCGAGTTGTCCTGTACGATTGGCGCCGCAAATATTGTGGGGGTACCGGCTGCCATTATGTTTGGAGGGCCTGGTTCCATTTTTTGGATGTGGGTCATCGCGTTAATCGGCATGTCTATTAAGTTTTCTGAAAGTGTTCTCGCTGTACGTTACCGGGAGAAAAACGAAACGGGAGAATACGTAGGCGGACCAATGTATTACATGACAAAAGGGCTTAACATGAAATGGCTTGGCATCTGGTTTTCTTTCGCCCTCATGCTTGAACTTGTCCCCAGCATGATGGTGCAAGGAAATTCAATTGCCTCTACCATTTATGAAACAACCCAAATCTCTCCTTTATATACAGGTATTGGCGCCGCCGCTTTGATTTCCATCATTGTATTTGGCGGTATTAAAAGAATCGGCCGCGTCACCGAATTTGTGGTGCCATTTATGGCTATATTTTATGTGGCATCAGCTCTCATCATTGTTGCCATGAATATCGGAGAGTTTCCCTCCATCATTAAATTGATCGTCACTTCTGCTTTTCAGCCAATGTCGGCAATCGGGGGATTTGCCGGGGCCGCCATTGCGGAAACAATCCGCTGGGGATTTGCCCGCGGTCTATATTCTAATGAAGCAGGACTCGGAACAACACCAATTGCGCACGCCACAGCGACAACTGACCATCCGGTAAGACAGGGATTTTGGTCTATCATCGGAATCGTGGTGGACACGCTCATCATTTGTACCGCAACAGCGTTTGTTGTCCTATCCTCAGATGCCTGGACACGAGAAGCAGCCAGTGAAAACCCCTCCGGCTTGACAGCGGTCGCATTTGGAGAGTATTTTGGCGGGATTGGAAGTGCCGTCGTGGCGATTTCCCTCGTGTTCTTTGTGCTTTCTACGATGCTTGTTCTGATTTATTACGGAGTAAAGCAGGCTGAGTTTTTATTTGGATTAACGGCAGGAAGAGGAATGCAAGTAGTATATGTCGCGTGCATTATTCTTGGCGCTATTGGCGCCGCCGAAGTGCTGTGGAGCTTTCTTGATATCGCCCTTGCGGCAATACTGATTCCAAATGTCATAGCGATCCTTTTGCTCCGTAAACAAGTGAAGGAGCTAAAAGATGAGTTTTTCACTTCGGAAAAATATTATTTAAAGGATTTGGAAGAGGAAAAAGCAAATGTGAGTTAGGTGACGGTCGTGGTCGTAAAGCTCCCACTCCTAAAATAAATTTGGCCTGACGCTTGATGGACGGACGAGTTGCGCATTTTCCCGCAAATTGAAAAAGCGATGATGGAAGAGGCAGGGGGAGGGACGCACGGCAAGGACCTTTTTAGTAAAACGGTGAGCTGCCCATTGGAAAAGCAACTTCCATGAGAAAAATATATTGCTCATACTCATGATTAAGATAAGTGCAATTTACACAGATTCAGGGACCGATTATTAATATCATATTGCATGACGTCCAAGGCCGAAAACTTGACTGAGTGATCTCTCTCCTTTTTCAAGGACAATCGAACGGGTTTTGAGCCATTCGTGCTTACGGGCAAAATTCCACCGTCCAGCTGTCCGCTATTATTGTGCGGACGTGTCCGTCCAGCTGCCCGTTTGTCGCTTATTTCTGCTGTTTTGGCTTGTGGAGATCGAACAAATGAAAATCATGTGGAGGAAAAAGTTCTTCTTCCACATGATTTCATTAGGTTTTTTATTATTTTTTGCGTTCAGAAGCCGAGCACGAAGTATTAGAGCCATAAGGCGTCAGCGCCATTTCCTTTATTTACTGGGTGGTAAGATGTTCTTTCAATTGTTCCTGCAGTTGGCGTTTTAAAAACTTTCCAACGGATGTTTTGGGTATTTCCTTGAGAAAGATCACATCATCAGGAAGCCACCAGCTGACAAATTGCGGTTTCAAAAAGGCGATGATTTCCTCTTTTGTCAAGCTTTTTCCTTCTTTAAGAACGACGCACGCAACAGGGCGTTCCTGCCATTTTGGATGGGGAACCGAAACAACTGCCGCTTCAAAAACAGCTTCATGGGCCATGAGCGCATTTTCCAGTTCGACAGAAGAGATCCATTCACCGCCACTTTTGATTAGATCCTTTGTCCGGTCGATAATATGGATAAAGCCTTCCTCATCAATTGTTACCACATCTCCGGTATGAAGCCAGCCGTCTTGGAAGGCGTCTTCCGTCCGCTCGTCTTTGTAATACTCATTGGCGATCCAGGGGCCACGAATGAGAAGCTCTCCCATTTCCTTTCCATCAGGCTTCACTTCGCCATTTTCGTTGATTACTTTGATTTCAAGACCGGGAGCAACGATCCCTTGTTTAGCCTTGATCGCCAGCTTCTCTTCTTCTGGAAGATCACGCTGATAACTTTTGAGGCGCGACAGCGTAGCCAGGGGTGTCGTTTCCGTCATGCCGTATGCGTGAATAAAAGGTATGCCGAACTTTGATTCAAACGCATGAATCACGCTTTTAGGCGCGGCAGCTCCTCCGCAAAGGACATACCTTAAGCTGGACGTGTCGTATTCTCCGTTTTCAAGTTCATGTAACAGTCCGATCCAAATGGTCGGCACACCGGCTGCAATCGTTATCTTATGAGTTTCAATGAGTTCGGCAAGAAGCTTGGGTGTCACCATGGGACCGGGAAGGACTTGCGTAGTTCCAAGCCAGGTGGCCACAAACGGCAATCCCCAGGCATTTACGTGAAACATTGGGACAACAGGCATTGCTATATCTGATTCGGAAATGCCCGCGGTATCGGCCATACTTAATGCCATGCTGTGCAGAACGATACCTCTGTGGGAATAAACAACGCCTTTCGGTTTTCCTGTTGTTGCAGAAGTAAAACACATGCCCGCAGGGTCGTTTTCCTCGATATCAGATGTGAACTCATAAGATTCATCGCCATCACCGACCAGCTTTTCATAAGAATATAATGGTTCTAAACTGGACTCTATGGATGCATTTTCATCAGCCATGACAATAAAAGCTTGCACCGTGGGGATCTGTTCTCGAATTTTTTCAATAATGGGCAAAAGGTCAGGGTCGATCAGCAATATTTTGTTCTCAGCATGATTGATAATATATATTAAATGCTCTACTGACAAACGGATGTTAATGGTGTGCAACACTGCGCCCATGCATGGGATGGCAAAATACGCTTCCAAATGGCGGTGGTGGTTCCAGGCGAATGTCCCGACACGATCTCCTTTTTTTACGCCCAACTTTTCCAATGCGCTTGCTAAAGCCCGAGTACGGCGGCCGATTTTCCCGTAATTGAGACGATGCAATCCGCCATGGGTCCTAGAAATGACCTCTTTTTTGGAAAAATATTTTTCAGCACGCTCTATCAGCGCAGTGAGGGTTAATGGGATGTCCATCATAGGGAACTCTCCTTTACTCTGCTTTATTTTATCCCGCATGTAAGGTGCCATATATACACCACATCAAGACCTGAGTGAATACAAAAGGTCTAAATGGGAGAGAACGGCACCTAAATGCCCGATTGGTTCAACTAACATTCAGTAGGAGAAACGCCTACTGAATGAAGTTTCACTTTATCCCGCATGTAAGGTGCCGTAAGCCTCCCACTTCAAAATCTTGAGTGAATACAAAAGGTCTAAATGGGAGAGAACGGCACCTAAATGCCCGATTGGTTCAACTAACATTCAGTAGGAGAAACGCCTACTGAATGAAGTTTCACTTTATATGGCTAATTACTTGGTTATTATGTTCACCGTGTTTGGGAGCCGGATATCTGAATGTTGCGGGCGTATCTGATAGTTTGATCGGATTATCAATATATGTTATTTCACCTGCCATTTGCTGAAAAATGGTTCGCAGGATGCCTCTTGCGACAACTTGCGGATCTCTTGTCATTTCTTTAAAAGTTAAAACAGGAGAGACGCATGCTTCCACTTCAGAAAACGCTTTTATCCATTCGGAAAGAGTTTTTTGCAATATAATCTGTTGAATCTCATATTTCAGCCGGTGCTGTTCATGTAAAGACGCTTCCAATAAAGGAATAAAATCAGGCTGTTCAATTGTATGGCAAAAAGCTTTCCAAAACTTCGGCTCAATGGCCCCGACTGATAAAAACCTTCCGTCCTTTGTTTCATAAACGGAGTAGCATGCCCGTCCGCCGGTCAGCATTTCTTCACCGCGTTTTGGGACAGTGCCGCCTGCCAAAAAATTTGGAAGCGATGTTTGCAGCCAGGAAATCACTCCATCGAGCATGGATATATCAATCAATTGTCCTTTTCCTGACCGGTTTCTTTCCAGTAGTGCGAGCAAAATACCGACAGCAGCCGGAAAAGCCCCGCCCCCAATATCGGCAATTTGGACAGCGGGAACGATCGGGATGCCATCCTTTGCTCCCATAATATCCAAAAGCCCGGCATAGCTAAGATAATTGATGTCATGGCCGGGGCGGTTTGCATAAGGACCAGTTTGTCCATACCCTGTTATGGAGCAAAAGATTAAACCGGGATTCAGCTCTTTTAACGTTTGATAGTCAAGTCCAAGCCGTTTCATGACATTTGGCCGAAAAGATTCAACAAGGACATCCGCTTGTTTAACCAGTTGCGTAAAGGTTTTTTTATCGCTTTCATCTTTCAAATTCAGACAAATACTCTTTTTGTTACGATTCAGTGATTGAAACAGGGCACTGCTTCCATTCGTTTTCGGTTCGAAATGTCTTGCATAATCGCCAAGCTGGGGATCTTCTACTTTTATGACCTCCGCCCCAAAGTCAGCCAGAATCATCGTGCAATAAGGTCCCGGCAGGAGGCGGGTTAAATCCAAGACCATAATAGATGTTAACGGCAAAAAGGCTCCTCCTTTCAAATGTCATAGACCCATATTTTTTGCAATGATCATTTTCATAATTTCATTGGAACCTGCATATATGGATGAAACGGCCACATCGCGGTACCTTCTCGCAATCTCGTATTCTTCCATATATCCGTACCCCCCGTGAAGCTGTAAACAGTTTGCAGACACTTTCTTCACCAAATCTGTTGTCCACCATTTGGCCATGGCTACTTCTGTCGTGATTTTTGTATTGTTTATATGCGCTTCAATGAGCCTGTCCACAAATGTCCTGCCAATTTCAATTTCCGACTTCATTTCTGCCAGCTTAAACTGCGTATTTTGAAACTGGCTGATGCGTTTGCCAAAGGCTTCCCGCTGTTCTACAAATTCAACGGTCTTCTCCAGCATGAGTTCTGCTGAGGCCATGCTCTGAATAGCAACCAAAAGCCGTTCCTGCTGTAATTTTTCCATTAAATAATAGAATCCTTTTCCTTCTTCTCCCAACAAGTTTTGCGCAGGAATTCTCGCATCTTCAAAAATTAACTCGCAAGTGTCATTGAGATGTTGGCCAAGCTTGTTTAATTTTTTCCCTTTTATAAAGCCGGGTGTTCCCGCTTCAACGACGAGCAGGCTGATTCCTTTGTGCGGCGGACTGGCCTGAGGATCCGTTTTGCATACCACTACAACGATATCAGCGGTTTTTCCATTTGTAATAAATGTTTTTTCTCCATTTAAAACATAATGGTTTCCATCTTTAATGGCCTTCGTCTTAATCGCGGCCAAATCGGAACCGGCTCCCGGCTCTGTCATGGCAATCGCCGAGATCAAGTCTCCGCTAATAGTCCCCGGCAGCCACCGCTTCTTCTGCTCTTCGGTGCCGTATGTTTCAATATAGGGAATGACAATGTCATTATGTAAACTGATTCCAACAAGTCCAACATTCACACGGTCCAACTCTTCGGAAACGACAACGGCAAAACCGAAGTCGGCATCATACCCTCCGTATTTCTCACTGACTTGCGGGGAGAGAAATCCATGCTTCCCCATCTTTTTCCAAAAACTACGCGGAACTTCTTTTTCTTCTTCCCATCGCTTAATAAAGGGGGCAGCTTCCTGTTCAAGAAAGGTTCTTAGTGACCGGCGGAAAATGTCATGTTCTTCTTTTAAAAACGTTCTTTTCACTATGTTCACCTCGTGCTTTTGAGGGTTTTGCCATTACTTTGGCTGCATTCTAATGGCACCATCCAGACGGATTGTTTCTCCGTTCAGCATCGCGTTTTCTATAATTGACAACACTAAATGCGCATACTCGCTTGGCTGGCCGAGGCGGGAAGGAAAAGGAGTCATTTCACCCAAGGCTTTTCGGGCTTTTTCAGGCAGTTGGGCAAATAGGGGGGTATGAAACAATCCGGGAGCAATGGTCATGACCCGAATGCCAAGGTGAGCCAAATCCCTTGCGAGTGGCAATGTCATTCCTACAATACCGCCCTTTGATGCGCTGTAGGCAGCCTGTCCGATTTGTCCGTCAAAAGCAGCGACAGAAGCTGTATTAATAATGACACCCCGTTCACCGTGCAGGTTCGGTTCGTTGGTCGCCATTTTTTCAGATACCAAGCGGATCGCATTGAAAGTGCCTGTCAGATTGACGGCGATGACTTTTGAAAAGGACGGCAAATCATGCGGCCCTTGCTTGCCGAGCGTTTTCTTAGCGATAGCAATCCCGGCACAGTTTACAAGCACATTGATGTGCCCAAAAGTGTCACATGCCTTTCCCACTGCGTCTTGAACACTGTCTTCATCTGTAACATCAGCATGAAAAAAAGCGGCATTGCTTCCGAGCTCATCCGCAAGCTTCCTTGCTTTTTCTTCCTCAAGGTCGAGAATAAAAGCCCGGCCACCATGTGAAACAATGTCTCTTACGGTGGCTTCCCCAAGACCGGAGGCTCCTCCCGTAACGATTGCGGTAACCTCATCTATGTTCATGACAATCATCCTTTCTCGACAAATAGAGAAGTTAATTAAATATATTCTAATAATTCAAATATATGAAGTCAAGCAATATCAGGCATATGTGCTAAACAGCCTTGGTTTGCGATAACATTTGCTTTTCTTCTTATTCACGATTTAAACTTAGGATATAATCTGGAAGAGGGCATTTTGTCCATTATGATAATCCAGCAATCAACAAGTTGAAATGAGGAAGTAATATGAATTTTTTACATAGCTTAAAACCTGCCCTGCAGGAAAATTGGAAAAAGTCGTTTACAGAGCCGACGCCTGTTCAACAACGAGCTATACCTTCTATTTTGGAAGGTAAAGATGTGGTCGCTCAATCTCCAACGGGCACTGGCAAAACAGTTGCCTATTTACTGCCGATTTTAAACAGGGTGGATGAAGAAAAGGAAGCGACACAGGCAGTCATTTTGGCTCCATCCCGAGAGCTTGTCATGCAAATTTTTGAAGAGATAAAAGCATGGTCTATAGGAACCGGGCTGACAAGCGTTTCCCTTGTTGGCGGGGCCAATATAAAGCGGCAAATGGAAAAGTTGAAAAAGCGCCCACAACTGATTGTGGGAACACCAGGGCGCATTTGGGAACTGATTCAAATGAAAAAACTGAAGATGCATGAAGTGAAAACCATTGTGCTGGACGAAGGGGACGAACTGCTCGGCAAGGAACATCTTGACGATGTCCGGCGTGTCGTGAAATCGGCGCTCAATGACCGCCAGTTGCTGCTGTTTTCAGCAACCGCATTGCAAGATCCCGACCAAGTAACAGCCATGCTTGGAAGGGAGCCCGAAAGGATTGTGGTCGAGGGGGAACTAGCTGTACCATCTGAGATCGAACATATTTATTTGTTGTGTGAACCGCGTGAAAAAATCAACCTGCTTGGAAAAATCGCGAAAATGGACGGGATGAAAGGCCTCGCTTTCATTCGGTCTATTGGCAACTTGCATGTCATTGCCGACAAGTTATCCTATGAAGGTGTTGATTTGGAAATCCTTCACAGTGATATGCGCAAAGATGAACGGAAAAAGGCGTTACAAAGGCTTGACTCCGGGGATGTAAGCATCTTGCTCGCCACAGATATAGCAGCCAGAGGGTTGGATATAAAAGGGATATCCCACGTCATTCATTTTGACCTGGCGAAGGACGTGGAACAATATATCCACCGTTCAGGAAGAACAGGGCGAATGGGGAAATTCGGAACAGTTGTTTCGCTCGTTTCTCCAAGGGATGAACGCGAGCTGCAAAAATATGGCAAACTTTTAGGGATTCCACTCAGCAAAAAGCGCCTTTATAAAGGCGGCTTTCATCCGGCAAAAAATTACCAACGCAGAGGAAAATAAATGCTATCCGCAAGCTCGGGAAAATCGATAAATGGGTTGCGGTTTCCCTGAATATGAAAAATGGCTTGATTCCGGTGCTTTTCGTAAAGCTCGGGTGGGAAGGTCTTGTTCCATTTCCGCAAGAGCGGGAAGTCCACTTTTTTGCGAAATGCCTTTTTGATCCCTTTCGGGTAACGGAGGACAAAATAAAGCAGCGCACGGGCGACCGTTCCTTTTCCAAACTCTGGTTCAAATAAACCGGACGAAGCGACTCCGCAATGGTTCCGTATTTTTTCAGTAGGCAATTCCGGGTTGTATTCCGGAAAGTCGTAGTATGGAAAATTGGACCGAATGGCATTACAGCTTGGTTCACAGGCAAAAAGATGGTGTAAATCCCCCTTCATCGGTTCGCGACCGGAAAACCATGATTGCGGGACAATGTGCTCGGCATTAAACTTGAGCTCCATCGGCATATATTTTGGGAGGCCGTTTTCCGCCAATAACTGTTCATGCTTTTTTCGAACTTCATCATCTTTTGCAATCAACATAGCCGGATCTTCATCCTTTCCGGAGTATATGCTTTTAATTCCTCCGTCGGGCTGCAGATCCACCCACGTATATAAATATTGGTCTTTGCTTACCCCATAGGGCACGCGGTTTTTATGGGTTTGTTTGACGAGGGCGTGCAATTGCCGGTATATGGATTTCGTTTCCCACACGTCGACACGTCGATAATATTGGATGATTTCATTCCTGTCTGCTTGCGCATCGTAATAAACTAGCTGATTCTCTCTTAATCTATAAAGATTCTTCTCCAAAGTTTTGATCGTTGGGACAAGATGGACGGTCATCATGATCACTCCGTTTCTGCCGAATTAATGATTGTAGGCAAGCCTATTAAAGTAGGCTTGTTCTGTTCCAAGCTCGCGGTTCAGCAGAATTTCCATTGTTTCCAAATCCTTGCGGACAACGACAGGATCTTCGGAAGACCAATAAATGGTATAAATGAAATAATAGTCCTTGATCTGTCTGAAAATGACTTTTGAGTGGGAAAATGGATGAAACCTTGCCACAATATTGTATTTTTTTGAGTATGACCAATGTAAAAGCTCCATAATCATCGTTCCCTTCCTGTTCATTATAATCTTTTGATGAAGAAACAGAAATAGAAATGGTTCAATTACGGAAAAAGAGGGAAAATATAAATTGCAACTTCATTCAGTAGGCGTTTTCTTCCATCTCCTACTGAATGTTAGATGAACGAATCGGGCATTTAGGTGCCGTTTTCTCCCACTCAGACCTTTTGTATCAACCCAGGTTTTGAAGTGATGTAAATGGCACCTTACATGCGGGATAAATTTACATATTACAGATCGTGAGGGATCGAGATGGGCAATGACAAAAATTTTTTTTCTGTATTTAAAAACTTAAAGGATCAAGTAGATCGACTGCCAATTTCCGGCAACGCAAAACAAAAAATGAAATCCAAGATCTTTGAATTAAAGGAGCTTACAATCGAAGCGCGGGAACCAAGAATTGCGCTTGTGGGAAGAAGAGGAGCCGGGAAATCATCTCTCATCAATGCATTATTTGGAGAAAGGCGGCAAGTAGTCAGCCCGGTCCAGGCGGGAACTGGAAGGGGAAAATGGCTATGGTACCCTTCAGATGAAGACCCGAAGATCAGGCTGCTTGATTCCAGGGGGCTTGGTGAAAGCGAGAAGCCGCTTGAAGCAGCCGACGAAGATCGTGCGATAGATCAATTAAAAAAAGAAGTAAAAGCGGAGCAGCCGGATGTATTCCTGTTTTTAATCAAGGCAAAGGAAATCGATGCACGGGTGGAGGAGGATTTGCGGGAGCTAAACGACATCAGGGAGTTCATCCGCCAGGTTCACGCCTATGATGTTCCAGTCATTTGCATCGTGAGCCAAGTGGATGAGCTTGATCCGCCTTACTATAAAGAACTGCCGCTCGATGGGCATCCGGAAAAAGCAAAAAATATCAAAGCGGCCGTCAATTTGATGGAAAAACGCTTTAAGGAACATAAAATTCCTCTGATCACGACGATTCCAATTTGCACATATGCCGATTTTGACAAAGATGGAAATATCGTATACGATATGCGCTGGAACGTAGATGAGCTGGCCGCATATTTAGTCGACGTCCTTCCAAACGACGCCAAATTAAAAACGGCAAAAGCGGCAAAGGCGATCCCGGCTAAAAAAAAAGCGGCACAGAAGATCGTCGTCACGATGTCCGGTATGGCGATGATCATCGGAATTGAGCCGATACCGTTTGCGGATATGCCGCTGTTGACGGCACTTCAGGCGTTTATGATTATGGCGATTGCCTATATTTCGGGCAGGGAAATCAGCAAGGCCACTGCCGGCGAGTTTATTGGAGCGCTTGGAGTCAATCTTGGAGTGGCTTTTCTCGTAAGAGAAGGAGCCCGTTCAGCGGCCAAACTAATTCCCGCTGCCGGCAACGTCATTTCCGGCGCAGTGGCAGGTGGGGTAACGTATGGGATTGGTCAGGCCGGCATTTCATACTACATTGAAGGAAAAGATTTGAAAAAAGCAAAGCAAGCATTTGAGAAGGGAAAAAAGCAATTTCGAAAAGAACAAAAAAAAGAATCATAAACTATCAAATCTCCGCTTATGTTGCGGAGTTTTATTTTGCTTTACATAAAGTGAAACTTCATTCAGTAGGCGTTTCTCCTACTGAATGTTAGTTGAACCAATCGGGCATTTAGGTGCCGTTTTCTCCCATTTAGACCTTTGTATTCACTCAAGATTTTGAAGTGGTGTATACGGCACCTTACATGCGGGATAAAGTGAAACTTCATTCAGTAGGCGTTTTCTTCCATTCCTACTGAATGTTAGTTGAACCAATCGGGCATTTAGGTGCCGTTTTCTCCCATTTAGACTTTTGTATTCACTCAAGATTTTGAAGTGGTGTATACGGCACCTTACATGCGGGATAAAGTGAAACTTCATTCAGTAGGCGTTTTCTTCCATTCCTACTGAATGTTAGTTGAACCAATCGGTCATGTAGGTGCCGTTTTCTCCCATTTAAACCTCTTGTATTCACTCAAGAAGTGGGAGTCTTACGGCACCTTACATGCGGGATAAAGTGAAACTTCATTCAGTAGGCGTTTCTCCTACTGAATGTTAGTTGAACCAATCGGTCATGTAGGTGCCGTTTTCTCCCATTTAAACCTCTTGTATTCACTCAAGATTTTGAAGTGGGAGTCTTACGGCACCTTACATGCGGGATAAAGTGAAACTTCATTCAGTAGGCGTTTCTCCTACTGAATGTTAGTTGAACCAATCGGGCATGTAGGTGCCGTTTCTCCCACTTAGCCCTTTTGTATTCACTCAAGATGTTGAAGTGGGAGTCTTACGGCACCTTACATGCGGGATAATACTTGTACTCTATTAACGATGTACTCTAAAATTTGAAGAAGACATTTATACTGACAAGGCAGGAAGTGATGACTGACAGATGGCAAACAGAAATGTGTTGTTTGAAAAAATCCCTTTTGATCAAGAAAGCTTTTTTCGCGCATATGTTCATTTGACCCGGAACGAGGATCGGCACGTATTATTGGAAAGCGGCAGGACCGGGCGGTTCAGTATTGCAGGCATTCGACCATTTGCCGAGGCAAGAGCGATTGAAAACGGTTTGGAGATTTTTCATCATGGTGAAAAAAAGATCATGGCAGGGAAGCCAATAGAGGAGCTTGAAAAGTGGATGAAGCCCTTTTCCTTTGCCCCTTTGCCGGAAATCCCCGATTTTCAAGGCGGAGCCATCGGTTTTATTAGCTATGATTACATAGAACATGTGGTGAGTATGCCGCAAATCGCCAAAGACGACTTGCGGCTTCCATTATTATATGTTTTGGTGTTTGACGAGTGGGCTGTTTTTGACCACGAGGAGCAGACTCTCTGGTTAATGGCATTGAAGCACGGACAGGCAGAGGAAACGATTACCCGAATAAAACATGAGTGGATGGAAGCTTCCAAGCCGGCCATTGAGGAATCCGTCTTTGACAAACCCGTAGCGGATGATCAAGATATGCAAGTTTCCTTCACGGAAGAGGAGTTTAAGGCGGCCGTTCAAAAGGTGCAACAATACATTCAAGCTGGCGAAGTTTCGCAGGTGAACCTTACGGTGCGCCAATCCCAAAAAATAGCCGTTCCTCCCATACAGGTATACAATGAATTGCGAAAGCTGAATCCCTCACCTTATATGGGGTATTTTCACACACCCAGATTTCAAATTGTGTCAGGCTCACCGGAACTGTTAATCAAAAAACATGGCAAGCATGTGGGAACAAGACCGATTGGGGGAACGAGGCCCCGGGGTGCAAATGAAACGGAGGATCAAGCCCTGCAAGAGGAACTGCTTTCCAATGAAAAGGAGCGGGCGGAACATATTATGCTTGTCGATGTGGAACGGAATGATCTTGGGAAAATATGCGAATACGGAACTGTTCAAGTAGATGAACTGTTGGCCATCGAAAAGTATTCCCATGTCATGCATCTTGTTTCACATGTAGGCGGCGAGCTGTCCGCAGACAAAACTGTAAATGATGTCATCGAGGCCATATTTCCCGGCGGATCGATTACAGGCTCCCCTAAAATTCGCACAATGGAAATCATCGAAGAATTAGAACCAATAAAACGCGGGGTCTATACAGGATCACTTGGCTGGATTGGCTTTAACGGCGATCTCCATCTCAATATTACGATCCGAACGATGGTAATCAAAGAACAAATGTGCCATGTGCAAGCCGGGGCGGGAATTGTCATTGATTCAGATCCGGCGGCGGAGTATAGGGAATCATTGAAAAAAGCGGAAGCCCTTTGGAAAGCAAAGGAAGCGGCAGAGAAAAGAGGGATTAGTGTTGATACTGATTATTGATCATGATGATTCATTCACATATAACATTGTCCAGATGATTGGCGCTACGGGAAGAGAAGTGGCGGTCATATCAGCTCATGCGTCCATCGAAGAAATGGACAAACTGGCCCCTGACTCTATCATTCTTTCATCAGGAGCGGGTATTCCCGACAAAGAGGGCACAACGGTAAATATCATCCGTCATTTTTTAGGGAAAGTTCCCATCCTCGGCATTGGATTTGGACATTTGGCGGTTGCCGTTGCTTTTGGAGGCGAAATTGGAGGTTCACAATATGTGCTGCATGGGAAAACATTAGAAATTCATCATGACGGGAAATCCGTTTTTGCCGGACTGGATCATCCGTTCCAAGCAACATGCTATCACTCACTTCTTATCCAGAAGACAGACTTCCCAGCTTGTTTGGAAGTGAGTGCACAAAGCGAGAATGAAGAAATCATGGCTGTCCGTCATAAGGAATGGCCAGTCGAAAGTGTCCAGTTTCATCCAGAATCGATCATGACCCGGGAAGGAAAACGGCTTTTGTCCAACTTTCTGAAATCAATAGAATTGGCTGTGAAATAACATGGTTTTATTTTTAAATGGGAAGTTTATCAAAAAGGAAAACGCCGTTATTTCCCCCTTTGATCACGGTTATTTATACGGATTGGGCGTCTTTGAAACGATTCGTACTTATGGCGGGAAGCCGTTTTTATTGGAGGAGCATATAGAAAGGCTGAATCATGGATTAGAAGAGCTGGAGATAGACAGATCATTTACATCAGGAGAAGTAAAGCCGATTATCCAGGAATTATGCCTGATAAACGGCCTCCCCGATTCCTACATCCGAATGAATGTATCTGCGGGAGAAGGTGACATCGGGCTGCAAACCGCGCCATACATCGATCCAACTGTTATTATTTTTCAAAAATCGCTTCCCCCGCTCATTCCCCTTCAGGAAAAAGAAGCGGTCATTTTAAAACTGCGGCGCAATACACCGGAAACGGAAAGCCGGCTGAAGTCCCATCACTTTTTCAACAATGCTGCAGCGAAAAGGGAGCTGGGGCCTGACCGCGATAGGGAAGGAATTTTTCTGACAAGAGAAGGATATTTGGCAGAGGGCATTACTTCCAATCTATTTTGGGTAAAAGCGGGTGTGTTGTACACACCCTCCCTGGAAACAGGGATTTTAAACGGGATTACAAGGCAATTGATATTAAAGCTGGCTAGATCCGCAGACATTCCCGTTATAGAAGGCTTGTTTAAAGAAAATGTCCTGCAAGAGGCGGATGAAATATTTTTTACCAACTCCATCCAGGAAATCGTCCCTGTTCACAAGTTCATGAAATGCAAACTGCCGGGGAACAAGGGAGTCATAGTCGGGCGGCTTTATGAAAAATATAAGGACGCTATATCAAAGATGGATAAATAGAAGAGAAAAAATCTCCTGCGGGCTGCAGGAGATTTTGATTTCTAATTTTCATGATGTAAATCTTTAGAAGGGGGCCGATCGACTTTCCTGGCATCTTCAAAATCAAGGGCAGAACCGATAAAAAATACGAGTCCTCCGGCAACTACGGCTAAAAAAACGACCAGTCCAATCAAAACCGATAAGTCCAACGTTGTTCCCTCCCAGTTTTGTGATCGTTTAGTACAATCATTACCCCGTTTGCTAATAGAATAAACATCATATTCCTAATTGTCAACTCATTTTTAAAAATATTAGGACAATTGTGCGGGAGGTATGTTACTCATTCTCTTTCTGTTCATCTGAAGGGGAGGAATCAATTGTACGTGTGTCATCAAAATCCAACACAGTACGAATGTAATAAATAAGAAATCCCGCTATAGCCGCCAACACACCTGTTAATCCAATTGTAATCCATAATTCCATGAGCATTCCTCCTTGATACAATATGTATGCTTGCCGCCGAATTACATTCATCATAAAAAAATGCGTTTCAGTTTTGTATCGTTTGCCGTGGGCCTTTGCGATGATGATGATCCACCAAGGTACAAGACAGAGGGATTCTATCACAATCTGCCGCTCCATCTAAAACGACACACTCGGCTGTCAAGCTAGCAACATCAACAAGCCGTTCGCGGGAAAACAAAGAAAAGGAACACGACAGGGCTGAATAAAATGGCGGAAATGTTCATTCAATTGCTCAACCTCCTAACCGTCCTCGAGACGATAACCGTTTATAGATAGTGAGCCATGATTAAAAAGCAACGCAATGTTTGTTAAAGCGGGAGTCCTGGCGATCATGATAAATAAAAGAGCGCCTTGTAAAAGCGCTCAAAAAATAGTTCTTCTCTTTATTGATTTCATGATGCTCTTTAATACATATGATGGTGGTGGTGAGGGTGGGCATGGTGCATGGAATAGGGATGTATCCCCTGATGTTGAAATTGCATTTGATCCAATTCATATCCATGATGATGCCAATGGTGGTGCCCATGGTGGTGGCCATGATGATGATGCCCGTGATGGTGCATTGGATATCCGTAATGATGCATTGGATAACCATGGTAGCCATAATGATGCATGTAGATCACCTTCCTTGCTTTGTGTTTATACACCATATGACCCAGGAAAAAACATGAAACCTATTTTTCGTAAAATGGGTATTTGTCTAGTGGTTTTGTTAAACGATGGCAATCGTTTAGCAATTGTAGTGAAAAAACCTATTCTGGACCGAAAGATGAAAGATAATTCCGAATTCCGTTTAGTCATAACCGAAAGCTGGTCTCAGAGGCACGGACCCATTTACGAAGCCCGGTAAATTTGGTTACCTTGGCTACATTCTTTTGTACGCTCCCTTCGGTCCGCTACCGCAAACTTATATTGACAGCCGTTTATGATTGTATAATGAAAATAATACGCATTTGTTGTTTAAAGCAAATTATTGTTATAATGAAATGCGAACGGACATTCTCACTGATGATATATTTTACAATAAGAACATCAATTAATAGGGGCGAATACGCTAATGTCTATAGAAAAACTCAATAAACCCGAAAGGTCTGATCAAGAAAGAATAGATGTATTAAAAGAATTATTTCCAGAAGCGTTTACTGATGGAACTTTTAACCTGGAAATATTAAAAGAAGAATTACATATTCTGGATCTTTCTTCGGAAAAAGACGGCTTTTATGAGTTAAAATGGCCCGGAAAAGTGGAAGCTAAAAAACTGGCTGCAAAACCATTTACAGGTTCACTTTATCCTATGAAACATGAAGGGATAAACGTTGAAAATACCAGAAATATCTTGATTGAAGGAGAAAACTTGGAGGTTCTCCGCATACTGCAAAAAAGCTATAGAGAACAAGTGAAGTTCATATACATCGATCCCCCCTATAATACCGGGAATGATTTTATTTACGAAGATGAATACAAAGAGTCTGTACACTCATATTTATTGAAAACCGGACAAGCGGACGAAGAAGGAGTGTTAACGAGCAATCCCAAGTCGAGCGGCAGATTTCACACTAATTGGTTAAATATGATGTATCCGCGTTTACGGTTGGCAAAGTTTTTGCTTAAAAAAGAAGGAGTTATCGCCATACATATAGATGAACACGAACAGAGCAATCTGGAATTGCTGATGAATGAAATATTTGGAGAAGAAAATAGACTTGGACATATCATTTGGGATAAGCGAAATCCCAAGGGGGATGCTACGGGCATTGCTTATCAACATGAATCCATATTAGTCTACGCCAGAAATAAGGATTATTTGCTGGCAAAACATGAAATAAAAAGACCCAAACGAAACGCTGAAAAAATGATTCGAAAAGCGAAGGAGCTATTCAGCAAGCTTGGCAAGACAAGTTTGCCGGATGACCTTCAAGAAGTGGCCCAAAAATATACATTACCCAAATCGATTCTGGAAGAACATATCAAAGAATATGATTTGGACGCTGTGAATGAAGAATATAAAAAATGGTTACAAACCCAAGATGATCTATCGGGCGGGGAAGCCGCTTATAAATTTATTGATGAAAATGGGGATGTATATCGTCCAGTTTCAATGGCTTGGCCAAATAAAAAGCAGGCTCCTGACCATTATTTTATTCCATTGATTCATCCCCAAACTAAAAAACCTTGTGCGATTCCTCAAAGAGGCTGGAGAAATCCTCCCTCTACAATGAGAAAATTATTGGAAGAAAATAAAATCCTCTTTGGGAAAGATGAAAAAACAATACCAAATAGAAAATATCTTTTAAAAGAATATTTATATGAAAATATCCCATCCATCCTCAGGTATGGCGGAAGCGACGATGATTTGTTTAACAAGCTGGGGCTGCCTTTTGAAAATCCAAAGCCTTATAGATTCGCTATGGACATGATACACTTTTTTACTGAGGAAGATGATATCATATTAGATTTTTTTGCGGGATCAGGCACAACGGGTCATGCAGTCTATGAATTAAATGAAAAATATCATACCCGAAGAAGATTTATTTTGGTTCAGGTTCCCGAAGAAACAGCCAAAAATTCGGCAGCTAGAAAATCCGGATTTAACACTATTTCCCAAATAACAAAGAAAAGGTTAATGGAAGTCGCGACATGTATAAAGCAAAGGGGAGCCGTTTCTGATTGCGGATTTAAGGTTTTTGGTTTAGGGAAAACAAATATTAGACAATGGTCTGATTTTGACGGTGATCGTATTGAAGAATTGGAAGAACGGTTTGATTATTCACCGCTCGTTCCAGGCTGGAATGAAGAAAATGTCATAACCGAACTTTTGTTAGTTCAAGGTTTTCCCCTTGATAGCAATAGGGAAGTTTTAAAAAATGTGCGGTACAACAAAGTGTGGAAGATTACACATGACCGCGTCGACTACAGTTTATATATATGCCTGGACAAGAAGCTGGAAGAACATACAGCCAATGATCTTATCCCATTCAAGGGGGATGTTTTGATTGTATTGGACGATGCCGTAACCGACACATTAAAAATGGTCTTATCTGAAACGTTAAATGTAAAAACACTCTAAAAAAGGAAGAGTATCATTGGGACAACATTTGAAAATAAAGTTTGATTCTGAACAACAATATCAACTTGATGCGATCAATAGTGTTGTAAAGCTTTTTGAAGGAGTACCGACACTTGATAACGTTGATTTTTGGCCAACCCATATAGATGATAAAATTGTTACTAATGCGGGCTTGGATGAACAATTGGATTATCATCTTCTGTTGCACAACCTGCAACAAGTCCAACAGAAAAACAATCTTGAAAAGAGAGGGAGCGAAATCTCGCTTTCTTCCAAAATAGAACTCGATGAAGGACCTCTTCTGAATGGCATTCACCATGACAAACCTATTGCTATTCCGCATTTTACAATCGAAATGGAAACCGGCACCGGAAAAACATATGTTTATTTAAGAACCATTCATGAATTACATAAAATCTATGGGTATAAAAAGTTCATGATCGTTGTGCCGAGCATAGCCATTTATGAAGGTGTGGTAAAAACAATTGAAATGACAAAATCCCATTTTGCGTCATTGTACGATAATGAAGAAATATCTTTGATTCAATATGATGGCGCTAAATTGGGCAAATTGCGCGAGTATGCCGAAACCCCCTATCTATCTGTCATGATCATGACAATGGATTCGTTTAATAAACCTTCCAATAACTTTTATAAAATGACCGAACAATTACAAGGTGATAAAAAGCCCATTCATTTTGTCCAAGAAACGAGACCTATCGTTGTATTGGATGAACCGCAAAATTTTCATACAAAAATAGCCAAGGAAGCCATCCGCACACTAAAACCTTTATTTGTCTTAAGATATTCGGCGACCCATAAAGAGACGCCCAACTTATGTTATCGCCTTACACCAATAGATGCTTTTAGAAATAACCTTGTAAAACAAATTGAAGTGATCGGCATATCTGATTTGGACAACTTTAATGTTCCTTTAATCCGGTTAATGGATATAGTTCGCCAGCCGATAGCGGCAAAAGTAAAAGTGAATGTATTGGATAAGGGAATAAAAAAGGAAAGAGACATCTTGTTAAGACAAGGTTCTGATCTAGAAAAGATCACCGGATTACAAGATTATGCCGGATTGAAAGTGACGGAAATCCAGTATGGCAAAAAAGACGAACATAAAAAAGTTTCGTTTGAAAATGGGTTTGAATTAAGTTTTCATCATGCACTTGCATCTAAAGAAAGTATTTTTCGAGCACAAATTGAAAAAACGATTGAAGTGCATATGGCTAAACAAGAGGAATTGAAAGAAAAAGGAATTAAAGTGTTATCATTGTTTTTTATCGACAAAGTGAAAAATTATACCGGTAAAGAGGCTCTTATTAGAAGGTTGTTTGATGAGTGTTTTAACAGATTAAAGACGAAATTTCCTTCTTTTTCCAATATGGAGCCGAGTGAAGTCAGAGAAGGTTATTTTGCAAAGCCCGGCAAGACGGCGAGTGATGATGAAGCGGTTGACACGAATGGCCGCAATCAAACCGAAAGAAAAATGGAAAAAGCCGCTTTTGAATTAATTATGAAGAAAAAGGAACAATTACTTTCTTTTGAAGAACCGGTCTCTTTTATCTTTGCCCACTCTGCACTCAGAGAAGGTTGGGATAATCCGAATGTGTTTCAAATCTGCACATTAAATCAAACTGTTTCTAACATCAAAAAAAGGCAGGAAATAGGAAGAGGATTACGATTGGCTGTAGACCAAAAAGGGGAGAGGCCTGCGGAATATGAAATGAATATCCTCACGGTCATCGCCAATGAAAGTTATGAGAACTACGTGGCAAGTTTGCAACATGAATATGAAGAAGATGGAAATAAACCTCCTCAGAAGCCAAAAAAGCCGCGGCAAGCCATTGTTAAACGCAATGACAGACTATTTCTTTCTTCTGAGTTTCAACATTTTTGGGCGAAATTAAATCAGAAAGTAAAGTATGAAATAAACATTGATACGGAAAAGCTCATCAATCAATGTGTGAAAAGGTTAAATGCCACCAAGTTTCCCGAGCCGACAATGGAAATTTCCCGCGCCAAGTTTATCATGCACCAATACAAGATAGTGTTAAGAGAAACCCGGGATGAAAAAGCATATATTACCATTGCGTTTCAAAATTCTACCGGCAATCGTTATACGAGAAATGAAACAGTTCGGGAAGGGGACAGTCTCTATAAACTAGTAAATGATATCCGACTGAAACATCACATCGTTACGGAAATCAATTCTAGCAGCAAAAGTGAGGAACAATCTCTTATATTTGCTGGTGGGGAGATCCTCACAAAAGAAAGTCCATTCATATTTCACACTGAAAAAATCCGTCATATTGAAAAAAATAAAACGAGAGTTTTCAGTGAAAAATACCCTATACCTAACTTAATAGAGAGGGCGGCAAAAGAAACAAATTTAACAAAAAAAACAATCATAACGATATTTAAAAAAATGGATCTTGAAAAAAGAAAGCTTATATGGAAAAACCCCGAGGGCTGGATTCGTGAGTTTTTATCCCGGATTCAGGAAGTTTCCCGTAACCACATCGCCGAAAACATTGAATTTACGGTAATGGCGGAGCCATTGTATGATGTAAATGCAATATTTCCTATCACTAGGAAATGTCCGCAGAAGCAGTTGATCGCGGGCGGGATAAACAGCTTATATGATAAAGTGCAAGTTGATTCAGATGTTGAACGTGACTTTATGTTGAAACGAGTCATACCTGATGCGGACAACACGAAGCTTTATTTTAAATTCCCGCCCCATTTTAAAATAAAATTCCCAAAAGTGATTGGCAATTATAAACCCGGCTGGGGAATGGTCAGATTAGAAAAAGAGGGAGAAGTAAAGCTTGAATTCATTAGAGATTTGAAAGGCGGGCTGAATAGTTCCCAAGTCAAATGTGCTCAAAAATATTTTGGCAAGTTGGGTATCAGTTATGGGGTTGTTGATCAAACAGTTCGTGATTGGTGGGAAAAATCACGCATAGAATAAAATAGGAAGAGCAGGAAAATTCACCCTTAGTGACGAATCATGTCTAAGGGTGTTTCTATTTTAAAGGGGGTTATTCAATGGGAAATTATTATCAAACAAATGCGATTTATCGTTATTTGGACGAGAATCCTCATCCTTTTTTCAAGTTTCCAAAAGGCAATATTGGGGCGCTCATATATGGAGATAAGAATACGTTTCATCCCAAAGTATTGAGTTTGGCGGCTGGAGTGAAAGCCGATGAACCATTGTCGAACAGCTATTACGAAACGTAGGCGCTTTTAAACCAGATCAGCCACCGATAAGGGGTTCCGTTTGTCACCATTCTTTTTAGAACAGATGTTACACAAATAACAGAAATCGCTATGGCAAAAAGAGATGGCAACTTTGCCAACATACCGTTGCCTGAGTTAGCCAAGAAACTGCAATCTTTTCATTGGGAAATGAATCGTCATCCTACAAAAAAAGCGATTAATAGCGAATCATCCAGTGCATGTATGAATTGGCAGAGACGAAATCTCGGTAATCGAATGATTGCGGTTGAGATAGACATGTTTAAAATCTCGCGTCAGGACGTTATTGAGCGCTTTTCCGAATTAAAACGATCTTATTTTACCCTAAATCAATGGCGGCCATTTTCAGTAGATTACAATAACTTCAGAGTAGTAAGTAAACTTGCGCAAATGAGCGATATACAATTCGATATTGTATATAATAGAAAAACAAAAAACCCTTGTTTTGACGATCCCAGTCAAGTGAGAGTAGTTCATGTTCATGATGATCAAGATATTGTTATATCAGATGGCAGATGCATAACAATACATGATTTCATGAATGATTAGAGACATCTCACGTATGGAGATTTTTATTATGTAAACTTTGAATAACCCAGATAGTAGAAAATACACGATAACTCCGAGTATGAAAAAACTATTCATTTATTCAGTTTATTTCATTCTCCTTTTTAAGACCTGATTCAAAAATGAAACGACGCATGTGTTGTAAATCGAAGATTAAGCTTTCTTTTTGAATCTGTTGCCTGTATTTAAGTACACCAAGGCAAAAATAATAAGGGTAAATAGTAAAATAAGACCTATAATCAACAACACTTGTTTCCCTAACACCTCACTTAATGTCAACAATAAGATGCTCAAGCAAACGCCAAACATGATTTTCCCCATAAATTTGCACAAAGCCACTTCATCGTATTGAGCTTTTTCACTGTCAGACATTGTATTATAACCCGCAATCAAAAATGCTCCTTTTCCTCTTGACAATACGATAGCAAAAATGAAAAAAGAAATGAAAATAATGATGAGAATGGTAGCTTCAAACATAACGGCACCTTCCTTTGCTTCATATTGAATGCAATACTCATGATTGATTTGAATAAGAGTACCAGAAATGCTATAAACGGGTTCTTTCCCTTAACCTCCAACTAGCAGTTTGATCATGAAATCGAACCATTTGCTTTTAGCAACAAGTGGAAGTAGCGAGAACCTGGCTGGTTTCGGTACGAAGCAAAGTCTTTGGGCCATTTCTTCAATCTAACAGCTCTACAACCATGCATTGATTTCATCATAACGCAAAATAGCAAGTTGTGGAAAGGTGTGAAAATAATCTTTTTAAAATATTTCATCAAACAACTTTTACAGAATCTTGAAGGTACTCCTTTTCCTAATGCAACAAAAGGACAACCTCTTTCAAGAAGAAGGTTTGCCGTTTTGGCAATATGAACAGATATTATATTTTAGAGTAATGTGATCGTTCTTGTCTTTTAATGATTGGGAAGATGTATTAAACCCTTATTGCTTTGTTGTTGTGATCTTTTCGCTTATATGGCATGCAGTCTTATGTCGTATCTTTAATAGTGATACCAATATGTCATTATTTCCATTGCTGCATCAATCGCGGATGGTGCAACTTCTGCGTTAGTTGCGGCTTCAGCTAAGTGGCGAGCGCTCGTTAGCCTTGCCATTGTGTTAGGAGTCATCGGTTCGGTGCTTGGCAATTATTTGGGGATTGGCGTACATACTTCATTAAATGTATCATCGATGCCTAAAAATAGGAGGAGATTAAATGGTGACCTATCGGTTATATCGGTCGGGAATTCATGATGCGACATTGACATTTCAAAGTGACGGGGTCTTATTTCGAGAAAGGAACGTTATGACAAACGAATGGGATGATCAGGTAAGCTTAACGGACACACAAACAAAGGCACTGGAAGATTACTACCATATAAATCCGCGAGAGATTTGGGAGCGTCTGGATGAATACAGGAATATTTTTCAAACAGAAAAACAGCAGGTGGTCACGTCCTGGGGGGCTGTTTATCATAGACTTGAGCAAGATAAAAGCGTATGGGTTGAAAGAAAGAAAAAGTTTCCGCTCGATATAGTACTGGCAGATGGAGAACCAGTTGCCTTTATATGCCCTTCGAGGATCAATTGCAGTGTTTTGGTTAAGGAAGGATATGAAGCAAATACACCTATAAAACTTTGGGATCACCCAAAAGTATCGAAAGCAACATACGGTATTGAACATCTCGGGAGCTTTATGGTGGCTATGAGGGATCATATTAGATTGGCTACAGATGTATGGGTTCCAAGTAAACTTGAGGGACCAAAGCCGGTTATTTTAGTAAGGACGCCTTATGGACGAATGATATACAAACGATCGTATGTGGATTTCATTCAACGTGGTTATGTCGTCGTTATCCAGGATACGCGAGGAAGACAAGATTCAGAAGGTGAATGGCTCCCTATGTATTCAGAGATAGAAGATGGCGATGATACGTTAAATTGGATTGCCGAGCAACCTTGGTGTAACGGAAACATCGGGATGGTCGGTGCTTCTTATGGCGGGTATGTTCAATGGGCTGCCGCAGCCAGCGGCAATCCTCATTTAAAGGCCTTAGTCAGTATTGTTACCGCCGGAAGTCCTTTTATCGATATCCCCAGAAAAGGGGGTACTTTCGTATCCGGCACGCTTGCTTGGGCCTTTGCAATGGCTGAAAAAGAATTTAAGCCGGAAAATATGCTTCGTACAGATTGGGATGATGTTTTGAACACTCGTCCATTACGAAATATTCCGAAAAATGCATTGGGAAAAGAAGTCCCTTTTTGGAACGAATGGATGGCGCATCCTGCGAAAGATGATTTTTGGTCAAAGTCGGATTGGTATCAATATAAAGCAAATATTAAGGTACCCGCCATGATCATATCAGGATGGTATGATGATAACGGGATGGGAACGACGGAAGCGCTTGAAGTAGTACAAGACTATGCCGACAATGATAAGAAGATTATTCTTGGGCCGTGGATGCATGATGCAAATACGACCCGTGATATCCAAGGCGTTGCTTTCGGTAATAATGCGCTTCGTTATGATATGGATTTTTACTATCTGCAATGGTTTGATCGGAAACTAAAAGGAATTAATAATGGAATTGATGGCGGCCCAATCGTCGAATATTATGTTATCGGCGAAAACAAATGGGTGACAGCCAAACAATGGCCTCCTGAAAATGTTGAATGGACTAATATGTATGTAAGCAGCAAAAGCAGTGCCAAATCTTCCTATGGGGATGGTACTCTATTGTTCGATTCATCTGTCCAGGAGGGGTATGATGAATTTGTATATGATCCGGAAAACCCGGCTCCGCACTTGATTGATCTATCGGAAAATGAAATTGGCGTCCCGGCCAATTATAAAGAAGTGGAAGAAAGAGAGGACGTACTAGTTTACACTTCCGCACCTTTGGATAAACCAATAACGATTGCCGGGGACATTTATGTGAAAATATTCGCCTCCAGCTCTGCCAAAGATACGGATTGGATTGTTCGCCTAACAGATGTTGACCCGAAAGGCAATTCTATTCAACTAGTGGATGGTGTGTTTTGTGCCCGATTCAGAAAAGGTTTTGAACGAGAGATTTTGCTTGAACCAAATAAAGTGGAAGAATATGTTATTCGCACATCGAAAATAGCCAATACCTTTAAGAAAGGACACCGGATTCGTTTAACGATAACTTCCAGTGCGGATAACTATATTTTTCCAAACTCCAATACCGGAAAAGATCCTGCAACAGATATTGATTTCCTAAAGGCCAAACAACGAGTTTATCATCAAGGGAACCATCTGTCATATGTGCAATTGCCTATCATTAAATAAAAACGACAAGGATTTCATTAAATGCGATTTAATCGTCAGCTTCGAGTATTCCTCATAAAAGAGAGGTTTTTTATGAAATCTCCTGTATGTTATCAATTAGCCTGATGAGACGATTTTTTGATCCACTTGTTCACGATCCTGAATGAATATCAAAATGTGAGTGAGTTCAACTTTGTTTCTAGCATTATTGGCTTAAAACACAAATGTTGGTTTTGACCGTTTTTAGACGAAAGGTGACCAATACGTGCCACTTTGTCAATGGTAACAAAAAAAGCAAGGGAGCATAAACGCTGAACCCCTTGCTGTTACTGGCTTTTTAGGTACGGCCCCGGCAGGAATCGAACCTGCGACGCACGGTTTAGGAAACTCGCTTTTAGTCGCAAATGTCCGTAAAGCCTGTCGTTAGCCTAACGCTGCCTCAATCGGTTTATAAAGCCTTACACGTTCTCTTATTACGGTTACTGCAATAATAGCCGATTTTAAACGGACAAGCAAGTCTTACTCGATTATTTCCTGTACGTCCAGTTTATCGAGCAAGGCTACGCCACTATGCTGTTTTATTTCCCGGATCCTTCCGATTAGTTCCCGAAAATATCAGCCGAGCGGGCTTGGCGTGAGTAGGCAGGCAGCGAGCGCGCGCATCCGAAAGCTAGTCGACTATCGATGGCAGGGGCGTCCGTTGGTCGAAGCTGTCAAAGTGCGCACCGATAAAGGAACGTGGGATAACACGCGTTATACGGTACTGCCGATCAGCCAGCTAAGGATATTCGAAGCAGAGCCGGAGGATTTAACGTCCATGCAACCTACAGCCGTGTCAAGGGTAGCCGACATGGGTGGGGATAGCACTAACTAGAACTAGGTTTTAACAAGAACTATTATTTAACGAGATAAAACATACCGTTCGAAGCTATCGCTTCTCACGGGAACTATCTAATACAGATTTTTTCGAAGATGTTAATTATTTCGATAATACGGTATAAGGTATCTATTCGGAGGAAGTTCTTCAAATAAAAAGAAAAGGTGAACGGCGCGGGCAAAAGAAAAAGACGAAGCAGTTAAGCCTCGTCCTCTTCTTCGGAAACTCTTACGAATTGTACAACGTCTTGAATTTGACAATCGAAGTGATCGCAGATTCTTTTAATAATGTCCAATGATATTATTTCATTCTTAGAAATTCTAGAGGTTGTTGACGGTGCGATTTTTAATACTTCTCTTAGATATTGTTTATTTTTACCTTTCTTAAGGAGAAGTATCTCTAAAGGCATGTAACTAATTTTCGTTTCTCTCACAACTATCACCTCCACTTACATTATAGCACAAGTGAATGAAAAGTACACTTAAAGTTACGAAAAATTAATATGTAAATACAAAAAGTTATTTTTAGGTGTTGACACTTAAAAAAATATGTTGTAATATACTATTTAAGTTAGTCGAAAGATACGAAAAGTTAACAGGAGGTAACGAATAAATGGATAATAGAATATTAGTTGTCGAAAAAGGAATCTTAGTGCATACGATTTACGAAGCAAGTCTAGAGGCAGAGGGAACACCAATCATCGAAGGCACATTCGCAGAAACAACGTCCGCATGGACGGGAACATTTACGTCAGATTGCGGACAAGTTTACGAGATTATCGACGGCTACATAATAAAGGAGGTAGCGTAATGGGAAACGTAATCGAATTTAAAAAGAACGACGAGCAGATAACAGAAGTTGTTGAAGTAGCAACGTCACAACTAACAGAACACAGCAAGCAGGCGGAATACTCTCCGCCAATGAGCAAGAAGAAATGGTCGGAATTTGTCGCCAACATCGCAAAGGCTGGGCTTCATCATCCAATTATAGCTACTAAAGGATTTAAGGTAGTTGGGAATATATATCACTTCAGAGCGGCGAAAGAGCTTGGAATAAAGGATGTAAAAGTAATATTCGAAGATGTGACGGACGACGGCGTTCCTTCCTATATGACGAACAATATATTACAGGTTCCGGAATTAAAGTCGGGACAACGGGCGGCGCTAGTCGTTAGATTGTTTTATGAAGAGATGTCGCAAGAAGCAAAAGTTGGTCAAGGAAATAGAAATGACCTTTTGCCAGATTTGGCAAAAAGTAAGTTAAGTCGGGATACTGCCGAAGAATTAGCTAAAAAGGCGGGGATTGGGCGGTCGAGTATGACTTACCTTATTGCAGTCTACCGCAACCGCCCCGACCTATTCGAGCGGGTATTCAACGGAGAGTATTCGATTAATCGGGCATATACGCAGATGAAGGCGGACGAGCAACCGGAAGGCGTTAAATGCGCTAATTGCTCGCCCGCTGTCGTTCCGAGTTTGCCCGCGGATACTAGACGCTGGAGTTGCGGGATGAGATCGTGGAGTTTTAGGACTCGTTTTGTGCCTGTTAGAGATTTCTCTCCGATAAACTCTCCTATATCCGAAAGCCCATTTTGGTCTTTCGCTCCCGCCATATCCCCTCCTCGCCTAACGCCCCAATATTCCCGCAAGAAATTCGCTATTCTCGACTTCTTGATCGGATCTGTTTCAGCTTGTCCTCGCCTTTCAACGTTCTCAGCGATAAGCAAGTATTCCGCTTCATCCTCGTCGACTATCGGTGGCAAGGTCGAAAGCTGATCGAAACTACACGCAAGCGTTCGGACGGTGGTACGTGGGAAAATACGCGCTATACGGTACTGCCGATAAGCCAGTTAAGCATATTTGAAGCGGAGCCGGAGCGACTATGTGACGAGTAACCATGTGCGGATGTAGCTCACATGGACAGGCGTCACACTAACAAGAATCATCTTTTAACGAGAACTATCTTTAACAAGATAAAACATACCGCCCAAACAAGTTTGGTCGGAACGTATCTATAATAAACACATTTCGAAGGAACTAATACTCCGATAATATGATATAAGGTATCTATTCGAAGGAAGAACTTCCAAAAAGAAAATTAAAAATAAAAGAAAGGTAGGCGGCGCGGCCTGACGCTTATATAGGGGGGGTAAACGAAATTGACAAACGAAATCACAAAGTTTCAATACGATCAACTAGACGGAGACACCGCAGACTTCCTCCGCCAGAAAGAATCAAACATGCGGCAGATCGTCGGAAAGGCTTATACGGAATTAGGACGTGAGTTGTACGAGGCGCAGCAGGAGTTATCTAAAAAAGGAGGAAGGCACGAGGGGGTATTCGGTAAATGGCTTCAATATATCGGGATGGAAAGACGACAAGCGACTCGTTTAATTCAACGATATAAATTAGTCATTGGGACAAATTGTCCCGAAGGCGAGAATCTTATCGAGGATTTACCGGTATCCCTAACATACGAAATCGCCAAGCCTTCCGCAGAATCCACGCCAGCCAAAGCGCAAGCCAAAGCGGAGGTACTTGCGGGCGAGATCGAATCATTAAAGTCTTTCGCGTTCCCTGCGCTCGGCTTCCGCCTGTTTTAAAGCCTTCTTTAATTCGCGTAGTTCGCGTACGGTCATTTCTTCGGGCTTCTTCATTTCGCCTTTATCCGTGACGTGTTCGACTTCTCGCTTTTCGGGCGGAAGGGTTGCGATAAGATATAAGGCGTCCATTCCGATATTTCGTGACGTCTCGAATTTTGAAAGCTGTTCAGCGACCTTTATTGCTTTGCTAACGAAGTCTTTCGTTAATCCAATAGACTCGTACCATTCCATAAACTCTCCGTGCGCCAAGTCGTTTTCCTTAACGTGTTTCAATCGCCTACCAATCTCGAATATTGCTTCGCCCGCCACACGCTGGTATGCGTTAATTTCTGCGGTGATTACGTTTAGGTCTTGCGACAGTTTGTCCGTCGATAGATCGTGATTACCACCGCCTTTTATTTCGTTTGCCATTTCGATAACCTCCTATATTAAGCGATAATGTTGCATACGTATGTCAAGGCGTTTTACTTGACGCTTTAATGAAGGAATTATTCCGAAGGTATACCGAAAGCATGCAACGTGATGCAACGTAAAATCGTCGTCAGGCAGTCCGTTAGTCAGGCGAGGCGTTCAAGGCGCTAGGACTCCGAAAACTCACGGGGTCAGCATTATATCGGAAATTAACAATCGCAAGCGGACTAAAACGGCTTAATTTTCGACACATAATGAAGGAACTATTTCGAGTGCCTTTAGTAGGCTTGCGATTTAGGCTTCCGATTAGTTCCGGTTTTATGCTGTTTTTCATCGGACTATATCGGTTATAACCGACACTTTCACCAGCCGCAAGGCGGTTACGCGCGGCATAGTCAACGCTTTAGACTCCGTTAAACACTATAAATAATGTTATTGTCCCCCAAAACGTACACATCGTCTAAAAGTGTTAACTTATAGATATTTCCGAAATATGCCTAGATTTATTCGAAAATACCGCTTGAAACCGTCTAGAAGTTAGTCTATAATTAAACGTATAGAATATAGCAGACTTTTAGACGGAGGTTATCGGATATGAAAATAGGATATGCGCGTGTATCGACGGTAGGGCAGGACTTAGAAACGCAAGAGGCGATATTAAAGGCGGAAGGCTGCGAGCGTCTATATGTCGAGAAGGTTACGGGAACATCGACAGCACCACGGAAGGAACTCGCTAACATGATCGACAATGTACGGGCAGGAGATACGGTGTATGTAACGAAGATAGACCGATTGGCCCGCTCGATTACCGACCTCAATAAGATTGTATCGGAGCTAAACGAGAAGGGCGTTAGTGTCGTATTTATTCAGGATGATATGACGTTTAAAACAGGCGGAAAGATTACCGCTATGCAAGAACTTATGTTTAACATACTCGGCAGCTTTGCGCAGTTTGAACGGTCATTAATCGTCGAAAGAACAACCGAAGGAAGGGAACGAGCAAAGGCGCAAGGCAAGCATATGGGACGACCGGCAAGCAGTAACGAGCGAGATATACGGAAGGCTATCGAACTAATGAAAGACCGTGCAAACAACGGTCTAAGCGTCACAGATATATGCAAGATAACAGGCGTCAAGCGTGCGACATTATACGCAAGAATGAAGGAAGAAAAGGCAGCCGAAAAATAAGCGGCTGTCTCTTTTTATGTAAGGCGGGAGAATAAAAAAAAGACCGGCGGGGGAGGGTAACGCTGGCTGGCCGCACCAAGTAACCCTGACAAACGCGAAGTAAAAAAATATTTCGATACCATAAAATGGAAATGCAAATATCGAAATATTTTCCGCCGGAATTTTAAAAATCGAGGGGTCGGGGCCTCCTTTTTCGAACAGCGCACACCATCTGCCGTTTTGATACGGGATATTTCAGATCACTTCGGCTTAGCTTCAATTTTATGATCAAATAACGGGGGTATACCCGCCTTTTTAGAAGTCGTAATGTTTCGCTAGTGTATTAGGTATCGGAAGGCTTTAAACGTTTAAAAAGGCGGTCATAATCGGACTTCGGACGGGTGAATATATATATGCGGCGCCGAGTACGAGGACTTCGATAAAATAATAACGACCTAGCCTTCGGGCCGGGTCGCGCTGTTCTTTCGTTTGTTCTTCGTCGGATAGTCGTATTCAATTCCGTACGGATTCGCCATGTTCATTATTTCGCTCTCGAGTTCAAATGTTATTAATTGCGTTATATCTTCGATGCCGAGCGCCCAAGCAATCTTTTCTAGCGTTGGTATATGCAATCTTTCGACATAGCCACGTGATAGCTGCGATATTGTCGCCTGTCTTACTCCGGACATTTCCGACAGCTGCATTTGTGTTAACGCGCGCTCGGCCATGCGCTGCTTTAAGTGAATGACTACTCGAACACGATCGTATAAGTGATCTTCTGTATCGTCGTATTCCTCTAATGCTTTGACGGCATCTTCGCCGACTAAAAAGTTTTTGCGATAATCATCCATAACTTTTTCGCCTCGCTTTCGTTGGGTTTTCGTTAATTTTATTATACTCTTATACGTTTATCAAATTATTTTTAAAAAAAGTGTTGACAGCGTTTTTCGACAGTGTTATATTCAATATACGCATAGGCGTTTAAGAGTTTATTTTGGTCGAGATAATTCGACTTTCGTTTTGTTCTTAATATACTCTTAAACGTATAAGAGTAAAAAAAGGGAGGCCATCGAAAATGGAACTAATGACAGTATTATTTGCTACATTCGGAACGTTCTTTCTCGGTTACTTCATCGGCAATATGCGCGAAGGCAAGGAGGTATCGAAATAATGGATCATGCGATTGAGTCATTACGTGAGCATATCCGGGCTACCGCGAACATATTGCGCCAGGAGCCGGACAATGACGATCTAAAGCGCGAACTCTACGCTATGGTATCGGCGGTCAATGTTATGGAGATTTACACCTATGGTCGGCACGTGACGAAGTATAACGACATTATCGAGGGGGAATCGAAATGAAACTTATATCATATCGGAGAACGGCG